>JAFGGI010000014.1 GCA_016930635.1 Sedimentisphaerales bacterium | reverse complement strand
GGGCTTATCGCAGCCTGCCACGTCCTTCATCGCCTCTCGACGCCTAGACATCCCCCATACACCCTTAGTAACTTGACCATATCAATCAAAGATTGATACGTTCCGGTTTTTTTAGATAAGGTTATTATCTGACGCTACAAAAAATATGTTGTATGTATAAATACACAAACATACCCTTATGACATCTACACTATTAACTTTTCAAAGAACAAACTAACCCCCACCACAGGGGTGAGGGCTAAACAATGGAGACGATGGGGATCGAACCCACAACCTCCGGCTTGCAAAGCCGGCGCTCTCCCAGTTGAGCTACGTCCCCGGGACCGCTATTGCGGAAAATCCGAAGCACGAAATCCTAAATTCGAAACAAATAACAAATTCGAATTTTCAAATTCCGCAAATCGTTTCGAGTTTCGACATTCGAATTTCGATTTTCCAACTTAATGGGCCCGGGAAGATTCGAACTTCCGACCTCACGCTTATCAGGCGTGCGCTCTAAACCAACTGAGCTACGAGCCCATTAGTAAACGGGATTTGATCAGCAGCCTTGGCGCCTCTTAAAGCATTAGGTCGGCTTTTAAGGCTTATTCTTCTGGTCTGTTATAATCTTTTCAAAAAGAGCTCCTGTCTTCGTCAAGACTTCGACGCGACAGGCAAACAAAAATGCCGCTGAACTTAAGGTCAGCGACATTTTTTAGACGCATGATATTAAGTAATCAGCAAATTTAATCAAGGACAAAAGTCAACGATATTCAAAGTTTTTTGCAAATTCACTCCAAATTCTCTTCCACCACCATTCATGGCGTGATTGCCAACCACACCAGAGCGTTTCAAATATATCTACGTTAGCAAATATAGTCAAGCAGGAATTTATATAAAAAATGCCAAAAATGTAAAAAAATGTTAAAAATTCAAGAGATATGATGTCTTGAACAAAAAAGGGATTATCAGTATAGCCACGCAAGGAACAAAGGATCAAAGGGACAAAGTTTTTTTAAACACTGATTTTTATCCGTCATAGCTTTGGCGACGACGGAACGCTGATTTTACTGATTATTTGTTTTGATAATGATTACCGCTCCCTTACGGTCGCGGCTCTGTGAAACCCTGCCATACGGGGATGGCAGGGCTAAACGAATTTTGATAGATTTGGGCCAAAAGTTATGTTATAATAAGGTTTCAGGTGGTTTTATAGGATTGCAGGAGGGTATATGGAGAAGAAACGAGGTTTTTTTCAAATCATTAGTATTGTAAGTCTATCAATATTTCTATTGGCACCTGGTTGTTTTGCGTATTCCGGCGGGACAGGTGAGCCTAACAGTCCATACCAAATCGCAGATGTCAATGATTTGCTCCAGCTTGCGGCTGATACGAATGATTACAACGATTGTTTTATACTCACAAACGATATCAACCTGGCCGGTTATACTTTTGATAAAGCTGTTATTACGCCGATATACGGTCAACTATTCAGGGGTGTTTTTGATGGTAATGACCATGTAATATCAAATCTTACGATTGATGCGAATAGTGAAGACTATGTCGGTTTGTTTGGATCAGTATGGGGAGAGGTTCTTAATCTTGGTTTGGAGAATGTCCATATAACTGGGAATGATAGTGTTGGTGGATTAGCCGCACGTGTTCAGGGTAATATAACAAACTCTTACAGCACAGGTACAGTAAATGGAAATTATAGGATTGGCGGATTGATAGGATTTAACATGTACTATAACGGCAGCGTTATACAAAATTGCTATTCAACATGTGCTGTCGGCGGAAATAATTCTGTTGGTGGTCTTATGGGAACAGGTGGCAATATTACTGATTGTCACGCTACAGGTATAGTTGATGGAAATACTATTGTCGGTGGGCTGGTGGGAGAAGGTAGCGATAACAGCTATATAACGGATTGCTATGCTACAGGTACTGTTAGCGGAAATTTTAACGTAGGAGGGCTGATTGGGGACAATGACGCTATTATAACAAACTGTTACAGTACAGGAGCGGTAAATGGCGGCAGGAAGTTTGCCGGCGGACTAGTAGGAACAAATCATATTGCCTACAGCGGCCCTGCCATTTTAATTAACTGTTACAGTATGTCAGCAGTAGATGGTAATGATTATACAGGTGGGCTGGTCGGGGAAAATGAATCCGTTGTAACAAACTGTTATAGTACCGGTTCAGTCAATGGCAATGAAGATGTCGGCGGGCTGGTTGGAAACAACAATAGTTGGGGTGGGCCTGGCACTGTAAGTAACTGTTACAGCACATCGTCAGTTACAGGAAGAGATAATGTAGGAGGGCTGGTAGGAATCCATGATGGAGAGACATGGAGAACAGCTATTATCACAGAATGTTATTCCGCAGGAAGGGTTATTGGAGATAGTAATGTTGGCGGTTTGATTGGAAATAGTGATGGCCCAAATGAGGTTAATGTATCTTTCTGGGATATTGAAACTTGTAGCCAGACAACAAGTGATGGGGGTGAAGGTAAAACCACAGCCCAGATGAAAATGCTTTCGACATTTACATCGGCAGGATGGGATTTTATTGATGCGTGGAACATTGGCGAAAATCAGACTTATCCGTTCCTGCGGAAATATCATACAGGTGATCTCAATTATGACGGCAGTGTCAATGGGCTTGATCTTGCATTGTTTGCTGATGACTGGATGGAAAACTTAGATTAAAACTAAAAACTAAAAGTGAAAAGTTGAGGCACCGCCTTTCGGCGGGGAATTTATTGACCCTGCCATACGGGGATGGCAGGGCTAACCGAGATTGCCGCGGCCTTCGGCCTCGCAATGACATCTCCCTGCGCTGTCCCAGCCTTCGATAAATCTACGGCGGGTAAACGCCTGGGCTCTGTTGGCATACTTATCTTTTATTTGATATAATTAGTATTGCTTTGAAATTAGGTTTATATTATAAATATCCGGATATTTACAAGTGAATCGAGTATTTGCAGGCTAATCGGGGGTGTAGCTCAGTTGGTAGAGCAACGGCCTTTTAAGCCGTAGGTCCAGGGTTCGAGCCCCTGCGCCCTCATTTTTTAGCCTTTAGTATTTTATTTCGAAGAATTCATATGGATGAAGAAATCATTTCAGCCGAGGCGAAGCTGCCTGCCTGGCAAATACATAAGCGAGCATATAACTGGGTCCTGCACTGGGCGGATACCAAGTTCGGACTTATCGCGCTGATAGTATTAGCGATTACCGAGCCTATCTGTGTTCCTATACCGGCAGATGTGCTGGTATTGGGGATGTGCCTAGGCAAGCCGAAAAACGGAATCAAGTACGGCCTGATATGCTCGATTTTCTCGGTGACGGGAGGTACTATCGCCCTGCTGTGCGGAATGACTATCGGCGGCGATAATGTAATCGCGATATTCGATAAGGTCCATCTGGGCGAAAAGGTTCAACTGGCACTTGAGCTGTATCAGAAATATGATTTCTGGGCGATAGCGATATCCGCCCTTACACCTGTACCTTATATGCTTTTTAGCTGGCTCGGCGGTTTGGCAAATGTATCTGTAACCAAGTTCGTACTGATAAGTGTGGTATTCAGGACGATGCGATTCGGCAGTGAAGGACTTATATTCTATCTGTTCGGGGCCAAGGCAAAGAAATATATAGACAAGCATTTCAATACCGCAACGGTAATCGTTATGATACTGCTTGGTCTTGTCGCTTTTGTGATAAAGAAACTCGGACACATATTTACCGCCTAAAGAGGAATGAAAAATGGATGAGAACGAAAAAAAGACTCTGCTGGCCGCGGCGAGAGAAGCTGTCAGAGCAGCGGTGGCAGGAAAAAAACCAGAAAAAAAGTCGTCCGATAAGGCGACTCTTAACGAACATTGCGGATGTTTTGTCACATTAAAAAATAAAGGCGAGCTGCGGGGCTGTATCGGCCAATTTGTCTCGAACATACCATTGATAGAGCTGGTAGGCGAAATGGCCCAGGCTTCTGCGACAGGAGATCCGAGATTTCGTACAAATCCGATCACACCAAAAGAGGTAGATGAACTCGACATTGAGATATCGGTCCTGTCACCTTTGAAAAAATGTGATAATCCGCTGAACCTAAGGCTCGGTATTGACGGTATATATATTAAGAAGGGATACGCAAGCGGCTGTTTCCTGCCGCAGGTTGCCACAGAGACAGGATGGAATGTCGAAGAATTTCTGTCCTATTGCTGCAGCCATAAGGCAGGATTGAAGCCACAGGCATGGAAAGATAAGGATACCGAGGTGTATTTATTTACCGCGGAGATAATTGAATAGGTTGTTGTGATAATTTGAGAACGATGAAAAGAATTTTATTATCAATCATACTAATAACCATCTTTGCGTTTATATGTCAGGGGGCACCTTTAGCAACACTTGAGGGACGGATAGAATATGTAGCAAAGATGCCGGCGGTACTAAAGGTTGAAAAATGGGATAACATATACAGCGACGGTTTGCTGATAGAGACAAAACACTATAAAGTCTACACTACCCTGCTTGAGCCGTTGATGCTGAAGCAGGTACCCGCCTTCGTAGAAACTGTATGGAGAGAATATCAAAAACAGCTTCCCGAGCCGGTAGAGAGCGACGATAAGTTCATTCTATATCTCTTTAAAGACCGCGCACAATGGGAAGAATTTACTCAACAATATACCGGCGACCAATGGCCTTTGTATCAAAAAATCAAAAAAGGAGCGTATTATCTCAAAGGTGCGTGCGTCGCGTATAATATCGGCAGAAAGCAAACGTTTAAGGTGATCGGGCATGAAGGATGGCATCAGTTCTGTGATAAACATTTCAAATACCGGCTGCCGAGCTGGCTCGATGAGGGAATAGCACAACAGTTCGAAAGCAGCAGATTCGATAAGGGACAATTCATATTCGAACCGGCCAGGAATATTCAGAGACTGGCAGCACTTAAACTTATTATCCAGGGCAAGAAGGTTATTCCGCTTCGTGAAGTGATATCTCTCAATCCCGGCGAAGTAGTAATGTGGATAGAATCGGACAAGGCTGTTATGGCTTATTACGCACAGGCATACGCACTGGTAAGATTTTTTCGGGAGGCCGATTACGGCAAAAGATTAAAAAAGTATCATAATATGCTGCTGGGAGCCCTGGAGGGGACCTGGCCGCTGGATGAAAATGAGGCGAAGATCGCGTCAGACAGAAATATGCAGCCGACAACTGCGTGGAACAGATATATAGCTCAAAAATTGTTCGATATTTACATAGGCGAAGATATAGAACAAGTCGAGCCTGAATACCACAGGTTCTGTCAGAAAATCGTATATAATGTAAGATTTAAATAGATAATACGCCGCCGCAGACGGCGACTGTTAAACAAAACAAAATGGAAAAACAATCCTTTATCCTTGCATCCGCTTCTACCCGCAGAAAAGAACTTTTGACCGGCGCCGGTTACGAATTTACGATAGTGGTATCAAATGTTGATGAGTTCGAAATCTCAGCAGAAGATTTAACACCTGCCCAATTTGCGTGCAGGGCAGCTTTGGCAAAGGCAAAGGCTGTAGCTGAAAATTTCCCGCAAAAAATCGTTGTCGGAGCCGATACGGTTGCTGATTTTGATGGAGAAATTATCGGAAAGGCAGAAGATGCCGACCACGCGGAAGAAATAACGAGAAAACTATTCAGCAGGCCTCATAAGATAATTACTGCTATTGCGATTGTTAAAAAAGAGGCCGGTATTGAGGCCGTAGAGTTCGATACGACAACGGTTTATCCTAAAAAGATGTCCGAAGAGCAAATCGCAGAGCATATTAAGTCAGGGAAGTGGAAAGATAAGGCCGGGGCGTATGCTCTTCAGGAAGGCGGGGATGAGTTTGTGGACCATCTCGAAGGCAGCGAAACTAACGTAATAGGCCTGAGTATGGAACTGTTTGAAAAAATGATAAAAAGGTTAAATTTGGTCTGAAATCGCCATTTAAAGCAACTATTTAGTTAAAAAATAGTTGCAGAAGATATTCTCTGAATATAAATAACTTGAAAAAAAATGTATAATCGTTATAATTATGTTAATACAGGTAATTAAGACCGAATGTAGTCACATCCTGCACTTTGCGGGTGGTAGTCTTATGCAATAATGTAATATCAGTTACAGGAAACAGTTATGGCTGGAATGTTTTATTCTTTAGAAGAAGTTATCGAAAAACTCGGCAAGACCGAGGCTGAAATTAAGAAGCTCGTTATAGAAGGAAAGCTGAGAGAATTCCGTGACGGAGCAAAACAACTTTACAAAACAGAAGATGTAGATGCGATACTGGCGGCACCACAAGAAGGTGATTCAGTATCCGACGATTCACTTCAATTAGCAATCGACGAAACAGGTGAAATATCCCTGGCGCCGGAAGAACTCGACGCACTGACAAGCGAAGAAGAGTCTCCACTTGAATTCAAACTGGACGAGACCGGCGAGCTTATGGCTGAAGAGCCGCTGGGCAAGTCGGGTGAAGACCTCCTGCTTTCATCTGACGAAACCAAAACCGATGAAAAGTCAGGCGGTTCTGGCGCTGAAAGCGGAACTGATATATTTTTGCAACCTGAAGAACCAGAACCAGCCGCGGCTGATGATGATACCAAAGTAGCTATGGGTGCAGATTCAATCAGTGTGCTTGGAGATTCAGATACTGAATTCAGGATCAGTGATGACACCGCAGGCGATACTAAACTTGTCGGTTCGGCCGGGGTAAAGTCACTTGATGATATAGCCGGCGATGATTTAAGTGTAGACAGGCTTGACGCAGATGTTAATCTCGAAAGTGGCGGAAGCGGTTCTGGCCTGCTCGATTTGTCCCTGCAGGCAGATGACACATCTCTTGGAGCAGTTCTTGACGATATTTATACCGACAGTCCGGCAGCAGCAGAGAGTCCTGCGGACGGCGGCCTGGCAGCTATGGTGGAACCTGAAGCCGAGCCGGTGCTCGCAGAATCGGAAGAACCCGGAACCCCGGAGGAAACCGCAGTTAAAGAACTGATCGATTCTCCGGAAACAATAAGTATTCCTACGGCTGCAGCAGGACCTGTTCTTGTCGCTGCAGAGGCAGAGGCAGATGCAGCCAGCAACGCATTCGGTTTCAGTTTATTTATTCCGCTGGCATTACTTGTCTATACATGGGCAGTTGTTGGTTCTGCCGGCAAAAATATTCAATCCCTGAAAATGCTCTCAGGCCTGGAATCTAAGGTCTGGTTTTTAGCAGCAGGAGCGGGAGTTGCGGTTATTTTGATCATCTTATTCGGTTCTGTTATGTCCGCAGGGGCCGGTAAACCGAAAAAAGAGAAAAAGGTCAAAGTCAAAAAAGAGAAGAAACCGAAAGTAAAGAAGGAAAAAAAGCCCAAAAAAGAGAAAAAAGCCAAGAAGAAAAAGGGTAAAAAAGGCGAAGAAGAGTATACTGAAGAGTAACTCCTTTGGGCATTTACAGATAGGTTTTTGTCGATTATTTTTCCCTGCTTTCGGGGCGGGAAGTTATCCATAGTTGTTTAAAAGAGGTGATAGTCCAAAATCAGCCTGTCTAAGGTATTTTTCTCTGGCTTTTCGTTTGCAACGACGTTACATTCCTATATGGCTGTTTTACCAAAATAACGGATTTTTTCTTTGTCAGGAAAGGACATAAAGATGAAGGCCTTCAGATTCATTTTCACATTTTGCGTTCTGTTCACAGCAATTTTTATTCTCAGCGGGTGTGAAGGACAGGAGAAATACGACGATCTGAAACTTCGTAATCGCAATCAGCAGGAACGGATAGACCATCTTGAAAGCCAGATGAACGTGACCAAATTAAAACTGGCACAGGCCGAGAGACAGCTTTCCCAGGCACAGGCGGTTTGCAACTCAGATACAGAAGGCTTAAAGAATAAAGTCGAGGCGCTTGAGGAAGATGTCGACAAGAAGACCGAGCTTATTGAAAAGATGCAGGCTCAATTGTTAAGCAGTAAAGGTGCCCTGCCTCCTGAATTGATAGTAGAACTTGAGGAATTTGCCGTTTCAAACGAGATGATAAGCTTCGAGCAGGCAAGCGGTATGGTAAAATTCAACAGCGACCTGCTATTCGAAAAAGGCAGTGATGTGGTTGCTGCCGATGCGATGGAGCCTATCAAAAAACTTTGCGAGATAATTAATTCTAAATCAGGTGAAAGTTTCGATGTTGTCATAGCAGGACATACGGACGATTTGCCGATAGGCCCGGCAACCGCAAGAAAACATCAGAGTAACTGGCACCTGTCATCGCACAGGGCTATATCTGTAGAAAAAGTTATGGAAACAAACGGCGTAGATCCGAACCGTATAAGCGTAAAAGGTTACGGGGCATATAAACCTCTTGAACCTAATAAGCCGAACCAGAAAGGTAACCCGAAAAACAGGCGGGTTGAAATATATCTAGTACCTGCGGGAGCTTAATAAAATCAGCCGGGTCCGGGGAAGATTATTCGGCAAGATTACGGCACAAACCGGATTTACGGCTTAGATTTCGCCTGGGGAGGCCAAACTCAAATCTTGCAAAAACACCTCTCAGATAATACATTATTAGTATGTCAAAGGATATAGCAGAAAAAATCCGGTCTCTGCGTGAGCAAATCCGCAAGCACGATTACCTTTATTACGTTCAAAACTCGCCTCAGATCAGCGATAAAAAATACGATGAACTGATGAGCGAGCTGAAAGAGCTTGAAAGCCAAAATCCTCATCTTATAACACCTGACTCGGCTACCCAGCGGGTCAGCGGCAAACCTATAGAAGGTTTTAAGCAGGTTCGCCATTCAGTTGCGATGCTGAGTATCGATAATACGTATAATGCCGATGAGCTCAGGAAATTCGATGAAAGAATTGCAAAAGGATTAGGTAATAAAAAATACAGCTATGCGGTCGAATTGAAAATTGACGGGCTGGCAATTAGTTTAAGATACGAAAAGGGTCTGCTCGTAAGCGGCGCAACGCGAGGCGATGGAACGAGGGGCGATGATGTTACAAATAATATCAGAACGATAAAGGCTATACCGCTGTCGCTGGCCGGCGATGCACCTGATGTGCTGGAGGTGCGAGGTGAGGTATATATGCCCAAAAAAGCATTCGAACAGCTCAACGAGGAAAGAGAGCAGCAAGGGCAGCTGGTTTTTGCGAATCCGAGAAACGCAGCGGCCGGTTCATTGAAACTGCTCGATGCGAAAATTACGGCACAAAGAAAGTTATCATTTTTTGCTTATTCATTAGGACAGACGAGCGAGACTTTCGCTAAGAGTCATTTGGAATGCCTGGAAAAATTTAAGAAATTAGGACTTCCGGTCAATCCTAATATAAAGAAAGCCGCTGATATCGATGAGGCAATTAAAATATGCGATAAATGGGAAAAGAAAAGATACGAGCTGGGCTATCAGATAGATGGAATGGTTATCAAGCTCGACCAGCTTGAAGAACGGGATATTCTCGGGGCGACCGGCAGAGCGCCGAGGTGGTGTATCTCATATAAATTTGCTGCCGAGCAGGCTCAGACGAAGGTTTTATCGATTGATGTGCAGGTAGGAAAGACCGGGAATTTGACACCTGTGGCAAATCTTGAGCCGGTACAGCTTGCAGGGACAACGGTAAAAAGAGCCAGCCTGCATAACTTCGATGAGATCGACAGGCTCGATGTGCGCCAAGGTGATACCGTTATTATTGAAAAGGCAGGCGAGATAATCCCGCAAGTTGTGGAGGTTAAAAAAGAATTAAGGCCTAAAGGTGCAAAGCCATTTGCCCGGCCAACAAAATGTCCTGTCTGCGGGGCAAAGGCACAGAAAGATGAGGACGGCGTTTATATCAGGTGTATAAACTCAAGCTGCCCTGCCCAATTGAAAGAGAAATTGAGATATTTTGCGGGTCGCGGCCAGATGGATATTGAAAACCTCGGCCCTGCGGTAATAGAGCAGTTGGTAGACGGCAAAATCGTTAAGGATTTCGGTGATCTATACAGCCTGGATACGGAGACTTTGGCTGGTTTAGAAAGAATGGCAGAAAAAAGCGCCAAGAATATCATTGATGGAATAGATAAGAGCAAGACACAATCACTTGACAGGCTTATCGCGGCACTGGGTATCAGGGGTATCGGGGTGCAAAACGCGGAAATACTTGCCGGGCAGTTCGGCTCGATAGAAAAAATCAAAAAAGCGACTGTCGAAGAACTGTCTGATATAGAACAGATAGGCCCCGTACTGGCACAGAGTATTTACGAATACTTCCACGACAGTAATAATTTAAAAATTATCGACAAGCTCATTACAGCAGGTGTAAACCCGAAGCAGAAACAGATTAAAAAAAGCAGTGAGCTGGCAGGCAAGACTTTTGTTGTAACAGGGACGCTGGAAAATTTCAAACGATCTGAAATTGAACAGCTTATCAAACAGCATGGCGGAAAGACATCGTCGAGCGTAAGCAAAAAAACCGATTTCGTGGTCGCAGGTGAAAACGCAGGCTCAAAACTGGATAAAGCACTCCAGTTGCAAGTCAACGTAATTAATGAGAAGGAATTTCTTAAGATGCTTCACACAGACAGACACTGACTGAAACACAGACTAACACGGAAAATTATATGGTGAAAAAAGTAAATTTACTATATGAAGAATTGAGCTATCAGATTCGTGGGGCAGCAATAGAAATCAGGAAGCAATTCGGCTGTGGCCATAAGGAAGTATTATATCAAAGGGCTTTTGCTGAAGAGCTAAGTCTACGAAAAATAAAATATGAGCAGGAGAAATCCATTAAAGTGTATTCACCGAAGACAAGAAAAGTAATGGGTTCATATCGACCTGATTTAATAGTTGAAAACAAGATAATTATTGAATTAAAAGCTTTAGAGCAAATGCCGCGAAGGTTCATAGACCAACTTTACAGCTATCTAAGAAACAGTAAATATGAATTAGGTTTTCTTATTAATTTTAATTCTGAGGGAGCTGATATAAAACGGGTTATTTATACGAATGATATGAAAAAGCAATTTCAGCCAAAAGCAGAAAGTCGGTGTTAGTCAGTGTTAAAGTCAGTGTCAGTCCGTGTTATGCAAAAATATATGAAACTGTCTCTTGAACTTGCCAAGAAAGGCCTGGGCGATGTCGAGCCTAATCCTGCTGTCGGCTGTGTCATTGTCAAAAACAATAAAATCATCGGCAAAGGGTATCACAAGCAATTCGGCAAGGCACACGCAGAAATAAATGCCTTGAAAAACTGTACCAAATCCCCTGCTGGTGCGACTATGTATGTTACGCTGGAGCCCTGCTGTCATAAGGGCAAGACCGGCCCTTGTACAGATGCTATTATCAAGGCAGATATAAAAAAATTAGTCGCGGCAACAAAAGACCCAACAAAAAAGGTCGGCGGCAAAGGATTTGCTAAACTCAGAAAGGCGGGGATAAAAGTCGTAACGGGTGTTTGCGGGCAAGAGGCTCAAAGCTTAAATCCAGCGTTTTTCAAATTCGCCAGGACTAAAAGGCCCTGGGTAGTGGTCAAATGGGCACAGAGCAGGGACGGATTTTTAGGCCGAATGGACAAAAAAAAGTGGATATCAGGGTCAAAAAGCAGGAAAGATTCACACAAACTGCGAAAAAGCAGCCAAGCGGTACTTGTCGGGATAAATACCGTCCGCCAGGATAACCCCCTGCTTACGGTCAGGCCTGATAGAGGCCATCAGCCTTTGAGAGTCGTGTTAGACAGTCAATTACAAACGCCGGCGGACAGTAAACTGGTCAAGACGGCGAAAAAAGTGCCTGTCTGTATCTTCACAGCAACCAATAAAAAATTAAAAGGTGTAAAAACCGTAAAAGTTGGAAAATCCAAGGGGAAATTAAACCTAAAAGCAGTGCTCTTAGAACTCGGCAGGAAAAATGTTCAGCAGGTACTCGTTGAAGGCGGCGAAAAAGTTATCACATCATTTTTGAAGCAGAAACTGGCTGACGAAATCGTTGTTTATACATCTGCTGAGAAGCTCGGCAAGAATGGCATTGTAAAAACATCGGCGATAATGAAAAAAGCGTATAATCAGCTTCGAAAGAAGCATATAGATAAGAAGAAATTCGACAAAGATGTTCGGCTAAGAGGAATTGTAGGTTAACTTCCAAGGGTCTTTTTTTTGCGTAGGATGTGGTGATAATGCTGGGCAAACCGGTGGGCTTCATCACGAATATACTGGAATAATTTTCTTACGGGATTGTTGGCAGGCAGCTTTAAAGGCTCATCTCTATCGGCGAGGTAGATTATCTCTTCTTTTTTGGCAATTGAGGCAAGCTGAGGCGGTTTGACGTTTAATTCCTTAAATGCCTCGGCGGCCGCGTGGAGTTGGCCTATCCCGCCATCGATTAAAACCAAATCAGGCCAAAGTTCCTCCCCCGCTGCGGCGTGGCGATAACGGCGTAATAAAACCTCTTTCAGACAGGCATAATCATCGATGCCTTTTACGGTCTTTATCTTGTAGCGGCGGTAACCTGCTTTGAAGGGTCTGCCATCGATAAACCGTACTAACGAGCCGACAGTCTCTGCACCTGCGATGTGGGCTATATCGAAACCTTCTATGACACGTATCGGAGTAGAGCTATCCAATATCTTCTGCAGCTTTTCCAGGGCCTGCGTAGGGTCGGAGGCGAATACTTCGGGCTGGACATCTTTGCCAACACTGCCCCTTTTGTCCAGATTCTCAATTAAACGGAGCCTGTCACGGTACATCGCGGCTTTTTCGTAATCCTGGTTTGTTGATGCCTGGGCCATCTGCTTTTTGAGGTTTTTAATGACTGTTGAGCGTTTGGAATTTAGAAAATTTGCCAGGTCGTTGATTATCTTACGGTAATCTGCCCTGTTTATCTTGTCGGCACAAGGAGCGGCACACTGTTTTATGCTGTAAAGAATGCAGGGGCGAAAGAATTTCCGCTTCGTATCGGTCGCTGAGATCTCAAGCCGGCAGGTGCGGAACTTAAAAATCTTCTGTAAAATAACAATTGCAGAACGCAAATCTCCTGCATTGGCGAACGGGCCGAACAGGCGGCTGTTAGTTTTCGGCTTTCGAGTTGTATAAACACCTGGGAACTGATCGCGGGTTGTGATCTCAAGATAGGGAAACGTCTTGTCATCGGTTAAATCACTATTGTATGGCGGGCGAATGTCCTTTATCAGCCTGGCTTCCTGTAATACCGCGTCAACTTCACTTTCGGTCTGGAGGAAGTCAACTGTTTTTACCTTTGTCAGCATCTCGGCGATATGAGGGCCCCGGCTGGAGACTATGTCGGCTGAGGGCTGAAAATAGCTCAAAACCCGCGACCGAAGATTTTTGGCCTTGCCTATATAAAGGACTGTACCTTTGGAGTCCTTCATGAAATACAGGCCTGGTGATACTGGGAAGGCCTTTATTGCCTTTCGCAACTCGTCATAGACGTCCGATAAAGGTTTCTTTGCCATAGGTCTTTATTTTAAACTGAAAAGGTAATCTAAAACAATTTTTTTCATACCGCTTAACACATATATATTTAGTCAGCAACAGTCCTGTTAGAACTTAATTTTGTCGGCCAAAAAAATTTTTCTTTCACAGGTTCATAATCCATAAGGACTAACAGAATTTTAATAAATTTTAGCAAATTTTTTGTTTTTTTGGGTTGATTAAAAAGCCGGCAAAAAGTAATATATTTCAAGGCAATAAACCCAACATATTGGTTTTTAACCTCATTATTTGCAATATCTTGTGTATATAGCTGCAAGGAAGCACTTTTTTACAGGGAGGCGTAAATGGCCACGGATAGCAACCCGAACAGTTCTATGGACAGAAACGACAAAAGCAGTTTGAAAAACTGGCAGAGCCCCAAGAAATACAATCCAAGCGGTCTCAAAATAGAGCAGGTTTTTTCAACGCCTACGGTTCATCCATTTGACGAGATAGAATGGGAAAAAAGAGATGCTAAAATCTCCGGCGACAATGGCGAAGTTGTATTCGAGCAAAATGATGTCGAAGTGCCCGCATCCTGGAGTCAGCTTGCCACAAAGGTAGTCGTAAGCAAATATTTTTATGGAGATGTTGGCGGCAGCAGAGAAAGTTCCGTCAAGCAGTTGGTACACAGGGTATCTAAAGCTATCGCCGATAGAGGGTATCGCGATGGTTACTTTGCCAGTTCAGCCGATGCGGAAAATTTTTATAATGAACTGACCTGGCTTTGCGTCAATCAGTACGGTGCGTTTAATTCTCCGGTGTGGTTCAATGTAGGACTGCAGGATATCTATGACATCAAAGGCAGCAGGCATAACTGGCACTGGGACCCGGAGCAAAACAAGGCTGTGCCCTGCGACAATAGTTATGAATATCCGCAGGCTTCTGCCTGCTTTATCCAGTCAGTAGATGATACGATGGAAGGCATCATGGACTTAGCTGCCAGTGAAGCAATGCTTTTCAAACATGGTTCCGGCACCGGTACAGATATGTCAACTCTGCGAAGCAGTAAAGAAAAACTTGCCGGCGGAGGAAAACCTTCAGGGCCTTTGAGCTTTATGAGAGTTTATGACCAGATAGCAGCGGTTGTAAAATCAGGAGGCAAGACAAGAAGGGCCGCCAAGATGCAGTCGCTGATGATAAGCCATCCGGACATAAAGGAATTTATCTGCTGCAAGATGGAAGAAGAGAAAAAAGCCCGTGCCCTGATAAAGGCAGGCTATGGAGGTCCCTTTAACAGCGAAGCTTACAGCAGCGTGCTGTTCCAGAACTCGAATTTGTCGGTAAGGGTTACAGATGAGTTCATGGATGCGGCTGAAAAGGATGAAGAATGGGTAACGCGAGAAGTTACCACGGGCAAGCCGTCTGTTAAATATAAGGCTAACAAATTGCTTGATTTGATAGCGGAGGGTACAAGGGTTTGCGGCGACCCGGGACTGCAGTATCATTCGACTATAAATAAATGGCATACCTGTCCCAATTCGGCACCGATAAATGCGTCAAATCCGTGCAGCGAATATATGTTCGTCAATGATTCTGCATGCAATCTGGCATCGCTTAATCTGATGAAGTTCAGAAATGAAGACGGTTCGTTCAATGTGGACAGGTTCAAATCTGCGATACGAATATTCATCATCGCACAGGAGATACTGGTCGATAACGGCAGCTATCCGAACACAGCAATTACAGAGAACAGTCATTATTTCAGACCTTTGGGACTGGGATATGCAAATTTAGGCAGCCTTGTGATGAGCCTTGCGATGCCTTATGACAGTGAGCAGGCAAGGACGTGGGCATCAGCTATAAGCGCTATTCTAACAGGAACTGCATATACCATAAGCGCCGAACTGGCTGCTGTTAAGGGTCCATTTGAAAAATATCATCTCAACAGCGAACCCATGCTGAATGTTATTAATATGCACCGTGAAAACTGCAAGAATATCTCAGAGGTGCACTGCCCTGAATATCTGTTAAGCGCCGCTAAAGACGCGTGGGACCATGCCCTTGATGCAGGAACGAGGTATGGATTCAGAAATGCCCAGGCTACGGTACTTGCGCCGACAGGGACCATTGGATTTATGATGGACTGTGATACGACAGGTGTTGAGCCTGACATTGCTCTGGTAAAATATAAATTGCTCGCAGGAGGAGGAATTTTCAAAATAGTCAATAAAACCGTACCTATGGCGCTGGAAAGGCTCGGCTATAACGCTGAAGATATCAAGCATATCTGCGACGAGGTAGACGAAGAAGACACTATCGAGACAAGCAAGAAGCTCAACGCAGAGCATTTGCCTATATTCGACTGTGCCTTTAAGCCTCAAAAAGGCTCGCGAAGCATCCATTATACGGCACATCTGAAAATGATGGCTGCGGTTCAGCCTTTTATCAGCGGTGCTATCAGCAAGACAATAAATATGCCGAGAGAAACGACCGTCGATGAGATAAAATCCGCTTATACCGGCGGCTGGAAGATGGGGCTAAAGGCTGTTGCTATTTACAGGGATGGTTCCAAGATGCTCCAGCCTGTCAAGACTGACGAACATAAAGACGGTTCCAAGGTAAAGTCTGAAGTAACAACTATGCCGGCAAAACCGTACAGGCGAAGACTGCCTGAGACTCGGAAGAGTATTACTCATAAATTCTCTGTTGCGGGCCATGAAGGTTACCTGACTGTTGGACTATATGATGACGGCCAGCCCGGCGAGTTGTTCATTACTATGGCAAAGGAAGGAAGCACCGTCGGCGGACTGATGGATGTTGTCGGGACATGCGTTTCAATGGCCCTGCAATATGGTGTGCCTTTAATCACACTTGTCGATAAGTTCAGGCACGCAAGGTTCGAGCCGGCAGGAATGACATCGAATAAAAATATACCTTTTGCCAAGAGTCTTATTGATTACATCTTCTGCTGGATGGGATGCGAATTTATCCCGGGATACGCAGAAAAGAACACACCTAACCGCTCCGGCGAAGGACCGACAGACAACAAGACTACCACGACCGCAAAGGCCCTTGTCGAAAAGACAAAGGATCTGGCCAAGAAAATAGCTGAAGCAAAAGCCGTCCAGGTAAAACCACAGATAAAGGCTATTGAGCCGGCAAAAGCCGAAAGGAACAGACTGGCTGATTTGGCTGACAGAGCCGTTGCAATGGTAACCAGTGTCGTAAAGGGAGAGGATGATACCCAGGCACAAGCGGCTCGCCAGCAGCAGTTTAACGCCCAGTTCGAGCATTTCCAGGATGATGCACCAGCCTGCGATATCTGCGGTTCTATCACCGTCAGGAATGGTTCCTGCTATAAGTGTTTCAACTGCGGAAATTCGATGGGCTGCAGCTAAAAGAGGTGTTTGGGGCAATATTGGACAAGACAGGTCAAAAATTTATTGATTTTATCAATAAATTCCTCTAAAAAATGCGTTGACAGCTCTTCTTTGGCAGGTATAATACCCCGTTCTGCAACATAAGCAGTAAAGGAATTTTATGAAAAGTTTTTTAGCTAAAAAGAACGAAATCAAGCAAAAATGGCACCTAATCGATGCTGATGGGGCTATTCTGGGCAGATTAGCTGCAAAGATAGCACCTATATTGATGGGCAAGACAAAACCTACCTATACACCAAACGTCGATACTGGTGATTTTGTCGTTGTGATAAATGCTGAAAAAATTCGTCTGACCGGTACCAAAAGCCAGACCAAGGAATATCAGACTTACAGTCATTATCCCGGCGGACAAAAAATTATACCTTTTGCTGATATGATGAAGAAGAAACCTGAAAAGGTTGTAGAACTTGCTGTAAGACGTATGCTGCCGAAGAGTAATCTCGGCGGTGATATGCTGAAGAAACTCAAGGTTTATCGCGGCAGTGAGCATAAACACATTGCCCAGAAACCGGAAAAAATAGAAATATAATATATGGAAAATAGTATGGCCCAAGCTTCTGAAAACAGTCCGGTTGAAGGTTTAAATATTGGTACATCTGCTTCGGCGGCATCTAAAAAAGCTGAGTCAAAAGACGGCTTTTTCTGGGGCACCGGCAGACGCAAAACGTCTATCGCAAGAGTCAGAATCAAACCGGGCAGCGGTGAGCTTAAGATTAATAAGAAGAAACTGGATGAGTATTTCACCCGGCCGCAGGATGTAAATGCTGTTGTTGCACCTTTGAAAACAACCAAGACAGAAAAGAGTATAGATGTTCTGGTTAATGTCAAAGGCGGCGGTATTACCGGCCAGAGCGGCGCTGTTATGCTCGGAATAGCAAGGGCATTAAAAAATTATGACCCGAGCCTGATAGGACCGCTTAGAGATGCCGGGCTTTTGACCAGAGACGGCAGGATGGTGGAAAGGAAAAAGCCGGGCCAGCCAGGTGCAAGACGGAGGTTCCAGTTCTCAAAACGCTGATTGCAAAATATACGTTGGATTATTACAATGGCCGCGAATGAGAACGCGGCCTTTTTTATTGGGAGATTTAAAATGATACAAGTCGCGATAATAGGAGCAAGCGGATATACCGGTGCTGAGGCGATTGAGATACTGCTGCGTCATCCGGAGGCAGAGCTTGCCTATCTTACCGCCCTGCCCGAAGAATGCGGAAATGTTGCTGAGGTTTTCAGCCGATTTAAGGGACGATGCAGTCTTGATATTGAGCCTCTCGATATGGACAAGCTCACCAGTAAGGCACAGGTTGTGCTGTGCTGTCTGCCGCACAAGGTCTCGATGGGATTTGTGCCGAAGCTGCTTGATGCGGGTCTGAAGGTAATCGATTTCAGCGCTGATTACCGTCTCAAGGATGTCAGCGTTTATGAAAAATATTATCAAAAGCATACTGATACCGAAAATCTCAAACACGCTGTCTATGGTCTGTGTGAGCTGTATCGGGACAAGATAAAAGGTGCGAAATTGATAGCAAATCCCGGCTGCTTCCCGACAGGATGTGTATTGGGGGTTGCACCACTTTTGAAGAATGGCCTGATTGCCCCTTCGATTATCGTAAATGCGGTAACGGGCAGCAGCGGAGCGGGAAAAAATCCGTCGGTCAATTTCCATTTTCCGAATATGAATGAAAACTTCTTCGCTTACGGCATAGGTAATCACCGTCATCAGCCTGAGATGGAACAAATCGCCGGTGAAATAGCGGACGAGAACATTGATATATTGTTCCAGCCCCACGTCGGAGCGTTTGATATAGGAATACTATCGACAATCTACTGCGAGCCTAAGGAAAAAATAACGGCAGAGAAACTCGGCCAATTATATAAGGACTTTTATAAGAATGAGCAGTTCGTACAGGTTCTCGGCTCGGCCCCTAAGCTCAAGGATATCGCTAAGACAAATTACTGCCAAATCTATCCGGCCGTGTGCAAGAACAAGATAGTGGTATTCAGCGCGATTGATAACCTTATAAAAGGCGCATCAGGCCAGGCAATTCAAAATATGAATATAATGTACGGTTTCGATGAAACCGCCGGGCTCCTATAGCAATGGCAAAGGCTGGAACAATTAAAATCGCGACGTGTCAATTTGCCGTGGGCGATTCTGTTGAGGAAAATTCAGGGCATATCCAGGAATTTCTCAAAGAGGCAAAAAAGCTCGATGCTGATATTGTCCATTTTTCTGAATGTGCGCTTAGCGGGTATGCAGGCAGTGATTTTGATTCGCTGGATGAATTTGACTGGGACCAATTAATTGAGCAAACAAAGAAAATTATGGCTCTTGCCGGCGAATTACAGCTTTGGGTAGTACTCGGAAGCATGCACAGACTGACCGAGCCAAACAAGCCGCACAACAGTCTTTACCTTATTAATCCGGCCGGCCAAATTGAAGACAGATACGACAAGCGGTTCTGCACAGAAAGAGACCTGAACTATTACACGCCCGGCAACAGGTTCGTAACGTTCGAAATTAACAGTGTCAAATGCGCTTTGCTTATATGTTTTGATCTGCGGTTTCCTGAAATTTATAGAGAACTGTGCAAATCAGGTGTTCATTGTATAATCCAATCGTTCTATAACGCCCGGCAGAAAGAACAAAGCGTACACAGGCATATAATAAGACAAACAATGCAGGCAAATGCGGCATCGAATTATTTCTGGGTAAGTTTATCAAATTCGTCGGCCCCGATTGCTCCATATTCATCGTGCTTTATCCGGCCGGATGGAGAAATTGTAAATGAATTAAAGTTAAATAAACCCGGTATTATGGTAAATACGGTCGATATATCGAAAAGTTTTTATGACCCGACAGCTAAATTCAGGAAGCTTGCGATGGATGCTATTTTGACTAACGGCCCTGTCAAACTGGACGATGTTAGGAACAAAGATACGAAAAGCTTGTAATGCAACGGAGAGAAAAAAATGAAAAATAATACGATTACCTCGCCTAAGGGATTTTTGGCAGCGGGAGTACACTGCGGCATAAAACAAAGCGAAAAAAAAGACCTTGCGATTATAGCCTGTCCGACAGGAGCAAAGGCGGCAGCGGTCTTTACAACTAATAAAGTAGTCGCGGCATCGGTGACGGTATGCAAAAAGCATATCAAAACAGTCAATTGCGAATCCGTCATCGTAAACAGCGGAAATGCAAATGCCTGTACCGGCAAAACGGGCGAAAAAAATGCCCAGGCTATGTGCAAGAAAACCGCTGAGCTTATAGATGCAAAGACAAGCGAGGTGCTCGTTGCATCGACAGGGATAATCGGCCAGCAGCTTCCTATGCCCAAAATCACGACAGGAATAAAAAAAGCGGTCGCTAAACTATCGAATACCGAAAAGAGCGGAACTGATTTTGCACAGGCGATAATGACGACCGATACTCGTGCCAAACAGGCCTGTAAGACCGTCAATATATCAGGCGTTAAAATCAAAATCGCAGGAACGGTAAAAGGCGCGGGTATGATCGGGCCCAATATGGCTACGACGCTCAGCTTTATTACGACCGATGTCGCGATAACAAAACCCCTGCTGCAAAAGGCACTGAAAGATGCAATCGACAATTCGTTAAACAAACTTACTGTCGATGGCTTCCAGAGTACAAATGATACATCTATAATCTTAGCTTCAGGGCTTGCGGGCAATAGAATAATAAGCAAGCAGTGTCCGCGATATAAAAAGTTTGCAAAGGCCCTTTTGGCTCTTGCCACTGATCTGGTAAAGCAGATGGCTCTCGATGCCGAAGGTGCGACAAAGATGTTTACCGTTGTTGTCAAAAACGCAGCTTCAAAAGCTGACGCTGCCAAAGCTGCGCGGGCAGTTGCAGATTATGACCTTGTTAAATGCGCCATACACGGAAACGACCCGAACTGGGGACGAATTATCTGTGCGGTCGGCAGCTGCGGCGTGAAATTGAATCCCGCCAAACTGGCCTGTTCTATTGGAGATGTATCTGTATTTAAGAACGGTCAACCTGTGAAATTTAACCCAAAAAAAACAAGTAAAATTATGTCGCAAAAAGAGCATACAATTACGGTTAGTTTAGGGGCTGGAACACATAGCGACTACTGCTATGGATGCGATTTAAGTGCCGAATATGTAAGTATTAACGCAGATTATCACACTTAAAACGGCGGTGGTCTGAAAATTAGACTAAATCTTCGGTTTTTATCGTTAATTTACTTGCAAAACGACCGCTCTTTTATAAACTGTCGCTAATTTCATCTTAGTATCAAATAAAGTATTTCTATGTCTATATCCAAAGGAGTTAAAAGTGAAGAAAGTAATTAACTTAAAGTACTTGTTGTTGCCGACGTTTTTGCTGGCTGTTCAGGCCCTGGCTTCCGAAGGTTGTCAGGCAGGAGCCAAAATCTGTTCTTTGGCTGGTGCGGATAGTTCTACACCTCTCATATGGTGGATCGCTCCGATATCAGCGGCGCTGGCATTGTTTTTTGCAATGTACTTCTACAAGAAAGTAATGGCTGCTGATCCAGGCAATGAAAAGATGATTGAAATCGCAGGCCACGTGAAGGATGGCGCTTATGCATATCTGTTCAGGCAGTATGGTGTGGTATCAGTCGTCTTTATTATCCTGCTGATAATCTTCGCGGCACTGGCCTATATGGGCGTGCAGAATCCATTTGTTCCGGTCGCGTTTTTAACCGGCGGATTTTTCAGCGGTCTGTGCGGATTTTTGGGGATGAAAACCGCAACTAACGCTTCAAACAGAACCGCCCAAGGGGCAAGCGAAAGTCTGAACCGCGGACTGCAGGTTGCGTTCCGCAGCGGCGCTGTTATGGGGCTGGTCGTTGTAGGATTTGGCCTATTGGATATTTCACTTTGGTACTTGATCCTCGATAAGCTGGTTTATACCGCAAATAACATGGCAAATGGTCTGCATCTATTCGGGCTGCCGTTGGTTCATGCGGGTATGAGCGGCGAGGACAAGCTGGTAGAAATAACAACGACAATGATCACGTTCGGAATGGGTGCTTCAACACAGGCACTTTTCGCACGTGTCGGCGGCGGAATCTATACAAAGGCAGCGGATGTCGGTGCCGATCTGGTTGGTAAGGTTGAGGCAGGCATTCCGGAAGACGATCCGAGAAACCCGGCAACGATTGCTGACAACGTAGGCGATAACGTAGGCGATGTAGCAGGTATGGGTGCAGATCTTTATGAAAGCTATTGCGGCTCTATCCTGGCAACGATGGCTTTAGGGGCGGCTCTTACACTCAGCAGCGGCGGTGAAGTACTTAAAGCCGTTCTGGCTCCTATGGTCGTTGCGGGCCTGGGAATTGTATTGTCAATCGTTGGTATCTTTATGGTTCGCTGTAAAGAAAACGCTACACAGAAGAACCTGCTCAATTCACTGCTGGTCGGAACACTGGGGAGCAGTGCTTTAATATTAGTGGCTCTGGTTGGAATGGTAATGGCCGGCTGGATAAGCTGGGGCATCTTCGGCTCGGTTATTTCCGGTTTGATCGCCGGCGTTGCTATTGGACAGTTGACTGAATATTATACTTCAGACGAATACAAACCTACAAGGGGCATCGCAGAGCAGGCAAATATGGGGCCTGCAACTACGATAATTGACGGCTTCGCGACTGGTATGTACTCGGCTGGTCTGCCGGTAGTCGTAATTGTAATCGGCATCCTTGCTGCGTTCGGATTTGCAGGCGGATTTACTAATCCTGCAATGGGATTATACGGCATCGGATTCGCAGCGGTTGGAATGCTTTCAACGCTGGGTATTACACTGGCGACAGATGCTTACGGGCCTATCGCAGATAACGCAGGCGGAAACGCTGAGATGTGCGGACTGGGGCCTGAGGTAAGAAAAAGAACAGATGCACTCGATTCACTCGGAAATACTACAGCAGCCACCGGTAAGGGTTTTGCTATCGGTTCTGCTGCTTTGACCGCTATGGCTCTTTTGGCAACGTTTATTGAAGAAGTTCGGATATGGATAGTAAGGCTGGCACAAGAGGCCGGCGGAGAATATGCAGTAGGCGACCACGTCTTTACCGTTGCAAGCGCAAAGATCGCTCCGGTTGCTGAGTTTGTTAAGGCTTATGACCTGACGATTATGAATCCCAAACTTATCTGTGGATTGTTCATCGGCGCTATGATGACATTTGTTTTCTGTGCGATGACTATGAAAGCAGTCGGCAGAGCCGCTGGTGCTATGGTTAATGAGGTTCGCAGACAGTTCAAGGAAATCGCGGGTATTATGGAAGGAACCGGTCAGCCTGATTACGCACGATGTGTATCGATATCAACAGCAGGCGCTCAGAAAGAGATGATCCTGCCTTCACTGCTGGCAATTACCGTACCTGTGCTCACCGGTCTGGTTCTCGGTGTGCCGGGTATTATGGGCCTGCTGGCAGGCGGACTTACCTGCGGATTTGTGCTGGCGATTACGCTGAACAATTCAGGCGGCGCATGGGACAATGCCAAGAAGTATATCGAAAAAGGCGCTCATGGCGGCAAGGGCTCGCAGGCTCACAAGGCTGCTGTCGTAGGCGATACAGTCGGCGACCCGTTCAAGGATACTTCCGGCCCGAGCCTGAATATTCTTATCAAGCTTATGACGATGGTCAGCGTGGTATTTGCAGGCGTTATCGTCAAATTCGCACCGCAAATTGCCGAACTGCTGCATCTGGGCAAATAATTTGACTTAATAAGCGATAAAATGTAATCTATCGGGGTCGGCATTGTTCGGCCCCGTTTTTTTATGGAATAAGGAAAATTGGCAAAAAAACGACCCCTAACCACAAGAAAATTCGCTATTGAGGCGGCTAAAATCGCCCTTGAAAGGCATTGCACTGATGTAGTCGCACTGGACTTGAAAGGCAAGAGCCCTGCTACCGATTACTTCATAATAGCTACCGGAACAAGTGACAGGCAGATCCGTACCGTTGCAGATGAGATTACCGAGTTGGGACGCGAAAATAATTTCCGCGTTTTCGGTCGGGCAGGCTATGAACAGGCTAAATGGCTGCTGCTGGATTTCGTCGATGTCGTCGTTCATGTCTTCGATGAAGAATACAGAGAGCATTATGACCTGGAACTCTTGTGGGGAGACGCTAAGAAACTTAAAATTTAAAGTTAAAAACTTAACATTGTGGAATCCGCCTTTGGCGGATGGATTTTTATGAGACCGGTAATTGATACTATCTCCCAAAGTATAAGTGCTGCCATTGAAAAGGCGACGGGGCAAAAGGACGCCTCTGCTATGGTAACGCCTGCAACCGATGCGAAATTCGGAGATTATCAAAGCAACGCTGCCATGGGACTGGCTAAACAATTAAAGACAAATCCACGTCAGCTCGCTGAGAAAATAATTGCTGAGCTGGAAATAGATGATATCTGCCAAGAACCGGAGATCGCAGGTGCAGGATTTATCAATTTAAGATTAAAATCTGACTTTGTTGCAGAGAGTCTTTTAAAGATAAAAGCTGATAAAAAACTCGGCATAGAAAAGGTCAAAAAACCACGAACCGTCGTCGTTGATTTCTCCGGCCCTAATATCGCAAAGCAGATGCATGTAGGCCATTTGCGAAGCACTATCATAGGCGATTGTATCTGCAGGATGCTGGAGCTGGCAGGTAATAAGGTGATTCGCCAAAATCATATCGGCGATTGGGGAACACAATTTGGAGTATTAGTTCAACATTTATATGAATTATCAGTTTTCAAGAAAGAAGACGAAAATTTACAATCACTTGAAGAAGCTATAGATACACTTTCTATTGAAGATTTAGAAGTATTCTACAGAGAGGCAACAGAACAATATAACTTAGATGATACTTTCAAAAAGCAAGCCAGAAAAAGAGTTGTAGAATTACACACTCACAGCGAACCTTTAACTCTAAAACTTTGGGAACATATAGTTGATGAATCAAGGAAAAACTATCAGTTTATATACGATATTCTTGGCATTAATCTTCACAAAGAAAATGAGCGTGGCGAAAGTTTTTATAGCGAGAAACTGGCCGGCATTGTCGAAGACTTGAAAAAACTCGGTTTAGCTGAAAAATCTGATGGTGCTATATGTGTGTTTCCCGAAGGGTTCAAGAATAAGGAAGGCGAGCCTTTGCCTTTTATTATTCAAAAGTCTGACGGGGCATTTCTTTATGCAACGACTGACCTGGCGGCAATTAGATACAGGATAAACGAGCTAAAGGCGGATAAAATAATTTACGTTACGGATGCAAGACAGAAGCTGCATTTTGAGATGTTATTTACGGTAGCTAAACAGGCCGGGTGGGCAAAAGATACGGAACTGGTTCATATTACCTTTGGAAGCGTTTTAGGAGAGGACAGCAAGCCATTAAAAACACGCTCCGGCGAAAATGTAAAACTGAAAGAACTGCTCGATGAGGCGGTAAAAAGAGCTCGCGGTGTGGTAGAAGAGAAGAACCCGGATTTGTCAGAGGATGAAAAAGAAAAAATCGCAAGAGCTGTCGGTATCGGGGCGGTTAAATACGCTGATTATTGCAATAATCGAACGAGTGATTATATTTTCAGTTTCGATAAGATGCTGGCGATGGACGGCAATACCGCTCCCTATATGCAGTACGCTTATGCAAGGATTAAATCCATCGGCAGAAAGGGAGAGGAAAAAGGAATTAATATAGAAAAGGAGTTGAAGATCGTAAAAAAACCTTATCTTGGCGAAGATGCCGAGCTTGCCCTTGCAAAGCAGCTTATCAGATATGGCGAAGCATTTAACTGTGCCATTGCTGATTTCAAACCCAATTTCCTGACGGCTTATCTGTTCGAGCTGGCACAGAAATTCAGCGCTTTTTATAACGCCTGTCCGGTACTCGATGCATCTGAGGATATCAGGCCTACAAGGCTGTTGCTTTGCGAACTGACGGCGGCGACTATCCAGCATGGAATGGAGGATTTACTCGGTATTGAAACTATAAAGAGAATGTGAGGAAAAAATGAAGATTTTTAATGACTCATTCGGCGTCAGCACACACAATCGGAATGAAATGGTCGATATCACCGGCAAAGTCGAAAAAATAATTTCTGATTCGGGAATATCACAGGGCACTGTTACAATTTACTGCCCGCATACCACAGCAGGTATTACCATAAACGAAAATGCAGACCCTTCTGTTGTACACGATATCCTGCTTACGCTCGATGAGCTCATTCCCCACAAGCGAAGCGGATACAGGCACTCTGAAGGCAATTCAGATTCACACGTCAAAAGCTCACTTGTGGGCTGCAGCGAAACGGTTCTAATTTCATCAGGTCAAATGCAGTTCGGCACCTGGCAGGGAATCTATTTCTGCGAATTTGACGGGCCGAGAAGGCGAACTGTCAAAGTTCAAGTAATGGGTGAATAAAAATCCGAAATACGAATATCTAAATTCGAAACAAATCCAAATTACCAAAACCTAAAAATGACCGAAACGGACCTGTTTTGGACATTTGTATTTCGTATTTTGAACTTGTTTGGGATTTCGGATTTAGTGCTTAGGATTTTACGAATTTGCGCATAAAAAATGGCGAGACGGTCAAAGTGGCTGGGGGGAGACCACTGTCTTGACACTGCCTCGCCGAGGTTCATTAAACTGCTCTTGCGCAGTTATTTAGTAGATTGATAGGTCAGTATTATACCAATTTCAAAGAACTAAGTCAACCCAATTACCCCTGACCTAGGGTCATAAAACCAAAAAAAATCGACACTGTCAAGGCTTTTTGGGGCTAAAAATGCGGAAAGTTTAAGCTTGAATTCCTCCGTTTTTCACCGTAAATTATGTGTATTAACTGATAAAAATTTTCCCTGAATACGACTTACAATGGAGCTGTAATCGATGGCCAAACGGAGCAGTCCAGCGGTATCCGATAAAATTAAAGATACCGCTAAAACTATACAACAAAAGATCTTAAAGAAGCACAAGCCGACTATGTCAACCCCTGTCCGTTCGCTTAGCAATGTTAAATACTCTCCCAAGAGCGGATATTTCCAGATGACCGGCAAAAATAAGGTAAGAACGCTCACTGTCGGCACCGTAAAAACGTTTGCCCAGACACTGAAAATGATGTCGCTGTCGAAGGAACTCATTGATACAGACGACATGGCCACCAAAAGAGAGGCTTATTACATTTCCAAGAACTGGGGCAAGGCAGGATTCGCTGAACAGCCTGAATCGGACACTATCATGGACGATGTCGAGGCAATGTTCGGGGTAAACAGAGAACAGCTTAAATTCATACCGGAAGAAAAAGGCGGAGACATAGCAGGCAGGCTGATCGTTATCGATACCGACTCAAAAGGGAAAAGATTAAAAATTGACTGTACCAAATTCGGCTCCGGCGCGTATTCAATACCAATCGATGTTGAGAATCTGCAATTTTCAAGCAAAGCCAAGTTTATCCTTGCTATCGAAACCGCAGGTATGTTCCAGAGGCTGGTCAAGTATGACTACTGGGATAAAAACAATTGTATTCTTATCAGCATGGGCGGTGTGCCTACGAGAGCATGCAGGAGGTTTATCAGGAGGTTATCGGATAAACTGAAAATCCCCGTTTATGCTTTCGTCGATGGTGACCCTTATGGCTATTTCAATATATATCGAACTTTAAAGGTCGGCTCAGGAAATGCGGCACATCTTAATGAGTATTTCTGTGTACCCAAGGTAAGATTTCTGGGCGTAACACCGCAGGATATCATTGATTATAAGCTGCCTACACATCCTTTAAAAGATGTTGATATCAAACGTGCAAAAGATGCGCTGAAAAATGACCCATTTGTCAAGCACCATAAGCCCTGGCAGGCTGCGATAAACCAGATGCTAAAAATGGGTGTGCGTGTCGAACAGCAGGCCTTTGCAAAACATGGTCTTGATTTCGTCGTTAACAATTATCTGCCGAGAAAACTGAAGAAAACAGCACAGTTTTTGCCATAAGATGAAAGCTATAGTGGATAAAATCGCTGAAAATCTCGAAAAGGTTAAAGCCAATATACAAAAAGCCTGCGACAAGGCCAGGCGGGATACTTCAGAAATAACTCTCGTTGTTGTTACAAAATCAGCAAATATTGATGCTATAAAACAAGTTATCCAACTCGGCTGCAGGCAGCTCGGAGAAAACAGGGTCCAGCACCTTAAAGTTGTAACCGACGATTTAGCTGATCTTATAAAGGAAAGATATACGGACGACGAGGGAAATTCGACAATCAACTGGCATATGATAGGACATCTGCAGAGAAACAAGGTTCGTCAGACTCTGCAAATCTCAGAATTTATACACTCCGTTGATACATTAAGACTGGCAGAGGAGATCAGCAAAAATGCTGTCAAACTTGATATAGAACCTCAGATTCTTATACAGGTCAACTGTTCCAAAGAGCCCCAAAAATACGGCGTGCCGGTGGGTGCCGCCCTTCATCTCGCAGAACAGGTAGCAACAATGCCGAATATCAGGCTTGCAGGCCTTATGACTATGGCACCATTGACGCTGAAGGAAGATGTTATAAAGGCCTCTTTCAGTCGGGCAAAGGAACTGTTCGATGAGATCAGAGGAGAAAAAATCGCAGGTGCGGATTTCAGGCATCTTAGTATGGGTATGAGCCAGGATTACGAAATCGCAATCGAATACGGAGCTACGATACTGCGAATCGGCTCAGCAATATTTGCCTGATCCTATGCCTGCTGCGGGGGTAATTTACTTATCGGCCATTGTGAAAATGCCAGTATACAAAGCATTATCATCGGGCCGAAAGGCGCAAGAATAAGCAGAGCGAAAGCACCGCTGTAACCAGCCTTTGAAAAAACCCGCCACCATAGAAAGATATGTACGAAAAGCATCACACTGAAAAACAGGCCGACAAATGCGAGAACTACAATTATTATCGGTGCTGCCATCAGGCAAGCCGGTTCAACTCCACAAGCCATCATATAACCTCCTTAAAAATTTCCAAGACCGATAATAGGCTAAAATTTTTTGTCAAAATTGTCAATAAAAAGATAGCAGCCTAAGTCAGGGCCCAAAATAGCCGAAATAAAGGTATGTTGAATTAGGTAAATTAGCTGTAAAAATGTCTAAAATTATTACACAACCAGAAGAAACCAAAACGGGCTTCACTGATGCCCTGATTATCTGTGCCGGTGAAATGACTCCCTCAGAAATTCAAAATGCCCTTGAGAATAACAAGTTCACCTGGCAGAGCATGCACTTTAATACATTTCTTTCAAAAGAGCTTGATCTTGAAAATGTCGGTACAGCTATAATAGATACCGAATCTACAAACGGCTTTCTGGACGCCGAACAGATGCTTGAGATAATTGAAATGCTCGATAATAAAAATATTCCCACAGTACTCTACGGCAACACAGGCAATATTAATACGGGTTATTTCAAGATGCTCAACATTATTGAGAAACAATCCGTTAATCAGATCATATCTGTAATAAAGATAAGCAATATTTATCGCAAGCGTATTGTCGAACTTGAAAACCAGAAAAGTATCGCTGCTCAAAATAATCACGCTCAGCAGCTCGAAAACCAGCTAAAAATGGCAGGAGCCGTTCAGAAAGATTTTCTACCACAGGATCTGCCTAACAGTGATAAATTTAAGTGGGCAGTTACCTTTATGCCTGCCGACTGGGTTTCCGGGGATATTTACGATATAACCCGTATTGATGAGAAACATATAGGATTCTACCTTGCCGATGCTGTAGGACACTCAATGCCTGCTGCTCTACTGACCATGTTCCTCAAACAGTCTATTCAGATGCGTCAAACTACAGGCAATGCGTATAAGATATTCTCACCGCTTGAAGTTATACAGAATCTAAATCAGAAGATGTTTTCTCAGCATCTTAAGGGATGTCAGTTCGCCACCTGCTGTTACTTTTTGCTCAATACTGAGACACTGATGCTTGAGTACTGCCGGGCTGGTCATCCATATCCGATATTGATAAACGGCACCAATGCACCGACTCCTCTTCAGACAACCGGTTCATTGCTCGGCATATTTGAAGACGCCCAATTCGAACAGGGTTCTGTCCAGCTTCAAAGCGGCGACAAACTTATCGTATATTCCGACGGTGCCGAGCCGTTTATGGGCACAAAACTGAACAAAGAGGCTCTTCATTTCGAGACGGAATTTAAATCATTTACCACCCTGCCGGTCAAACAGCTTGTTTCTAAATTTGAAACACTCGTTAAACAATCCGCAGAGATGGAAGAAAAAGACGATATCAGTCTGATAGCCCTCGAAATTCAGTAAAAACACGTTGTAAAATAGATAAAATCACAACTTCAGCCGTTAATAAATCTCTACCTTTAATTTCCTTGCAATAGCGGGCTTTTGACGATAAATTATCCGAACTTTTACCTTACGGGTAGGTAGCTCAGTTGGTAGAGCAACGGACTGAAAATCCGTGTGTCGGCGGTTCAAATCCGCCCCTGCCCATTGTAATCGGGGGTTTTTTATCACTAACGGTGTTTTCCTATTCATATTTGTTTGATACCTTCTGATATTCTCCATCTAAAAGGCAATAACTTGCTATAAATTGATTTAGAGGCTTTCAGTTATGAGTGGTTTGAGATGTGCCTATATAGCCGGCTGTTGAAATAGAAATAGTTTGCAGCTTTTATCCTGGAAGATTAGATTCTGCCGATACCGCAGGGCATCTCCTCTGTAAATACTTTCCTCAGGGTCTCGCTCTTATTGTATATTTATTATTTTGCGTTTTCGACAGGCTTATTGCGTACCTTTTTAGAGACCTCTCCGATCAGCTTAATAACCTCATCCATATCAAAAGGTTTGTAGAGGCAGGTATATACACCCTCTTCCAATGCATTTTCCACCAGGTCTTCCATTTCCTGCCTGTAGGCCGTCATTAGAACGGCTTTTGCGTTTGGATTGATGCGTTTAATCTCCATATATGTTTCCAGACCGTTGAGAGCAGGCATCTTCATATCAATGAAGAGTATGTCGCCGGGTCTTTCCCTTGTTGCGTTAATAGCCTCGGCTCCTGTCTTACAGGTAGTTACGTTAAATCCCTTCCTGTTGAGAATATCCTTCATAATCCTGCAGATGCCGGGGTCGTCATCGACTATAGTCAATAAAGGCTCGTTTTCCTTCGCATTTTCAATAGAGCCGACAAGCACATCTATATCAAGAGGCTTGTGCAGCACAGCATAAGCTCCTTCATCTATTCCTTCCTGGATAAGATCATCTACTGTAAATGCAGTTATCAGGATCGTGATAGTACCAGGCCTTATTTCCTTTATCTTTTTGCTGGTCTCCACACCGTTCATAACGGGCATCTTGATATCTATGAGCGCAATGTCAAACGCTCGTTCCTTGATCATGTCTAAAGCCTCAAAACCACTTTCTGCTGTAGCCGTTTCATAACCTTTTTTGTCCAAGATTTTTGCCAGGGTTTTGCAAAGGCCTGCCTCATCATCCACAATCAATATGCTTGTTTTTTCTTCCATTTCTATTATTCTCCTTTCGTAATCGCGGCCGCTGCAGATTCTGCCGCAGGGTTATCTGAGGTTTTTTCAAGATTTTCAGTATTTTTATCAATAGGCAACTTAACAATAAACGTTGTTCCTTTATCCAACTGGCTCTGAATATTAATTTGGCCATAATGTTTGTCAATCAGCATCGCACAGACAGGAAGTCCCAGGCCTGTACCCTTGGCCTTTGTAGAGAAAAGCGGCTCAAATACCTTTTTGAGATTCTCTTTAGAAATACCGCATCCTGTATCAGCAACAGAAACTATTACATAATTATCTTCTATAGCAGTTTCTATTATCATCTCTCCGCCATAGTCCATAGCCTGGATACCATTTGAAACGATGTTACAAAGGACCTGCTCGATTTGCAGCGAATCCATCTCTATGTCCGGAAGATCATTATGCAGTTTTGTGGTTATTTTAACTTTCGATGGAACCTTTACTTTTTTCAATACTCTCTCGACAATCTTATTAATACCGGTCACCCTGAGAGTAGGCTCTTTTACTCTGCTGAACTGTAAAAGGTCACTGATAATTTTATCTGCATTGTTCGTTTCTTCGGAAATGATATCTATATTTTCCCTGATGTCCGGTTCGGTTTTGATCTTTTCTTCCATGTTCAGAAGATAAGTAGCATTCTTTATTACCGCCAGCGGATTTCTGAGCTCATGAGCAACTGTCGAAGCTAATTGTCCTACAGTTGCAAGCTTCTCACTGCGAACCAGGCGGATATGAGCAGCTTTGAGTTCCTCTTCAACTCGCTTACGTTCCAGTACGTAACGAATTGTTCGAACCAGAAACTTGTTCAGCGGCATATCTTTAGTTAGATAGTCTTCGGCACCGGTTTTGATGGCCGAGAGACCTATTTCCTCGTCGCCCAAACCGGTTAATACCACAATAGGAATATCCGTCGCTTCGCAAACCCTCCGGACTGTTTCAAGTCCATTACTATCAGGAAGTCCCATATCAAGCAATATAACATCATACTCTTTATCGCTATTGAGGCATTTAATTGTTTCCGACAAAGACCCTGCTGAATCCATGATAAAGTTGACAAGCTGAGGGCAGTTATTCAAGGCCTTTTTGGTCAACAGCAAGTCGCCTTTGTCATCTTCTACCAGCAGAATTTTTATCTCATTTTTATCCATTCTACACTCTTTGTTTGCGTCTATCTTCTAAAGCCTCATTGATCTTTTGCAACAGATACTCATAGTCAAACGGCTTGGTAATATAATCCGTGATTTCGTGTTCAGCGATAGCGTTTACATGCTCCGGCTCAGAATGCGCTGTAAGCATTATTACAGGTGTATCCTTTATGACCGAGTGATTCCTGATATGCCTGAGCACCTGTTTGCCGTCCATGATCGGCATTGTTAAATCCAGAAGTATAATATCAGGTTCTTCGGCAATAGCTTTTTCCAGCCCTTCTTTCCCGTTGGCAGCAACAATAACATCATGTCCCTGCCGTTGAAGAAACTTGGTTAAAACATGAAGCATGTTCGGCCCATCATCAACAACAAGAACTTTCGTTTGCTCTTTCTTTTTTCTGAATATTGAGTCCAGCATTCTGGTCACCCCTCAATAAACCAATTTTCATTTTGTTTATGACTTATTTCCATAAATAAAACCTTGAATTTCATCACCTATCTATCGCCATATAATAGACTTAGGGCGTCTATGCCCTTACTGTTTTATCGTCACAAAATAATGGCTCCTTAAGCCAATAAAACCGAATAAACGGCAATATTAAGGGGTAAAAATTTTCGGCTTACGCCCTATAATTAAGCTCATTAAGACTCAATTAGCACTCTTTTGGCTTTTCTATGCTCTGATTTACCCTTTATTCTTTAAAAAAAGCCGAATTTTTTGTATAATGCGTTAACAGTTGGAAATCTCATCTGCCGTTGGGGGTACCTGGAGCAGGTTTTCATTGAAACTATTTTGGTTCAGATTATTTGGGGGTCTAAATGCAGCTATCTAAAGTCAGAGCACTTCGTTATGTTTATTTCATTTTGTCTATGATACTCTGGCCTTTGATAGGCACATATCTGATAGGTCTGAATTCAATCATTGATCTGGTTCACTTTTCGTCGCTTCCGTTATTTATATCGTATCTGCTGATATTCCAGCCGCCGTTTGCCCGTAAGATAGCTTTCTATTACTGCATCGTCCTGGCAATAATCACTTTTATGGTGGCAGGTTATTTAATTGCGTTTTCAAAAGCCATACCTCAAATGCAGGTCAGTTGGCGTGAACTGCCTATCGCAGTATATTTTCTGCTGTCTGTTTATGCTATCTTGTGGATGACAGACAGGTTCATAACTACGATAACTACAGCTGCTTTGAGAATAAAGAATCAGAGAACCGGTATAACTGCGAAAAAGGTCACAAGAACAGGTTTTCGTTATGCTTTTGTTGTCTTTGTGGTAACTCCTTACCTGATGGCTATCTTTACAACTCACTGGGTAAAATTCTCAGATACTCTTGATAAAGATATACTGCCTGATATTGAGTACCGGCAGGTCAGCTTCAATGCCAAAGACGGAGCTAAGCTCAACGGATGGTTTATTCCCTCTACGACTCATGTGTCGGATTCGACGGTCATAATCGTTCCCGGCCGGTGCCCAACGAAGACCCTGTTTATACCGCACGTAAGAATTCTCAACAGCAGCAATTATAACGTGCTTCTGCTTGATTTGCGAGGCAACGGAGGCAGCAGCGGACACAAATACAGCTTCGGAATCAGGGAAACTGATGATATTCTCGGAGCAGTTGATTATCTTAAAAACAATCAGGCAGAATCGAGCAAATATATTTTCGCTCTCGGCGTCAACGAAGGAGCATCTGCTCTTATTGCCGCATCGGCTGTAGAAGAGCGTTTCACAGGCGTCGTAATCGATAATCCGTCAGGATACAAAGTTGCTCTGCCTGTGTGGATTGCTAATCATTTGCCGGGCTGGATCAAAGAACCTTTATTAAAGACAACTCAATTCATAGTCTCTGCTGATATCGGCCAGGCTACATGGGACACAGAGAGTCTCTATAAAAAGGTTTCTCAGATAAGTCCCTGCCCTGTTCTGATTACCGGGAGTTTACGAAACAATAAGACAAATCGCCTCCAGGCTATAGAGCTTTTCGCAAGAGCAGAGGAACCCAAAATGCTGTGGCTGACACCGCCAGAGCCGAAAGAATATATGGGTCCCGGTCTCGAGCATGACTATTTCCAGAACATTCTGGACCTGTTCGACTTCGGAAAAATGAAGCAGCAGGCCGGCCATTGGCGTATAAGCCAGGGTCAATATGACGCAAGATGCCGGTAATTAAGCTTACGGCTTAATTAATTGCCGGTCCTGAATCTCCAGACAGTTCCTGTAGTCGTACCGCTGCCATTTACCTCATCGATACGCCAGTAATACCACGTACGTCTCGCAAGGTATCCAGGGTCAAAAGTCGTACCTGCCTGATTACCACGAAATATTCCCGGACTTGAGGTTCCAAAATAGACATCATGCGATGTGGCACCCGACCCGGCAGTCCAGCTAAGCTGAGTGCTTCGGCTTACTCCCCTATCGCCATCACCCGGATTCGGACTCGTTGCCTGACCTGGAGGTGTTGGAGCTGATGCACCGGTTGTGAAACTCCAAACTACGCCTGTAGTCGTGGCGGTAGCATTTATTTCATCAATACGCCAGTAATAAGTGGTACTTGACGCAAGTGTACCCGGATTAAAAGTTACAACTGACTGATTGTTCTGAAACGCAGGCGGATTCGTATCTCCAAAATATACATCGTGCGACGTAGCATCAGAGCCGGCCGTCCAGCTGAGCAGAGGCGTCTGGCTTATACCTGTTGAAGTATCAGGCGGATCCGGATTTGATGCCTGGCCCGGAGGCGGAACACCTGTTCCAGTCCTGAATCTCCAGACGGTACCCGTAGTCACGCCGGCAGCATTTCTCTCATCAATACGCCAATAGTATCTTGTAAGCTGCGAAAGAGCACCAGGGTCAAAAGTTGTGCCTATCTGATTGCCCTGGAACGTCGGAGGATTCGCATCTCCAAAATAGATATCATGTGATGTAGCACCGTCGCCGGCGGTCCAGCTAAGCATAGGCATTATACTTACACCGGAAGCTCTGTGAGGCGGGTCGGGATCCGTAGCCTGTTCGGGAAGTTCCATAAAGCTGTACGGTGCGATGGGTAAAGATTCATCTCCGCCAACTGCCGGTCTTGCAGTTAGCCTGTAGCGAAGGTTGGCAGTTCTTCGAAATTCTACCACACATATATCTAAACCAGTCCTGCCTACCATCATCCTGCAGGAATAGGGATTACTTGGCGGTTCACCGGTCTCTAAAAGTGCCAATCCCCACGAAAGTGCACGAAGTATAGTATCATTATATGATTGCAATGATTGACTGTTCTTCTCAATACGAAGATGTGTGCCTATCTGCCTGGTGACACTCAGCCACATCATCATCGCGATAAGAAGAAATATCATAGTGCCAACCAGGGCATAACCGGTATTTCTGCGGCGGCTTCTCATGGCTGGCTCCACATAAAGGTCAACTGACGGCTAAAATCACGGACAGCTAAATCCAGAGTAATTCTAATCAGTGTCGGCGAAATCTGTTCTACTGTAAAACCCGTTACTCCATCCGCAACAGCGAACCCTGTTCCTGCTGAAACATTATTACGATACAGAGAGCTGTCCACAATATAATAATCCACTAAAACATCAGGTGCGGACCAATCGGCCAAACCATTTGGAAAATCACCACCATCTTTGCAGAGTATGAGTCTGTTACCGCCGAGAGGAGCTGCTCCGACAGCAGCACCAAAATCATCAGCAAGGCTTCTCATTGCCATACGAGCTTCACGTAAGGTATGAGCCCTGGCAATAATATCCGTAACACTGGGTGTAAACCATGTCCAGAACTGATTAGTAAGCATCACTACTATGAACATAAGCAGAGATACAACCATCAATTCGAGGAGCGTGAATCCCCTTTTGGCTTTTTTACATAATGTCGATATTGTCCTGTTCATTTCGTCCTGCTAATTTTCAAATAATCTAACCGTTGCAACGGCCTGTTCAGTATCAAAATCCTTCGTAAGAGAATTTAACTGAACCTGATACTCAGCCAGTGGTGGTGCCGCATCAACAGCCTGCATTACAAAACCAATAAGTACCTGACGGTTGGCATTGGTGTGCTGCACAGACGGTGTTTCATCAGCACCGGTTGCAGCTTTATATCCAACTGCGCCTGTAGATGAAACCATATCCTGTTCGAGAGCCTCATTAAAACTGTTAAGCAGTGTATAATCACCTATATTGCCGCAGGTAGCAGCCGCAATAACCATATCTCTGTCATTCGTAGCAAGTGCACCGGTAGCCAGTATATTACTGCCTTCTATAGAACTAACAGCAGTTTCTCCAATAAGATCTATCTGGTCAACATTCACAAGGAATACACTATTATACGAAACATTATCGGGCGTAGAGGTCCAGATGGGTACAAATGTATCGTCAGTCGCAGAAGAGATACCTGCCTCATCAAGAACAAATGCTACAACATATGCCTGATACGTAAAACCGATTGATTCACTAACAATCCTCGTCATCGCCCGGCCACCATAAGTTACAGAAGCTAACTGCGTAGAGCCGTTCTCCTCAGCATGTGCAATAAACAATAAAGCACGATTCGTACCGGATTCGGCAGTATGAGCTGTTCCTGCTGTCCATGTACCTGCGATACTAATTGGATCAGAAGTACCACCTGTGCCGCCCGAACCTGCTAAAGCAGGATCAATCCGAATCACAAGGCCAATAAGTGACTGTCGACCATCTATAGTCGAATGCGTTACACTCGGTGTTTCATCAATTCCTGTAGTAACTTTAGATCCAATTACAGCAGTAGCATCAGTAATTGATGGTTCCATAACTTCATCGAAAACATTGTTTACCGTATAGCTTCCTGTATTACTGCAGACAGCTGCATCAATGACCATATCTCCCGAACTGGTAGTAAGCGCAGATGTAGTTATCGCATCGCCACTCGAGGTTCTACTACTGGCGGTATCTCCAACAAGGGTTGTCTGATCAACATTTCCAAGAAATACACTGCTGTATATGACACTGTCTGGCGTCCGGCTCCAGCTAAAATTAAAGGTTCCAGAGACTTCCGAAGAAGTGATGCCGGCTTCATCAAGGATAAATGCCGCAACATAAGTTCTTGTAGTACCGTTAGTTCCGACTCTATCGATAATTTTTGTCATTGGCTGACCGCCATAAGTGACAATATCTAAAGACGTACCTCTGTTGTGCTCAGCATGTGTAATAAGTATCAACGCCCGGCCGGTGCCGGCCTCTTTTAAATGAGTCGTACCTACCAGCCAGGAACCTAAAACTTCAACTGTAGTTGGGATACTGCTGCCGCCCTGAGAAACCTCTACCGGCGGCTCCCAGGCAGTTTGGCCAGCTTCCTGTGCCATATCCGCCGGGACTCCAAGCTGCCGCATCCATCTGCTGGTCTGGCTAACCACATAATATGTTGATACAGGAAGGGTTTCCTGTTCTATAAATTCAGTTTGAAGTGAATAAACTCTAAACAGTGCGGCAAAACCCCACACAGCAGTAGCGAGTATTATCAGTGTTACCTGCAGCTCTATTAAGCTGAAAGCACCTGCAAAGAATTTTCTGTCTCGATATTTTGACAACAGTCCACTCCTCTATTACTCTAACGTTTGAGGCGAAAGCACAAGACCGTCCGTATGGGTTATACTTCCTGTGATCTGACCAAGCTCATTAATCTGTACATCGCCGTCCCAGGCACTGCTGTTGCTTCTGACAGCAGAAGCTGTAAAAGTATCAGCCGTGGCCATATCTATATCATACACATATTTGGCATCCGTCGAAATCTGCGTTTCTTCCAGTGAGACACTTACTAAATCTTCGGTTTCCAATGCTGCCAGATTATCGGCAAAAGTACGATGTTTAAGCCAATACGCTCTTTGTGCCGACCATATTGTCTTTAAATTCCCGGCTGCAGAATCCAGCCGAGCCTGTTCAACCGCTGTTTTGTATATCGGCGCTGCGACGCTGACCAGAATTCCGATAATGATCACCGCAACAAGCGCTTCCAAAAGCGTATAACCTTTTTTTCCAAACCTGTTTTTGCCGGCTTTATACATCAAAAATCTCCTACCTTCTTCGCCATTTCTCCAATTTCGGCTGTTCAATCTCTTCTACAATTTCCGTCATAGGTTTCTTCGATTTATCTGTTTCCTTATAAATCCTCTCCTCAAGCCTAATCGCTTCAAGATAAGATGGATATAACCAGAGAGCTGTTTCGAGTTTCTTTAATGCCTCGTCATTTCTGCCCTGGGCATAATACAATGCTGCCTGTTCATAATTATCCTCAGCAAGTTTCATTCTGTCCGCGGAATGAAGTTCTTCTTTAGCTCCCATACTCTTGCGAGCAACATCGGCAGACCTTTCCTCACCTCTGGTCTGCGATGGTTCACTAATAATATGCGGCGTCAGCAGGATAATTACCTCTTCCCGTTTAGTCTCATCAGCATTACTCTTAAAAGCTGTACCAAGAATAGGTATATCACCAAGTACCGGCACCTGCTTCTTTGCTGTGTGGGTCTTATTCCTGAAAAGACCGCCAATGGCTATTGTTTCGCCATCTTTAACTATAATATTTGTAACCAGCTCGGCTGATGTTTCATCAGGCATCGCGACTGTACTGGTTTCAGGATCGCCAATTGTCCTAATCGTAGCTGAACTATCCTTAGGATGGATATCCATCCTTATATAGCCGTCGTTACCAATATATGGTCTGAAGGACAGTTTTGTACCTGTATCGATAAAGTCCACTTGCTGGGTAGTCGAACTTTCGGTCTGTGTCGTTGACGACTGATAAGCAACCTTTGTTCCGATATAAACCTGCCCAAGCTGTTTATTAGTGGCCAAAATCTTTGGATTGGCTAATATTGTTACATCCGTAATTTCCTCTACCGCTCTGATAAATGCTGCAATATCATCCTCCACTATACCAATCGTAAGACCGCTGCCGGCCGAAATACCGGAACCTACCTGCGTTGAAGTGCCGCCAAAACCATAATAATCCGGTATGGTGTGTCCCAAACCAGTTATACCGCTAATAACAGCACCTCTTAGATTTCTCCAGTCTATACCAAACTGCATACCATCAGTAAGTGTGGCTGTAAGTATTGTTGCTTCTACCAGAACCTGTTTTGGTCTGACATCTATAGCAGTCAGTATCTTTTCAACCTGTGCTATATTAACAGGATAATCATATACAACTATCATATCATTCAGAGCAAGTGTATCTCCTCCGCCGCTCGGCGCAGAAACTGTTTCATCAACCGGTACACCAGTATCTGCAGCAGTTGTAGTTTCAAGCTTGCCGGCATTACTTATTACAGGCAGAATCATCTTCTTTGCCTCTGCCGCAGTAATATAATATAAGGTAAATACTTTACATTCCATTTCCTCCTCTATCGGTTCTGCTTTCTTTGACGCACCGGCGGAATATACCTTTACTATGTTTCCTTCCTGCTCATATTTGAAGTCTCCTCCTAAAATTGCATTCATTGCCTCGTCAAAACTTACGTTGTTCAATTTGGTAAATCCGATGTTTCCGCTAATTTGCGTCATCGGAACAATATTCTGCCCATACCGGGCAGCTAAAAGCTGGAGAGCATCTACTATCGGCATATATCTCATAAAGACTAACGATTGTATGCCGGACTTAACATCTCCAACATTTGCAGACAGATCAACCTGTTCAGGCTCTACTGGTGAGAACTCAACCGCAGACGGTCTTTGGCTATCGTCAGCAGCAGAACCTCCAGAGGCAGCTGCGTTAATTTTAGCAACTTCCTCTGCACTCATAATTTCACCGCCATATATAACATTTTGTACCGGTTTCTCGTCTTCAGCAGTTTCCTGGCCTTCGACATTGAGTTTTGCTAAAGTTGCCTTTTTAGCGTCATCAACTATTTTCTCAATCTCTGAAGCAGGTTTACCATCTGCAGCTTTTTTGCCGGCCGGTTTTTGCGTATTAGTATTCTTTTTGACCGGGATATTCTGTGCCATTATTAGTTTTGGTTTTTTGCCTAAAAACGAATTCAGGCCGACCAAAAGACCTATAGCCAGTACAATACCTATTGCGGCCATCATACGTTTGCGCTTATCAGACGGTATAAAGCGCCCGATATACGGCTGTAACTTCTCCATCAGCGGCTTTAAACGCCCAGCTAAAGAATTTAACCGTCCTGCTGAAGACGGGGATCCTTCAACTGAAGAGTCCTGCCGCTTAGTTGAGGGTTTCAACCGCTTAGCATATGTTACCAAAACATTTTTTAACTTACTTATATCCACGTTCTATCTTAATTTTTAATTAAGCTGTCGTTTCATAAATTTGTTTGTACAATTCCGGATGCTCCGCAGACTTTATCAGAGAGTCAAACTGGATACCGATGATTGCCCCGCCCTGTTCGAGCTTTGCCCACTTAACAGTCCCATTCATCCAAACCGGGTCTACCTTGCCTTGGCTATCCAGCCAAACCTGAACAGATACACGGTCGTTCTTCGGGAAAAACTTCTTCGAGAAAAAACCTATACCCATAACACTTATATCTATTCCGTTGGCCCAATATTTCTTTCCTGTCTTTAAGTCACGTGCCACCAGTTTTCTTGTAAACGGCACACGTGCATAAGCACGCTTTTCCACGTGAGACAACGTCGGATTAGATCCCATAGGACTCATCGTTTACTATCCTTTCACTTAACTCCGGAAGCCATCTGGAACATTGGCAAATAAATCGATGTCAATATCACAGCAACACTGACTCCCATACCAACAATCACAACTGGCTCAATACAAACAACTACACGTTCAACAATTTCTTTTAATCTGTCTCGATAGTATACTGCTACCTCGCGAAGCACTTTTACTAATTCACCAGATTCTTCGCCGATCTTGACCATAGAAACAAGCATAGATGTAAACAGCCCTGATTCTTCCATAGGAACAGTTAAACCGCTGCCGCCGGAGACTTTATGCTGAATCTCATCTATCACTTCCTGATAAACAGAATTGGTAAAAACTCCCTTTAGAGAGCCCAGTGTTTCCATCATCGGCAAACCATTTTCAAGAAGAAGAACCATATTAGTGGCAAACTTTTCCATATTCGCATAAACAATAAGCTCGCCAATCATAGGTACGCTCAGCAACGCTCTGTCTAACAGACTTTTGCCCTTCTTAGTTTTGAAATACATACGTGCTAAAAACACCCCAACAGCAATACATCCAAGCATCATTAAACCTCTCTGCTGAAGAAATGCTGAAGTATCTACAACCACCTGCGTAATAGGCGGCAGTTTTGAGCCGAAATCCTCAAAGAATGCCGTGAACACAGGAACTACTTTCCAGAGCATTATCACAACCGCAGCAACAGCAACAACACACATTATAATAGGATAAATCATCGCCGAGACAACTTTAGTATGAAGCTCTTTGCTTTCCTTTATGTGCTCACCCAAAGCAGTCAGAACCTGTGTAAGCTGTCCGCTTAATTCACCGGTCTTAATAATTTCCACCCACTGCGTCTCAAAAATCTTTGGAAAATCCGACAGTGCCTGATTAAGCGAGTTGCCCGCAGAGACCTTGTTTGTTACCTGTAAAATCACGTCCTTCATCCTCCTGCTCTGTGTCTGATGGGAAGCTATCTGCAAAGCTTCCAATAGCGGTGTCCCGGCAGAAAACAGCGTCGTAAGATGATGGAAAAACTGCATCTTATCTTCATTTTTAATCCATCTATGCATCTTAGAGGACACCCTTATATGCTTCTGTATCCAGGAGCGTCCGGAACGACTTATCACTTTTTGAGCCATTTATACACTACCTTATATATTTCAAGTTATATCCGAATACATTGCTTCTTCGAGGACCACATCCTCGGTTACATTACTTTCTTCTTCTGCTACCTCTTCCATACAGGTATGCATTACTTCTTCAAGACTGGTCAGTCCCTCTTCTACCTTCTGCATACCCGCATCGAACAACAGCATAAACTTTTCCTTTCGAGCTATTGCACGTAATTCGCTAAGCGGCGCTCCTTCGCTTATCATATCTCTAAGTTTCGGGCTTATAGAAACAACTTCAAAAAGTCCTACTCGCCCGCTATATCCGCAACCTCTGCAATCTTCACATCCCTTGGTGCGGTAGTACGGCTTGTCAGGATTAAGGCCCCACCTTTTAGCCGTATCTTTATCTATCTGATATTTCTCTTTGCATTTTGCACACAGCCTTCTGACAAGCCTTTGGGCCTCAACCAGCCGAAGTGCCGAAGCAAGCAAAAACTTTTCGACTCCCATATCTGCCAAACGATTTATCGATGCCAGAGCATCATTTGTGTGCAGGGTCGAAAACACCATATGTCCTGTCAGTGCCGCCCTTAAGCATATCTGTGCAGTTTCCTGGTCACGAATCTCACCAACCATTATTATGTCCGGGTCCTGTCTTAAAAATGCTCTTAACGCCGCGGCAAAGGTCAGACCAACCTGGCTTCGAACATGTACCTGGTTCATACCTTCAAACTTGTACTCTACCGGATCCTCGACGGTCATTATGTTAACATTCGGCTTGTTAACCAAGTTCAGCACACTATACAACGTCGTTGTTTTTCCACTACCAGTTGGTCCGGTAACAAGCATCAGGCCATGAGGACTTTCAGCAGCTTCTTTGAAATTATCCGCCTGCTTTTTCGAAAACCCAAGCTTAGTCAGGTCTTTAGGTATCACACCCTTGGACAAGATACGTATAGCCATCTTCTCACCGAAAACCGTCGGCACAGTATTTACACGCAAATCTATTTTGGCATCTCCCGCCTTTAACGTTATAGCTCCATCCTGCGGGATACGCTTTTCAGCGATATCCATCTTAGCCAGAATTTTCAATCTACTTACCATCGGCACATACATAGCCTTGCCCGGCGGAGCAATCTCATGCAACTCGCCGTCTATTCTAAAGCGAACCTTAACATTCTTCTCAAAAGGCTCTATATGAATATCACTCGCATCATTTTCTATTGCCGAGGTCAGGATGTGGTTAACCAGCCTGATTACCTGACCATCATTGCCTCTTGTTGTATCAGCATCGATAGAAGGAGTATAATTAAGATCCAATATTTCTTCATCTTCTTCCTCTTCATCACCATCCAGGATTGGTCCGTCATCATCCATTTCCATGTCCATAGGCGGTCTTTCATCTTCCGGCGGCCCCTCATTTACAAAATCACACGTCTCAAATATCTTACCAAGAGCATTATTAACCATAGAAGAAGTGGCTATGACCGGCTTAGCAACAAGACCTGTAGCCAGCTCAATCCGCTCAAGCAGCATCAAATCTGTCGGGTCTGCCAGGGCAACCTGAATAATATTATCCTCTTTACTCAGAGGCACAAAATGATGCTCACTACAAATTGCTTCACCAATCATCTCGGCTAACTTCTTATTGCCTATAAGAGGCTGGTCCTGTTCTACCAGTGGTATTTCCAGTTCCTCACTATAGGCCTCGGCAATATCAAGCTCAGTAGCAAGACTCAAAGCAGCCAAGACTTCTTCCATCGAGCAATTCATTCGGTTCTTAGCCTCACGAATGTTCTTGAGGTCTTCCTGCTTGATCAGGCCTCGTTTCAGAAGCAACTGAATCAAAAGCGGCTGATCTGTTGTAAAGGCTTCGCTCACTGTTCAGATTCCCTTTCTTCTTCGGTTTCTGTTACATCCATTTCTTCAGTCTCTTGAGCGTCCATTTCTTTAACTTTCGTCGTATCCGTTCCGACAGTACCATGGTCCATATAAAGACCAGGGATTCTAAGGACAACCTGCTTTCCTTCATTGGTCAAAACAACTTCTTTATCACTAATTGACTGAATTTCCCATAACGCATCAGAATCAGGCAGTTCGACTAATGAACCAACTCTGCGGATCTCGCTGTCAATTAAGGCTAATCTATGGCCATCTGCACCAATAACTATTCCCATTAATTTTCCGACAGAATTTTTGCTGGCAGCTTTTTTGCCGGACTGTTTTGCAAGAGTCGAAGTGGCAGGATTAAAGTAGTCATCCTTGCCGATAATAAATGGATTCCTGTTAACCGGACTGTTATGCAAATGAGACTCAACAAACGCCGGAACAAGTATTTTTTTGAGGTCCTTTGGCATCTCTTCAGCCCCTTTTTCCAGTTTTATTGCAGTTTCACTCAATGCGGTATACGTAAGGTAACCGATAACACCCATAGCAATAAACAAAACAAATCTGTTAACTATCTCTAACATTATTTTTTCGGTATAATCCCAAGAACAATAATTCTCATTGTCAGCCCCTTCGAACCCTGCGACATATGAAGTTTGTCAATTCGAAGCAGCTTTCCGGAACCTTCCAGCCATTCAATATAATTTTTAAGTTCCTGATAAGGTCCTCCAACATCTATCTCCAAAACAGCAGCTTTATAGGGACCTACACTTTGCTGTTTCTTCGCACTCATTCCCAACAGCTTAATAGGAAATTGTCTCAGACCATCAAGCAGATAACTGATCCATTCATTCGTATCAGGTTTACTCTCAATAAGAGGACGAAAACTCAAAGCCTGTCTCTGAAGTTTTTCACAATCAGCGATAAATTGATTCCGTTCCTTGGCCGCTGAAAGAAAATGATTATACTCGTCTATCTTCGTGGAAATGGGCAAATAGACGGCAGCAGCACCCAGCAAAAGCACAGCGCCTACTGTAAACAAACGCAGCTTAATAGGGTCGCTCAGATACTGCTCAGCAATCGCTTTGTATTGCATGATTTTTGCTTTGTCTATACCGAGTTCCATATATCCTGTCCTTTAACTTTATTTCTTTTTAGCCTTCTTTGGCAAAGCCATAACGGTAAATGACGCTACTTCGCTCTCCCCTTTACGACGCCATTTTATCTCTGCCAGTTCAACCTCAGGGAAATCCTTCTTCAGTAATTCAAGTTCTTTCAAGGCACTTACAAAAGTACCTATATCCTCAGGCGATCCCCCGCCTTCCTCAACCAGAACCGTCCCTGCAAGAGTCAGAGATTTCTTCGTCTTTCCGCCCTTCTCGTCGCCTCCTTTATAACCACATTCTCCTGACAAAGTCGACAAGCTCACATTAGGCGGAAGCCGAGTCGGCAATTCTCTAAGGTAGTCACTCCACACTATCCGGGTTGCAAGGAACTTTTCTACTGATCTGGTCTCAGCTAAAAGCGAGGTTCGCTCTTTGGAAAGATCTGAAGTTTGTTTCTTGCTGGCCCATGTATGCAGCGCATCCTGCTGTTCCAGAACAGCGTAACTCCTGGCAAGTCTCGAAGCCTTTTGCCACATCATAACACCCATGCAGCCAACCATAAGTAAAACCATCACGGCCAGTTGCCAGGGGAACATTTCCAGAATAGTCGGATCAGGTTTTAACTCACGGAACAGGTTAAACTGCTCGCTGTTTTTTGACTTGGCTGACATCGCCAGACTGTGACTGCACTGCGAATCGGTATATCCGGGACCATCTGCAACCAGAGTTTCAATATTCATTTCTTCATAAAGCTTGGCACTTAATTTCCCGGCGTCGGAGCCCTGCAGAATGATTCCATCGACCCTCGGCCGGGATAATGTAACGGCACTTTGCATTGAGAGGTTCTTTATAGCGTGTTCGATGTTCGCTATAGCTGTGGTAGGCGTGATACTGAATTTCTTCCAGCAAACAGGTTCCTTCTCTACTACGAGTACAGCCAGGCCCTCTGTCTCACCGAGAAAGACCTGTATGAATACTTTCCAGTCTTTGCTTTCCTTCGGAAGTGTCATTGCATAACTGGACAATGCCCACGGAGTAGCTTTAAATAAAATATCCCTGAAACCAGCCTGCCTTATTGCAGAGTAAAGCTCACTGGCGAATTTCTTCTTGCATATACCAATACTCCATAATTGACTTGTCGGTGTCTTGGTTTTGTCTATTCCGAAATATTCGGCAACAATACCGTTTCGCTCTTCCGGCTTACGGAAACCAACACGTTCGAGAAGCTTGTCACGAAGCTGCTCTTCTTCGCCGTATTCCATAATAGAAGTAGTGAAAAATGTTCGTTCAGGTTTTGACCCGAAACATACCGGAACCTTTTTCACTTCATTTTCTTTGATATATTCCTGCAGTATATTCGTCAAAGCCTGTACCGGTTCCTCCTCAGCAAGTTTAAACTCCTGCTGATTCAGAATAGTCGAACCCTTAAGTGTGCTATTAACATCAGTGATACTTACACGGTCTTCACTGTAATAGACACCAATGGCCCTGCCCCAACACAGCTTGTCCATAATACCTGGCATAAAGTTTATTCCGTAAATTCGTTAAACCCGTTACACAGGCTCTTTACTTTTTCTAAATGCTCGATCAGCGCAAAGCATACGCTTACCATCGAACTACGCGCTTTCACTTTCATCTCCTTACAACAAGTCAAAGCTTTTCAAATTTACACAGACTGACATAAGCTCTTGTCAGTAAGTACCGTTACGTTAAATTCGACATAATAAAAAAATGACTTAACGCGATACTCTATAACCCCAGGAAAAACCCCTTTTTCCCCATATTTTAAATTATTATGGGACGCAGGTGGCGCAAAATTTTTTAGGTATGGTCCGAAAAAAATTTGGATTGGCTGGTCGTAAAGAAGTGTCGATTTTAACTGATGATACTAAGAACCGAAAAAATATTTCTCAAACGGCAAAGTTTTTTATTTTTTTATGTTCCCCAATTCGCTGCCGCCTCTGCCGCTGCCGTTGCTGTTGCCCTGGCTTCTTCAGCTACTACCGCTGCTGCTGCCGCTGCTTCAATAGCTCTTTGTACCTCTAATAACGCCGCTGCTGCCGCTGCCTGGGCCCCCGGCAATTCTGCCTGTGCTCTTTGTACTGATGCTACAGACTGTGCTATAGCCGCTGTCGCCTCATATTCCGGCGTCAGTTCTGCCATTGCCACAGCTCTGTCTGCCTGAGCCTGTGCTCTTTCTATAAATAGTTCCAATCTGTCTACCTGCACTGCCGCTGCCGCTGCATATGTTGCTGCTCTATCTGCATTTGTTTGAGCTGCCGCTGCCTGATTTTCTGAAGCCGTTGCCTGTCTATCCGCTCTATCTGCAAATAGATCTGCTCGTGCCTGTGTTGTTGCTGTTTCTATTCGTTCTAAATAAGTAGTGGCATTATCTGAGTATGTCTGCGCCCTGTCTATCCGCGTTGTTGCAGTATCTGCCTGTGCTGCCGCTCTGCCCAAGTACGTAACTGTTCTGTCTGCCGATGTCGCCGCTGATGTTGCATAAGTAGCTGCCCTGTCTGCTGCTCTTACCGCTTGTGTTGTATATCTTTCTTCACGCAGGGTTGCTACAGGGTCCGAGCCGGGTACGTACATCGGGTTGATAGACGGAAAACCTTCTATCGTACTTTCGGTCGGACTATAACCATCTTCGGTATATGTTACCGTATATGCCCCGTAACTTGCCGTGGATCCTTGGCGCATAAGAGTCAAGGTCCATGTACGATCGCCCCTTGGCTCTTCTACAAGAGTGCCGAGTGAAAAATACTGAGGCGGAGTTAAATCAAAACTCTCAAGAGTTGCTGTCGGATCACCTTCGACGTGATTAGTCAAAGCGCCGACAAGCAAAGCTGCGACCAATATTTTAATAACCGTAAGACTCTTTTTTACAATTAGTTTTTTCATTTTCTCATCTCTTCTGCACTAAACCAAAATCTCATTCATTACCTCTTCCTCTGTGCTGCGTCATCAAAAGCTGCTTTTAATCTTTTTATTCACTATAAAATATAAAAATAAAAGTCTTTTAATCCAAATCTTTATTTAAAATACGGTTATAATCACTTTCGACATAATAAAAATGTCGCTTAATGCCAGATTTTATAGCTCTAATAAAAGCTGTTTTTTACTCCTCCTTTGTTTATTATGAGACGTTAAAAGATGAGGATTTACAAAAAGAAAGGTCCGAAAAAAAATGGATTGATTAGGTGTAGAGAACTGACTGTTTTTACTAATGAATTGGAAAATCAGAAAAAATGTTTAATGTTACTGCTATAAATTAATGACCTCTGCCGCCGCCCTGACCAGGAGGTGTGCCGCCCTGACCAGGAGGTGTGCCGCCCTGACCGGGAGGTGTGCCGCCCTGACCGGGAGGTGTGCCGCCCTGACCGGGAGGCGTACCACCGCCTTGACCGCCACCTTCATCTGAATCGACATGCATAGGATTAATATTTGGGAAATTCTCTATCGTGCTGTTATCCGGGTCATAGCCCTCTTCTGTATATGTTACCGTATATGCCCCGTAACCTGTTGTGGCGCCAGTGCGCGTAAGAGTCAGTGTCCATGAATCTTCAAGACTGCCCGTACTGCCCGCCATAAGCGTACCTACGGTGAAATATTTGGGCAGAGGTATCCTGGTATCCAGACCTACCGTCGGATCACCTATGGCGTGATTAGCAAGAGAACTGATAACCAAAGTAGCTACAAGTATCTTAATCATCGTAAAACTGATTTTCACAATCGATTTTTTCATATCTCGTTACAACACCCGTAATATACGCACCTTTTTCCCGGCCGTATATCCCCGTGTTGCACATAGTTTTCCATATAAATTATAAAAAATAAAAGTCAATTAAGCTTAAAATCCTGTCTAATTGAATCCGGCACAATAAAAAAACAACTTAATACGACATTGTTAAACCACAATAAAAGTAACCTTTTCTGTGTATTCCAAATTGTTATAGGACCTTGCTGATTAGCAATCGAGGTCCTAAAAAATGAATTTTTACTTACAAAAAAAGGACGGCAGATTTTCAACTGCCGTCCTTTCACACAAGGGGAATAAAAATATTTCACATATTATACGGGAGCAACCTCTGTTGGGATACTGCTGCTTGTCGAATCATAACCATCTTCAGTAAATACTACCTCGTAGTTCCCGAAACCTGAGGTATTGCCAGCACGTGTAAGAACCAAAGACCAGGAACTTTCGATATCACCTGTAACACCTGCTGTAACTGTGTTAACGGTAAAATATTTCGGCAATTCAAATTTTATCTCAAGATCATTAATATCCGAAGCATAGGTAGATTTGGCACCGTAATAACATTCCTGCGCTCTCTGTATGCAGGCCAGATAGTTGAAGGCCTCTACAGCTTTTGACTGTTCAATTGAATTTTTCATACGAGGCAGTACAAAACCGGCTAAAACACCAATAATTATAATTACTACTGTAAGTTCAACTAATGTAAAACCAAATCTTTTAACTGTTTTTCTCATCTTTATTACCCCCTTCACAAACAAATAATCTATTCCCCAACAATACCGGGCTGTAGCCTGTTTCCAAATGGTGCAACTGACTTGATGATTGATATAAAAATTAGGTTACAATGACACAGTTAAATGTATCGCAGCCTAAGTAGAAAAAAGATAACCCCTATATTGCTCTCACTTCTGTTGTAGTTTATAAACCGTAACAAATAAAATCCGGCCGTGCGCAGAAAATTTAAAAAAATTCAAAAATTTATCTGCCTGTGGCCCGGCACAATAGAACAACTTAAGATTTGAGGTATAACCTTATAAAAAGCAGGGAGTTAAAAAAGAAAGGTCCGAAAAAAGAAAAATCTTGCCGTAAAAAAAGGGCGGTGACTTTGTAAGCCGTCGCCCTTTATTTTTAAAAATCCGTTATAAAAAGGTATTACACTATATCTACACCGGGCTAACCTGACTCGGGATAGTACTGCTTGTCGAGTCAAATCCTTCTTCCGTGAAAATTACTTCATAGTTGCCGTAACCTGACGTACCGCCGGTGCGCGTAAGAGTCAAAGACCAGGAACTTTCAATGTCGCCTGTACTGCCGGCAACGATAGAACCCACCGTAAAATACTTAGGCATGTTGAATTTAATCTCAAGATCGTTTACATCTGAAGCATAAGTACTCCACTTTGCATAATAACATTCCTGGGCTGTCTGTACGCAAGCTAAGTAGTTAAATGACTCGGCAGCTTTTGACTGCTCGATCGAAGCTCTGAAACGAGGTACGACAAAAGCAGCCAGTACGCCGATAATCACAATGACTACCGCAAGTTCGACCAGTGTAAAACCACTTCTTTTAATTATCCTTCTCAATTCTTATATCCCTAAGAATATCTTTTCCTATTTAAGTCAATTTACAACTAATTCCATTATGAAGTTGTTGCCATCGGATTGATGTCAGAATGAGACTCAATAGTACTGTTGGCTGAATCATAGCCTTCATTGGTGTATACGACTGTATAAGCGCCATAACCAGTTGTAGCGCCAGAACGTGTCAGGGTCAAAGACCAGTCAACTTCGATGTCGCTGGATGGACTTGTAACAGTACCTGCGCTGAAATACTTAGGTGCACTCATTGTTACATCAAGGTTAGCTGTATTAGTCTCATATGTACCCATCCTTGCGTGATAAACTTCCTGTGCTGCCTGGAAAGAAGCCAGATAATTAAAGGCTTCTGCAGCTTTTGAGCGCTCTACCGCAGCTCTGAAACGCGGTACAGCAAAAGCTGCTAATACGCCGATAATCACAATGACTACCGCGAGCTCAACCAGCGTAAAGCCAGTTCTCATTGATTTCTTCGCTTTCATCTTTATCTCCTTAAAAAATTTAAAATGCAAATTAGTCATGATCTCCTACACAAGAGACACGGATCTAATTATTTAGTTACTTTCCATCTTTAAACTTGTCTGTCTCATCGACTTGAACACAAACAGCCTTTAGACATCAACGGCCGCAAAACAGCAATAATGGCATCCAGAATCGGATATTTTGAGTGTTAAAGGGGAAATATCGTTATTTTATCGGGCACAATAAGAATTTAGCAGAAAAGTAAAAACCGTTTTTAATAATCATTATAGGACCCTGCCGTAAATGATGTCATTATCAGCTTTTAAGTATCATTGGCTATTATTCTTGCAAAATCGGCCTATTATATGTAAAGTGTGTCCACCGATCGCTGGAGAGGTGGCCGAGCGGCTTAAGGCAACGGTTTGCTAAACCGTCGTATGGGTGAACGCCCGTACCGCGGGTTCGAATCCCGCCCTCTCCGTTAT
>JAFGGI010000013.1 GCA_016930635.1 Sedimentisphaerales bacterium | reverse complement strand
TGCGTTTTAGCGTCTTACCTGCTCTATCCCGCTTACCATCCGCCTTGTGTGCCGCTCACTATGACGGATAAGCACGCTCAGCTAAACTTTGCCTTTTAGGCCATCGAGCCATCTTATTTTGGCTATCTCTTATCCAACCGGAAACATCGGCATATCAGTATTGAAAAGTTGAATTTTTTTCATATAAATTTTCTATGGTCTGATAATCATTTATGCTGGTAAAAAAGTGCCAAATAGGTTACAAAAACAAGGGTAGTTACTACAATAAAAGGACAGAGAATATGGAAAATTTTACATACTGTAATCCGACTAAAATAATCTTCGGCAAAAACACAATTGCCCAGCTTGACGAACTTATAGAACCGGAGGCAAAAATACTTTTTCTCTACGGCTTTGGCTCGATAAAGAAAAACGGCGTCTATCAGCAGGCTATGAAAGCATTAAAAAATCGAAAGGTAATTGAATTTGCCAACATCGAACCGAACCCAACCTATGAGACCTGCATAAAAGCCATTGAGCTCGGGCGAAAAGAAAAGATCGATTTCATCCTCGCCGTTGGTGGAGGCTCTGTGCTCGATGCCTCAAAATTCATCGCCGCCGGAATAAAATATAAAGACGATGACCTGTGGCAGATAGTAACAAGCCGCGGCTCTGTTGTTACCTCTGCTATTCCAATAGGAACAGTTCTCACCCTTCCCGCTACAGGTTCAGAAATGAATCGATGGTCGGTTATGTCAAAATCAAGCACTAAAGAAAAACTCTCCTTCGGCTCAGAACATACCTATCCGAAATTTTCTATCCTCGACCCGGAAACAACTTATTCACTCGACAAGAAACAGATCCGCAACGGCATCGTCGATACCTTTGTTCACGCCGTTGAACAATACGCTACGATAGATTTAAATACTCCCCTGCAGGACAGGTATGCTATATCAATTCTTCAGACCCTTGTCGAACTCGCACCATCACTTATGAGCGACAAAAAAGACTACGATGCATACGCTTCTTTTATGTGGACCGCTACCCAGGCTCAGAACGGCCTATTGGGCTGCGGCGTAAGATTAGACTGGAGCACACACGGAATAGGTCACGAACTTACTGCCTTCTTCGGCCTGGCTCACGCCGAAACACTTGCTATCGTTCTGCCTGCCTTGTGGAAATACGAGCTCGACAATAAATGCAAAAAACTCGCAAAAATAGCTCGTCAGGTCTTCAACGTTACTGAAGGCGATGAAAAACAGCAGGCCAATACCGCAATAATGAAAACGTCAGCGTTTTTCAATTCTATTCAGATGCCGACCACATTAGCCCATTACAATATAAAGAAGGCTGATATCCAACAGGTCGTCGACCGCTTTGCCGAACGAGGCTCTTCTATCGGAGAAAATCAGGATATCGACGCTAAAGCCGTCGAAAAGATATTAAAAATGTGTCTATAGAAAGGATGTAAGCTATGAAATCTTTTCTGATTCGATATAAATCGTTTTTATTATTCTGCCTTGTAGTCCTGTCCATATCAGTCGCTGCTATGGAAACAAGACATAGAGTTGACCTCGGCGAGTTCATCAAGGAAATCACCATCATAAACGTCTCCCCCGGTCAAAGCCAATCCGCCATCTGGCTCCCCTTCGAATTCAATGCAGCAGTCTCGGCTGACAGCAACCAAACCGATATATCGTTTCTAAGATCTTATCTGATATTTATGGTAAATTGCTCCATTGAAAGTAACGGCAAGCAGATCTATGCAACCCAGGCAGAAATCCAAAAAAGAGCAACATTAAAAAGCACTTCGTTTTCCCGCCTAAAACCGCTTGATTCTGTGCCGCCCCAGGTCCAGAAAAATCTCGATTCGATAAAATCAGCCATTTCCGCTTCAGCAGGTACTAATATGCATATGCTTGTATTTGATTTTAAAGATATCACCGGAAAACCGATGGTTGATGCTGCAACAAGAGATAAACTTACCTTGATTCTCGAACCGGCCGGGGCGTTCAGCAAAGCCGAGTTTGTCTGGCACACACCTTTCGATGCCGTTACCGCAGCCGGTATCTGTCCCAAATGCGGCGAAAAAATAAAAGCTAAATGGCACTATTGTCCCTGGTGTGGGAATAAACTTTGAGGAGGCTCAATATGAACCAAACTGAACAAATACAATATCTGGCAAATATCTACTACCTGGCTCGCGCAGATGAAAATTTTGAAGTCGAAGAAGACTACATGATCCAGGAAATCGCCAAGGAAATCGGCGCAGGCTACCTCGAAACAAGAAAAGCTCTCGATATGTCGATGGCTGATGATTTTAAAGTCATTCCCCCTGCCCGCCTGTCTGACAGGCTCCGCACCGTCGAAGATATGCTCTTTGTGGCTTACTGCGACAAAAAATTTCATCCTATGGAAAAAAAGATTGTCCTGAATATCGCAAAACAAGTTGGTGTAAAAAGAGAGCAATTTGAGGAAATCCGCAGTGAAACAAAGGAGAGATTAGAAAAGCGGAATAAATAACGAAAAAATACTCTGGGCAGAGACTAAACGGCAGAGTCTTTTTTGATGACTTTTTCGCGCTGTGCTTTTCTAAAATCGGCCAGTTTAGCAGCAAGTTTTTCATCGCTAAGTGCTAAAATCTGTACCGCAAATATAGCGGCATTAACTGCCCCGGCTTTTCCGATAGCCATTGATGCAACGGGAACCCCAGACGGCATCTGGACAGTGCTTAACAGTGCATCGATACCTGCGGGGGACTGAGAAGCTGCAAGCGGGACACCTATAATCGGCAGAGTTGTTCTGCCAGCCAGGGAACCGGCGAGGTGGGCTGCCATGCCGGCAGCGGCGATTATTATCTTAGTGCCGTTTTTAGCAGCGTTGTCGGCGAAATCAGCGGCGATATCAGGCGTCCTGTGGGCCGAGATGATACGAACCTCGGGGGTTATGCCAAAATCCTTTAATTTATCAATACAGGCCTGCATCGTCGGCATATCGGAATCTGAGCCCATTACTACCGCCACTATTTTGTTATTTTCTGCCATTGTATTGTCCCTAAGACACGGATTAACACGGACTTATACGGTCCAAAAAAACTGTTATAATTCGCATCAGAAGCTGTATAATATAATAGTTGGTAAAATGTAATTATGCAAGCCCCGTTAGAGACAAAATATAATGCCTGTCAGATGTCTCAAAAGGCTTGTCTCTAACTGGGCAAGTAAGGAGATTAATTATGTCAGTACGCAGGCCGATAGTTGCCGGGCAGTTCTATCCGGCTACAGAAAAGCAGTGCAGGGCAGAAATTGAGGCTTGCCTGGCGGCAAGGCCGCTGGGGGGTATCCAACTGCCGGGGAAAATAGCGGCCGGGATAGTACCGCATGCCGGCTGGACGTTCAGTGGTGATTTGGCGGGGATGGTCTTTTCAGCTATCAAAAAGGTCGAGGGAGAAATAGATACTTTCGTTATCTTCGGGGCGGTGCACAGCCATTTCGGTACGACTGTAGCTGTGTATGATACAGGCAGCTGGTTTACGCCGATGGGCGAAATAAAAATAGACGAGGAATTAGCCAAGGCAATTTGCGAAAAAAGTTCTGCTGCAAAATCAAACCCTGATGCCCATATGTACGAGCACAGTATTGAAGTGCAAATCCCATTTATTCAGCATCTTTTTGAAGGGGCAAAAATCGTACCGGCAATGACCCCGCCGGCTGAATGTGTTCTTGAGTTCGGCAGTGATGTCGCAGAATGTATAAAAGGGTTTCCAGATAAAAAAATCGCCTGTATTGCTTCGACGGATCTGACACACTATGGACCTCGATATGGTTTCGATCCCAAGGGTAAAGGCGAGGCAGGGATTAAATGGGCAAAGGATATAAACGACAAGGCATTTATCGACCTGGCGATTGAGATGCAGGCTGAAAAAATATTGAATGATTCGCTGGTGAATCAGAATGCCTGCGGGCCTGGCGCTGCGGCAGCGGCAATCGCAACAGCAAAGGAATTAGGTAAATCAAAAGGCGTATTATTAGCACATACACACAGCAATGAGGTGATGGAGAAAAAGTACGGTCAATCCAGTAGCGAAAGCGTCGGTTATACTGCAATTGTCTATTAAAGATAGAAGGAAAATATGGAAAAAGTAATAAAACGAATTGATCCACTACAGTTAGGAAAAATATTGGCTATTTTTTTGGGTTTATATTCAATAATTCCTGCTTCTGTTATAATACTAGGGCATGTTTTTGAGGCCAATATAAAGATAAGATTAATACTCTTATCTATACTTTCACCGTTAGTATATGGCATATTGGGCTTTGTTGGTGGAATTATCGTCGCTGCACTTTATAATTGGTGCATAAAGTGGGTTGGTGGCATAAAGATAACTTTAGAAGATGAGGGTGGGGGTAAATAAATCTGCGAATTTAACCCCGGTGAAAATGACGGGGTTAAATATAAATGGATTCCCGATCGAGTCGGGAATGACAAGATTTAGATTGCCGCGGCCCCTGCTTTCTTGCAAAAGCAAGAAGGGGCCTCGCAATGACAATGTTTTTAAATTTTATTCGACTGTAATTGAATTTATTGTAACTGTCTCGACTGGTACATCGCCTGGACGGGTCGGAACGACTGCTATGGTATCGACCACTTCCATACCTTCGGTAACTTTACCAAAGACAGCGTAGCCAGCATCGCGCACGCCGGCGTTTAGAAAGTCATTATTTACGTGATTGATAAAGAACTGTGAAGTAGCGCTGTTAGGATTGGCTGTGCGGGCCATTGCAATCGTGCCGCGGTCGTTTTTTAAACCGTTATTCGCCTCATTAACAATAGGCGGGCGAGTAGCTTTAGGGCGCATATCTGCTGTCATACCGCCGCCCTGGATCATAAAGCCCTGTATAATACGATGAAAAATCGTGCCGTCATAATGTTTATCGGCAACATACTGGAGGAAATTTTTGCAGGTAACAGGGGCTTTTTCCTCGTTTAGCTCAACTATAATATCGCCTTTGGTGGTGGCGATCTTGACTTTTGTGGTTTTGGGTGCAGGGTCAGCCATTTTAGTCTCCTGAGAAGGTTTTGTTTGGGTAGTTTCTTGTGGGCTCTTATCGCAGCCGGAATACAACAAAATTGTCATTGCGAATGAGACAATCAATATTTTACGCAACATGTTTTTGTCCTTTCACTTATGGCATAATTAATTTTAAGGAGTTATAGCAGTTTTTGTGCTATTGGGCAAGTTTTTTCGACTTTTCTTTCCAGGGGCTGGGCAGTTAGCGAGAAAAAAATTGCTCAAAATCATAATACGTATAAAATAGCGTAAGTATGATAACCATAATAGATTACAAAGCTGGAAATCTGACCAGTGTCAAGCTGGCTTTTGAGCATATCGGCTGTCAGGTGCAAATTACCGACAAAGCTAAGACTATCGGCTGCGCAGAAAAAATCGTCTTTCCCGGTGTCGGGGCTGCCAAAGCCGCTATGGAAAACCTGGAAAACCTCAAAATCATAGAAGCTGTAAAAAAGGTGATAGCCAATGGTGTACCGTTTATGGGCATATGTATCGGGATGCAGCTTTTATTTGAAACAAGCCAGGAAGACAACGGGACAGAGTGCCTGGGGGTTCTGGCCGGCAGTGTGAAAAAATTTGAGACTAAAGACAAATTCTGCAAGATTCCTCAAATGGGCTGGAACAATGTAAAAATAAAAAACGCACATCCGATCTTTGCCGGCATAGAAGATGAAAGCGAATTTTATTTTGTGCACAGCTACTACCCGGCGTGCAGTAATGAAAATAATATAATCGGTCAAACTGAATACGCAGACGTCGTATTTACAAGTGCCGCTGGGAAGGGAAATCTCGTTGCGACACAGTTTCACCCGGAAAGGTCGGGCCGGATAGGTCTGAAAATACTTGAAAACTTCAGTAAGTGGGATGGGGTATGCTGACCAAGAGAATTATACCGTGCCTGGATGTACGAAACCGCAAAGTAACCAAAGGTGTGCGGTTCCAGAATAATATCGAGCTGGGAGACCCTGTAGAGATGGCGGTCGCTTACAGTGACGGCGGGTGTGATGAGCTGGTTTTCTATGATATAACAGCATCAGCAGAGGAAAGAGGCATAGATATAGATATGGTTGCTGAGGTTGCAAAGGCTGTGCATATACCGTTTGCGGTCGGCGGAGGAATAAAAAATCTCGAAGATATGAAACAAGTGCTTTTAGCCGGTGCCGAGAAGGTAAGTGTAAATTCACTGGCAGTAAGAAACCCGGATATTATCGCTGAAGGAGCAAAATTATTCGGCTCGCAGTGTATTGTATTAGGAGTAGATCCGGTAAAAGTCGAGAAAAGCGAAAAGTTCCCAAGCGGTTACGAAGTAACTATCCAGGGATTCAGAACAAGGATGGGAATGGATGCATTAGAATGGATAAAAAAAGCCGAAGGACTCGGAGCAGGCGAAGTCGTTGTCAATAGTGTCGATGCGGATGGGACACAGGAAGGATTCGAGATAAAGCTCACAAGAATGATCGCAGAAAACGTAGGGATCCCGGTAGTGGCAAGCGGCGGCGGCGGAACATGTCAGCACCTGATAGATGTCTTCAATGAAGGAAAGGCAGATGCGGCAATTATAGCAAGTATGATCCATATGGGAAAGTTTACGATTAAACAGATAAAAGATGAACTTGTTGCAGCATCAGTACCTATAAGACAAAAGTGGTAGGAGATTTTTATGGACGCTGTAAAAAAATCCATAAGTGTAATCGAGCCGGTAAACGAGGCCCTGGAAAAAACCAAAATATTATTATTCAGGCCTTTTAACCTGGAAAAATGGTTTATAATCGGTTTTTGCGCCTGGCTGGCTAATCTGCTCAGAGGCGGCTTCTATAACGGAACAAACTTCAATTATAATCGTAAATCAGACGCCGGGGCCGAAGAGGTCGCAAAAATAGTCGGGTTTATCCGTGAAAATCTTCTTGTTATAAGCATCAGTGCCAGCGTGGTAATTATTTTAGCTATATCTATTTTTATTCTGTGTCTGTGGCTAAGCAGCAGAGGCCGATTTATGTTTCTCGACTGTCTTGCAAAAAACAAAGCACACGTCAAATATCCCTGGAACACGTTCAAGTTGCATGCTGACAGCTTATTCAAATTTCGGCTGCTGATAGCAATCCTGAGTTTTACAGCAATTACCGCATTAGGCATCCCTATGATAGCGGTTTTCTTTTTTCTAAAATCATCGACTATAAGCGGCGTAACTGTTTTTGCGGCATTTTTTATTTTATTTCTCGGCATCATAGCAACAGGCTCGGTAATCGGTTTTATCCAAACCCTTACTACCGATTTTGTTGTGCCGATAATGTATTTGCATGGAACAAATGTCTGGGCTGGATGGCAAAAATTTATGCCGTTACTTTCGCAGCACTTCTGGAAAGTTATACTTTATCTGCTTTTTAAAATCCTGATAGGACTCTGTATCGGAGCGATTGTGATGATATTGGTAATTCTCAGTTGCTGCTGTATGTGCGGAATAGGCATAATTTTCTTTATAATACCTTATGTAAGCACTGTAGCAACATTGCCCTTTTACAGTTTTGCAAGGCTTTATTCTCTGTGTTTCTTCAAGCAGTTCGGCAGTGAATTCAATGTTTTTACTGTTACTGTATAACAACTATCTGTTAATCCTGCCGCCTTAATGCCGTCAGTACAGCAGAACCAAACCGCCTCGCTGAATCACCGCCAACTGCGGTAATTATATTGTCATCCACTTCGAGCAACGTTCTCTTCCAGTCTGCCCCGGCCTCGGTGACCTTACCTCTCTCTACAGGAGAACATGCAATATTTTTACCATTAATAATTCTGGCTCTTGCAAATATACCCGGAGCATTACCGATAGCTGCGAGGATTTTTTTCTGTTCATTTGCCTGGCGAACAAGATTCAACGCACCTCTATCGTCAAAAAATTGTTTAACGCCAAGTCCGCCTATAAAAATAAATGCATCATAATCATCAACTTTTATATCCTTAACAAGTTTAGTTGCTGTTGCGACATTCCTGCCGGAGCCTTTTACTTCTCCTGTTTTTGAGCTTGCTATTTCCGGACTAATACCTGCTATTTGGAATGTTTCTTCTACATCAAAGTAGTCCGCATCATTAAAACGCTTTTCTGCAAGAATAATAATAACCCGTTTTGAATGAATACTTCTCGGCTGTTTGCTCATAGATGCTATATTGCGCATTGACACAATAGCCGGGACAAGAGATGGTTTTTCAATTGGATTTCCCACGCAAATTAAATACAACGGCACCAATCTGTCAGGAAATTTACATATCTTCGCAACGGAGTCGGAAGCAAATCCGCCGACTGGAAAAGAACCAAGTCCAAGAGTTACGGCCTGAAGAAGCATATTCTGCGCAATATGACCCGCCTCAAGGGAAGCAAATCTTTCACCTTTGCCGCGATATTTCGCCTCCAGCATTTTCTCGAAAGCTGCGATTATAAAAATGCAGGGAGATTCCTGCACTGCCTTTTGTTTAAAAGACGCGGTGTAAAGCATCGGCTTGATATCACGGTCTATCTTTTTTTCGAGAGTGTGATCTTCCGGATTGTACAGATAAAGGCCATCAGGCAAAGCAACATATAATTGAACCGGATAGATTGCACCGGCAGAAGGAGCCGCTCTCAATCCTTTTTCCTCATCAGTTATACCTTGTGCCGACCAACACAATTGAGCTACCTGGTCTATATTTAACGGCTCTGGCGTAAACTGCCTTATGCTCCTGCGATTTTTAATCGCCTGCTCAAGAGAGATACTGCCGTTCAGCTCCGGTTCAGACAATTTTATTACTGTCGTACCAGGCACAGCGGACGCTGTCTGTGAAAAAAAGATTGCTGAAAAGCAAAACAATAGAATAAAAAGCCCTATGTTATGTTTCATTTTAAGACTCCTTTAAATTTAGTCTTCTTCCTGTTCAATTACAGTAATTTTTCCTGTCTGTTTATGTTTAAATATGAGGTGCAGATTACGTATATAAATAAGTGTATTAACCGAAAAACCTAATATGAAAATAGGCTCATTTCTATGAATGCTGTAAACAAGTAATATTAAACTGCCTATCAACGACAAGAACCAGAATGCTACGGGCACGTGAGACCGCTTTTTATACTCACTGACAATCCACTGCAGTACAAATCTGCCGCCGAAAGTAACCTGTCCCACAAAACCAATTGATGTCCAAACCGGTTCCTGCGAAAGCTCGTTTATAAAAGACTCGAACATTTTATTCTCCTGAAAAAATAAATTAACTCGTTTATAATAACCGAATATGATATAAAGACAACAATTACTGAAAATAGATTTTATGAAGATGCACAAAGAGCAAAAATTCTTTACTTTTCTGCTGGTATTTTACTGGCTTGGAATATTTGTTGCCACACATATTCCTATACCTTTCTGGACAAAAAAAATGGGGGTTAGCGACAAAACCATGCATTTTTTTGCCTATTTAATACTAACATTTCTGGCATGGTTCAGCATAAGTTTTGTACAGAAAGTTAATTGGAAAAAATTGCAGTCATGGATATTATTTGCAACTATCCTGTTTTACAGTTTTCTCGATGAGTTTCTGCAACACTTCGTAAAAAGATCAATAGACCCGATAGATGTCCTTGCTAATATTACCGGCATGGCAACAGCAATGGCAATAGTCACTTTTTTACCAGGACAACATGCCGTAATGATCCTGATTTCAGTCTGTCCGTTTTTTATGCCGGCTATTGTAAAATCACAACTTATCACACCAAACTCATTACTTGAAAGCCTCGGATATATAGCTGGTTTCGCAATCGTTACAACCGCCTGGATAAAATATCTCTCATGCGTTCATAATTTGAACTTTAGACAATTAAAACATATGGTGCTGTTCTTCGCGGGACCATCAGCAACTATTCTAATAACCAAATTTTACGCAGGATTTACAAATAAACCCTTCGGAGCAACTGCTATTTGGGCAGCTTTATGCTCGATAATTCTAACCCTCCTTATCTGGCAATTAGTATACAAAAAAGCTGCTACTTAATATTAATTTTATAAAGAGGGTCTCCAATCAGGATCATCTGCCATGAATTAAATGGCTTTGTTCTATAAAAAGCTTCAACCAGGCATTTGCCATCAAGTAATTCCGCAAAAAACTTATCCGGCTCAGGAAAAGACTGTAAATACGGCTCATCAACAGGACCCAATGTAGCCGTTATGCCATCTGAAAGCATAGCAGGACACCAATTTGAACTTTTTGGGTTTCGCAAGCCCTTAGCTTCAAAACTTGCGATATGAAATCCTACCGCCCCGGGAACAAAATCGAAGGCATCAATATATTTTCCTACACTATACCAGCCGCAGTAAAGCGCTGTATCCGGACAAGAGCCGGGTGTAAAAAGCGACTCGGTATTATCAACAACAACACTCATTGCCGTACGTTTTTTCAGCACGTCAGAAAGCGCGTGCAGAGATTTGTCAAAGAACTCAAATGAATACGACTCTGGTTCTTCAGCCAGACTTAATCCCCGAGTATCAATATAAGCTTTGCCAGACAGACCATTCTTTTCAGCTGTTATCGCTTTATCAACTAAGCCTGCAGAAATTTTTGCTGACGGCCCGTCCAGTCTTGAGACCATCATTACTCTTGACGGCAGCCAAATAGGTTTATTTTGCATATTGTTAGCCTGCCAACGATAAAGATCGTAATCATCTGACAAAATCATTGAAAGTTCACTGTCAATCGAAGCGTTCGTTTCTATCCCTTTGCACCTGTCTATATCAGACTTCAGTTGCGAAATAACCTGAACGAAGCCTCCGATAAATTCAATGGCTGGATATAAATTATTTTTAAGCTTTTTCTCAAATGACCATCCTTCCTGCTGAGCCGTCTGAAAAATTTGAACAGCTTGTTTTAATTTCTCTTTATCAAAACTGAACGTCTTAGATAAATTCCCCGGCAACTGCTCAGTCTGCCTTTGAGTATAAGCTGGACCATAAAGACGCTTTAAAAGCTGCTGCCAATTATCATATTGCTTATCTCTCATATATTTCTGTTCGATATATTCAATTCTTTTGGCAGTCTTTTTTATGTCATCATCCAGATGTTTTAAGATATCTTCATAGGATTCTGTTTTTGCTGAATCCTGCGTATCAAGCAATTCGGCCTTTCCAAGCAAACCAAGTTGATAATAGGCCTTTTTAAATCTCTTTTCCTTATCCGAAAGCATTTGAGAAAACTCAGAAACAAATTGTTCCGAGTTTCTCATCGGCTCTGCAGCACCAACTTTTACTGGGACACCATAAACGGTTAAAAGGCATTTTATTTGACTGGACGGTTTATTTTCCGCAATTTCCTTCTTTATCGCGGGGACCAGAACTTTTTCATATTGCTGTCGGCTTATATATTCGCTGGCAACCTGGCCAAGAGGTACTTTAAGTATATTCTCAATAGGAACTGCTCTGGTTTTGCAGTAGTACTCTGCAAGCCAGATAGATTCATTAACGTCGCTATTTGCTACAACAAGAATCTGTTCAGGCTTAAGAGCATAAGCAGCTTGTGTTAAAAAAACCAGGAGCAGTACTATAAAAATATTTTTCATCTTTTCGGTCCCATTAATTATTTTTTATAAGAGATTTCCGTTTTTATTCTGCCCTCTTGTTTCTTCTGTTTGTGAATATTTTTTTTCATAAATACTTTTACGAACTAATACCTGACATAATGTCAGAAAAATGATTTTAATATCCAGTAATATCGATGCGTTACGAACATATTCAACATCAAATGCCAGTTTCTCCTCCCTTGTAAGTCCGCCCCTGCCGTTAATTTGGGCTAAACCGCTTAATCCCGGCTTTGCAAGAAGTCTTTTTTTCTGTTCGTCATCCCATTCTTCCATTTGAGATATATATAAAGGCCTGGGACCTATAAGGCTCATATCACCTTTTAATACGTTAAAAAGCTGCGGCAGTTCATCCAGAGAATACTCTCGCAGAAAAACGCCTGTTTTAGTTAACCTTGGGTCTACACTGGACTTAGGACTAGCTCCAAAAGGATCTGTATCAATCCTCATAGTACGGAACTTGTAAAAAACAAAAGGCTTTCCATCTTTACCCGCCCTGGTTTGCTTAAAAATTGCCGGCCCTTTGCTGCCAAGCCTTATCATTATGATTATTATAGCAAAAACCGGTAATAATACCAGTATGGCTGGTAAAGTAAGCAAGATATCGAACACTCTTTTTATAATTTTATATGTCATTGATTGCCTCTAACAATTTAGGCAATTTTACAATAGAGTCAATTTCATATTGTGCATTAGCCTCACTGCACCGGGCCTTGCTGTCATGAAGCCTGTTTTCCCGGATAATCCTAATAGTTTTAAATCCTATTTTATTAGACGATATAAAATCATTTTCAAGGTTATCACCAACATAAACACACTGCTTGGCAACAGTATCAAGTCCTTCCAGCAGTTTTTCAAAACCAACGGGTGAAGGTTTCCAATACTCTCTGCCGAGCTTTTCTGTATATATAATACAATCAAAAAACACTTTAAGGCCAAGAACTTCTACCTTTAGTTCCTGAGCAGGTAAATAACCATTGGTAATAAGGCCCATTTTGTAACGGCTTTTTAATTCCTCCAGAACTGTCCTGCTTGTCGGCGGAAGAGCTATATCTGGCCTATGACCACGAAGTACGTCCACCAGCTTTTTTATGTATTCCATATCAAAGGCAACACTGAATTCTTCCAAAACCGTATTGAAGGTAGTTTTACGGTTGCCAAGGTTAAAAACCCGCCAGATATTGTCACACACTTGCCTGCTATTTAATCCAAAATCACTGCTTATTTGCTCGGCAACCACCCTAAAACCACTCTTGTAGTAATCTATCTCGTCATAGAGAGTATCATCCATATCAAAAGCTATACTTTTTATCACTTGCAAACCCTGCCAAAATGCCAAAAATATATGTGTGCGTTCATCAATATAATTGTCTGGACAAATGCCCTTTAATCGGTTAAAATTCTACTAACTATTTTTGGTACTACAAGTTATGGTAAAGTGCGAAAAATCAAATTGCAAGCAATTTAATATTTTGTTTACCTGCATCGGCAGAAGAGTCTCGCTCTTAAACAGCTTCAAAAAAGCTGCTAAAGAACTCCATCTGAAATGCCAGTTCTTCGGCACAGAACAGACGGTATTCAGCTCTGCCTTTCAACTGTGTGATAAGAAATTTATCGTCGACCCTGTCAGCCATCAAAAGTATATAAATCAGCTTTTACAGATTGTACGTAAAAATAATGTGAAGGTGCTCGTGCCTACAGTGGACCTTGATTTAAAAGAGCTGGCCCTGAACAAAGACAAGTTTGCCGAGTACGGATGTAAAGTTCTGGTTTCTTCGCCGGAAGTTGTCGGCATTTGTCAGGATAAACGAGAAACTTTCAAATTTTTAAAAAAACATAATTTTGATACTCCCCAAACCATGACAGCTCCCCAGGCTATAGCGAAAAAGTCACTTAAATACCCCTGTTTTCTCAAGCCCTGGGACGGCTACGCAAGCAGAGGAACTGCTGTGGTAAGAAATCGCAAAGAGCTCGCCTTTTATGCAAATAGTATTCCAAACTGTATTGTTCAGGAATTTATCAAAGGCTTCGAATATACCTGTGATTGCTTCATTGACTTTGAATACCAGGTTCGCTGTGTAGTACCAAGAAAAAGGCTTGAAGTGCGCTCAGGCGAAGTAAGTAAAGGGCAAACTGTTAAAAACAAAAAGATAATGGAAGAAACCGCAAAACTGGCTAAGACCCTGCAAGCTGGTCCGGGCATTATCACCATTCAATTAATACTTACACAAGAACAAAATATAAAATTTGTCGAGATAAACCCGCGTTTCGGCGGAGGGGCACCTTTAAGTATCAAAGCTGGAGCAAATTTTCCAAAATGGATTTTGTCACAACTTATTGGTAAAAAGCCGCAAATTAAATTCGACGGCTTTAAAGATAATTTAACCATGTTGCGATACGACGCAGAAGTTTGGCTAAAATCCTATGGAGATTAAGCAGTGCTTGCGGAAATTATCGTTATCGGGCCATATAAGGATATTAATTGGATATTGCCATTTTGGCCGGTACTAATATTCTCATTTGTTGCAGCGTTACCTGGTACGTGGTTGTGTAAAAAAATCGCTCTTAAATTCGGTGCGGTGGACAAACCTGATGGTGAGGTAAAAACACATACTCAGCCAATAGCATATCTTGGAGGTTTGGGAATTCTTTTAGGATTTACTGCTGGTATCGTCACAGGAATAGCTTTACTCGAACAGACCGGAATGTTTAAATTATACCTTAAGCTACTCATAGGTATATTAACCGGTGCAACCGTAGCATGTTTTGTCGGATTAATTGATGATCTGCTTGACATCAAACCTTCTCAGAAAATAGCCGGCCAGATGGCAGCGGCTATCATCCTGTTGGCAGTCGGAATCAGGCCGAATCTTAATATTATCTGTGTTCAGCTCGGGTTTGAACTGCCGGAAATATTAGAAGCAATATTAGGAGTTCCAATAGTAATAATCTTTGTATTAGGAGCCACAAATTCACTGAATTTAATTGACGGTCTTGACGGATTATGCGCAGGGGTAACTTCTATCATCACTATTGGCATGTTGATCTTGGCTGTTCATCTGGGAACATGGAATTTATCGAGTATCGGAGATCCGGTTCGCGCAATAGTTGGACTCGGGCTGGTTGGTGCAACACTGGGATTTCTGCCTTTCAACAAAGCACCCGCAAAAATATTTATGGGAGATGCCGGCAGTATGCTCCTGGGATTCGTTGTGGCAGCAATGATGATATTATTCGCTGAAAGACAACCGCTGTGGTGGATGGCATCATTAATGATCTTTGGACTGCCTATACTTGACACATCTGTGGCATTAGTAAGAAGAGTATTGAATAAAAAACCATTATTTGTCTCAGACCGCGGGCATATATATGATCAATTAATGGACAGAGGGATATCACTTAAGAAAACCGTGGGTATTTGCTATCTGCTTGCTGAAATATATGCCGCAATAGGACTGCTTATGTGCCCTCTAAGTCACATATATGCTGCAATCATACTTGCTGTCACTGTAATAATCTCAGCAATTACAATCTGGAAAAAGGGATTCCTGAAAATGAAAGGTTTAAGAGGAGTTGTGAGACAACAGGAAGACTCGTTCTGAATTTATTTAATGTGCATACTGCTTTTCTTTAAAAAAGCATACTAATCCTGATGCCGCCAGAATACAGAGAAATGGTATTGTACCCATAGTATAAAGCGAGTGCCCGATGAAAGTGGCAAATGGAAAATACCAGATCGAATAAAAAAATATTCCTGCCAATAATAGTATACTGGAACGCCAATAATACAATACTCCTATCACCGTCAGTATCCATAAGAAAAGATGAAAGATGCTTAATGCCCATTGCTCCACAGTTACCGACTTTACCGCAAGAAAGTGTTTTGTAAATACGGGAAAATAATATTCTACTGCATTAAAAACAGCTTTTTTTATAAATAACTCCGGATGGTTTTTTATGTGCTCGGTCATTTTTTCATTGGCAAGATTCTCATCTTCTATCTTCCTAAAACCTTTCCAGTGTGTAACAGTTTTTTCTGTTCCATCAATTCCCATAACCCGTAAGGAAGCATCAATATAGCTTTCTCCCCGTTTCTGCGGCTGGTCTTCAACGAAATCCCAATGTACATTGCCGTTAAAATATGCCAGACCTCCTCCGCCTGACACCGGTAAAAATTCGCCAAAAGCAGTCCAATTTCTATAAGTCCAGGGAGCAATAAAGCAAATCAGAGTTATTACAGCTATAAACGGCTTTAGTAAATTTTTTCTATGTTTAAAGAAAGATATAACAAATAAAACCGCAATAAACATCAGAACTACCGGTAACATCGCTGCGTGCGTAAGTGATAATGCTGCACCAGCGACTCCAATGATAAGACCTTGTCTTAAAGGCCTGGAATCCGTCTGGCCGGATAACTCAATCATCGCAAGATAAGAAAAAATCAAGTACAGAAACATCTGTAAGATAGGCGTCATTGGATTCTTAGCGTTCCAGTAAACCCAGGGATTGACAAGAAAAAGCACTAAAGCAATCACGGCAACATTCTGATTATATAATTTTTTGGCCATCTTAAAAATGAACATTCCAACAAAACCAACCAGTACGCTTTGCAGAATAACAATTATATACCGCTGCAGATTCTCCGGAAAAATCGCTGCCGGCAGCAAAAACACCGGATATAACGGCGGACGATGAAAAACTTTAGGCCCGCCCTGTTCAAAAACATACCCATCACCCTTAACAATGCTTCTGGCAAGCTGGATATAACCATCGTTGTCCGCTCCAAAATTCTTGCTTAAACCTGTAATTGGAGAGACAACAAAAAGGATAAGACCGCAAAAGAAAAGGCATAAAAAAAAGGACAGCCAGAAAACGCGGCTGTCTTTTTGGGGTATAATCCTTGCTAAATTCTTTATCATATCCAAAACTTTACTCTCTTTCAGCAGTGTAAGCATCTGTCAAATTTTCCACTGCGGTTATTTTCGTTTCATGATAGTCTTCTTCACTGTTTACCTGCCAGATATTATTTTTACTTTTTACTCCTTTGATGATATTCCCAACGGCCTCCATAGCTGTAAGCATAGAATGATCCTGATTATTATAGCGGTGCATGCCATTGCGACCAATCAAAAAAAGATTCTCAAAAGCATCTGTATAATTCCTGACGATATCAAAGTGAATATAGCTGCCAAAATAAGCAGGATAGGTCTTTTCAACTCTTATCACTACGCTATCAAGAACATCTTCCTTATCTATTATCCCGATCTTGTCTAATTCTGAGGCTGCCATTGTTTTAAACTGCTCGTCAGGCATATCCCAGAGTTTATCACCTTCATTACAGAAATATTCAAGGCCAAGCCATACAGTATTTTTATCAGCGACCATATATGGGCTCCAGTTATTGAACACCTGGAGTCTGCCGATTTTAACATCCCTTTCCTGAATATAAATCCAATTGTCAGGCACAATATCATTTGTCGTTTTAACATCAGTATCATTTTCTATTTTAAGTTTTTTAACCAATAATCCGACTGTAATAAAATCACGATAACACAAATCGGCCGCAATTTCTTTAACATCTCCGGGAACATCCTGTCCCATAGCTTCGATTAAATCCTTTACAGGCATAGTCGAAAAAACCATATCAGCATTAAAGGTTTTTTGTTCATTATTTTCATTTACAACTTTTAAAGATGTAATTTTACCATCCTGATGTTCTAAACCTACCACCTTATGGTGTAAATGTATTTGACCACCCTTTGATTCTATAATCTCTGCAACTTTTTCCCATAATTGGCCGGGCCCAAATTTGGGATATAAAAACTGCGTAATAAGACTTGTTTCTATTTCTTTTTGACCTATTGATGAGTCTCTGCGAATAGCTGCTTTAATGGCATGTTTAATTGCCCTTGCTATAGAAAGGCCTTTGATCCTCTGGGCTCCCCACTCCGGCTGGATCTTATCACAGCTTACGCCCCAGACTTTTTCTGTATAGTCTTTGAAAAATGTTTTATAAAGCTCTTTGCCAAATCGATTAATTAAAAAATCCTCGAGCGACTTTTCTTCTTTTATCTTAAAAATCCTCGCCTTGATATAACTTATACCTATTATAAAAGTTCTAAACAGGCCCAGATTTAAAACCGTTTTAATAGTAAGCGATATAGGATAATCAAAGAATTTTCGCATAAAAAAGATTCTCGATATTCTGCTGCGCAGCAGCATCACATTATCACCTTCTGACTGCTCTTTCTGCAGGGGCATTATATTCAGCCAGAAATTCATTACCCTGTCTGATTTTGAAAAAAACCTATGGCCGCCGATATCTATACGGTTACCCTTATAGTTGACGGTTTTAGATATACCGCCAATATCACCGCTTTTCTCAAAAACTATCGGTTTAATATCAGTTTTATTTAGAAGCTCAAAGGCAGCTGTAAGACCTGCCGGGCCTGCACCAACTATTATCGCAGTTTTTTGTGACATAATTTTCTTCCAATTACTCCTTATGTGGGACTTTCCAAATTTTGATTTCCGGGCTGACTAAACAGCCCGTAGCAAGATATTTTGAATCCGGCGAAAATGCAATATCCGAAACCGTCAATTCACTCGCATATATCTGACCTATTTTTTCACCTGAAGATATCTCCCAAAACCATACTATCCCGGCTGGTTCGGTATCAGCAGCCAGAATCTTACCATCCGGACTTATGGCAATGGCTGATATGTTCTGTTTTTGATGAGCAGGAGTTCGATATTCATTCATAACAAATGTTTTCAACAATTGACCGCTTGGGGCATCAAACATAAGTATATGGCGAACTTTTTCAGCAGCAAAAAGCTGTTTTCCGTTTGGCGAAAACTCAACAGAAGTAAAACCGCCATATTCATCAAAAGTTTTTTCCCATAATACTTCCTGACTATTCACATCTGAAATAAACACCCAGGCATTATCTTTCTCTCCTGCACCGGCTACGAGGCCGTCTGAGCCCGTTACGGCAAAATCATACAATAAAAAATCTTCCGAAGCGGTATCTTTTTGGAATACGTAAAATAATTCCTTGAAGTCATGATCGAATACTGCCAGTTTAAACACATTTTCCTGCATACCTTTATTGACAAGCATCGAAGCCAAACCGAACCTGCCATCAGATGATACTATAACCTTTTCACATTTTGACCCATAGGGCAGAGGCAACCCGCCAAGTTCTTTTGTTGCTTTTAAATCAGTTAGTAAAAGTCTGTTCGGGCCACTGGCAGAATAATAAACTATTCTATCGTTAGTGAACGGTACTATCGTTGTCGCTGTCAGTTTAGCAACCGTCGGCCAAATAGACAAATCACTCCATTGCCAGGTAAAAACATGCTTCCTTTTTGAAACAACAAAAAGTTTATCATTTATCGTAAAAACTTTTTCTGTTCCTTCTATCGGCCCCTGAAGCTGACGAGCCAGTTCGCTTTTCATATTAATCAATATCATAAAGAAGACAAAAACGCCTATAGCCACCGCAGCAATAATAATATTTCTACTTTTTTTGTTCATAATTACCGCTCTAACAAATCTATATACCTTCTATTTGTGTTATATCTCCACTCATTTATATTATATAACTCCTGGTTTTTGCCCTAATATTGCAAGAATAAAATCTTTAATAGTTGCCAAACGATAGCCGTTCTTGCGAAGGTTTATAATACATTCTTTTGTCGGCCATGAAAAGTATGTTTTTGCCTCCAAATCCTGACTATAACTTGTGACAGTACCATCTTCTATTTGTTCGACAACTTTGAGCAGCTGCTCTGACGCCTTAAGGCAACATCTGTAAAAAAGAGAAAAAGCAGAATCATTTTTACTTATACTTACTTTTTCCTGAACTATTATATCACCTTCGTCAAGACCTTCTTCCATATAATGAATCGTGGCAGCAGAATGGTCTTCATTATTGGCCAGGGCCCATACATACGGACTCATCCCGGCATATTTAGGCAAAGGTGCACAATGGACATTGATACACCGCATAGGCGGCATTTCAAGAATCTGCTTTTTCACTATTTGATTCATACTAACAGATATAATCAAGTCAGGATTTACTTCGATTATTTTATTTACTGCCTCTTCAGAATTTATATTGGGCGATATCAGATATGGCACCTTGTTTTTAATGACCCATAAAAATGAAGAATAATTATTTTTGATAAAAGGCAGAGCTCTGCAAAGAATCTTCATAAATTTGAAAATCCCATATACCGATAATTTAAAAACCGTATGTCGTAATCCCGTGTTCTGTATTGACCATCTAATTGATGCAATTGTTCCTTTTTTGCCGATTAAAGCCGAAGAAAAAATGACCAGTTTTATATCATTCTTCCGGGATTTTAGAAAAGGCTCTAAAACTGTATAAGAAAAAAAGTTATCATTTGTTAAAATCACAAGGTTCATCAGGCCTCTTTGTGCGTTATGGTTTGTTTTTACCCAATATTGTTTTATAGAGCCGAATATGCTCACTAATTAACCGTTCGGAATCAAACAGTTTTTCAGCTCTCTGCCGTCCCTGCTTCCCTAATTTATTCCGCAAACCCGAATCAGCAGCAAGCTTTAACATAACCTTATAAAATTCTGTTACATCGCCCGGCTTTATAAGTATTCCCGAGATATTATCTGCAACCGCATCAACACAACCGGTAACCTTAGTTGCAATAACCGGCAACTCCATCGCAGATGCTTCAGCAAGTGTCAATCCAAAACCTTCACGTTTAGAAGGCAATGTCATAATATCCATCGCAGCATAGAAAGGTGTTATATCATCAATAAATCCATTATTACTATATATATGGTCATTGTTATTTATAGCCGCCTTTATCCTGTCACTCAAAACTTCACGAACCGTTTCGTGCTCACCTATTATAAAAAGATATGCATTAGATATATCCTTTTGAAGCAATTCAAAAGCATCAACAAGCTCCTCTATACCTTTGTCCGGAACAACTCTGCCTACAAAACCTATGACTATGGCATCTCTCGGAATGTTATATTTATTTCTAATATCTTCACCTTTTTTGATGAGATCTGCGCTAAGTTTAAAAACCTCTAAGTCTATACCGCAGGCGGTACCAGCTCCTAAAACTCTTATTTTGTCTGCGGGACATATCCTCTCTTCAATAACACAATGTCTCAGGCTCGGACTAACTGCTAACACCTGTGTTGCAAGCCTGCAGGACAACCACTCTGCAAGCCAAAGTAATTTTCTCTTAAGACCCGTTGCTGTTTCCAATACAAGACCATGTACAGTATACACTCTGTTCGGGACAAAAGCCAGCCACGAAGCGATCATACCAATATATCCGCCTTTGGGTGTATGAGCGTGTATAATATCACTTTTTTGCCCACGGAGATATCGCCACAGTCTAAGTATCGTCAAAATATCTTTAAGGGGAGATATTCGACGCAATATTGGCGTTGCAAACACTTCGCAATCCAGTTTAGCTCCCAATCGATTCAATTCAGATGCGTCCGAAGAGATTAAAATAACTTTAAACCCAGCTTCTTTAAGGCGATTGACCAGTATACTGTAAAAACTTTTCAGGGTAACCGGTACTGATGACAAAATGCAGATTTTATCCATATTCTTCTGTGTATAAGGATTACGCTCTTATGACTTGATAGTGTCTATAATCATTTCGGCAAATTTGGTCGGATCCTCGCTTTGTACCAACAGACAAGTGGTATTATCAACAAGCTGGCCTAAAATTTCTCTTTCTTTCTCCTCTATAGCAAAAACATCCAGGCTGGGGTTGAAATACGAATAAGCCGTCAGCATTGGACTTTTCATATAGAAAAACTCATATCTATTTAGATTAAATAACATTTCCCTGGCTTCAGCTTTATCGAGTACTTTAACCCCTCCATTTCGACGAGCCAAAAGAGCAAGATGAGTAAGTTTCTTATTAGCAATAATCCTGTCTTTGCCTATATAATAATCAATATTTCTATGGTCACCTGGAACCGGTATTAGCTCGGCAGGCGGAAATACCTTTAAAATTTTCATCCGCCATCGCAATATCCAACTCATACTAAGCTCATCATAATAACGGAAAGTAGACGTCCAGGGACAGGCATAAAAATTTTCCTTGTCAACAACACCCAGGTCTTCCGACATATAAGAAGCTTTCGCATCAAACACCGCCCGCATAGTAGTCAATGTCTTTCCTGTATCTCCGGGTGCAACAACAGCAATCGCAAAATCTCCCACACTAAAACCAGAACAATGTAATGGACTAAAGCCATGCTGTAACAGCAAAACACAAACAAGATCTGTCAGGATATATCCCGGAGAATGCAAATTGTTAAATCTGAATCTGATAAAACGAAGAAAATTCTTATTAACACGGATTTCCGGTCTATTGCTTATTATGCCTTTTATAAGCATTCTCAATTTGGTCCCGGCAAAAAAATTACGTTCATAAAAAAGCTCGTCACGTCCAGGTTCTCCCCTCCAATAATGATACTTTTGAAGGCCGGACATCTTCTCCGATTCTATCTTCAGCGGATCAACTATAAGCTTGACTACAATACGGCAGGTTTTTAATTCTTCTTCAGAAACAGATTCATTCGGATGACCAAATGACCAGCCGATATATTTCGAATTCGTTTGAATACCAAGGATGTCTTTACACACAACGTAATTTTTTATTTCCATAAATTGTGTCCTGTATTTTATATCATGAGTTCGTTATTTTAGATGTCAGTAATATGTTTTTTTGTTGCTTCAATAACTTTTTCATAAAATTCGATGCGTCTTTTATTTAATTCACTTGAACGATATTCTTTCGACTTTTCCAGATTACGGGCTGACATCTCTTTCATTTTATCCAAATCGGTCATTATTGCTATTAATTTATCTGCCAACTTCTCCGCGTTGCCGGGAACAACCCTGTCCTCCTCCAAAAGCAATTCTTTTATACCCCCAACATCACTGCCAATACAAGGCAGCCCCCTGGACATTGCTTCAATAAGCGATCTCGGCAACCCTTCTGTTATGGAAGGCAAAACAAATATATCCGAAGAATCAAGATACGACATCACCTGCTGTCCAGCCGGAACCCTTCCAGCAAAATTTATACGGTCGGATATATTAAACTCTCTGGCTTTGTTCTCAAATATAGAAAGATATCGCCCATCACCTAAAAAGACCGCCTCTAAATTAAAACCTTTTTTTATGCAACAAGCTATCGCTTCTATAAGTACATCCTGGGCTTTATATAATGCAGACATGCTGCCTATATGACATATACGAAAACCACCCTTATTAGCAACAGCCTTTTCTAATCGACTGAACCGGCTTTCAAGTTCGCTTTGGCCGGCTATCATACCATCCGGCAATTCTATGCTGGAATAATGGGTCGACCAACAATCTGTTGGATATCGCTCCTGCAGTATATACTGTGTCACATAAGATGCAGCCGCCGCCATATGACACTGACGTTTCATATCACTACAAATCTTTAATCTCGCAACAGGACGAAGTATGCTTTTAACACCTCCCGGAGAAAAACTATCCCATGGGTCACCAACAACTTCAACACCATATGGATATTTTCTCTTTTTTAACGTTTTTTCTAATAAGTTGGCCATAGTACCGGGTATTCGCAAGATGAACACATCGTTTTCTGATGCTACTTTTTTAGCCAAAGTATTCAGTTTGGAATACAACTTCAAATATTGCCAAGGTCCTATAAACGTAGGCATTTCAAAAAAACGGATGTTCGGGCCTGTAGCCGGTAATTTCGGCAGTTTTTCCTCTTTGATTTCAGTAACACGCGCAAAAACCATTACTTCATCAAAAATCTGCAAATATCTCTTCCAAAAAAGATAATCACAGACTGTGGAAGAATAAATATCTCCATTTCTTGTTTTAAGAAAACGATTTTCTAAAGCAACTATTGCCCGCAAAGTAACACTCAATCCCCGTCAAACATATCTCTAACACTATCCTGCAAAGATATTTTCGGTTTCCAGCCGCAGTGCTTGTTTAACTTTTCAAAACTGCCGTAAACTACTGAAACATCTGACTTGCCGCGCAATCTTTTTGGGTCAACCTTAATCTCCACATCAGTATCGCTGGCTTTTATCATAGCAGCAAGCATATCTGATATCTTCACCGGATTTTGAGAACACAAGTTAAATATTTCGCCGCCAGCAGGGTTCTCGCACAAAGCCCATATGGCTTCTGCAGCATCGTGGACATCAAGAAAATCACGGGAACTTTCCAGATTGCCGACTTCAATAACTTTTTTATTACTACTAATAGCTTGTTTTAACTGGTTGGCAAAAGCACCCGGAGCCAGCCTGGAAGAAACACCTTTGCCTATAAGCTGAAATGGTCTTACGATAGTTATATTAATATTGCTGATACGATGATAATAAAGGGCAATTTGTGTCGCGAGCAATTTACTAAAGCCATAAAGCATTACTGGATTGCAGGGGCAGTCTTCTTTGACCGGTAATTGTTCTTCGGTAATCCTGCCATACTCTGCCGCTGAACCTGTTGCAACAATTACTGATTCCGGAATATATCTGATAACTGCCTCTAAAAGGTTCACCATAGAAAATGTATTGACCCTGTACATTTCCTCATTATTGTTACTGCCAAATGTTCCAGCTAAATGAATAATATAATCAGGCCTGGTCCGTTCAACTACATCTTCGACGGCTTTAGCACACGCAATATCTGCTGTTATAAATTCATCAAATAAATCGTCCTCCGGTTTAATAATATCCATGCCGATTATATTTAATTTCTGCCCCAGACTACGCAGATATTTACGCATATATCTGCCGGTAAAACCTGATGCACCGGTTATAAGTATCCGCCTGGTCATTTAATCCTCCTCCAGATATTCGTTCCTGGACTGCTCAAACAATTCAACCGCCCTTTCATAATCATCAGGTCTGCCTATATCAAGCCATTGACATTCAGAGCGATAAGCAAGAACCTGTTTGCCGGCATTTTTTAAGTTCATCATCAATGTGGGAATATCTAAATACTGTTTATCGGGTATGAATTCGAGAACAGATTTGTGAAAGGCATTAACTCCCATACTGACCAGGTATTCATATTCAGGTTTTTCCCTATATGCCATAAGCTCACCGTTATCGGCAACATCAAGAACACCAAAATCAATTTTCACCTTTCGTGGGAAAACTCCGATCGTAGCAACATTAGCTGATTTAATATGTTCCTTTACCATTGCACCATAATCCAGCGTCGTAAGCAGATCACCGTTCATCACAAGAAAGTTTTCTGTTATATCGTTGACTAATGAAATTGATCCCGCTGTGCCCAGGGGTTTGTCCTCCATGCAATATGTAATATCAAGACCAAATTTGCTTCCATCACCAAAAAAAGTCTGCAGAAGGTCGGCAAGATGATTAACAGACAAAGTTATTTTTTTAAAGCCAAATGATTTAAGCTGGCGCAAAACAACTTCTAATATAGGCATCTCACCTATAGGCATCAACGGCTTCGGAAATACTGTTGTATAGGGTTTAAGGCGTGTTCCTTTGCCGCCTGCCAAAATTACAACTCGAATATCTTTCATTTCTTATCTCTCCAAACTGACATTACACCGCATATATATCAGGCCGATAATTATGCAGATTTTTCTTGATCCATTCTATTGTCTCTTCCAGGCCCTGCTCAAGCGTATACTGAGGTTCCCAGCCGCAAATTTTACGAGCTTTTTCGTTATTGCTTACTAATCTCATAACTTCACTGTTGACCGGTCTGACGCGCGCCGGGTCCTGTTCTATATCCGCTTCACTTTTACCAAGTAGTTTCAAAATAATTTTAGCCATTGTTCCGATACTTTCTCCTCTGCCGATGCCGAGATTTACCACCTGCCCTATTACCTCATCGCACAAACCTACGGTAATAAATCCTTCCGCAGTATCTCTCACAAATGTCATATCACGAATTGGCTCCAACGAGCCCATTTTGACTTTGTTTCGTGTTAAAGCCTGGGTGATAACCGTAGGAATAAATGCTCGTGCGGATTGCCGCGGACCAAACGTGTTAAAAGGTCTGACAATAACAACAGGCAGTTCAAAACTATTGTAATAGGATTCTGCCATTTTATCTGCCCCTATTTTACTTGCAGAATACGGGGATTGGCCTTGCAATGGATGCTTCTCGTCAATAGGAACATATTGAGCCGTACCGTATGTCTCGCTGGTAGAAGTATGTATCATCCGAGGCGTTTGCTCGTCTCTACAGGCCTGCAGGACATTAACGGTGCCCTGAACATTAGTTACAACATAATCATTTGGTGCAACATAACTATAGGGTATACCTATAAGAGCAGCCAGATGGAATACATAATCACATCCCTGTACTGCTTTCCTTACAAAAAACGGGTCGCAGATATTGCCCATCACTACATCAAGACTTTTCTGAGACTCAGCAGGTAAATCTGAGAGCATTCCCCAATCACCGCGACCATTATATTTTACAAACGCGCGTACATCCGCTCCCTTTTTCAGAAGAGCTTCAACAAGATGTGAGCCTATAAAACCACCAGCACCTGTTACAAGAACTTTTTTATTTTTCAACATAAACCGTTCCTTTAAAATAAATGTTTATTAACAAGGACAAGTTTTAATCTGCAATTTTCTGATTTAAATACAGCCTTTCGTATTTTCTTACCGCGATGCTGATATCAAACTTTTCTCTGACATATCTCCGGCCGGCTTCTCCAAGAAAATGCCTTTTCTCTTTATCACTTAATAAATCTATCAGGCATTGCGAAAAAGACTTAATGTCATTCACCGCAAAAAGATTCTCCTGTGCCTGGCCACAGGTGGCTATCTCAATACCGCCAAGGCGGGAAGCAATTATCGGCTTAGCTGCCGCCTGCGCTTCAATTATCGATACCGGCATGCCCTCATGACTGGATGGAAGAATAAAAATATCAATTGTTTTATAAAATCGACGCATATCATCTATGCCGCGTACGAAAACAAAATATTTTGACAAGCCCGACTCCGAAATTTTTGCCATTACTTCACTTTTGAGGCTGCCGTCTTTAGCGCAAAGAATAAACTTGACCCGAGGAAACTGCTTAACTACTATAGACGCTATATTAACAATAGCAATATGATTTTTCTGAGGAACAAAACGTCCTACATGACCTATTAAAATATCACCTGTACAAACTCCCATATCCTTAAGATCCAATGGTTCAATTTTATCTTCGCTAAACCGGGCAGTATCTACTCCGTATGATATTGGATGAACCATTCCTGCTCCGGCAGGTATACGGGTAAAGTGTGATTCACTAACATCAGGAGAAGAAGTTGTGATATCTGTCGACGTTCTTACAATTATACGTCTCATTGTCTCAAGATAAAATTTCTTAATAGCTCGCCTTTTTACCAGATTTGTATGATAAGAGGCTACCCTGGCAGGAATACCGCACATTTTCGCTGTCAAAATCGCTCCCCCTCCCATATCAGACAAATGGGTATTTACTGCATTATAATCGCCTTTGCGTAAAATATGTGCAAATTTACTCATAAATCTAAGCTGGTCGATACCCATACTGCAGCTTATCAAATTACATCCAAGCTTACGCACCTCATCAGCATAAGCACCCTCCTGAGGACCACAATAAGCTATGTCCATATGAAAGCGTTCGCGATCAAAACAACGCAACATAGACATCAAAAACGTTTCTATGCCGCCATGCCCCATCACATGAACAAGATGCAACACTTTACATTTTTTATTGTCTGTCATTTACTATATTACACAAATCGATGATTAAGCATAATCAGAATTGTAGGTTAATTCATCCTGACCTTCTGAATAAGGTTCATGGCCTAATAGAATATTAAATAATATAGCTATTAAAAAGACCTGAGTGATAACATTAGTCACCAGATTCATATGGTTTCGTATAACTATAACCGACGGCCCCATGCAACCCAGAAAAATAAGCCCCCACATTGCAGATGGTTTTTTGCTGAATTTAATGGTCAGCCATCGTATAAAAACTCCAAATAACATTAACTCCGCAAACGCACCAGGCAAACCAAAATTCAAATATCCTTCCGCGGCTACGGTAAACCCTCTGCCGGAAGCGCTCAAACCAAAATATGTTACTGTAACCCAGTCGGAAGGTGACCGCATCGGTAATCCTGCTTTTGCAAGGATTCTTTGTAAAAACGGAACAAAATGTATAATTGAATCACGCCAGGAAGATCCCTTCCAATACGGTACATTATACGGAACATCTCCACATGTGATGGAAACCACCAAAAAAGATCCTCCCATTTCTACTATAGGCGTTGTCCAGTCCATACTCTCAGCTGATTTCTTATATTTATACTCCTGCCACATTTTAGCAGGATTTAACGCAATAGTGCGCGCGACACCCAACGCTGCAAATAACATAAGTGCTCCCACAGCAATACCTGCAAGGTAGCGTATCCGAATCCTTTTAATAAAATAATGCCTAATCAGCATAACAGGAACCCCAAGCAGCAAAACCTCGGTTCGATTTCCTTCCAATGCTACGGTAGATATAAACACAATAAACATTGCCATAACCGGCTTGGAGTAAAATAACTTGCCATGTCTAAGAGTGCTCGATAATACATAAATAACCAAACCAAAGCTCATCAAAAGACTGCTCTGGGTAAACATAAGAGCCCAGAAATATGACGTGTACATAGATATGTTCTGCAGAACTGTATAACCATAGCCCCGGATTAAAGCCATGCCTACCGCTGCTATCGCAAAATAATGCATAGCTAAAGCTACTGCCATAAAAATAACCCCAACACCAGCCCAGGTAATGCGAGGAATCATAATGCTGGATTGGTCAATGACAACTTCTGACTTGGGACCGATTATTTCATATCCGAATAAAAAGCCTAACAGACCAAGATTCACTACCAACAAACTTCTGGGAATTGAATGAACATAGTAGAAAATATAGGTTGAATACGGAACGAAATCTAATGCATACAGAGTAACATAGCCAAGATGAAAAACTGTATAGATTGCTATGTAAAGAACATCCGGGGCCAAAACATTGGCTCTTCCGCCTTTCTTAAACCTGAAAATAATATGAATCAATACAAAAATATAATAAACAGACAAAGATGGGATTAAAGATGAAAGAGGCTCACTTCTGGATACATGATATACCCCAAAAGATATCAGAATCCCAAACATAAGCCAAAGAACATAGAGCCATGATGTCTTGCGCAGACAATCACGACGGAATTCCAAAAGCCGTGGAATTTCTGATCTTCTCAGGTCAACCTCCTCAGGTGTATAATACGCTGTTTCTTCCTGATATATATTCATTTAACAATCAGAGATATACCGGTATCTTGCCCGCTTCTACATCAATTATTTTCTGTGCTAAGCTCCTCTGTCACAGGTTTTTTGCTTAAACAATAAGCTAATATACAAACAAAAGTTATTGCCTTTACAAGCATTGCCGTCAGCATTGCCCAAACTGCACCAACCAGAGCATAACGAGGAATTAATATGCTGCTGCTGATTAATATTGCCAGAATAACAAGAATGCTTTGTGGTACCTGAATCTTAAAATATCTTGCCCCGGTAACGGCATATCCGAACATCGAATTAACAAATGCTACTGCGCAAACAACAAGCAACCAAATAAAAACATCAAAATACGCTACATAATCTTTCGTATAAGCGAATTCAAGAAACCATTTGCCAAAGACAAGCCCAAACCCAATTACCCCCACACCCATCAAAACCGCTGTCCCCTGCATCTTGAAAAGCAATTGCAAAAAAGCTTTGCGGTTCTCAATATAATAACGTGCAAGACGAGGTATAGCTGACTGCCCTAAAGATAAAATCAACATTCGTGCCGCAATAACAACATAACTGACCGCAGCAAAATAACCTAATGCAGATTCTCCATGATAACTCTTTATATAATATTTTGGGATATTATCCTGAAGACTGATCAGTCCCATTACCACCCCTAATGGTATTGCAAGTTTAGTCAGTGACCAAAGCTTCTTATACTGAAATACCGGCTTCGTTGAATCAAAATATTTTGCCTGCGGTAAATCATAACAGACCAGAACACCAAGCCAGGATAACCCCATCGCTAATACGCCTAAAATCGTGTTGCGAGACAGCCAGATTACCAGAGAAAATACCGCTAAGCTGATTACACCTTTCAAAACCATACTTATGCTGATTTTGTCCATCCGCATATGTTTTTGGAACAGTCCAAATATTATATCACTCGCCGATTCTGTAATTTTTGCCAAGGCCACAAATATGATCACAACTGTAGTGCTGCTCAAACCGTAAGAAAACAAGCTAATTATTATGGACAACACCAATACAAGAAAAACAGCTATTAAACGTAAACCAAGGTAATCGCCAAAGGAATATAAATCTTTGACATCTGTAGATTCAACACCTCTAAGCTGCAATTGCAAAAACATAACAATCGGAGCTGTAATTGCCAGTCCAAGCGCAAATTTGCCCACTTCAGATGCGTCCATCAGCTTCGCTAAACTGACTAAAATGCCCCATTGACACCCCCTGTATATAAAATTACCGAAGAACATCCATACAAAATCCTGTCGCAAACTATTTGATCCGTTTTGGGGCAATGTTACATCGCAAACATTTCTTTCTTTTTCAATATTAACGGTATCTTTAGGCATAATTCTGTCTTGATAGATGTCTTAATCTGGTTTAATTTTTGAAGAATAAATGATTTATATCCTATCCTTCTTTCTCATCACCATCAATACGCCACTACCGCAAATTGGGGCAATCATAAAACTAATTGCATGCACCACTATCTTAGCAAAAAGGCCTTTCTTCGCAAATTCAACCGTTTTGGCAAATATACCTTTAGTACACGGTAAAACCCTCTCTAACCCAAGAAAACCATTTCTGCTGGAAATTGTTATGTACTCAAAGCCAAGCTTTTCAAAGTCCTTAATCACATCACGCGGATTTAATGCGAATTGATAAAAATCTTCCGGCTCAACAGATTGATTGTATTTTTTATAGCCACCACAAGACTTTCTTATTCTGTCTGCAAGTGAAACGCTTGGGAAAGTAACAAGTGCATACCCTCCTGGTTTAAGCACTCTATACATTTCTGCGAGTATTTCTTGGTAACCATCCCAGAAATGCTCAATTACTCCAAGTGACCAATAGCCATCAAAATAATCATCCTCAAATTGTAAATTGCGGACATCTCCCACACGCACATCTAACTGAGGCATTACTTCTTTAATCTTGGCAACCGTTTCGGCTGCAAAATCAACACCAACAGCTTTATACCCCCAATAGTCCATAGCGTCAACCAAATGTCCATACCCACAACCACCTTCTATAATCCGCGCACTTTTGTCAGGTAAATACTTTTTCAAAATTTTAGACCAGTATCTACTTTGTCGTGAACGAGTAATTTTCGTCTTCCAATCCATTCCTGTTTCCCAACGGTCACTCCAAAATGACGGCGTAGCTTTATTTTCTATAAATACTAAACATTTTCTTTGTTCAAACCATAATACTTCTTCGGGCATGTAACCTCCGCAAACAAAATCTGTTTAATTAAGATGTCAAATCCTAATTTAAAGTTGCCACATTAACATTCTCTGTATATGAAATTACCAAAAAATACCCCTGCAAAATCCTGGCACAAACTATTGGCTCTGATTTGAGCTGGCTTCATATCATAATCTCTAATTTCTTCCGGTATGGTTTTGATCACCCCGGTAATAGGTAGACAATAATACGAACGAATTGTTTATTCTATAATATACACTGCACCATCATAAAGTTTATCCGTCAAAATAGTGCATGACATTACGCCAACACCATCGCGGTTGCCTGTCTTGCTGGTCAAAGTAGCAGACCTCAAAAAATCTACAGGTGGACCAGATATATGCTCAAAAGGCCCGGCAACAGCTACTGATAGCTGCAACAACTCTTCATTACATTTAATAATAAATCTGATTACGCTATTACGATAAAATGAATACGAAGAACTTATTATAGCCGTTTGAGAATGACCTTCGACTATTGTTTGTAAAACAAATGTGCTACCGCAAGGATCGTAATACAACTCCATGTAGTTATTAGGATCTTTACACCAACTCTTGATGTACTGATTACCCGAGTTGGCATACCATTCGCTTCGGCATTCCGGCGCCCATAGTATCTCTTCTGTCCACTCTTCCGGAGTCTCTGTTGTCTTAGATAATGTTTCATCGGCCCTGGGAATCCCTCCCACCTGCCATCGGCTTGGAGGTGATTCTTCATATTGCGCGGCATCAACCATAAAACTATATGGCCCCAAAAATTCCGGATTACCACTACGAGGCCTTACATGAATTACCATATGAGTTTCATTGCTGTCAATGGTGACAGGCTCTAATACTATTTCCGTCCACTCTTCCTGACTCAAGTGATAGTAATGGTCACTGCCTCTTCGCGAACTACCATATATAAACCAATTTAGCCGCCCCATCTGATTATGGGCATTACCCTTGAGCCATATTCTGCCGCTGTAAGTCTTGCCCGGCACAACAGGCCGGCAACGCGGATAAACCGTAACAGTAGGACAATCGCCCGTTACACAAAAACAAGCTGAGCCATGAAGCGAATCCGTTGTCATCCGGGTACCTGTTGCCGTTCCGCATGACCAGAAAGAAGTATCGGTCTCAACACTTGAGTATTGTGCCGTATCCAGTAAATTAGTCGTAGCAGGATCAAGACACAAACCGTTAACAACTTCCACTGTCGTCGGTGTAAATGAAAAATGTCGCCAGGTAGCTCCATCCTCCATTGTTACTATACCATGTATCTTATTGCCATAAACCCCAAGAAATCTATTCACTGTTTTCTCTCCATTACGAAACTGATGATACACCGCCCAGTGATTCAAATCAGAACTTACCAGAATAGCCATTCGACGATCTTCACTTTCACTGTGCTCGGAGTATGTCCCTGCATAGAATACACCTTCATGATAAAAAATAGAAAAAACATAAGGCCAAACTACCCTGTCGCCATCCGCATAAAGAGGTGTCACTTCAGCTGTCATTACATCAAATGTGCCGATAAATGCAACTCCATCTGAACCATAGAGTAATTTAGTTGGATGACCGTAATCATAAAAATCCACCGGCTGAAAATGGCTGTCTAATTGCGGGTCAAGTGTAGACCAGTTTACACCGTCATCGTCGCTTTTGACTACTTTATTTACCCATGAACCATCACCAAAAACATTTACCCATCGTCCAGTCGCTTCATGTTTCATTATAATATGACTGTGCCTAACAACATCAGGTTCCTCATATACTTGAACAAAAGTGATCCCATCATCAGTAGACCTGTATATCCTGTCTCTTTCAAATTCCGGCCCCGGCCAACCACTATTGCCGTATTCATTAAGGCAAATTGTTCCATTTTGTCCTTGATGAAAGCTCCATAAAGCTACAGATACCAAGTGCAAACCATCAGCAGACTTAGGCAAAATTATAGATGGAGCAGGAAGTGTCGAATCTGTCAGATCACCTCCTCCAACTGTTGATCTGAATATATTCATCTGCCCACAAACTGCTTTAGCAATAAGTATTGCTCCAGTTTGAGTCCCGTATATCATATGTATATCTGTAAGACCATCGGTAATTTGCTCCCAATTAGTACCATCAAGAGAACGGTAAATATTATCCTTGTCTATATTAGTAGCATATATATAATTCCCGGCTATACCTTTGGGAGACAATATAACATTATCCCCTCCATCAACATTTTCCACACCGTGTATCCAAACATCACTAAGTCCACTAACCGCTACTAACTTCCTGCGCGGAGCATCGGCAACATATTCCTTGCCGTCTAAAAAAGCGATACTGCCACGAGTAAATACCGCATTATGCATAAGGTCGCTTACCTTCTGACTATCAACTCGAAGCCATTCTCTCGAAAAAATTGCCAGATCTAATAAATCTACTGTACCATCCCTGTTCAAATCCGGATTTGAACATAACTTAGATTTAGGCTCAGGTTCAGGCGTAGGCTCAGGCTCGCATGCCGACGCTAAACTGCTTGCCAATAAACACAAAACTCCTGTTAATATGACCCACCTTTTCATCACAAACTCCCCGTAAAAATATCATAACTTTCCAACTCCTTTTACAACAATTTCCTGTACAACCCTATAGGCTATTCTGGCTTATAAGGCGTAGGCAACAATATTCTCCCGCTTCGCGGAGGCATATCAATCTCACCAACGCTTTTTTTAGATGACCAATCCAGCCACAACCTTTGTGGGTCCATAATTATTTTTTGTTTCCCCTTCGTAGGATTAACTATTATTATACCATTATTATACTCTCTTAGCCAGCAATTATTTTGCAAATATCGCTTCGAAACAGGCAGGCCGATCGGCAGATCATACTCATCACACCAACTGCCGTTGCGACTCGGAAACTTTGTGGCATGCATAGAATACAAACTTTTGCCCGGCTCCCGAATTAACAGCCACGAACAATATGTATACATAAATATATCTTCATCTCGCTGATGCTCCCCCTCCGGATGACAGGCCCACCAGTTTATTAGACCCTTTTTTAAAACTTCCTCATGTCTTTCTATGGCCGCCAGCCATTTATCCCCAGTAAAGTAAGAATCTTTGTTCCACCCCGACTTAAGCGACTGTTCGCTCAAAAGACCATCAACACTATCGTAAAAAGTCCCCCATGTCTGATCTTCGCCGGCACGATCCTCACCGGCAGGATTATGATTAGCCACAAGAATAAAACCGTGTTTATTTAGAACCTGTTTAACCGTTTTTAGATAATCGCTGTACCCTTTACTCCATCCGGCATAATCATCCGCATATTTCCAATTCGGATATTTGAACTGGAACCGCTTATGCAATCGTCTGCCGACATAAACATTATCCATCGCAACACCATCATATGCACCTGTTCCCACCTGGCCGCTTCCCTTAACAAGATTTAGTATCTCCTGTGCCGCCCAGGTTTGGAATTCTTTATTTGCAACATCTAAATAAAATCGATTATAATAACTATGTTTCTTGTCTTCACTATTCCAGCGGATTCTTTTATTGTTATATTTATAATCCCCTCTGTCTGCATTTTTATTATCCGCTAATAAAAACCATTCGGGATGATGTTTATTAATATAATTATAATCCAAACAGACAAAACCGCCGTCGATCTGTACAGAACATCCGCTTATATAATGCAGCATCAGGATGTCCGGCTCATTGCGCCGTATGAACGCCCACGCTTTCGGATTATGCCTTGCTATTAACTGAGCACACCATACCGCATCATACCTTGACAACTTATCAAACGCACTATTGGTGCTCAATGGCGCACTTGACCAGCTGTCTTTCGTCATTAATTCAAGTTTCTGAGGAAATATATTCGCAATCCCCTTGCCTTCATTGGCAGCCAATAATTGAACATTCCAGAAAAATAATAGGAAAAGCAAAAAAACGACTTTATGTTTTTTCATAGTATTAAAAGGAAATTGAACTCGCCATTTGCGATAATTTAATGCCTAAATCCTCTTTCTATACCAATCAATAGCAGCTTTAAGACCTGTGTCAAAATCAGTTTTCGCCTCAAAACCAAATAATTCTTTTGCCTTAGTTGTATCGAGACATCTTCTCGGCTGACCGTCCGGTTTTGAACTGTCCCAGCGAATCTCCCCTTTGAAACCGGTAAGTTCTGCTATTTTACGTACAAGTTCTTTTATAGTTATTTCAAAACCTGCACCAATGTTTACCGGCTCAGAACCGTTATAATGTTCGGTCGCAAGTAAAATCCCCTTCGCTGCATCTTCAGCATAAATAAACTCCCGAGAAGCTGAACCAGTCCCCCAGCATTCAATATAATTTGTACCTTCCCGCTGGGCATCCACACATTTTTTGATCAATGCAGGTATCACATGGCTCGATTCAGGATTAAAATTATCTCCCGGCCCGTATAAATTCACCGGCAGCAAAAATATCGAATTAAAATTATACTCCTGTCTATACGACTGTGATTGAACAAGCAGCATCTTTTTCGCCAGCCCATAAGGAGCATTTGTTTCTTCAGGATAACCTGCCCATAAATCTTCTTCCTTGAAAGGCACAGGTGTAAACTTCGGATACGCACAAATAGTACCGATCGCAACGAATTTTTCAATATCTCTCAATCTGCCTTCTTCTATAAGCTGGACACCCATCATCAAATTTTCATAAAAGAATTTACCTGGATGTTCCCTGTTCGCACCAATCCCGCCTACAACGGCAGCAAGATGTATAACAATATCAGGTTTCATATCATCATACATTCTCTTAACTTCTTCTAATTTTATAAGGTCATAATCTTCTATCTTAGGCACAAGAATATTTTTACAGGCCCGTCTCTTCAGACCGTCCAGAACATACTGACCTAAAAACCCGGCTCCACCGGTAACAACAACTCTTTTATCTTCAAAAAAACCTGCCATTTATTCCCCCTGATGATCAACTATAATCTTTTCATTCTTTGCAATTTTCATATCAGCATCAGCCATCAATCGTGCTAATTCCCTAAAATCGACCTTTGGCTCCCAACCGAGAACTTTTTTCGCCTTTGAAGCATCACCAAGCAGCATATCAACTTCTGCCGGGCGATAATATCTCGAATCTATCTCCACATATTTTTCCCAGTCCATCTCCAGATAACTGAAAACTTCATCAAGAAATTCCTTCACTGAATGAGTCTGGCCTGTAGCAATTACAAAATCATCGCTTTTTTTCTGCTGCATCATCAGCCACATCGCTTCGACATAATCGCCCGCAAAACCCCAGTCTCGTTTGGCCTCAAGGTTACCGAGATACAGCTTGTCCTGCAGACCAAGCTTTATTCTTGCCGCAGCTCTGGTTATTTTGCGGGTAACAAATGTCTCGCCTCTTCGCGGCGATTCGTGATTGAATAATATTCCATTACAGGCAAAAATATTATATGCCTCACGATAATTAATTGTCTGCCAGAACGCATAAACCTTCGAACAGCCGTATGGGCTTCGCGGATAAAAAGGGGTCTTTTCAGTCTGAGGTGTTTCAGCAACCTGTCCATACATCTCACTGCTGGAGGCCTGATAAAATTTTGCCGGTTTTTTCATAGAACGAATCGCCTCAAGAATCCTCAGCGTCCCTAAAGCATCAACGTTGGCAGTATAAATAGGCTGGTCAAAACTGACACGGACATGACTTTGTGCGCCAAGATTATAAACCTCATCAGGATTGATCCCGTTCAATAAAGAATGCAGATTGCTGCCGTCAGTCAAATCTGAATAAACAAGTTTAAGTTTAGTGTTTTCATGCGGGTCTTTATATATGTGATCTATTCGCTCAGTGTTAAATGAAGAGCTTCTGCGAATAAGACCATAAACTTCATACCCCTTTCCAAGCAGAAATTCAGTCAAATATGAACCGTCTTGCCCGGTTATGCCCGTTATTAATGCTTTCATAATCTTCACCCCGGAAAATTTTTATACAGTCACAGTCTCTCTAAGCCACACAACAAATTTTTTCAATCCCTCTGCAATATCTGTTTGAGGATTATACCCAAGCTCCCTGCCGGCTTTTGTGATATCCGCAAATGTTCTTTCAACATCACCCGGCTGAACAGGATATCTTTCTATCCTGGCTTTTTTACCAAGCGCCTTTTCGATTTCTGCAATCAACTCATCAAGTCTTACCGGCTTCGACTCGCCAAGATTATAAACCTCGAAGCCTTTACACCTTTCGATTGCCGCGATAACTCCATCAATAATATCATCAATATATGTAAAGTCACGCATCATAGAACCATCACCAAATACCGGTATCGGTTTACCTTGTTCGATCAAACTGGCAAATTTATGTATCGCCAGATCAGGCCGCTGCCTCGGCCCGTAAACAGTAAAAAATCTCAGGCAGGTCATATCAATATCGTAAAGGTGACTATAAGTATGACAAAGCAGCTCACCTGCCTTCTTCGTCGCAGCATAAGGCGATATCGGAAAATCCACATTGTCCGTCTCAGAAAATGGTATTTTTTCGTTATTGCCATAAACACTTGAACTGGAACCAAAGATAAACTTCTTAACGTTGTATCTCTTCGCCGCCTCCAGAATAACTGTCGTACCTTCAATATTAACCGATTGATATTCAACCGGATTTAAGATAGAAGGCCTTACACCTGCTTTAGCTGCCAGATGAATAATAATATCTATGCCGTCTTCGCATATTGACTCAACACAATCAGCATCTCTTATATCACCTTCGATTAATTCGAACTTGTCCGATTCTGTAAGAGTCCTTATATTAGATTCCTTAATTTTCCTGTCGTAGAATAGATCAAAATTATCCAGTCCCACAACAATATGATTATTGTTAATCAACCTCTCGCAAAGATGTGAACCGATAAAACCCGCTGCGCCGGTAACAAATACCCTCTTTATCATTCTCTGCCTATGCAATAATACTCAATTCCTAATTTCTTCATATCAGCCGGCTCATAAAGATTTCTGCCGTCGAAAATCACTGTCTCTTTAAGTTTTTCTTTTATCAAATCAAAATCAGGCGTCCTGAACTGCTGCCAGTCTGTAAATATTACCAACCCGTCAGCTTCTTCGAGTACTTCATACTCATCTTTACCTGCCTCTATTCTATTGCTTAAAACTGCCTTAGCTGTTTCCATTGCCGCAGGGTCAAAGGCCCGGATTCTAATACCCGCTCCCAAAAACTCATTTATACACCATATCGCAGGTGATTCTCTAACATCATCTGTCTTTGCCTTAAACGCAAGCCCCCAAACAGCAAGTACGGTTTTGCTCTCTCTGCCCTTGAAATAATTCAACACTTTATTCGCAAACCTGTTATGCTGATTATAATTTGCCTGCTGAACTGCTTCGGTTATCGTCATTGGACAGTTTTCTTCTACACCTGTATGAATCAGCGCCTTGACATCCTTTGGAAAACAGCTCCCCCCGTAACCGACTCCTGCAAAAAGAAAGGCATTTCCAATCCTTGGATCAGCTCCCATACCCGCTCTGACTTTTTCGATATCAGCACCGAACTTCTCACATAATCCGGAAAGCTCATTCATAAATGAAATCCTCGTCGCAAGCATTACATTGGATGCATACTTGGTCATTTCCGCACTTGCAGGATCCATAAAAACCATCCTGCTGCCCCTTCGCATAAAAGGCGCATATAGCTGCTTCATAATTTTGCGCACCTCAGGATTATCTGTACCTATTATAACCCTGGCAGGCTTTGTAAAATCCTCGACTGCTGAACCTTCTTTAAGAAATTCCGGATTGCTTACGTAATCAAACGGAATCTGTGTTTTGCTTTTCATCAATTCTGTTACCCGTTTGCAAGTCCCTACAGGCACCGTACTCTTGGTAGCAATGATTTTATATTCCTTCATGCACTCAGCAATCTGTGCGCAAACCTCCAGCACAGCCGATATATCTGCTGAGCCGTCTTCGGCACTGGGCGTACCGACACCAAGAATGATTACCTGTGACTGGTTAACAGCTTCCTGCAGATCTGTCGTAAAGCTCAGCCTTCCAGCTTTTTCGTTGTTCCGGACGATATCAGAAAGTCCCGGCTCATAAATCCCAATGACTCCCTTTTTAAGGTCCTTTATCTTCTTCCTGTCATTATCGACACATATTACATGATTGCCGCTTTCAGCCAAACCACCGGCTGCAACAAGACCAACATAACCAATGCCTATAACAGCAATCTTCATAATGATTTCTTGATGATTATTTCAGCGATTCAAGAACTGCTTCTATCACATAATCTTTCATCTTGTCGGTAAGTTCCGGATATATCGGCAGCGCCATCACTTCGTTTGCCGCCCTTTCTGCCTCAGGAAAATCTCCCTCTTTATAGCCGAGATAACTGAAACACTCCTGCAGATGCATCGGAACAGGATAATAAATTTCACAGCCGATATCCTGCTCTTTTAATTTCTTAAATACCTCGTCACGCTTCGGTACCCTGATTACATATTGATTATAAATGGTCACACAATTAGGGTCTATATAAGGTATCCCGACAGATGTGCCGGAAAATTTCTTATTATAATACTCAGCATTATCCCTTCGCCCCTGTGACCAGTCCTCAAGATAAGGCAATTTTACAAGCAGTGCCGCTGCCTGAATAGGATCAAGTCTGAAATTACCGCCTACAAATTTATGATAATACTTTGGCTCACTGCCGTGATTGCGCATAATAAAAAGCATATGATATATCTTATCGTCATTTGTAACTATCATCCCCCCGTCACCGATACCTCCCAGGTTCTTGCTCGGGAAGAAACTAAAACAGCCGCAGCTTCCTACACTGCCTGCCTTTTTGCCTTTATATGTACTGCTGATTGATTGAGCCGCATCTTCAATAACATAAAGATTGTGTTTGGCTGCAATTTCCATGATCGGATCCATATCCGCCATTTGTCCGTAAAGATGCACCGGCATAATAGCTTTAGTCTTTTCGGTTATAGCCTGCTCTATCAGCTCAGGATTTATATTATATGTCTTCGGGTCAATATCTACAAAAACAGGCTTGGCGCAAACCCTTGCGATACAACCGGTCGTAGCAAAAAACGTAAAAGGAGTTGTGATTACTTCATCGCCGCTGCCAATACCCAGACTCATAAGACTGTTCAATATCGCATCGGTGCCGCTGCTGACCCCAACCGCATGTTTACAATTGCTTATCGCCGCAACTTTCTCTTCAAGCTCTTTAACCATGGGCCCGCCGATACACATTTGACTGTCAAGAACTTCACCTATCGCCGCCAAAACATCTTTTTTAATCCTTGTATACTGTGCTTTTAAATCCAACAATGGTACCTGCATCGAAATCTCCGTAAATTATTTTTTATCCTTAAATTCCCTGTAACTAATTTTGCCGACAGATAAATTCGCCGGCAGCGGCTTTTCCTCATCGAGGTCAAGGCACCTCAAAACACCTTTTTCAACCTCCTTGTATCTGAACTTGCTCTCCGGACAGACCATAAAGCCTGCCTCGTTCGGAGCAGATAATTTTACCCCGTGCCTGCTCATCCAGCCGACCTGCTTCGCAGGCGAACCTACCATCATCGCATAATCAGGCACATCTTTCGTAACAACAGCGCCTGCTGCAATAAAACAATACCTGCCCAATTCGATACCACAGACAACAGTTGCGTTGGCACCGACCGTAGCACCTCTTTTAATAACCGTCTTTTCATAAACACTGTGACGGTTCACCTGTGAACGGGGATTCAAAACATTTGTAAGCACACAACTGGGCCCCAGAAAAACATCGTCCTCGATAATTGTGCCCGTATATATCGAAACATTATTTTGAACCTTGACGTTATTTCCTATAACAACGTCATTGGCAACATGAGCATTTTGTCCAAAGATACAATTTTCGCCGATCGTGCATTTCATTATATGACTAAAATGCCATATCTTCGTGCCTTTGCCGATCTTCGCACCGTCATCAACGTAACTGCTTTCGTGTATAAAATATTCTTTTGCCATATTTTCAAAAAGAATCGCCGAAGGCGAAACCACAATTTTTATTTTTTATCTTTTATCTTTAATTTTCTTTAACATCGGATGATACTCGCCTTTGATGCCGACTGCCTCAGCCCTGCGGATATCCGAAACTATCTGAACAGAAGTCAACACCTCATTCAAACCAAAACCATTACCTTCAAGGATCTTCTGATAACTTACCGTATGCAGATCTCCAAATCCGCCGGAGAATTCCACCTCCTTGTCGTCGATAGTTACACTGCGGTATGTTGCAGGCTCGCCGGGCTTAGCCTCGAAAGGCAAATCACTCCGCTCAAGCGACAAAAACCATCGCACATTTGCTTTTTGAAGTTCCAGAAAACCTGCTGCCCTTTTTGGTTGGCTAAGGTGAACTGTATTTTTCTTAACATCCCCGAATACCCAGGCAAGCATATCGAAAAAGTGTATGCCTATATTTGTCGCTACCCCTCCCGATTTTTCGATGCTGCCCTTCCACGAAGCCATATACCAGTGACCCCGCGACGTAATATAAGTCAGGTCAATATCATGAACCTTCTCACCTGCAGAGTCTATCTTTTTCTTAAGCTCAATTATCGCCGGATGAAGCCTGAGCTGCAGTATGGTATTTATATTACCCTTACTTTCCTTCTCAATCTCACCCAGGGCCTCGACATTCCAGGGATTCAGCACCAGCGGCTTTTCACATATCGCACTTGCCCCAATTCTCAGAGCAAACCTGACATGTGCATCATGCAGATAATTCGGCGAACATATCGAAACATAGTCAACACAATGTTTCTCATTGGCACGCCTCAGCTTTTCAAGATGCCTGTCGAACCTCTCGAACTCGGTAAAAAAATCCGCATCGGGAAAATAAGAATCGATAATCCCGACAGAATCATTTTTGTCCAGTGCCGCCACAAGAATATTACCCGTATCCTTGATGGCTTTCAAATGCCTCGGGGCAATGAACCCGCCGACACCTATCAGTGCAAATCTCTTCACTTTCTTACGCCTTAACTATTTTATTATTAGCGCCCCGCACAGTCGCCGTCGCATTACGTGTATCGACAACCAGCTTAGAATTTTTCACGATCATTTTATAATCATAACAGCTGTGGTCCGTTGCTATCAAAACAACATCGTATCCTCTCAGCATCTTCGCATTTAACGGCTTGCTTTTCATCCGCAGATTATGCTCTCGCATTTTATGCGTCTTTGGAATATATGGATCATTATAATCTACCTTCGCTCCTTTTTCCTGCAGTAATTCGATCAGCTCTATCGAAGGAGACTCCCTGACATCATCAATGTCTTTTTTATATGCAAGACCGAGAACCAAAGCCTTTGCACCATTGAGACTTTTCTTTCTTTTGTTCATTGCCTCAAGCGTCCTGGCAACTACATACTCGGGCATGGCCGTATTGATCTCGCCCGCAAGCTCAACAAAACGTGTGGGCATACCGAACTGCCGCGCCCGCCAGGTAAGATAAAACGGATCTATCGGTATACAGTGTCCGCCAAGTCCGGGACCGGGAAAAAACTTCTGAAAACCAAAAGGTTTTGTTCCTGCCGCCTCGATCACCTCCCATACATCAATACCCATCTTATCGAACAGCCTTTTTAATTCGTTAACCATCGCTATATTCACACAGCGGTACATATTCTCAAGGATCTTAGCCGACTCTGCAACATCACAGGATTTGACCGGCACAACTTTCTCAATGGCATACTTGTAAACATCAAGAGCCTTATCCAGACTCTTCTTGTTATAACCGCCAACAACTTTCGGTATCGTAGCTGTACGAAATTGCTTATTGCCCGGGTCCTCACGCTCCGGCGAAAAAGCAAGATAAAATTCCACCCCTGCCTTAAGACCGCTATTTTCAAGTATCGGCTTCATCAGTTCCCGCGTCGTGCCCGGATAAGTCGTGCTCTCCAGAACCACCAACTGCCCCTTACGCAAATATTTCGATATCGTCTGGCAGGTGGCAACCACATATGTCATATCTGGCTCACGATTTTCCGTCAACGGCGTCGGTACACAGATCAATATCGCATCTACCTTACTTAACTGGCTCATCTTTGTTGTCGTACGGAACCTGCCGGACTGTATCATCTCTTTGATATCTTTGTTCGGTATATGCTTAAGCGGACTGCGACCGCTGTTTATCTTTCGCACTTGTTCTTCTTTTACATCAAAACCGAGTACCTTCGCCCCGCCTGCGCAGAACTCCCTTGCCAGAGGCAGACCAACGTAACCCATCCCAACAATACCTACAAAAGGTACTTTTTTCTTACTTCTTTTAGTTGTTCTTTTCTTTACCATACAAACCTTTCATTAACTCTGCCTCTTTACTTCCTTACTTCCTGCTTCTTTACTTCTTTACCTCTTTTTGCCGACAACCGAATTACGATTGACGAAACGAGTATCGCAACCGCAACCGTTAAACGAGATTTTCCTTATACCAGTCTATCGCTTTGGCTATGCCCTCTTCAAAACTGATGAAAGGAACATAGCCGATCAATTCCTTAGCTCTCGTTACATCTGCCAGCGAATGTTTTATATCCCCGGGCCTTGGTGGTGCATATACCGGCCTGATTCCTTCTTTGCCCAGCAGCTTGCTTATCGTATTTACAACCATATTAACCGTCACAGCATTCGTTGTGGAAATATTGACCGCCTGCCCTTGTGTCTCTTTCGCATTTGCCGCAAGCCAGTTTGCCTCCATCACATTTTCAATATATGTAAATCCGCGAGACTGCTCGCCGTCATCGAATATCGTCGGAGACTTATCTTTTAAAAGTGCCGAAACAAACAATGGTATCGCCGCCGCATACTGACTTGTCGGATCCTGTCTTGGACCAAATACGTTATAATATCGCAGACAAATTGTCTGCAAACCGTACGTTTCATAAAAAGCCCTGCAGTAAATTTCTCCTGCTGCCTTTGTTGCCCCGTAAGGGCTGATCGGCGCAAGCGGCAGACCTTCATGCTGCGGCAAAACTTTACACTGACCATAAACCGATGAACTCGACGCAAAAACGAAACGTCTTGCTTTTGCATCCCGTCCTGCAAGCAGCATATTCACGATACCGTTGATATTAACATCATGACTTGTCGCAGGATCTTTAACCGACCTCGGCACAGAACCAAGCGCAGCCAAATGATAGATAACCTCTGCACCGCTAACTGCACGCCGAACCGCCCCCATATCCCGGATATCACCTTCGACTAATTCGATCCGGTCGGAAATTTCTGTAAGGTTTTCTCGTTTTCCCGTCTCGAAATTATCAAGAATGCGGACTTTTTCGCCCTTTTCCAGCAGGAATCTCGCCATATTGCTGCCGATGAAACCTGCCCCGCCTGTAATCAAAGACAATCCCATGCTAATTCAACCTTTCGATAAAGTGGTTTAGCCCCCACCCCTGTGGTGGGAGTCGTTTAACCTTAGCCGCCTGTGGCGACATTCTAATAAAGTCAGACAGTTTACCCATTTTTATCCCGCATGTCAGCTATAATTTTCCCTATAGTCTCATCAAGCCCCGTACTCGGTTCATAACCGACTATTTGCTTTATTTTTTCAAGACTTGGTAATCTTCTTTGCATATCATCAAATCCCTGGCCGTAGGCCTGGTCATAAGGAATGTATTTCTTCTCACTCTTGCTGTTGGTTTTGGTGATGACCTTCTCTGCCAGTTTTTCTATGGTGATCTCTTCTGACGAACCGACATTAAAAACCTCACCGTTGGATTTCTCGCTTTCCATAAGCGCCGACATCGCTTTTATCACATCGCCGACGTAAGTAAAACTCCTGCTCTGCTTGCCTGTCCCGTAAATCAAAAGCGGTTCATTTTTCATCGCCCAGCCTATGAACCTCGGCACAACCATCCCGTATCTGCCTGTCTGCCTGGGACCAATGGTATTAAAAAGTCTTACAATAACTACTTCAAGACCGAACTGCTTATGATAGGCAAGAGCAAGAAACTCATCTATCGCCTTGCTGCACGCATAGGACCAGCGGGAAAATTTCGTACTCCCAAGAACTGTATCATCGTCCTCTTTGAAAGGCACCTGTTCATTCTTGCCGTAAACCTCAGAAGTCGATGTTATCAAAACTTTCTTGCCAAACTTATTAGCTGCACAAAGAACAACTTCAGTACCGTGAATATTAGTCTCTATAGTATGAACAGGCCGTTCCACTATAAGATTAACCCCTACAGCAGCCGCAAGATGATAGACACAATCAACCTGCTTAATCGTATTCCTTATCAAATCCGCATCACGAACAGAACCTTCGATAAATTTGAATCTGCCGTTCGAAAGCAATTGTTGAATGTTGTCTAAGCTGCCTGTGCTCAGATCGTCGATTACAATAACCTTCTGACCATCCGCCAAAAGGTGCTCACACAAATGAGACCCTATAAATCCCGCCCCGCCTGTAACCAGTACACTTGTCTTCATTGCATCCTTTTTCTCATCCCATTAACTAACAGGCTATCCCGACAAAGTCGGGATTCAACAATTTCGATTTTCAAGTTTCAACTTCTTATTTTCCAAATCGGCTCACCGCCGATTTGGAATTCTTAGACTCCGTCCCCCTCGGCTCCGCCGAAAAAAACAACAAACGGCCCACGGCAGAAATTCCCATCGGCCTATTTATTCCCAAATGAGCACGATTTTATAACTGAAAAGCCATGCCCAATAAAATGTCAAAAATAACTATCCCGACAAAGTCGGGATTCCAAAATTTTACATTTTGATTTTTAATTTTTAAACTCCCAAGTCAGCCTCTGGATGACTTGGTATAATATATCATAACCATCGTCAAAAAAAGAAGATAGCTTTAACCAGACTGCGACCGTTAATAGCCAATAACTATACCTAATTCGGCTTGCTTTTGACACCGTTATTTTCCACCGGTAAAAGAGAGAAGATACTATCATAGTACTTGAAAATTGACAATATTGTTCAATAAAAGATACCACCGGTCTTGTTTCGGCGTAAATGCAGAAAATCCCCATTTGGCTATGTCAAAAATTACTTATCGGACTTTGTCCCAGCCAATTAATATCTGGGCACGCAGGCAGGCTCAAAAGGTGTTAAATGACAATCTACCATCCAGTTTTCTGCAAGAGCTGCAAAATCTCTGAAGTTCACCTCCTGGTCATCATTCACATCACCGGTTGTGTCATAAAGACAACCGCCCTTAACTGCAAGACAGTGATTTACTCCGGCATCAATAGCTGCAAAACCCGCACCCGAGACGAACACAGTTTGACAGTCCCAGTTAGCTCCCCAGCCTAAAATCGAGCCGTCACTTTTCATCCCAACTGAAAAGCTCCCGCCCGCTGAGACAGCTATAAAATCGCTGTTCGGCGACGGCACATTACACTCGCCGTATAAATTGCTTCCCCACGCTGCTATCGAGCCGTCAGATTTAAGACCAAGACAATGCGCCAACCCTGCCGATACAGCCGTAAAATCTGTATTCGGCAAAGGTACATCACACTGACCAAAATCATTACTTCCCCAGACAAAAATAGAACCGTCATTTTTCAAACCGGCAGAATTATAAATATTCGCCGATACCGCTGTAAAATCTGTATTCGGCAAAGGCACATCACACTCACCAAAAAAGTTATCTCCCCAGGCCAATATCGAACCGTCATTCTTAAGACCAAGCGAATGCCACATACCCGCAGAATCTCCGCCGGCCGCAACTGCTGTAAAATCCGTATTAGGCGAAGGTACAAAAGTAGCTAACCCTTGTGTAAATATCGAACCATTACTTTTAAGACCAAGCCAATGACGTCCGCCGGCCGAAATAGCCGTAAAATCCGTATCAGGTGGCGGCTGCTCAAAATATTGATCGCCGCCCCAGGCAACTACAGAACCATCAACCTTTAGACCAAGTGAAAAATCTCGGCCCGCAGAGACAGCCTTGAAATTCGTATTAGATATATCACTCGCTGCCGGTACATCACATTGACCTTCTGAATTATCGCCCCAGGCTAATATCCTGCCATCAGCCTTAAGCCCGAGAGAATGTCTCTCGCCCACTGCGACACCAACAAAATCTCTATTAGGCGATGGAATGTTACATTCACCATAATAATTCTCTCCCCACGCAATAATCGAACCATCCTCTCTGAGTCCGAGAGCGTGATATTCGTCTTCCCAACCGGTCGAAACATCTACAAAATGTTCATTAGGAAAAGGCAGAATACCATTACATATCTCAGGATAAGAAGGTTCATAGGCCACTATTGTACCGTTGCTCTTTATAGCGAACAGGCTCGCACACACTTGTCCCCAATAATAAATCTTACCCGCCGCAACAGCCACAAAATCCGTATTAGGTTCCGGGAAAGGATTGCTGGTTAAATCGCCCCAAACTACTACCGAACCATTAGACTTAAGAGCTATCCCGCGACCATCTCCATACGCAACATCAATAAAATCTTCATTAGGTGATGGTACTTCCCAACCCGAACTGAAAACTACACCATCAGATCTGAGACAAACATAGTGCCCCACCCCGGCTGAAATATCGATAATATCAAAAGGTACCGGAGCCACATCACAATCATTAATAAAGGGACCGTGTTCACCTACGCCCCATACAACGATTGAACCATTAGATTTAAGACCAACTGAGAAATAATCTCCTGCCGAAATAGCTGCAAAATCCGTATTAGGATGCGGCACAGTACACTGCCCTTCATCATTTCTTCCCCACGCCGCTATCGAACCATCCGCCCTGAGACCAAGAGAATGAAACTTACCGGCAGCAACCGCTATAAAATCCGTATTGGACTGCGGCACGTCACATTGACCCCAAAGATTACTACCCCACGCCGCAACTTCCCCCGCCGAATATACCTGCACAGGAAAAACAAATATCGAAAGAAAAAAACAACCCCAGACAGTCACTGCTAAAGAACGCTTTTTCCTTCTAATACTGCTTTGCATTACATAACCCTCCTGAATCAGATATCACTTAGGCACACAGGCCGGATCGGCCGGATTCTCATAACAATCCGTCAGCCAGTTATCAGCCAGTTTCGCAAAATCACGAAAATCTATTTTCATATCATCATTCACATCACCGCCAAGGTAAGATGCGCATCCTTTTTTAAGCGCAAGAAAATGCTCCCCGCCGGCCGCAATCGCCACAAAATCTGCATTCGGCCCCGGAACATTACAATAACCATCCAACGGATCACAGCCCCAGGCCACAACTTCGCCATAACTCTTCAGGCCGATCATCATGTGCGATTCTATGCACGAATCAACAGCCGCGAAATTACTATTAGGCTGCGGCACCCAACTATCATATCCCCACGCCGCAACTACCCCGCCGGCTCTGAGGCCAAATAAACGGTCCCCGCCGCCGAAAACATCTATAAATCCGGCATTAGGCTCCGGTATATCACATTCATAATTCCAATCTGGCTCTTCTATGCATTCTCCCCAATACATTATAGTCCCGTCATCCTTAAGGCCCATCGAAAGCCTGCCGCTGGCTGCAATTGCCACAAACCCCGTATTAGGCTCCGGTACTTCTTCATATCCTCCCCAATCCATTATCGCACCGTCACTTGTCAATGCCATAAAATGAATATTATCAGCAGAAATAGCAGTAAACACAATATTCGGGTCCGTTTGCGGAAAGTCGCCCGGCCAGGTTACAAGCGAGCCGTCAGACTTGAGAGCGTGTGAATGGTCTAAACCGGCCGCTATAGCTATAAAATCTTCATTAGGCGCAGGTACATTACATACTTCCGGATAAGGACCACCCCAAACCACAATTGAACCATCGGCTTTAAGACCAAGCGAGTGTCTATCCCCCGCTGCAACAGCTATAAAATCTTCATTCGGCGCAGGCACATTACATTGACCATAATTATTATTGCCCCAGGCCACAATCTCTCCGCCTACGGCATAGACCGACACCGGCAGAACGAAAACTAAAATAACCGCCGCAAAAAAATATCCTGGATATATCAAATTGATTCGCACAATATCATTCTCCTGTTATTACAAGCAGCAATCCACGAGCCAGTTAGACGCTATAATTTCAACATCACGGAAATCCACCCTGCAGTCATCATTCAGATCGCCTGCCAGGTCAAACGGACAATCCGTCCGCAGCCCAAGCGAATACTGCCCGCCTGCAGAGACCGCTGTAAAATCTCTATTGGGATAAGGTACTATACACTGATCGTTGCCATTATTCCCCCACGCCACAACCGTGCCGTCGTCTTTCAGACCAAGACAGTGCTCACCGCCTGCCGAAACTGCCGCAAAATCTTCATTAGGCGCCGGCACATCACACTGGCCGTCGTCATTCCTGCCCCAGGCTACTATAAAATCATCGCCTCTGATACCCGTCGAATGATACCACCCCGCCGATATCGCTGTAAAATCAGTATTAGGAAAAGGCACATAACATTGACCGTCATCGCTTCTGCCCCATGCAGCCACCGAACCGCCGCTGCCTTTCAAACCAAGGCTATGCCACAGTCCCGCCGAAATCGCTACAAAATCTGTATTAGGCGCCGGCACAGTACATTGACCATCATAATTCCAGCCCCACGCCACAACAGAACCATCAGCTTTAAGACCTAACGAATGCCACCCTCCTGCTGATATCGCAACAAAATTACTATTAGGCATCGGCACATCACACTGGCCGTAAGAGTTATTTCCCCACGCTTCTACTGAACCGTCGGCTTTCAATCCAAGTGAATGATACCACCCCGCCGAGACCGCCGTAAAAGGTATATTAGAATCCGGCACACTGCACTGGCCGTAAGTATTATTGCCCCAGGCCTCTATCGAACCATCACTCTCGATCGCAAGCGCATGTTCTCCGCCCGCCGATACAGCGATGAAACCCATATTGGAATCAGGCACATACCACAGGCCGTAATTGTTCCAGCCCCAGGCCGCTATTTCCTCAATAGCATATGCCGATACGGGAAGAATAAAGGCTAAAAGAAAAAAACAACTCCATATAATTCTAATAAAGGATTGTTTCTCGTTCTGTGCAGTACTCCGCATTTTATTGCCCTCCTGCTAATAAATTTTTCTCAGGTCCATAGGGACTGCCTATTTGTAACTATACAATAGTTGCACGAATTTCCTACCTGACCCCACTCTTGCGATATTATACCAGATTCTGTCCAAATTGCAAGCAAAAAACGCCCTTTCAGCACCGTAAAATACGTAATTATAGGGCCTTAAGCACCGTTATGGTCTTGCTTAGCCCCCGGACCTGCGTGCCCGTCCGAAGATTTATCGAAGGCCTGTGCCGGGGATGTCATTGCGAGGTGATTGAAAATCACCGCGGCAATCTCATCCTGATATCCACTTCCTGGTCTCCTGATTCACTGATAACCAATAACTGTAAACTGTGAACTAAACTGTTCACTTTTAGCTTTAAATTTTAATCTTATTTTCCCCGGCCTCTGCCGATTATATGAACACTGCTTTGGCCGCATAGAAACTGGCCGGTATTAAGTTCACCGACAACCTGCAGTTCTACCCTGCCATTGTCAGGTATAAGTTCCATCAATTCTTCCTTGCTGAACATCGCAATTACTCTGACGTCCCCGCCCCGCCATGGATATGCACGCTGCCATACAGCCTCGATGCCCTCCTCCGCATCGGCAGGGAACAATACAAAATGCTCTTCACCCACATCATCTTTAGTTATCCCTGCCGGCAGTTTTATCCTGGCTATTATTCTTTGCACACGGCTTGCACGATTGATTACTCGCGGAACTATACGCACATCTGTCTGGACTACAGCGTTTTGCCAGTCGAATACCGGATAAGTAAATCCATCACATATCGTCCATATATCTTCTGTGCCGTTAGCTGTTTCACCGACAAAATCCCATCCTGCATTTAGAAATGTATCTATATCCTGCATCTGGGCAGTAGGCAATCCCGTCCCCCCCGCACTTGTCATCTGCCCGCTCGTCTCTATATCCCAAAAACTGGCAGCAATATCATTCGATTCGGTATTATATCCTACTAATCCACCGACATTACTGTCTCCAATAACCTCCCCCGCTGCATAACAATTCTCAATTACAGCTATACACTGACCGTCATATTTTTCACTAAAATGGTACCCAACCAGTCCGCCAACAATATCATTGCCGTCCACTGTTCTGGCACTGTAACAGTTTCCTATAATACCATCATTACTTCCCGCCAAACCGCCAACACAAATATCACCACTAACAACTCCATTGCTATAGCAGTTTCTTATAATACCGCCATTACCACCCACCAGACCACCAACAATACCTCCTTTAGTAACTGTTACGGTACTGTAACAGTTTGTTACAATACTGTTAGAGTTTGTTATGCCTACTAAGCCGCCGATACCCCATTCTCCGCTAACCGTTCCTGTACTGTAACAGTTAGTTATATTGCTTCCATTATATCCGACTAATCCGCCGACCCAATAAAGACCCTCAACGATACAATCACTATAACAGTTTATTATACTGCCCCCATCACTGTATCCCACCAAACCGCCGACATAACCGCCGTGACTAGAACAAGAATTCTTTATTGAACCCGTGCTGTAACAATCTACTATCTTGCCCCCAGCATTAATCCCCACCAGAGCACCTAACGCACTCATACCAGTTATATCAGCATCCTCAACACCCAGGTCTTTTACCACGCTGTTTGGACCTATGCACCCAAAAAGGCCTACACGACCATCGTATTTATTGTAGATAGTCAAATTTGATATCAAATGACCGTTACCGTTAAAAACTCCTTCAAATCTTTCGTAGTAATGGCCTACCGGTTTCAGTTCAACACCATTCAAATCCAAGTCATTAATCAGGATATAATGCTCATCCCATGCTTGATAATCATTCATGAATTCCTGCCAGTCGGCAACTGTGCCTATTCTGTATGGATCGTTCGGCTCACCCGACCCGCCGGAATAGGCAAAAACGCTTGAAAATGAAAGAAAAACAATCCCCCAAACGGCCAGTGCTTTACGAAGTGACGCGTCCATTACTCAGAACCTCCGCTACCAGATTATCCCCGGTTATACTCTTCTACTACTGGCCTTGTTCTGAGTTTGTTCTTGAAAAATAAAATATTTATAAAAATAAAATCAGCCGGCAGCCATCATTACAACAGCCGCCGGCCGTTCAAATCAACCGCGTTTAAGCACTGCAGGTTACCTGTCCATACCTCCAATTATACGATACGTCTTATAGAAGAATACCGGATATTCCACTTGACCAAGTTCAAATGGTTCCCACTTATCATGACTAAAAGCATCCTGGTTCCTGTAGAAAACCGTATGACCATCCTTCCACAGAGCATTTACCGAATAAACACCACCCATCCGGTGAGCAAATGGTTTCGGGTATTGTCTCATTATATCCGGAGGCATGCCGACCGGATCGTCTCTTTTCCAGATACGGTCTGACAAATATGGTATCATCTCATCAATATCGTCGAACTTCCTGGCCGTATAAGCAGGCGCCTGCCAAAGAAGATTCATCGGCGTCTTCGGACTCGTAGGATAATAAGTATATCCGGTACGTACCCACTGATTACCATGAGCGTCAGGGCCTGTATTGATTTTCTGCGGCAACGTACCCCATTCCTTGCTTGTATTCGGCGGCAATGGGTCAATGTAATTCTTATACAAATACCTTGGCTGTGTCTCGGATGGACAATAGAATAACTTTGGCTCATCGATAATACCAGCCGCATATAGACAGGCCAGCCTGAAAGGCCTGAGGCTGCCGTCCGGCAAAACGCCGGGAGCCGTATCACGATATGCAAGGAACGGATGCCCTTCCTTGTCCTTGGGACAATCTCCCGCCGGGTTATAAGGAATATCTATCTTGCAAGTAAACGGCGATTTAAAACTCGGATCTACTCCTCCATACCAAGGCAGTACACCATCGTTATTCTCAGCATATACCGCTATGCCCGCACCAATTTGCCGAACATGGGTAGCACAAACAACTCGCCTTGCAGTCTCCTTCGCCTTATGCATGGCAGGGATGAGTATCGCCAGCAAAAGGGCGATAACCGCAATTACCACCAGCAATTCAACTAACGTAAAACCAGATTTTTCTCTTTTCCTTTTCACGATACTGCTCCCTTCGCAAAAAACAATATAAGCTGCAGATATAACCACAATATCCGCCAGGGGACTTCGGAGGTTCTTACCTGTTCAAGTTGGCTATTTCTTTGGCAAAAACTTTTGAAATAAATAGAAAATAATTTCCTGAATTGCTGCTTTCTTACGAAGTGACGCATCCATTACTCGATACCTCCACTACCAGGTTATCCCCTGCTGTATACTTTTACTACTGGTATGGAACTGATATTGTTCTTAAAAAAATTGTTTCATTAATCATTTAGCCCCCGCACCTGTGGCGGGGGGTTTGTGTCATTCCCGTTCTTGTTGGGAATCCAAATCGTTTAGCCCCACGACGTGTCGTGGGGTTGATTTTAATCGATTAGCCCCGCCATCATTTATCCTCCATAGTTTTAACGACGGAGGACTATGGCGGGGGTTTGTGTCATTCCCATGAAAAGGGGAATCCAAAAATATTTAGCCCCCGAATTTATTCGGGGGTTTCCTGAAAATGATATGTGCACACACAACACGTTTAGCCCCCACCCCTGCGGTGGGGGGCTTTTGTCATTCCCGTTCTTGTTGGGAATCCAAATCGTTTAGCCCCACGACGTGTCGCGGGGTTGCTTTTATCGTTTAGCCCCGCCATCATTTATCCTCCATAGTTTTAACGACGGAGGACTATGGCGGGGTTTGTTTAGCCCCGTTGCTTGCGACGGGGGTCTCTTTTTATATTTAGCCCCCGGTTTTACCACCGGTTATTCGTCATTGCGAGCTTGCCCCTTAGGGGCGCAGCGCGGCAATCTCATTGTCATTCTGAACCATCGCCGAAGAATCTCACCTTGTCATTCCCAACTCAATTGGGAATCCACGTCATTGCGAGGCCGAAGGCCGCGGCAATCTCGATTAGCCCCGCCATCATTTATCCTCCATAGTTTTAACGACGGAGGACTATGGCGGGGTTTGTTTAGCCCCGTCATCTCCGCATGACGGGGTTAATATATTTAGCCCTCGAATTTATTCGGGAGTTTCCTGAAAATGATATGTGCACACACAACGCGTTTAGCCCCGCCACCTGTGGGCGGGGTTGCTTTTATCGTTTAGCCCCCGGACCTGTGCCGGGGGGGTATTTCTGCCATCCTTCACACCTTTCAAACCCTTCTCACCTTTCGCACCTTTCTCCCCATATACCCTAAAAAAACGCTTGTCCCGCACCATTTTTTTATTCCGTTTTGTCCGGTGCGGGGGTAAAATGGAAGAGGATAAATCACAGGAGATAAAAAAAATGAATAAACGAGAGGATTTTATGAATGACTTTGAGACAAAATATTTTATTCAAACACGGCAAGAAATCGATACGGAAAAACGAGAGAGAGATATAATTCTTAATTTTGCTGTAGTAGTACTCGGAGCTTTAGGGTTTGCCATACTTCGTAACGACAAGGCAGATGAGTTCCTTCTGAAACCTTACTCCTTCATGTTTGAGATATCTGTACTAATTATATTGACAAGTCTCTTCTATGTACGACGCAAGAAATTACAGCAAATTTCAGATAGATGGTTCACCTTGCATAGGATGGTCATTCGGCATTTTAACGAACAGCAAGCTGCTGAAACCATGGAAGCCACTGTTATTGAAAGTTTCAACAAAGGTCGATATAAAAAGAAAGATCTCATTCTCAACTTTGCTCTATCATCTCCCGTCTATATACTGTTATTTATAAGTGCATTTGGTTTTTCATGTTGTATGACAATACGTATATTGACTCCTATTATCATCATTATGATACATATTATAATCTCACTTATAGTGCTTATGACTAAAATGCGAGATCCATTCCCTCCACTTTTATCTACTGGTGAACCTTAATAGCAAAACAAGGAGAAAATAATGGCTGAAGAGCAAAAAGCTGGGAGACAGAAACCAGAAAAAAACATGGATTTCTATTATGATTGTGTTAAACCTGAAGAGATTGAGCGACGTAATAAAGTTATTTCTGACAGATGGAGTGAGCTTCATGGCTTTTATACAAAACATGCGGATGAAATCATGAAGTATCTGTTTTATGTAAATGCTGGTGGCGCAGGCGCCGTATTGGGTTTCATGGGTTCTTCAGAAACAGTTAGGGGTCTTATTGCCGTACGAATATCATTATGCTGTTTTGCCATAGGATTAATTTGCATTGGCATCTTGCGCACCTTTTTAACTCATATGGCAAAATCGTTTTTTGATAACTGGAGAAACGATGTTGGAAATTATTATACAACAAAAATATCTTTTACACAGCTCAACGAAAATGATAGTACCAGAACAGAATCTGAAAAGTGGCCGTATTTTTTCGGATACCTTTCTGGTGTCAGCTTTATTGCAGGTGTAATTTTTGGTGGTATCAGTTTGTTTTCTCCTCTATTAACAACTCCCATTGCTAGCTAACAAATCATAAAAAGTATCGATGAGATATTAAATACCAAAAATTAAAAAACAAAATGACAAAGCAAAATTTTAAAATAGATAAACGCCCTCTGTCTTCTCTGGAGGCATATTTTGCTTTTACAGGTCAATTTAAGTCATGATCTTTGCATTAATAGATTACCTCAAATACAAGAACCAAAAAGGTATATATGGTTTAGAATCAATTCACAAATATAATGCCGTATTGGCAGAACCTTCCTTACTCCCTAAGTTAGAAAAATGCAAACCAGGTGACATACTGTTTGTTCATACGGCTGGTTCTATAATGAGTTGGGCAGTTATGTATTACACCGGGCCAGGGATTTGGAGCCATTGTGCTACGTTTGGCAAAGAAGGATATTTATATGATTGTACAACTCAGGGCGTGATAGAGCGTCATATATCTGATTACTTTGATGGTAAATCTTATATTGCGGTTATGAGCATAGGTAACAAACTTCCTGATAAACAACGAAAGAAAATGACCTTGCGCGCAGAGCAGATATTAGGTGCTGGTTTTGATTGGAAAGGAATATTCTTTTTCTGGCTTTCTATTATCTCAGGCAACAATGAAGATTTTCGAGTATGTTGTGTCGCAGACATTATTATTCTAATTGTTAGCCTTATGGGAATATTTTATAAAATTCTAATTCTTAGGTATGTGTTTTTAGCCTTAGGTGTTTTATACTTGCTTGTAGTTGTTTTTTCTAGAGTACGGATGAAAATATTTAAAAGGGAACGTGTCGAATACCCAGATACAAAAGAGGCGAAGAAAGAATATGTAGTAGGCAAAAATATTATTGATGACTTGATCGAACTTTCATTAGAAGATTTAGAAAAATACTTCGGTTTATTTGAAAAAGATTTTGCAGACATTCCAGAAGCAGTAATTGCAGCGTGTAACAACGTTGCCAACAAATTGGTGAAAATTGATGAGTTCGCCAAAGCAGAGATGTTATATAAAAAAGCATTAAAATACTGTAAGACTTCTACGCCTAAAGGAAAAATGGGTGTCGCAGGAATCTTAAACAATCTTGCAGGGATATATGTTGAAAGGAAGCAATATGATAAAGCAAAGAAAACAATAAGAGAGGCAATAGGATTAATCGAAAACCTTGATACTAATGAGGCCGAAATATTTTATGCGCGTCTTCAAGAAAATATAAATCTCCTTAATCGCAGAATAAATAGGGAATAACCGGAAATAACCCGTGCCCGTTTACCTGTTTTTAGTTCAACGTAATTTATGCCATAGGTACTTGTGCCATAGGTATCAGCGTTTCTGATAACCGATAACTGATAACCATGTTATGAATCAGCGTTTAAAAAAGCATTAAAATTCCCCGCCAAAGGCGGCTCCATAACTTTTCACTATTCACTTTTAGTTTTTCACTTATTTC
>JAFGGI010000012.1 GCA_016930635.1 Sedimentisphaerales bacterium | reverse complement strand
TCAGCTTGTCGAACTGGCCGCGTATGACCGCATTTTAGACAGTTCACTTGAAACCGCCTACCGAGACTTGACTCTAAGAAAGAGAGTAAACCGCCAACTGCAGAGACGCATTAGAGAAATCCGAATAGACACCGCAAAATTCAGTGATGAGCTGTCGAACATAACAAAATTCTTCGGCGACTGGTACCTGGCGAGTATCTACAGCAAAATCTCCGCCCGGTTCCACCTGAAAGACTGGCACACGATTATCAAGGAAAAGCTCAAAACACTGGGCGACCTTTACCAGCTCCTTCAGCAGGACTGGGTGAACTTCTCAATGATCATATTGGAGACTGCCATAGTATTACTATTTATTGTTGATGTTATTTTACTATTAGTAGCAGCACATTAAAATTTGCAGGAGTAGAAAAATGAAGGTTCTTGTACTTTATGATTATCCTCCCTCGCCGGGCGGGCTGGCAACACAGGGCGATTTGCTTTACAAGGGACTAAAGGAACTGGGAGTCGATACCCATGCGGTAAACTTCGAATCCGCCCAGGAAAAGGAATGGTACTACCGCTGGTTCGAGCCTGATGTTGTTATAGGCATCGGCTACTGGGGACATACACCTCATCTTGTTATGCATCCCCAGCGATACGGCATAACCGCGGCAATTCCCTGGCTCGTGGCCGACGGCTACATCGCCAATTACAGGGAGATCCTCGAAGATCTGCCTTTAATACTTGTAACATCGAACTGGGTAAAAAAGATTTACAAGCGCGACGGCCTTAGCGGCAAAAACATCGAGGTCCTGCCGGTCGGCTGTGATACCGATACATTCTGCCCGCGCGACAAAAACGACCCCAAGATACGCACTGTAAGAGAGGCTCTGGGCGTCTCTGATGACCAGCTAATGATACTTACCATCGGCGGCGATGCCGCTTCAAAAGGTGCGCAGGAAGTTATGCAGGCCCTTGCTATTATCGATACCAAATCTCCCGACTGGAAATACGTCTGCAAAGTCTGGCCTCAGCCCCGTACCGAGCAGCAGAATCTCGCTGATATGCAGCTTGCGACTCATCTGGGTATCGAAAAAAATGTGATTTACACAGCAAGCAGAATTTCGAGAAACTTTATGCCTTATCTTGTCGCTGCCTGTGATATATACGCAGCGCCGTCAAGGCTTGAAGGTTTCGGAATGATTCAGGTCGAGGCAAACGCCTGCGGCAAACCTGTAATAGGGATAAAAGCGATGGGAATGCTCGATACTATGATACACGGCAAGACTGCCTTCCTTGCCGATGTCGCTCAGGAAATACGTTTAAGAGAGGCTATCGCTGATATGGAATCAGGGCGCGAGCCCGGCAGCAAGGTCGTCTTCAAAAAACCAAGAATAGTCGATTACCGTGCGAGCATTCATGATATTGCCAACTACCTGACTGACCTTATGAATGACGCACAGCTGCGTAACAAAATGGGACAGGCAGGCAGAGAAAGAGCCGTTGAAAATTATAATTATAAAGTCGTCGCAAAGAAATTCGTTGAAATAGTCCAGAAAAGGCTCGGCATAGACTAATGGAAAAAAAGGAGCAAAGACTTATCACCCAGGCCAGGCAGGCGGCGCTGAAAGTTCTGCTGCACAACAATCACGGCTCATATCGAGGTCTGCCCAGAACCGCCGGCTGGGGTTATCCAGAACCTTACACACGTGATCTGATGATCTGCTCGCTGGGTACTTTGGTAAGCGGAGAAGAAAAACTCGTAAAAACCCTCAAACGTGTACTCGAAAAACTCGCACAGAACCAGAGCCCGCTCGGCCATATTCCTTCACTTGTCCACGATAAAGAAGACCGCGGCGCAAGTGATACTACCCCGCTTTTCCTTATGGGCCTTGGTTTATATCGAAAGGCAACCGGTGATGATCCTTTCCTCCAGGAACCTGCCCAAAGAGCCCTCAAATGGATGGAACATCAAAGTCCTTCCGACAGGCTAATTGTCGCTCAGCTTCCCACAAGTGACTGGCGAGATGAGCAATGGGTGCTCGGCTACGGCTTGTTCGTCAACACTATTGTTTATACCTATTTAAAACTTTTCGGCCTTTATGAAAAGGCAAACCAGCTCCAGGAAGAGATGGGGCGTTTTGCCATAATGGGCGAACGGCAAAATCGCCATGTCCATGAAGGTCTCGTACTAAAATATAAACCTTACTACGCATTATGGTCATATAAAGTTTACAAAAGTGAACGGTTCGACCTGCTCGGCAACAGTTTAGCTATTCTTTCGGGCATAGCATCAAAAACACGTGCAAAGGAAATCGTCATCTGGATAGAGACTGAATGCAAAAACCTGAAAGCAAATGAAGACCTTGCAGTTGATCTGCCGCCGAATTTTTTCCCATACATCCGCCCGGGAGACCCAGACTGGATGAAGCGGTATGAAAAATACAACCAGCCGGGCGAATATCACAACGGTGGAATCTGGCCTTTTATCTGCGGCTTTTATATCGCCGCCCTCGTTGCTGCAGGCAGATATAAACTCGCTGAGAAAAAACTCGTTGCCCTTACTAATCTGGTAAAGCTCAACAGGGCAGCCGAGGTCGATTTCGGTTTTAACGAATGGCACAGGGCACAGGACGGCACAGCCTGCGGGCAGGACTGGCAAAGCTGGTCGGCTGCAATGTATCTTTACGCTGCCTGTTGTGTCGAACAGAGAAAAACACCTTTTTTTGATGAAATAAGGAAAGTAAATATTGAAGTTTCATAAAAACAGTCGCCGAAAGCGTTCAATAATTTTGATTTTTTAGTTTTAATTTTTTAGTTTATTTTTATGTCGTATAACATTCGAATAGTCGGGACATATCCGCCGAGAAGGTGCGGCATCGGAACATTCAGCAGAGACCTTGCAAATGCACTTGAACATTTCACCGGCGAAGTAGGCCATATAAGAATAGCTGCCATCGACAAGGAAAACCTGCCTTACAGTATCCCTGTCGATCTTGTCATTCGTCAATACGAGCCGCAATCATGGAAACACGCTATAAAAGATATCATCACCCGCGCCGGGGAAACAGAAAATAAAACCGTCATACTCCTGCAGCACGAATTCGGTCTCGACCCTGATGACAAAGGCAATGACGGCGAAGGTACAAATTATGTGGATATGGCAAAGGCCTTGGCCGAAAAAGGCCTGCCAACACTCGTTTACCTGCACACAGTTCTCGATAATCCTACCGAACATCAGAAAAAAGTTATCCAGAACCTCGCACAATACAGTGACAGTCTTATCGTTACAACAGAAAGCGCTATCAAGCTTCTCGAATCTCCGATTTATAATATCGAAAATGAAAAATTAAAGCACATCGACCACGGCATAAGGATGAGTCATCCTTCGCAATTCGACCGCCTTTCGATAAAGGAAAGGCTCGGCCTGAAAGACTATTTTCTCGTAACCACTATCGGTCTTTTATCGCCTGACAAAGGCATCCAGTTCGGCCTAAAGGGCTTCGGCAGATTCCTTGCCGAGTCCTGCACCGCCTCACAAAAGGATTCTATTATCTATCTTATAGCAGGCCAGTGTCATCCCGATTTTGTCAAAGCAGAAAACGGCGCCCCTTACCGCCAGTTTAAGGAAATGCTCGACAACGCCCTTAAAGAATCAAATGTCAGATGGTGCATCGTCAACAGTATTCAGAATATCGAGTTCAATAAATATGATGTTGTCTTTCTCGATATGTTTCTTGAAGAAAAGATACTCCTCGAACTTTACGGCGCAACCAATGTAATGCTCCTGCCATATCTGAATATGCAGCAGATTTCCAGCGGCATCCTCGCTGACACACTTGGTTCAGGAAGGGTGGCAATCGCGACAAAATTCCGATATGCACTTGAGCTTATCCACTCAAACCAGAAATGTTCGCCCGGCATCGTAATCGGAAGGCACGCAAGAGGAATCCTCATAGACCCCGGCGAGCAAGGCGTCGAACAGATCGCTCAGGGACTGGATTATCTCGTATTTAATAAACCCAAAAGACTGCTTATGGAAAAACAGGCACACCAGAGAGGTTATCAGATGAGCTGGCAGAACACCGCCTGGGGACTATTGCAGCATATAGAATTTTTATCAGAGGAAAATCGTATACACACAGGCCGAGGCCCGAAATTCAACAGGGAAAAACCATCGATTTTTCAGAGAATAAAAAATACTGTCCACCCGGAAAAATAGCCCCAACTTTCGATGAAATTATGAGATTGTTTGTTTCCTTTTAACAATCATTTCGCCGATTGCACAGTCAAGGTCCCGGGCAACAATCGGGCATTTAACCTTCAGGATAAAGAAAATATTTTTGTCCACATCATTCAGAGTCTCGTAATTACCCTGTCCTTTGGCAACTATCAAATCAGCCTTATCGAAATACTCACGAAATATATCCGAGCAGCTTTCCAGAATCGTGCCCGGCGCATCTGAGCCGTTATCTATCACTTTCACGATTTTGCCCAGGTCGGCGGCCTTGGCATCTTCCATCGTGGCATCATTTATAATAGGTGCTCCCTTAACCGCTACTGTAACTTTCCCGACAGGCATTTGCTCGATCAGCAAACGGTCAAATACTATCTCGCCGGCATTATCCGCCAAATAAAGTATCCGCTGGGCATTGTTTATCGCATCTCTGAACTCCTCTATCGCACCGCTTTCAAACTCAACTGAAAGACAATCTTCGATTACATTTTCAATTTCAGATTCCTCGATTGAGCTCTTAGCGCCCAAGTCAATAATGTTCCCTGCGATAGCCAGTCTTACAGCCGTTTTCAGCGGGTCTTTGGATGTCCTGACGGCCTGGGAGAATTCCTTGCACAGATTTATCGCTAATTGATTATATCGCCACTTCAGCTGACGATAAGGGTCATTATTATCAGTCAGTTTACGGATCAATTGGTGTATCCGCTGGGCAAGAGCGGGCGGACTCTGGCTCATGTCCAGATCAGCCATCAAAGCAAGCACTGCACATACTAATTTTTCCTGAACCTTTTCGTCATCGCTGACCAGCTTTGCGGTATCAACCGCCTGACGAACAAAGCAGGGAATACATTCTACAAAACTTCGCATAATATCATTACCTGTTTAATGTTGGAGAAATGATAGCAGAAAAAGGACAAAAATCAATGCTAACTTGGCAAAATGATGAAAATCATAATGCCCTGTCTAATTTCCGATAGCTTACCGCTTCTGAGATGTGCTCGGCACCGATATCTTCCTGTCCTTCCAGATCTGCGATAGTCCGCGCGACCTTGCATATCTTATCGTGTGCTCTTGCCGAGAGGCCAAACTCGGTCATAGCATTTTTCAAAATCGCCTCTGCTGCCGAATCAAGTTGACAATGTTCGCTTACCTGTTTATGCGTCATCGTAGCATTGACAGTAGTTTTATCTTCGCCGAACCTGGCCCGCTGTTTTTGTCTCGCGGATACAACCTGGGTTCCTATTACCTCTGAGCTGTTAGAGCTTTGTTTGGATCGCAGCTTACTGAAACTGACCGTCGGCACTTCGATATGAATATCTATCCTGTCAAGCAGCGGCCCGGATATCCTTGCCAGATATCTTTCGATCTGATTAGGTGTGCACTTACACCTCTTCTGTGTTGAGCCAAAGTAGCCGCACGGACATGGATTCGTCGCAGCTACCAGCATAAAATTAGCAGGAAATGTAACAGAACCTTTCGCGCGTGAAACTGTTATCTTTCTTTCTTCCAATGGCTGGCGTATCATCTCAAGTACGTGTCTTGGAAATTCTGCAAATTCATCGAGGAATAAAATGCCGTTATGTGCCAGCGATAACTCTCCGCATCTTGGATTAGTACCGCCGCCGACTAATGCAGGAGCTGATGCTGAATGATGAGGCATCCTGACGGGCCTTATTGCCATCATCGCCCTGCCTTCAAGCTGGCCTACTGATGAATAAACCCGTGTCGTTTCCAGTGATTCAGCCAATCCGAGCCTGGGCAATATAGTCGCAAGTCTTTGAGCAAGCATCGTCTTTCCCGCCCCGGGAGGCCCTATCATCAGTATATTATGTCCTCCTGCCGCCGCTATTGTAAGTGCACGTTTGACGGATTCCTGCCCCTTGACCTCTGCAAAATCAATATCGTAAGTACCTTCCTGTTCAAGAAGTTTTTCAATATCGACCTGGGCCGCCTCAAGTAATAACTTACCTGACAGAAATGCCGCTGTTTGTGCAAGTGACCCTGTCCCGAAAACTTCGACGCCTTGGACAACTGCCGCCTCACGGACATTTTCCAACGGCACTATCATTTTCTTAAAACCTTTTTGCGCTGCCGCCATTGCCATATTCAGCACACCGTTGACACCTCGCACCCTGCCGTCCAATGCAAGTTCGCCGACAATGACAAATTCTTTAACACAGTCACTTTCTATTGCTTTTGAGCCAAGCAGAACTCCCAGCGCAATAGGCAAATCGAATGCAGGACCGACCTTCTTGACATCAGCAGGCGCAAGATTGATAACACTTTTGGTCTTGGGATAGTTATATCCTGAATTGGTTATCGCGCTTTGGACACGCTCGATACTTTCTTTGACAGCAGTATCAGGCAGACCGACGATAAGTGACTTTTCAAACCCCCCTCTGGTCACATGGACCTCAACCTCACAAATAACACCCTCTATACCGTCAAGTGTTACGCTAAAAAGACGAGCTAACATAGTCTTAATTCCAGATAAATACAGTCCTCTAATTGAAATCACACCTGTTTTTTTGAGCTAATTTCGCCCAAAAATCTGCTAATATCTACCAGATTGCTCGTCTTTTGGCAACTTTTTTTACTATTTTTACAAAAAATCAAAAAAAACCATTGCAAAAACAACGACTTAGCATATAATATGTATAAGTATTCATGCTCTTTTTTTCTTATATGAATGGTTTTGGTTTAACTGAAGCAGAATATTTTTTTTATAACCCAATGGTTCTATATAATAAATAACGAAGGGTTTTGCTTCAGTAAGGCTTAGGTTGAATGACCTGAGCCTTTTTTATTGCGCTGATTTTGAAATGACTATTTCTTTCAATTCCCGCCCCAGCTGCTCGATGAAATGCACATCCTGTATAGCCGCCTTTGCTACCGATACTGCCCCGGCCCCGGCTTCTAATACCTCTTTGGCACCATCTATACCGGTTATTCCGCCTCCTGCTATTACAAAATCGAAAATTTGCGACAGCTCACCGATAGTCGCAATCGCTTCAGGCTCAAAAGCAAGGCCGAGATTGGCATGCACTATCGGTGTGCCTGATTGAGCCGCTATGCTGACAGATTCGACTATATAATCATGCCAGACCGAGCCGGGCTTGAGTATCAAAGGCTTGCTCGTAGCAGAAAGTATCTCGCTGATCCATCTTTTAAGATTGTCCCTGTTCTCCGGCATACACAGTTTATAACCCAGGCCTTGTTTGGTATATAACTCCATTGCAGAATGTGCACAAAGCGATATAAAATCGGCACCGCACTGTTCAGCGGTAACCAGCATATCTATGACATCCTTAAGCTCTGAGCCGATCGCGCTTACAGCTACCTTTGCGCCGCTGAGCCTGGCCTCTTTGATATGTGCCTCGAAATATGACCTGTAATTGCCTCCAGGCCGAAATATAAATTCAGGCGGATAATGAATATTCCTGGCGGAATCTATTATATACGTGCCCATCATAACAACAGAGGCACCTTTGGCATATTGAGCGCAGAATATCCCGTTGCCATAGCCCCCAAGCTCTGACAGGATGACACTGTTTCGCAAATCATCAAAATTATCGGTCATATAATTATCTATTCAGATTATAATAAATAAACCAGGCTGAATTTATATACAACAGAATCATATTATTCAAGAAAATACAACTCGGCCCAAAATATCGGCTCGACTAAATCAATTGTGCTTTTTGCATTTAGTTGATAACGCAGCAAAGAGGATATGTCTCAAGCGGTCTAACGTTAATCCTTTGAGATATTCATCGGTAAAATCGAGTCTGAATCGGCCTTTGAAATTTTTGATTTTCCTGATAACTGAATTTCTGTCCAGCGATGCTACCATCCCTGCCATTCGTTCATATCTGTCCGTTTCGCTCATTTGACCGTTGTCCTGAAAAAATCAAATTAACCCGCTTCTGCTGTTCTTATCGGAAGGTATTTGCCTCGGCTTTTCATAAAAAAATCAACACTTGTAAAAAATGATTTTTCCGCAAAATGGTGCAGCGAATTTTTTCTGTTATTTTTCGTATGGTCTGATAACTTGTTCTTTATGAACATCGAAAAGCTTAATTATGACCTGCCGCCTGAGCTCATCGCCCAGGAACCCGTGCCAAATCGGCCCGGCAGCAGGCTCTTAGTTCTGGACCGCTCTACGGGAAAAGTTACAGACGATGATTTCAGCAATATTTCTACCCATCTGAACGAAGGTGACTGCCTGGTAATAAACAACACAAAAGTCATACCAGCCAAATTTTTCGCACAAAAAACCACCGGCGCTAATATCGAAGGCCTTTTTCTGACCTGTCGGCAAGGCCAATGGAAGGTAATGCTCAAAAACTCATCCCGTATTAAAGAGGGGCAAACCCTGCACCTGCTCGACAGGGATAAAAAGCAATACTGCCCTATCAGTATTATAAACAGGCTTTCCGAAGGTCAATGGCTTATTAAACCTGAATCGCCCCTGACCGCTGAAAAGATATTAGAAGCAGTCGGTTTTACCCCCCTGCCTCCTTATATAAAAAGGCCTCAGCCGCAACTGCAGCACGACCTGGACCACAACCGGTATCAGACTGTTTATGCTCAGCAAAACGGTGCTATCGCCGCTCCAACAGCAGGATTGCATTTTACCGAAAAAATACTTGAGCAGCTCAAAACCAAAGGTATAAATATCTCCCAGCTAACTCTCCACGTCGGAGCCGGAACCTTCCTGCCTGTAAAAACACAAACCCTCGAAGAGCATAAGATGCATAGCGAACAATTTTCTATCGACCAGACCAATGCAGATATCATAAATAACACAATTTCGTCAGGGGGAAAAATTGTCGCCGTTGGAACCACTTCTGTCAGGACCCTTGAGGCCCTCGCCCAGGGAAAAAATGTAAAAGCCTCCACCGGCCAAACGGATTTGTTCATAACGCCAGGCTTTGAATTCAAAATTGTTGACTCTATTATCACAAACTTCCATCTGCCCAAATCAACCCTGCTTGCCCTGGTCGGTGCCTTTGCGGGTTTGGATAAAATACTGGCCGCCTACAGGCACGCAATTGAGCAAAAATACCGCTTTTACTCCTATGGCGACTGTATGATTATAAGGTAAAAATCGCCATAATCCTTTAATCTACAACAAGTTACATATAAATATTAAAGTGTTTGCCTTTTTGGCCAAAAATCTATAGAATCCTTGGTTCTGTGATTGTGAATTTTTCTTTGTAACGTTCATAACTTGAGATATTAGAAATGCTGTTAACACAAATTCTTGAATCAGCCTGCGTAAAAGTCCCGCTTGAGGGTAAGGACAAGGAATCTGTCATAACCGAACTCGTCGAACTGCTCGATGCAAATAAGCTGCTGACTGACAAAAACGGGGTCCTCATGTCCGTACTGACCAGGGAAAAGACCAGGAGTACCGGCATTGGTGCCGGCATCGCTATCCCCCACGGCAAATGCAAAGGCGTCAAAGAACTCGTGATGGCTATGGGAGTTTGTCGCGAAGACATAGATTTTCAGAGTATTGATTCCAAGCCGGTACATATTGTTGTTCTGCTCGCCTCGCCCATAGACAAGACCGGCCCGCATATCCAGGCACTTGCGAGAATAAGCAGATTAATGCTCGACGAGGAATTCAAGAACAAGCTTCAAAACGCCGCAAACGCTGAAGAACTCTACAAACTCATCAGTGAAAAAGAAACAGATTAATTATATATCCCAATTTCCAGCCAGTAATCCATCAATACCGCAAGGTCGTCTATATCAATATCGCCGTCGAAATCCAGGTCTGCCCAGTCGCAGTACCAGTTTTGAATTCTGCAATCGTCACGCAGCCAGAACTGCGCAAGTACTGAAAAATCCCTGAAGTCATTCCTGCCGTCGGTATAAAGATCCGCAGGCGATATCTGCCAGGTAAGAATAGGATACTCATCTATCTGTATAAACCAGTCGGCATCATCGCCGTCTGTATATGAAAAATCCCAACCAGCATCTGTATATGTAATCATCTGTTGCATCTCGGCTGTGGTTTTACCCTCCCCGCCGGCGCTATACGTTTGCCCGGAAGTCTCAATGTCCCAGAAAGAATTAGTAATAATATTGCTGCCACCTCCTATATTCCTACCCGCGAATCCGCCAACGTAACCAGCTCCGTTGACTGCTCCTGTAGAATAACAGTCTATTATAATGCCGTTATTATATCCCGTCAGTCCACCGACAGAGAGGTAGCCATCAACCAACCCTGAACTGTAACAGCTTGTTGCAATACCACCATTATTAAATCCTATTAGTCCGCCAATTTGGCCAGCAGTACCATAGCCGCTGACAGCCCCTGTACTATAACAATATATCATGTTGCCGCAATTTGTTCCTACCAGTCCACCAACACTTTCGTCTCCATTGACTACCCCCATGTTATAACAGTTGATAACATCTCCGTTGATAACCCCTACTAAACCACCAATGCCGCCTTCTCCCGTGATATTGCCGGTATTATAACAATTGATAATAATACTATCATAACCAGTTCTTCCTACCAATCCGCCGATATAATTATTACTGCCGCTGATTGAACCTGTATTATAACAATTTGTTATGCTGCCATTATCATATCCTGACAAACCACCGACATTACGGATACCACTGATTGTACCGGTACTATAACAGTTGATAAGACTGCCTCTGTTAGATCCAACTATTCCACCAATATACTCAATGCCAATTATATTGGCATCTTCAATACCAAGATTTTTTATCGCACTGTTTAGACCTGTACATCCAAAAAGACCTATATAACGCTGATTGTTGGTATTAATACTTAGATTTGATATCACATGACCACCGCCGTCAAAAATACCCGTAAAGACCGCTCCTTGAAAACCCCAGGAAGTGCTAATATCCGGCGCAATAATGGCAGTTGGAAAGTTATAATCAGTCAAATCTATATCATTTGCAAGGACGAAACAATCATTGTAATCGTTCACATCAGAAGCCAGTTGGCGCAGATCATTTACATCTGCGATTCGATATGGGTCATTCGGCCCACCAGTCCCGCCGGAATATTTCCGGATTGATTTCAGACCCAATGAATGACCTTGGCCGGTCGCAATAGCTACAAAATCTATATTAGGCTCGGGCACATTACACTGACCATGATCATTGTTTCCCCAGGCAACAAGTGAGCTGTCGGCCTTTAGACCAAGTGAGTGATGTGTGTGACAACCAGAGGCAATAGCTAAAAAGTCCGTATTAGGCTCAGGAATATTACACTGACCGAAAGAGTTATTTCCCCAGCAAATAACAGAACCGTCGGACTTGAGTCCAAGGCTGTGATATGTTCCAGCTGCAATCGCCACGAAGTTCGTATTAGGGCTTGGTACATTGCACACACCGAAATGGTTATTTCCCCAGGCTATGATAGAACCGTCAGCCTTAAGGCCAAGTGAGTGGGTCGAGCCAGACCCAATAGCTGCAAAATCTGTATTAGGGCTCGGAACATCACATTGACCAAAGTAGTTGTCTCCCCAAGCAATTATTGATCCATCAATTTTGAGACCAAGTGAATAATATTCACCACACTCAATAGCTACAAAATCAGTATTGGGACTCGGCACATCACATTGACCGGTAGAATTGTATCCCCAAGCTATAATTGAACTATCACTTTTCAGCCCCAGCGAGTGATGAGTGCCGACCGCAATAGCTATAAAATCTGTATTGGGATTTGGCACATCACATTCACCGTACATGTTAAGTCCCCAACCAATAATAGAACCGTTAGCCTTGAGACCAAGTGAGTGGTCCGAACCTGACGCTATAGCCACAAATTCGGAATTGGGTTGTGGTACATTGCATTGACCTAAATAGTTCCATCCCCAGCCTATAATTTCACCTTCACCAGCAAAAGCAGACGAAAGTAGATATAAAATAATCCCGCTGATCAACAAAACCTTGTGATATGAACTGGCCATCATCAAAATCCTCCGTTACAAAATTATCCCCTGTATATTACTCCACTCAATATACCGCTTCCTTACGGTCGCGGCCCTGTTCCCCCGGCATCCGTCCTTCGTCAAGACTACGGAGGACAAGCAGGTCCGGGGGCTAATCGAGATTGCTTCGCTTCGCTCGCAATGACATATAATATCAGGCTACCACAATTACGGCCAAAAATCAATGATATAGTCCGATAAACCATCAAATACACAATAATTATTCGTCATCTGGTCCTATAACAAGGCAACTTATTTACCTCTGCGATTAAGCAAACTGCTGAAAATGACGATTAAATGAGTATCCGGTGTTGTCGGAAAAACCAGGACCGGCTACTAACAGGATTCTTTGACAGGAAGCTTATGCAAAAGATACGAAACTTTACGGTTTTACCATCACTGCCGCAATCCTTAAAAGCACTCAGAACGATCGCACATAATATGTTCTGGTGCTGGAATCCGGAATTTGCAGAACTGTTCCGCCAGATAGACCACGACAGGTGGCATGCCTGCGGGCACAACCCGGTTAAACTCCTGGGCACAGTCAGTCAAAGCAGACTCAACGACCTTGCCGCAAAGCAGGGATTTATATATCAACTGACACAGGCCGAGGAAAAATTACAGCATTATTTAAATTCTCCCGGCTGGTTCGATAAAGTATGGACACGGGAATCCAGGCCGGTGATCGCATATTTCAGTCTTGAGTTCGGCATCCACGAATCGCTGCCTATCTACTCCGGCGGTCTTGGCATTCTCGCAGGCGACCATCTCAAGAGCGCATCTGATTTAAACCTGCCTCTTGTCGGTGTTGGACTTTTGTATCAGAAAGGATATTTCAGACAGTATCTAAACGCCGACGGCTGGCAGCAGGAAAGATATGAAGACAACGACTTTTTCAATATGCCGGTCGAACTGGTAAAAAAGAAAAGCGGAAAACCGCTGACGATAAAACTTACATTCCCGCAACGCCAGCTCGCAGCACAGATCTGGCAGGTAACAGTCGGAAGGGTCAAGCTGTTTCTGCTTGATACCAATGTCGCTGCGAATTCGCCGCAGGACAGACTGATAACATCAGGCCTTTACTCGGGCGGCTCAGAAATGAGAATTCAGCAGGAAATACTAATCGGCATCGGCGGATATAAAGCGCTGCTTGCAATGGGTCTTGAGCCTTCGGTCTGTCATATGAACGAAGGACACGCTGCATTTATGGCGCTCGAGAGAATCAGGCACATGTGCACTATGAAGAACCTGTCCTTTGACGAAGCGCTTGAAGCAACTAAATTGAGTAACGTCTTTACAATACATACGCCGGTAAAGGCAGGTAACGACGAGTTTACCCCTGAGCTGGTAAGCAAATATTTCGGCAGCTATTTCCCAAAGCTCGGTCTTAATAAAGACCAGTTCCTTGCACTGGGAAGGATCGATCCTGACAAGGATAGCGAAACTTTCAAGATGCCGGTATTGGCCATTCAGACCAGCGCATACAGAAACGGCGTAAGCAAACTGCACGGTAAAGTATCACGTGCAATGTGGGCTGACTTATGGCCCAAACTGCCTACTTCCGAGGTGCCTATTCAATCCATAACGAATGGAACACACGCAAAGAGTTTCACTTCGCCTGAATTAATATCTCTTTTTGAAAGGTATCTTGGTGTTAACTGGGATGAGGAGATTTCTGATGAGGACCTCTGGGACTGTGCCGACCAGATACCGGATGAGGAACTGTGGCGAATTCACCAGAGGTGCAAGGAGAATCTGGTAAGTTTCGTCCGCAAACAGCTTAAAAACCAGCTTCAGCGAAGAGGTACATATCATACTGAACTGGGCTGGGCCGAGGAAGTTCTCGACCCTGAGGCCCTGACTATCGGATTTGCCAGGAGGTTTGCAACTTATAAGCGAGGCAATCTGTTGTTAAAAGACGCTGAAAGGTTTGTCAAGTTATTGAACAGGACTGAAATGCCTGTCCAGATCATTTATGCCGGCAAAGCTCATCCCAATGATGAGCAGGGCAAAGAAATCATCAGGCAGTTAATACATTTCGCTGCCAGAAATGATGTCAGACGAAGGCTTATTTTCCTCGAGGACTATAACATTGACATCGCCAGGTATCTCGTCCAGGGCGTTGATGTCTGGTTAAATAATCCGCGTCCGCCTATGGAAGCTTCAGGCACAAGCGGAATGAAAGCTGCAATGAACGGTGCGCTGAATGTCTCAACACTGGATGGATGGTGGTGCGAAGGATACACACTTAACGGCGGATGGGTAATAGGCGCAGGCGAAACATACGATGATTACGATTACCAGGACAAGGTAGAGTCAGAGACCATCTTCAATCTCTTTGAAAATGAGATCGTTCCGCTTTTCTATACCCGCTCAGCAGATAATCTGCCGAGGGCATGGATACACAGGATGAAAAATTCCATAAAATATATAGCGCCGAGATTCAACACGCACAGAATGGTTGCAGAATATGCCGGCAGATTCTATAAGCCCGCTGCGCAAACGTGGCTGGATTTCGAAAAATCAGGAATGGAAAAAGCCAAAGATATTTCACTCTGGAAAAACAGGATCAAAGAGCAGTGGGACAACATCAAAGTAGACGATGTCGATGTACAGATAAGAAACGGCAAAGGAACCGTACCGCTTAGCAGTAATAACGGCAGCTCACTCGAGGTCGGATGCGAACTGCAAATAAGTGCAAATGTCCGGCTGGGAACACTCGAAGCAAACGATGTCTCCGTACAGATATACCACGGCATCGTAGATTCGTGGGGTAATATCGACCACGGAAGCGTTAAAAAAATGGAAGATACAGAACAAAAAGGAAATACACACATATTTACAGGCACGATAAAATGCACCCGCAGCGGAAAATGCGGATTCGCTATACGTGTTATACCGAAACATACCGAACTGGATGAAATCTATGAGCCGGGACTGATTACCTGGGAATCAACAAACGGCGACGGAAAATAATTTTTAAAGTTTCCACCATTAATTTTTTAACTAATCCAAGATTCAAATTTTGCGCAATAAAAAAGGCCTGATTGTAACAGACCTTTTTTTTAAAGCTGGTCACCTCCGCCTGTGCCGATGAAAAGCAATTTAAAGAACCCTGTATTTCAAAGTGGGTAGTCGGCTTTTGGCGTCCAAAAGTCCTGTCAGGCAGGCTTTTTCGATCCACCAAGTTCTGACTTCCCTGAATAAGGGTATCGGTTCTTCAAATATGAACTTTCCTGTCGTACACCGCAGGGGAAACCTGACTCTCCTATTATATCGGAAAACAGGACGATTTTCAATGAATTTTTGCCGCATAGATTTCGTAAATATAGTTCTTCTTGACTTTTACGGCAACTTATGGTATAGTGTTGTTGAAACTATTGATGCATGCCCAGCTCTTTTAAAATTCACCGATATTTATGCTTGTTCGGGGGCGAAAGGCTTCGACCGGACGGGTAGAGAAACAGGTTGCATGTTCAGGACGCCGGTTGGCCTGGCTAATCATCCGGCACAAAAATTAATTGGCAACTACCAATTAGCAATGGCTGCTTAATTAAGCGGCCCGTCCTGTGAAATCATTCCCGCTGATTTTACACGGGCGCCAACTTGCGGGATAGCTTTGTAAGGCGGTTTGTCCAAATAAAGCGAAACTCTAACAAACTGGCTAAATCAAAAGCCTGTTATTCGGCGATTGGTAAGGCGAGATACAAAAGAATAACTAAGCATGTAGAAGTCTGTTTTGAAACGTTTCGGGACGGGAGTTCGAATCTCCCCGCCTCCAGTCTTCGTTTGATGCTTGCAGAGAATGAATACTGTCGCGTCGAAGTCCCGTTAAGGGACGAAGACGGACAATAAAAATCATTATAGTTATCGCATCGAACTACGACTCGGCAGGCCATTTTGCGTCGCCTCAAAGAGCAAGTATAATTTCAGTTTCAGGGGGTATGTGCCGGGGCAGGAAAAAATATTTTTAGGGTTTTGAAAAGAAATTTTGGAGCAAAAATGATGAAAAAGAAGATAATCCCGGCAATAATTTTAGCGGTAACATTTTCGCTGTTTGCGTCTAATTCTTATGGTGATGTAGCGGCTTTCCCCGGCGCAGAAGGCTGGGGCGCCTATGCGATGGGCGGCAGAGGCGGCGATGTTTATCACGTAACAACTGTGGATGATGTCAATGTCGGCTCGCTGCGATACGGAATAATAACTGCAGGAGGAACGGCTGAAACGCCTCGGACAATAGTTTTTGATGTTTCAGGTACTATACGACTGACCGCGCCTCTCAATATTTACAAATCCTATATAACCATTGCCGGCCAGACAGCGCCCGGAGATGGTATATGCGTTCGAGACTACCCTATCACAATAAGTGCAGATCACATTGTTATACGTTATATCCGCAGCCGGCTCGGCGATGAAAGCCTGACTGAATCCGATGCGATATCGATAAACAGCGGAAACCATATTATTATGGACCATATCTCGGCAAGCTGGAGCGTTGACGAGGTTTTCTCCTGCTCAACAGCAAATCCGACTCTCAGTCATGTTACTGTTCAGTGGAGTATCATCTCTGAGGCACTCTGGCACAGCATACACGGTAAAGGTACTCATAGTTACGGTGCACTGATACGAGGCTGTTACGATGCGAAGTACACATATCATCATAATCTTTTTGCTCATAATATTTCGCGAAATCCAAGACCCGGTAATTACGACAGTACTGTATCCGATGGCAACCCATACTGGGAAGACCCGTGCGGATTGCAGTTCGATTTCCGGAACAATGTAATTTATAACTGGGGCGGCAGCTATCCAGGCTATGATGCAGACCTTGACAGTGTCTGCAGATATAATTATGTAGGCAACTGGGCAAAACCGGGCTACAACGGCACAGCAGGTTATCTGTATAGCGCCGCATGCACATATTTTAAAGGTTATTATACAGGTAATTACTTCAACGGCACCTACTCCGCAGATGACTGGCAGTGGGTATATTGGAGCACATCGAAAGGCGGATGGACACAGGCACAAAAAGATGCTTACAAGCAATCCGTGCCTTTTCCCACAAACCCGATTACTACAGATACCGCCGTCGATGCTTATACAAGGGTGATTAACCATGCCGGTACAAGTCTGCCTGCAAGAGACTCGGTAGATACGAGAGTTGTAAATGATGTTATAAACGGTACCGGCCAGGTAATAGATACACAGGGCGAGGTCGGCGGCTGGCCGACGCTTAATTCCGCACCAGCCCCGACAGATACGGACCAGGATGGAATGCCGGATGCATGGGAAACAGCAAACGGCTTAGATCTTAATGACGCAAGCGACAGGAATGACTATGATCTTGATTTGGCGTATACAAATCTCGAGGTATATTTGAACAGTCTCATCCCTCCCGGCACATATACAGAAGACACGGCACCACCAACACCCGACCCGATGACATGGGCGGCCGAGCCAGAGTCTCTAAGTGCAACACAAATAACAATGACAGCAACTACTGCAATCGACCCGGGCGGGGTACAGTATTACTTCGCCAATATTACAGATGCAAATCACGACTCCGGCTGGCAGGACAGCTCGACTTATATAGATTCAGGCCTGACAACAGGCGTAAGTTATACTTACCAGGTAAAGGCTCGCGACCTTAGTCCTTATAACCACGAGACCGGCTGGTCCAGTTCTGCTTCTGCAGCACCACAGCCTGATATGACACCCCCGACGCCTGACCCGATGACATGGGCAGCCGAGCCTGAAGCGATACTTTCGACTATGATAACGATGACAGCAACCACTGCCAGCGATATAACAGGCGTAGAATATTACTTTGCAAATATCACAGATGCCAACCACGATTCCGGCTGGCAGGACAGCACCTCATATACAGATACAGGTCTTGAGCCCGAGACAACTTATACATATCAGGTCAAGGCTCGTGATAAAAGTCCGCTTCAAAATGAAACCGATTGGTCATCTCCGGCAAGCGATACAACTCTTTCACCGACAACGATCAGTCCACCTGTCGCTTACTGGACGCTTGACGAGGGCAGTGGCTTAGTTGCTCACGAGGTAACAGGCGATTCCTTACTCGAGGGAACTTTGCAAGGTGCTACACCACCGAGTTGGGCAATGGGACGTTTTGGCTACGGTCTCGAATTTCATGGAAATGGCGGAGCGGTTACTGTACCAAGCAGTGATGCAATAGACTTCGGCGATGAAGATTTCTCAGTATCGCTGTGGGCTATACAGCCTGTATCTTTCAGCGGCCAGTATGAACTCTTTATTAAGGGCACTATCGGCAGCGGAGCATTTCCGGGAAGCGGCAAGCGGTATGAACTATATCGTAAGGATTCGAATTTCCGCTTTGCGATCGATGATAACGTGACAAAATCAGAAGTCTCTATTCCCACAACAGATTTCTGTACAGGCAACTGGGTACACGTAGTTGCAGTCCGCGATACTGTGGCAAACCAGACCAGGCTTTATGCTGATACAGTCCTCAGGGGCTCTACGACGGATAACACAGGCGATATCAGCCAGACTGAACCTCTGTATTTAGCTGACGGTGTTTTCACACCCGGCTCAATAGACGATGTCCGTATTTATCCTTATGCACTTACCCAGGAACAAATAATCGAGATATATAACGGCGCAGGTGTTTCTAACTACTACTGTACAAATCCGATTATTTCTGACCTTGATGAAAATTGCCAGGTAGATCTCTTCGACTATACTATCCTTGCCGATGAATGGGAAGACGGCATACTGGACCTTAATGATATAGCCGAATTTGCATTAGACTGGCTGACGTGTAATCGAGAGCCTTCAGGCCAGTGCTGGCAATAAAAATAAAGGGTGTTAGATAATGAAAAGCATGTGGTTTCTGATCATATGCGTAATGTTCTCCTTGCTGGTGCAACTCTCAACCTTACAGGCTGATATTGTGGCCGCCGCTACGCAGGGCAAATGCACGTGCATGGACTGGACTAATCCTTCCGCGGCAGATACGGTTCAGTCAGATATAAGGCTTCGGACTCGTGAATCAGACAACACAAACTACAAATCGTGGCTGCAGTTCGACCTTAACGCTATTTATACAGCCAATCCCGGCTTAAAGGGAAATATTGTGATAGCCACCCTGACCTTTACCGGAACGGCAGATAATACACAGCCCAAGTTATACATGGTCAATGGCCTAAACGATGCGGCAGATATGGAAGATTGGGACCCGGATACCCTGACATGGAACAATGCACCGGGCAATAACATAATAGATGCGAATCTCGACCCGGCCGTCACAACAGCTAACCTATATACCGGCACAATTCAACCCGGCGACGGAACTACGGATACCTGCACATCAAGCGATCTTGTCTCATTTTTGAATACGGATACCGATGGAATTGTTACTTTTATTATGACGCCGGGCTGGACAACTTACTTCTATAATGCAGGCTCGATACATCCGCCCGTGCTGACGTTTTCGCTGCCGGATTATAGTGTTTATTTTGTCGCACCGGACGGCAATGATACCACCGGTGATGGTTCCATAGATTATCCTTTTGCTACAATACCCAAAGCAGTATCTATGGCTTTGCCCAGTGATACTATTTATCTGTGCGGCGGGATACATTACTATTCGGACACTATCACAATTTCAACAAGCGGCACATCAGCATACCCCCTAACAATGCAGGCTTACCTGGACGAAACCGTTATCCTGGATTTTTCAGGTCAGGGATATGAAAGTAAAAAGAAGGGAATTAAAATAGACGGCAGCTACTGGCACTTTAAGAATTTTACAGTCCAATACACTGATGATACCGCGATATATGTCAGCGGCTCTTACAATACACTCGAAAGGCTCATCGCACGTCAAAATGGTGATACCGGCATTCATCTGACTGTAGATGCGGCTTATAATCTGGTATTGAACTGCGATTCGTATCTTAACTATGACCCGGAAGAGTTCGGTGAAGATGCCGACGGTTTCGGGGCAAAAGGTCCAACCGGCGGAGGCGCAAGTATCGGATTGGGTAATGTATTTCGCGGTTGCCGGTCATGGAATAACTCTGATGACGGGTTCGATTTCTGGTGGGCAGGTAATGGTGTGTTAGTTGAGAATTGCTGGGCATTTCGCAATGGCGATAACGTCTGGGGCGATCCGAATTTTACGGGAAATGCCAACGGCTTCAAACTCGGCCAGGGCGGAGGGGAACATATCCTGATTGGCTGTGTTGCGTATGACCATACAAGCAAAGGATTCGACCTGAACCGCTCTACAGCAGATGCAACAGGAGTTACACTTTATAATTGTACCGGCCTAAATAATAGCATCAGTAATTTTACTTTCCTTAATCCGACTACCGGTGCGGTTCACGTATTGCGCAATAATATCTCATATGCAGGTACAGTAAATATCGGGTCACTGATTGACGACACGTATAATTCCTGGAACGGTTTTACAGTTACCAGTGCCGATTTTATAAGTCTTGATGAAACCGGAATAGATGGTCCCAGAGGGCCAAACGGTGAATTGCCTAAACTCGGTTTCCTTCGTTTAGCTGCCGATAGTTCAATGATAAATTCGGGGACTGATGTAGGCCGGCCTTTCGTCGGCAGCGCACCTGAGCTGGGAGCATTTGAACGCGCAGAATTAACCGGAGATTGTGAACCTGACGGCGATATTGACTGGGCCGACTTGGCTTGTCTGATTTATAACTGGCTGGATACCGATTGCGGCTATTGCAGCGGGGCTGATTTGGACAACGATAACAACGTAAATGCCATAGATTTTGCGGCATTGGCCGAAAACTGGATGCAATAATATAAAAAGACATGTGGACAACAAAAGTCCTGTAAAAAATTCTTCAAATCCGGGCCTGTGTTACAATTTTGCAATTCTGCTAAAACTATACTATAATACCCTATTCGTATAATAGAGTTGAAAAACCATTCGAAAGGAGTCAAAAATGAAACGCATTGTACTTCTTCTGACGATCTTAAGTCTGGCAAGCTGTGTATTCGCAAAAGCCGAAGTTGAATACAAAGACAGCTCATTTATTGTAACTTCACCTCATCTGAAACAGCCCTTATCAATAGGCTCCAGAAAAATCCCCATGTTCCTTCAAACCCGTAAGGAAAAATTCTTCCTTAAAGATGAGCCGGTCATTACCAGAGACAAAAATAGTCTCACCGCTGTGTGGGACCTGACCGGCGGAAAAAAAGTAACCGTTGGTTTCGTCGTAAATAAAGACTCTGTCAATATCGATCTTAAAGCAGTTGGGGTTGACGATATATATAAATGGGGTTTTTCGTTAGACGCCACCGAGAACGAATATTTTACCGGCCTTATGGAACGTGTAGTTGACGGCGAGCAGGATCTTTCCTGGGCACCACAGACTCGAACTGCAATGAACCTCAAAGGCGAGTACCTCACAACAGTAGTTAAGCCGACAGTTTCGCTCTACTGTCCGTTCTATATATCATCACGAAATTACAGCCTTTTTGTCGAAGGCACATGGCCCGGAACTTATGATTTTTGCAGAGACAATCCAGGTCTCGTTAAAATTACCTTCGAAGGGCCAAGTGTTTCGATGATTCTTAATACAGCAGCGGGTCCTGCAGAATTAATACAGGCACACTCGCTTAATGTCGGGCCGACGATAGTTCCGCCGAAGTGGGCATTCGGGCCCTGGCGATGGCGAAATAATCACGTACATAGAGAAACATATTACGACGGGACGAAAGTTACAGCACCGTATAACAGCGAGACGGTGGAAGATTTTCTTATGATGAAAGCTTTTGATATCCCGATGAGCATCTACTGGGTTGACAGGCCCTGGGCCAAGGGTCCAAGAGGCTATGACGATTTTGAATGGGACCCTGTACGCTTTCCAAATGCCGTTGAAATGATCAAATGGATAAATGATAAAGATGTCAAGTTTGTGCTGTGGATAGGACCGTGGATAATGGGTGATATGGCTATCGAAGCCAAAGAAAAAGGTTATACAGTACAAGGACAGCTCAGCGACCCGCGTGATCAGCATTACCGCGCTCTTATAGATTACACAAATCCGGAAGCAGTAACATGGTGGCAGGAAAAAGGACTGGCCAAAGTGCTCAACCAGGGAGTCAGGGGATTCAAACTCGACCGGGCTGAGCAGCTTGTGCCGAATGATTACGAAAATAAGGCTTTCGACAGCAGAACATCTCGAGAATATCACAACGACTATCCGCGTCTGTATACCAAAGCCACTTACGATATCAGCAAGAAGATTTGCGGCGATGATTTCGTATTGCTGCCGCGGGCCGGTTACAGTAACAGCAGCCGATATGCAATATTCTGGGGCGGGGACATTGGAGCAACCAAGAAAGGATGTAAAGTTGTGCCGGAGGCATTGCGGGCTGCTATAATAGCTCTGCTAAGGTCTTCAGTAATTGGATTTCCAATATGGGGGTCTGATACAGGCGGATACAGCTCAAATTTTATTGACCATGAAGTTACGGCAAGATGGCTGGCATTCAGTTGTTTTTGTCCGGTGATGGAAGTCGGACCCATCGAAGACAGGGGATTCTGGAGCCTGAAAGAAGAACCTGCATATGATACCAAACTTATTGCAATATGGAGATTGTATTCAAAAATCCATACGGAACTAATCGACTATTCTTACGAATATGCAAAAGAAGCTCGAAAGACAGGTATGCCTATAGCAAGGCCGCTGTTTATTCTTTATCCCGAGCAGAAAGAAGCATGGAACGACTGGAAAACATATATGTATGGGCCTGATATCCTTGTCTCGGCTATATGGCGAAAGGGTAAAACGCAGCATCCGGTATACCTGCCGGCCGGTGAAGAATGGATCGATGCATGGAATACTGATAAAGTTTACACAGGCGGCCAAACCCTTCTGGTAGATACACCTCTTCATAAGATACCGATATTCATTCGCAAAGGGGCAAAAATAAAGCTGGGAGATCTTAACAAACTTTACGAAGAGTCGATGAAAATCGCCAGTGTAAGACCTGACCTTAAAAAACTGCAGGAACTCGAATTCGGAAAATAATAAGTATTTAAAAAGACAGGAAAAAGCTTCTATATCTTCAGCGATACAGAGGCTTTTTTTATAAACAACCGCAGGCAAATCAAGGTATATATAGTAATGGAACGTTTATTAAAACTTACAGGATTTATATTGCTTTTGCTGGCAGCAGGTTGTAAAGACCGTATGGATAGCACGGAAACAATCCAAAAAAATGATTTCAAAAAGGTCAGGAATATGTATAGAAAACTCACACCGCGAGAAGAACAGATAATTGTTCATAAGGGAACTGAAAGGCCGTTTACCGGTAAATACGATGACTTTTTCGAAGAAGGCCTTTACATATGCAGAAGATGCGGCAAGGCATTGTTCGAATCATCGGCAAAATTTACATCTTACTGCGGCTGGCCGAGCTTCGACGAACAGATACCCGGGGCGGTAATATCACAGCAAGATGCGGATGGACGCAGAACAGAAAATATATGCGCCAACTGCGGCGGACATCTCGGACATGTTTTTAAAGGCGAAGGTTACACTGAAAAAAATACAAGATTCTGCATTAACTCAATCTCAATGGATTTCGTATCAAAAGGTCAGCGGGCAATATTTGCCGGCGGCTGTTTTTGGGGAGTGGAATATCATTTCGAAAATGTGCCCGGCGTAATATCGGTAACATCAGGATATATCGGAGGCGGCACGGAAAAACCAACTTACGAACAAGTCTGCTCAGGCAAGACAGGACATGCAGAAGCTGTTGAGATTGTTTATAACCCGGCACAAACAAACTATGAAAAACTAACAAAACTGTTTTTCGAAATTCACGATTTCACACTGTTAAACAGACAAGGCCCTGACATTGGAACACAATATCGCAGCGGTATCTATTACCTTGATAATGAGCAAAAGGAAATAGCTGCGAAATTAGTCAATGCTCTCAGAGAAAAAGGGTACAATGTAAAAACAGAGATCAAAAAAGCAGATACGTTCTGGCCGGCTGAACAATATCATCAGGATTATTATGAGAGAACCGGCAAAGCGCCATATTGTCACAGCTATAAGAAGATATTTTAAGACTTGATTGTGCCGTAGCTATTTACACAAAAGTCTGAACATTTTTATAGTCTGCTGGGCAGCGGCTCTCGAATCAGGGAAAGGCAAGGCCTCGGCAGATAAAAAACCATCGTAGCCGATTTCTTTTAGAGCCTCGACAGCAGACTTTATATCTATATGGCCCGTCCCTGCCGGCTTGCGGTAACTGTCAACAAAATGGACATAGCCGATATACTCAGCAGCATTTTTTATGCTCCGGGCTATATTTTCTTCTTCAATACCCATATGGAAAAAATCAGCAAGAAGTTTTATATTACTCGCACCGGTTGCTTTTATAATTTCAACACCATCGGCAAGAGTATTTGCAATACCGGCCTGACGGCGATTTAAAGGTTCGAAAAGGATTCCCACATTCCTGTCAGCAGCATACTGAGCCAATTTGCCAAGGATACTGACAAATTCAGCCAGTTTTTGGCGGCGGTTGTCCTTGCCGATATAGCCCTGCATCGAGCCTATTATTACAGGAACCCCAAGAGAAGATGCAACATCTATTATTCTCTCTATAAAATTAACCGCGTTCACACGAACGGTCAAATCTTCGCTTGCTAAAGTAAAGCCATATAAAACTTCGCCGGCACCTGTGGCAATAGCTGACAACTCGATTTGATTCTCAGCAAGAAGCCGACGCAAAAGCTCACTATCAATATCATCGGCACTTCCCGGGAAAAGCTCGACGGCATCGAAACCTATCTCTTTTGCCATGGGGATACTGATCGAAAGGTCTTCTTTAAAAACCCAGCAGCCCTTTATGGCTTCGACAAGAGATATTGTTACACTCGATTTCACAGATTAAACCCGCCTCTGTAGTTTCGGCTTTACCTGCAGCTAACAAAGTAAACATACGGTTATATTAAAGTATTTTCTTCTGTCAAGAGCAGAAAATCCAAAGATACCATTTATACTTTGCCTATTTTATCGCACAAAATCCCCCTTTTCCAGTTAGAAAACGAGCCTAATGACTTTTTCCTTAATTTAACAGGTGGAAAAATCTCTAAAATTACTTAGAATTAGCGATGTCGTGTCATTATCGCTTAAGGAAACAGTCTATGGAAGCCGGTGATACAGAAAAATCCAGTCAGCCCAGCCCAAATAACGGCATAACTGTACGCAAACGCTCTAAACTCAAATGGTTTGCAGCAGCAGTTGTGCTTATGATAATCACAGCCATAGCCGGCTATGCCATTACAATTGCCTTAAACAACTATCCAATGTGGAGTGACCAGGAATTTTCTACCAGGCTTGATGAGGCTATCGAAAACGGAACCAACTGGATAAACAGTCATGAGGAAGAAGTTGTAAGTTCGACCAATGTAGCGTTGATAAAAATGCTGCGCCAATGTGATAATCTTTCCCGGAAAGATAACTTCAACTCAATATATGATAAGTTTATGGCAATACCTCTTAGGCCAGCCTGCTGGAAAACCCTTATAGATCCAAATCTGTCTGTCTATAAGTGGGAATTAAACAAGGCTATTAAAGAGGAACCTTATATCGACAATAAATGGATTTTATATGCAATAGCTCCGGATAAAGCAGACGTTACACCTGAGCAGATAGGACTTTTTTCAAACAAGAAACGAAAGATAATACCAACAGTACATCAGCTCTGGGCATTAACTCACCTGCGAAAAACAGACCAACAGGCCGACGTTGACGGTCTTATTGAACTGCTCTGCAACAGAATTGTCTTTGTATTGACCTTTAACCCGGAACCAATAGATCACACTATCCAGAAAATAGGATTTATACTCTATGCCGGCTATCCTGAAAAAGTCCGCCGACGATGGGTAGAAAAAACTATAAACAATCAGCTTACAGATGGCGGTTGGAATGACAGATGGTTTCGTTTCGAGTCCCGAGAACGCCGGATACAGTCGCTACTTACCCTTGGCAGGCCACCAAGCAATCCTCATGGAACAATAGAAGCTTTATGGGTTTTATATCAGGTAAAATATCAGTATCCTGAATACTTCGGGCTAAAGTAACAAAATTTCCGTCTGTTAAAAATTTTTTAAAATTGATTAAAACTAATCTTATTTGAGAAAGTCAGATTTATGACAGATGAGAATACAGATACAATCGACTGCCAGAATAAGAGCGAAACTGTTCGAAAGCATTTCAAGCTAAACTGGTGGATGCTTGCAGCTATAATTTTAGTTGCATCTATACTTAGTTGTGTTCTGGCAATGGTTTTTAATAACTATTCCCTATGGAGCGACAGGAAATTTTCCAACAAAATTGATAAGGCTATTGAAAAAGCAACTGCCTGGGTACATGACAACGAAGAAGACATCCTCAGAGTAAAAAACGCAGCATTAATAAAAATGTTACAGGATTGCATCACTCTTTACCCGGAAGGTAATTTTGATGTGATTCATGATAAATTTATGGCTACTCCTGTAAAACCGGCATGCTGGAAAGCTCTTATTGATCCCAACTTTCCCATTCAGAAATGGGAACTGAATCAAACAATAAAAAACGAATGTATCGATAACAAGTGGATTCTATACGCAATGGCCCCTGATAAGGCAGGAATTACACCTGAGCAAATGGAATTTCTTCTGCCCGATAAATGGAATTACTGGCAATTGACACATCAGCTTTGGGCTCTGATTCACCTAAGGAAAATCAAGCCGGAGATGGACAATGAAGAGCTTATAGAACATCTCTGTAATAGAATCACACATAAACTCACCTTTGAGATGACTGTGGCTGATTCTTATTTTCAAAAAATAGCTTTCGTACTTTATGCAGGCTGCCCGGAAAAAATCCGTCGAAGATGGATTGAAAGAGTCATAAAAAATCAGGGGACAGACGGCGGATGGAATGACAGATGGTTATGTTTCGAGTCCATAGAACACCGAAAACGGCCTGTATTCAATAAACAGCCTCCAAGCGATCAACACGCAACAATACAGGCATTATGGCTTTTATGCCAGACAAAATACCGCTACCCTGAGCATTTTGGTTTGAATTAATAAAACCAGCCCTTTCAAACCTTTACTTGATCTCCTTTCTTCTCAGACCGTGCTTATAGGCATTAGACCAGTCGATTTTATAAATTTCCATAGGGCCATAATACTCACTGTAAAACTCGTGGACTTTAGTGCCAAACATCTTGCATATATTATCAGTAATATAATAAGGACGAAACTCCGGCATATTATCGGGGAGTTTTTTAAATCCCAGTGGATCGCCATTCCAGGAGGTTCTGATCGAATAATCAAATGACTGAGAATATGCCCACTCTAACGCATCTTTAAGCGACAGTGCTCCTGAGTATGTCATAAGATATGGGCCGTATTCATATTTTTTATGCCCAATCCAGAAAACAGAAATTGCATCAACTTTTGAACCCGGTTCAATAACTTTAGTTACCTCTTTGATAACATGATTAAAATCACCTTTGCCGCTCAGCCGATAAAACATTATCGCAATTGGCGACAGAGAAGTAGCCACATAAATAAGTATCACACAAAGCCTGATAATATAATGTATTCTTTTTGATCTGCTTAAGAAGCTAAACTCAGATAAACGACAAATAAACCTGACAATAAGCACACAGAAAAATGGAACTGCGGCAAGCAGATAATCTGCAATAACATTAACGGTAAAAAACGGCAAAACTAATATATAAATAATCACAACAGTAGCTGCAAATTTATCTTCAGAAGCAGATCTCCACCAGGCTGTTACCAAGCTTCCAAACATAACCAAAGCAAATGGAATGCCTAATGGCAACTGAAGGAAAATCCTCCATCGTGTTATTTCTCCTTTTAGCCCCACCAATGCTGAGGCGTGCGGGCTGTTTATTCTCATCTGCTCAAGAAAACTCACATCCGGATACCTGTCGGCCCAAAATGTATAGATCACGTAAGGCAAAATAGTTAAAATAAATGCCGGCAATGCCCAAAAAACAAATTTAAGTAAGTGCGGCTTTTCTTTCCATATCAGCCAACTGATACTGATCGCCGCTGTTATAATCAAGCCGTTAATATGCGACAGTAACGCCAAAGCCACCATCATCCCGGCCAGAAAAGCATATAGCGGACGGTCCTTACGAAAATACAAAATGACCAGCCACAAGAAAAACAAGCCAAAAGCAGTACAATAAATCTCCGGCCGACAGCGACGACAATTCAGCCAGAACCATGGATTTATAATAACCGCCAGGGTAATAAAAAAACTTTGTTTGCTGTTAAAAAGTTTTCCCGCCGCGTGATAAAGAGCAATGACAGCCAAAAGTCCTAATATTAATGAAGGCAGACGAGAAGCAGCAATGCTGTAATCTGTCAGTTTGAACACGCCTGAGCAAATGACAGGTAACAAGACCCGCGGCTGCATGAAATAAACCTCCATCCCACCGAAATTATGTATGAACGGCTGACGTAACATACCAGTTGTAGCAAACTCGTAACCAATTGAAGCGTCCCATACCTCATCCACACACAGCCGTGGAACAGAGCTAAGATAAAACACACCAAGCAAAATTTGAACAGCACATAATATAAGCAAATATATAATACGATTTTTTCTCGAAATCGACATATCTGAACAAGTTTCAATCAATTATAAATCCCTTAACTCATTATTTGATATCTTGTTTTTTAAGACCCAATTTCGCAGCACGGGACCAGTCAATTTTGTAAATCTCAATAGGACCATAGCCTTTGCTGTAAAATTCGTGCACTTTGGTACCAAATAACTTACATAAATTATCTGTAACAAAATATAAACGGAATTCCGGCAGCTTTTGGGGCGGCTTCCAAAATCCACGTGGAGGTATATCAATCCAGATAGTTCTGACAGCATAATCAAATGAATGAAAATAAGCCCACTGTAAAGATTCCTCAATCGTAATGGGTACAGGATCGTAAGTCATAAGATACGGGCCATAATTGTACCTGTCATGACCAACCCAGAAAATAGGATCCGCATGTATTCTTTCATTCGGGCCTACGACAACAGTCACTTCATTAACAACCTTATTGAAATCGGCATCACTGTGCTGCCAATACAGCATAAACAGAATCAGAGGCAGTGAAGAAACTACATAGATCAACATTATAACAAAGCCGGTAGCATAATACACTCTTTTCGAGCTAATCAGAAAACCGAATTCAGGCAGACGAAAAATGAGTCTGACTATAAGCATGCTGAACAAAGGTATTATAGGAATTAGATAATCTGCCAGGTCGTTTACACTAAACATCGGCAGAACAAGTATGTAAATAGTCACCGCAGTAGCTGCAAACTTATCTTGCCGTGTGGACTTCCACCAGGCAGCAAGCCAACTTGCAAACATAACCAAACCTAACGGAAAACCGAACGGCAATCGAAGAAAACTTTGCCATCGTGTAATTTCTCCCGCTATTACTGAGCTGCCCAGAAGATTCGAGTGCATCTGTCTGACAAAACTCACATCCGGATGCCTGGTCGCCCAGAGAACATAAATTACATAAGGCAAAATTGCCAGAATAAATCCTGCCAGTGCCCACATTATAAACTTAAGTAAATGCGATTTTTCTTTCCACACAAGCCAGCCTATACCGATCGAAACCGTAATAAGCAGTCCATTAGGATGAGACAGAGAAGACAAGCCTGTTATTATCCCTGCTAAAAAAGCCGTCAATAATCTGCTACGTCGAAAATAGCAAATCATCAGCCATAAAAGAATTAAAGCCAGAGCGGTGTACAACATCTCGGGCCTGCAGCGGCGACAATTACTCCAGAACCACGGATGTATAACAGCAAACAAACATATAAAAAAAGCCTCCTTATCCCTGAAGAACTGCTTCGAAATATTATAAAGAACTATTATCGCCAGAGTCCCAAACAAAAGGGCCGGTAATCGGGAAATCGCAATGCTGTAACCTGCAACCTTAAATATGCCCGCACATATAATGGGCAACATAACCCGTGGAGGAAGATAATAAATTTCCATTCCGCCTAAATGATTTATAAATGGATGACGCAATATTCCTGTTTGGGCTAATTCATAGCCAAGCGAAGCATCCCACGCCTCATCCGCATAAATCCGCGGTACAGAGCCAATATAAAATATGCCCAAGAAAAATTGGAAAGCACATAATATACAGAGATGTTTCAGGTAAAGACCACCTCGCCGAGTTGGTGTATTTATCTCTTCAATACCTGAGTCTAATATAGACCGCACTAAAAACTCCCTTGTCCAAACCAGACAAATAGAAATTTTATATCAGAATTCGGTCTTTATTATATGTATAGGGCATATGTAAATCAACACATCTTTACACTATACAATAATCAGGATTTAACAAACGGGCTCAGTTCCCTTAGGCGATTTACAATACCCGGCATTTTTTCAATCACAAAATCCACCTCTTTTTCCGTATTGTATCTGCTCAGGCTGAATCTCACCGAGCCGTGGGCGGCTGTGAACGGCACACCCATCGCACGCAGAACATGGCTGGGCTCAAGCGAGCCGGATGTACAGGCAGAACCGCTGCTGGCACAGATACCAAGCTGGTCGAGCAACAGCAATATAGCTTCTCCTTCAATATATTCGAAACTGATATTCGCTGTATTCGGCAGACGATTTGCCTCATCGCCGTTGAGCATCGCACCTGTACAGGTTTTGAGGACAGCTTTTTCAAGTTTATCCCGAAGTTTTCTTACCTTTGTATTTTCCTGGTCTATCTCTTTTTGGGCAAGCTCGGCTGCTTTGCCAAGAGCTACAATACCTGCAACATTTTCCGTACCTGCCCTTCTGTTCCTTTCCTGATGCCCGCCGATGATGAAAGGTGAAATCCTTGTGCCCTTTTTGACGTAAAGAACACCTACACCTTTGGGCCCATGGAGCTTGTGGCCGGAAAGACTCAACAGGTCAATATTACTTTTGGAAAGGTCAAGAGGTATCTTGCCGACCGCCTGGACAGCATCGGTATGAAAAACGGCGCCTTTAGCTTTTACAATTTCGACAATCTTATCTATCGGGAAAATCACGCCTGTTTCATTGTTGGCGTACATTATGGAAACAACAGCAGTATCTTCATCGACTTCTTCTTTTAATTCATCCAGACTTATCTGTCCGTCTTTATCAACGCCGAGCTCGACAAGGCCGAAACCCTGCCCTTCAAGTTCCCGGCAGGTAGTAAGAACAGCAGGATGTTCAACGCGGGTAGTAATAATCTTTCTTTTCTCCGGCACAGCAGAAAGAACACCCTTTATAGCAGCATTATCGCTTTCAGTTCCGCCGCTGGTAAAGATTATCTCAGAACTGTCACAGCCAAGCAGCCTGGCTATCTGCTCTCTGCTGTTTTTTATATACCTCTCGACCTGGCCGCCAAAGGTATGCATACTCGAAGGATTACCGTAAAGCTCACCGAGAAAAGGCAGCATCGCATCAAGTACTTCGGGAGCCACTTTAGTCGTGGCATTGTTGTCCATATAAATTACAGTCATCACTGGACCCCCTGGATATCTTTATGTATATGAGATTCATCAACATTCTTCTTCTCATCTTCGACTATAATATCATCGCTGACAAATTCCTTCAATTTTGCCTCGACCACTTCTTTCAGGGTAAACTCAGCAGTTCTGCACTGCGAACACATCCCGCGAAAGGCAACAATGACCTTATTGCCGTCAACATCGACAAGGTCAATATCTCCGCCATGAGATTTCAATAAAGGCCTGACCTGCTCATTGATTGTCCGCTGGACAAGCTGTATCTTCTGAAGATTAGTAATTTTCTTGGGTTTAGGCTTAACTTCAGGCTTTTTTACTTTTTTACCACGAAGTCTTTCGATAATTTTCCCAATTTCGCCATGACAGGAACCGCAGCCGCCGCCTGCTTTACAATAATTAGTAACTCCCTCGACAGTATCAATATCGTTCTCGAGTATCACCTTCTCGATTTCCCTGTCCGTTACACCGAAGCAGGTACAAACTATTTTGCCTTCAATTTTTTTTGATTGCTTACCTTTGCCTGAGCGATAATTTTCAATCGCAGCAGCAAGGGCCTCGGCGCCCATCACCGAACAGTGCATTTTCTGCTCCGGCAGACCGCCAAGCTTTTCAGCAATATCTTTATTACTGACTTTTTCAGCTTCTTCAATAGTAAGCCCCTTTATCATCTCGGTCATCATCGAAGCTGAGGCAATAGCGCTTGCGCAGCCGAATGTTTTAAATTTAGCATCAGCAATTTTGCCGTCTTCACCAAGTTTAAAAGTCAGCTTAAGCGCATCGCCGCAGGCAAGAGAACCTTCTTCTCCTACACCGTCAGGGTTTTCAATTTCCCCGACATTTTTCGGATTAAGAAAATGGTCCATAACTTCTTCGGTATAGTCCCACATATTTTTAGTCCTTAACTTTGAGCCTTTTTCAATGCGTTATCAAAGTCATCAATTATATCATCAATATGCTCCGTTCCGACAGAAACACGAATGTAATCATTCGTTACGCCTGCTGCAAGCTGCTCGGCTTCGGTCAACTGCTGATGAGTCGTGCTTGCAGGATGGATCACAAGCGTCTTACTGTCTCCGATATTAGCAAGATGACTGGCAAGTTCAACAGAATTGATAAATTTAATGCCTGCTTTACTGCCGCCTTTAATCCCGAAACCAAGTATCGACCCCTGTCCGTCAGGCAGATACTTTTGGGTAAGTTTATAATCCGGATGAGATTTCAGGCCCGGATAGTTTACCCAACTGACCGCATTATGTTTTTCGAGCCACTTTGCAAGAGTAAGTGCGTTTTCACTATGCCGCTGCATTCTCAAATGAAGTGTCTCGGTGCCCTGCAGGAACAAAAACGCATTAAAAGGCGACATACAGGAGCCCATATCACGCAGGAACTGTGTCCTGGCTTTTATGATATATGCCAACGGGCCCACGGCTTCGACATATTTTACGCCGTGATAACTCGGGTCAGGTTCAGTCAATTCAGGATACCTGCCGTTAGTCCAGTCGAAATTTCCGGAATCTATAATCGCCCCGCCGATACTTGTGCCATGGCCGCCGATAAACTTTGTACAGCTATGGACAACAATATCGATACCGTGCTCTATAGGACGAAACAGTATCGGTGTCGCAACGGTATTGTCGCATATCACAGGCATACCATTATCATGAGCTATCTGGGCGATTTTTTCATAATCAAGAATGTCATTTTTCGGATTACCGATAGTCTCAATATAGACCAATCTTGTATTTTCCTTTATCTCCCTGGCAAAATTCCCCGGCTCGGTAGGATCAACAAAGGTGACATCTATACCGAGTTTTTTGAATGTCTGGCTAAAGAGTGTAACCGTCCCGCCGTAAAGTGAACTGGAAGCAACAATATGTCCGCCAGTGCCGCAGATATTGAAAACGCTCGTATATATCGCCGACTGGCCTGAGCTGAAACACAGACCACCAACACCGCCTTCCATCGCAGCAAGCCTTTTTTCAAGAACATCGGTAGTAGGATTCATCAGGCGGGTATAAATATTGCCGAATTCCTTAAGCGCAAAAAGATTTGCAGCGTGGTCAGTGTCCTTAAACAGATAACTGGTTGTCTGATAAATCGGTACTGCCCTGCTCTGCGTAGTCGGGTCAACTTCCTGACCTGCGTGCAGAGCCTTTGTTTCAATACGATAGTTCTTTTCTTCCATTCTTATCCCTTCGGTAATATTGCTACCATTCTGTCAAGTGCCTTTCTCGCCCTGGCAGCAACGTCATCAGGCACTTTGATGACATACTTATTATCTTCTAAAGCAAACAATACTTTTTCGAGCGTTATTTTTTTCATATTAGGACAAATAAACTTTTCTGAGGCTGGGTAAAATGTCTTTTCAGGATTTTCTTTTTTCAATGTATGAATAATCCCGATTTCTGTTGCGATAATAAATTCGGTTTTGTCGCTGTTTTTGACAAATTTCAACATCTGGCCGGTACTTAAATGTTCATCAGCACAAGCCCTGACAGGTCCGGGACACTCAGGATGAGCAAGAGTAACCGCATCCGGATGCTCAGTCCGGATTTTTTTTACATCTTCAGCCGTTGCGAAAATATGAGTAGGACAGTAACCAGGCCAAAGAACAATATCCCTGCCTGTCTTTTCTTTTGTAAACTGGCCCAGATTTTTGTCCGGCACAAAGAGTATCTGCCTGTCCGCATCTATTGAATTTACCACATCAACAGCATTTGAGCTTGTACAGCAATAATCGCTTATCGCTTTTACCTCGGCAGGACTGTTAACATAACAAACGACAACAGCATCCGGATATTTCTGCTTCAATTCAGCAAGTTGAGCCGCAGTAATCATATCTGCCATCGGACAGCCCGCATCTTTGTCCGGCAGCAGCACTGTTTTTTGCGGAGAAAGTATCGAAGCAGTCTCTGCCATAAATAAAACACCGCAGAAAACAATTATATCAGCATCACAGCTTGACGCTTTCCTGCTCAATTCAAGCGAATCACCGGTAAAGTCAGCAATATCCTGAATCTCTCCCGGCTGATAATTATGGGCAAGCAGACAGGCGTTTCTTTCTTTCTTCAGTTTATTTATCTTTTCGATGATAGCCTGTGTCATTTAGTCTTATCCTTTTTGTTATGCTGACTGTAAAGAAGTTCAGGACTTGTCATTGAAACAGTAACGCCCGGCGGGATTGATTCTTTTATCCAGACATTTCCGCTGATTGTCGCACCTTTGCCGATAGTCACATTGCCTAAAATTGTAGCAGCAGCATAAATAGTAACATCATCTTCAATAGTCGGATGTCTCTTAACACCCCGCAGGCTCTGCCCTGCCGCCGGTGCAAGTGCACCAAGAGTTACACCCTGATATATCTTTACATTCTTTCCTATAATTGCAGTCTCACCTATAACTATACCTGTGCCGTGGTCGATAAAAAATCTTTCACCAATCCTGGCACCGGGATGAATATCAATACCGGTTTCATGATGGGCTCGCTCGCTCATAATCCGCGGTATCAGCGGAATATCCTTCAAATAAAGTTCGTGGGCAATCCTGTGTGTAGCAATCGCCCTCAGGCCCGGATAACTTAGAACGATTTCTTCAAAACTCGAAGCGGCTGGGTCACCGTCAAAGGCCGCCTGTATATCGGTCTTGAGTATCTTTCTGATGGCCGGCAACTGTGTCAAAAGATACTCTGCAACCCGATGGGCCATATCATGACAACCGCAACTGTCACAATCTTTCATCCTGCACAGATGAATAAGTGCCCTTTCTATCTGCTCGGCAAGCTGGTCATAAACCCTGCATAAAATATCGCCTATAATAAAACTGACGTTCGAGCTGGTAACTTCCTTTGTTCCTTTATAACCCGGGAAAACTACCTCCATAAGTAAATCGAGAATCTCCAGTATCCGGTCACGCAAAGGCAGATTTTTCGTATCTATAAAGTTTATGCCCGAATCAGCCTGATAGGTATCGAGCAGCGCTTTTACAATATTATCTATTTTTTTCTGGTCCATCCCGTTAGAAATCCTTTTTCAGCATTTAGTTTCAAGTCTTTAACCTATATCCCGTTGATAGCAAATTTCTAACGGGATCCATATGCCTGATCTCTTACTGAAACAGTTCGGTCGAGATATATCTTTCACCTGTATCACAGATAATCGTTACGATGGTCTTTCCTTTATTCTCTTTTCTATTTGCAAGCTGTAATGCGGCAAAAACATTCGCACCGGAACTTATACCCGCGAGAATACCTTCCTTAGCGGCAAGCCGGCGAGCAGTTTCCATCGCATCGTCATTTTTAACACAGATGATCTCGTCATAAACTTTCGTATCGAGCACCTGCGGAACAAAGCCTGCACCTATGCCCTGAATTTTGTGCGGGCCCGGAACTCCGCCTGAAAGTACAGGCGAATCGGCAGGCTCAACCGCAACGACCTTTACAGAAGGCTTATGCTTTTTAAGAACCTGGCCGCAACCGGTAATTGTACCGCCTGTACCAATTCCGGCAACAAATATATCCACGGCCCCGTCGGTATCCTGCCAAATCTCTTCTGCGGTAGTTTCGCGATGTATCCGGGGATTAGCGATATTTTCAAACTGCTGCAGTATAACTGCGTTTTTGTTCTCAGCGACAATCCTTTCAGCTTCGTTAACAGCTCCTTTCATACCATCAGCGGCAGGGGTAAGTACAAGTTCTGCCCCAAGAATTTGAAGAATTTTCCGCCTTTCGATACTCATCGACTCGGGCATTACAAGCTTAAGTTTATATCCCTTTACCGCACAGACAAAAGCCAGTCCTATACCGGTATTTCCGCTTGTCGGCTCAACAAATACCGTATTATCGTTGATACCGCCCTGCTTTTCGGCTGCCTTGATCATCGCAAGTGCTATTCTGTCTTTTATACTGGCACAGGGATTAAAAAACTCTACCTTGCCAAGCACCTGCACATCAGAAGGAGCGAGTGAATTAATTCTTACTAATGGTGTATTACCAATAGTCTCAGTCAGATTATTATAAATCTGCGCCATAATAATCTCCGTTTAACTTTATATCTGATAACTTACACTGTTATTACTTTTGTGAGCCATATCTACAAGGTCCTGCAGCGTTTCTCTGTCAAGCACTTCCAGTATTGCATCATTCATCTGCATCCATAGTTGCCTTGTTATACAGTCGGCACAACTGAGACAGATCTCCTTATGGTCAACACACTCGACGGTAAGTACAGGGCCTTCAAGAATAGTAAAGACCTCACTTAACTTTATATCTTTGGGCTCCTTTGCCAACAAATACCCGCCATGAGGGCCTCTAATACTGCGTACAAGCCCCGCTGATTTCATTATGGCAACAAGCTGCTCAAGATATTTATTAGATATCTTCTGCCTCTCGGCGATCACCTTAATCTGCAAAGGCTCTGATTTATGAGCCATCGCCAATTCGAGAATTGCCCGCATCCCATATCTTGTTCTTGTCGAAATTTTCATAAATTTCTCCTATATTCCTATGGTTTTAGTAGTAATTTTATAAATTATACGAACCATTGTCAATACTGTGCGTAAAAAATGCAGAAAATTAACAAAAATAATAGATTTTTGGACTCTTTTTTATGTATATGCAAGAGTTTTTAGTACTTGACAGAAGCCCAGGGCCAATCTACAATAATTCAGGAGGGCCGACTTATATAAAACGATTTTATTGTTTAGGCCAGAGGGAGTGAATAATGACAAAGAGCTTGCCCAAAAAAATAGCTCTTATATCTTCATTTTTGCCAAGAAAATGCGGTATCGCGACTTTCACTAATGACCTGATCAACAGCGTAAAAGCGTATGCAGGCAGTGAATTTTCTCCGCTCGTAGTGGCAATGTCCAACGGCCAATATGATTACCGAGAACCGGTCGAATTCGAGATTCGCCCCAACGTCAAAAATGATTATATATGCGCAGCAGAATATCTGAACTTCAGCAACATTCACGCGGTTAGTGTTCAGCACGAATTCGGTCTGTTCGGCGGACCGGCCGGGAGCTATCTGTCGCTGTTTTTAGATAATGTAAATGCGCCTGTAATTACCACACTTCATACGATCATAAACGAACCCAAGCCGGATTATTACAAGTCTATGGTCCAGCTCTGTAATTTATCCGACAGGCTTGTAGTGATGAACGGCCGGGGCATAAAAATGCTTAACGAAATTTATAATGTGCCCGTAGAAAAAATAGAGCTTATACCTCACGGCCTGCCCGATCTGCCCTTCGTTGACAGCAGTTATTATAAACATAAATTCGAATTTGATGGTCGAAAGACCATTCTGAGTTTCGGTCTTATCGGCAGAGGTAAAGGTCTTGAAATAATGCTAAGTGCAATGCCTGAAATAATCAAGGCGGAGCCTCGTGCAATATATGTTATTCTCGGTGTTACACATCCCGAATTGGTAAAATTTGAAGGTGAATCCTACCGATTCAGTCTGCAGCGAATGGTCAAGGAACTGGGCATTGAAAATAACGTAATCTTCTATAACAGATTCGTCAGCGACTCAGAGCTGCATGATTTTCTGTGCGCAACTGATTTATATATAACACCTTATCTCCAGCCCGAACAGCTTACAAGCGGAACCCTGGCTTTTGCGGTAGGTGCAGGAAAGGCCGTAGTATCAACACCTTATTGGGCAGCACAGGAGCTTTTAGACGAAGGCAGAGGCAAACTGGTACCTTTCGGTGATTCCAAAAGTCTGGCTAAAGCCGTTATAGAAGTACTCAATGATGAGTCGCTTTTTCACTCCATGCGGCGAAAGGCCTATGACTATGGCAGGACGCGAACCTGGCCGCGGCTGGGTGAGCCTTACTGGAAGCTGTTTTCAAAAGCAAGAAGTTTTATATCACTTTCCCTGACAGCAACTCATGCAATACCTTCATCAACACTGCTCGAACTGCCTGAACCGCCGCTCGACCATTTAAAACGGCTTACCGATGATACAGGAATTATTCAGCATGCTAAGTTTACTATACCGGAACGGATCAATGGCTACTGCACCGATGATAATGCAAGAGCACTGCTGGTTATGACAAAATATTACAAGCAGTATTCTGAGCCTGAGGCGCTAAAACTGTTTGAAACGTACTTGTCATTTACCTGCCACGCTATTAAGCCGGACGGCACAATCCATAATTTCATGAATTATAACAGAAACTGGTGGGAAAGCGAACCTGCCCACGATGCCCTCGGCAGAAGCCTGTGGGCGATTGGCAACGTAATCGCAACTCCGCCTGCCCCTCTTTACCTTTCAGTTATCAAGCACTTCTTTGATGATGCGGCAAAACATATTCCGTCCCTTTCGGTAAGAGGTATGGCCTATTCGATACTCGGGCTTGCCGATTATCTACAGCAATTCCCGGGCGCAAATGAAATAAAGAGACTGCTGGCAGTAGCTGCGGATTATCTCATTGAGCTTTATAAGAAAAATTCCTCCCGGGACTGGGAATGGTTCGAAGAAATCATTGCTTACGACAATGCCATCCTGCCTGCGGCGCTTTTCGTTGCTTCTTTGACACTGGGCGAAAAGAAATATCTTAAAGTTGCGGAAAAAACCTGTGATTTTCTGCTTGAAAACACCTACAACGGCAGGCATTTCAGTTTCATAGGTTCCAACGGCTGGTATCCTAAAGGCAAATCCAAAGCAAAATTCGACCAGCAGCCGATTGAAGCGGCAAGTACGGTAATAATGCTGAGGAACGCCTATGAGGCAACTATGAATCCGGAATATCTCAAGCTGCAGAGAAAGGCTTTCGACTGGTTCCTGGGCGAAAATGACCTGCATGTTCCGGTATATGATTTTCAAACCAAAGGCTGCTGTGACGGGCTCGGTGTCGGAGGGGTAAATATCAACCAGGGCGCCGAGAGTATGGTAAGCTTTTTGCTGGCGCTGCTTAATGTTGTCGAAAGTTTTACAGCTACGCAGAAAACCATTATCCCAAAGACCGAAAAGGATGCTCTCGACGAAGAACTGCATAAGCTCTCATTGAAGGATATCCCCGCCGATAACGGCTCAAAGCCCATCGAGGAAACTCTCTAAAAATGAGGTCTTTAGATGAATCCCGTCAGACTTCTGTTGATTTGTGCGCAGGTTTCAAATATGAAAAAATCAGGTACATTTCGATACTCGTTTTTTTATGTGAAAAAGGTCTAACGGGATGAAGACGGCCACTTTCAATGCCAATTCTATACGCACGCGGATACAAATAATTATCGACTGGCTGGCAGAAAATAAACCCGACGTCCTCTGCGTACAGGAGACCAAGGCCCAGGACAAGGATTTCCCAGTCGATACCTTCGCCCAGACAGGTTATGAGTTTGTATTCAAAGGTCAAAAGAGTTATAACGGTGTGGCAGTGTTCAGCAGGGAAAAAATCACTGCTGTCGAGTTCGGCCTTGACAGTGAGCCCAAAGATGAGGCAAGGATGATAAAGGCGAAAACAGCAGGTTTCACCATCATTAATACCTATATTCCACAGGGCAGAGAAATTGATTCAGAACAATATCAATACAAACTCGACTGGCTCAAAAGATTGCTCAAGTACTTCAAAAATAACTTCAAGCCGACAGATAAGATACTATGGATGGGCGATTTTAATATCGCTCCAGACTCAAAGGATGTCCATGATCCTGCCGCTCTGGCAGGGCATGTCTGTTTTAATCCGGAAGTTACAGCTTTACTGCAGAAGTTTATTGATTGGGGATTTGTCGACCTCTTCCGGCTGCATGATACATCGGGCGGCAGGTTTACGTTCTGGGATTATCGTCAGCCTAATGGTTTTAAAAGAAATCTCGGCTGGCGGATCGACCATATAATGGGCACAGAACCAATGGCAAAAAAATGCACAAACTGCTGGATAGACATAAAACCGCGAATGCTCGAAAAGCCCAGCGACCATACATTCCTCGTCGCTGAATTCAGGAATTGATATTTAAAGCTGCTCCGTAAGGGTGTAATATTCTCTTAATCCAGTATTTCCTCTCCGCCGCTCCTGCGGTCTTTGCCACTCCTGCGATCAGGACCTGGATATCCGAAGGAAAATTTTCGCTGGTCCTGGCCTTCACGTTTTTCGCCAGGCTCGAGCAACTCATCCTCGTCATCTACTATTTCAGGCCAGTATTCAAGTGGTTCAGGCATAAATACTTATCCTTACATTATAGGACGTATAGTTAGTTTCCTAACGTTACACTTATTTAAACAATAAAAATAAAAAATGCCTGAAGCGCAAAATTTTTCACTATTTTGCACTCCTACCCCCCATTTTGGCGTATTTTTTCAGATTCGGTGCATCATCTTGAAGATATTTTCATCCTGAAAGATAATCTTCAGCTTCATTTCATTGGCGATTTTGTCCAGCCGTTTGTGGACCTGAACTATACTGATAGCAGCTTTTGCGACATCGACTGCCATAGTCATAACAAAGTAGTTTTCCATAACCTTCTGATTGACATCGAGAATATTGATATTCGCCCGAGCCATAGTATTGGCCAGTTTGGCGATTATACCTACACGGTCTTTACCTATAACAGTAACAATACATATTTTGGGTTGTTTTTTGGAAGCCATAAAATTTCCTTAAATCACCATTTTATCTGATGAAGTTTTTCCATATTTTTATAATCCGTCATATCAAACCCCAAAGCAGTAACAGTAATAAAGCCTTCAGTCAGCCCAAGTGTATCCGCAGGTATATTTTTATCCAGGGGGTCTCCGCCTGTAAGCTGATAGAGCTGTCGACTTGAGTCTCCTTCCTTTTTTACGAAGCCTTCTTTAAAACCCAGAGTTGACTGGGGCACTACTTTGACGCCTTTGGGCCGGCCCTTTGAAAGCCTGGGAATATTGATATTTATAACTCCTGACAAATCTGCAACCGGGATTTTATTCAAAACCTCGACAGCATATTTAGCAGCCGTCTTAAAGTCCATTTGTTCTTCATGAGCGCAGCTCAGGGCAACAGCAGGTATCCGGTAGAATGCCGCCTCTATAGCTGCTGCTACCGTACCTGAATAATATACATTGATACCTACATTTGCACCGTTATTAATCCCGCTGACAACCAAATCAGGTCTTTGGGGACACAGTTGCAAAACAGCAAGTTTGACACAATCTGCCGGGGAACCGCTTACCGCATAAGCAGTAAACTGGTCGTGCACCTCGACCTTCTCACAGGCTAAAGGTTCAAAAACAGTTATGCTGTGACCTGCACCGCTCATTCTTCCGGAAGGTGCGACAACGGTTACTTCGCCCAGATTGACCAATTCAGCATAAGCTGCTGCTATACCATCCGCAAAAACACCATCATCATTTGTCAGCAGAATATTCATCCCGTTACCTTATTTTTATTAAAAAATATATACATACCTGACATATAAATCTGCCTTTTCGTTTCTTAAAAAGACTTATGTAATGCACCGAATACTTAGAAGATTCGGGATTCATCAGTAAACATAGTACCTTATAGCTTATTATAATCAACAGCTAATTGACGGTCTGCGATTTGACAGTATAATCAGGAGTATGATAAGAGAATTTGACCGAAAAAACGACCTGACGCTCACAAGACAGCAAATGCGTGATTTTGACGCATGGGCGATAAATCAGGCTCACGTGCCTGGTGTAGTTTTAATGGAAAATGCCGGCCGGGGATGTGCGGAAATTGTAATGGATGAACTAAAAAAATCAGACGGCAGAAAGGTTTGCATCTTCTGCGGCACCGGAAACAACGGCGGCGACGGCTTCGTAATCGCAAGGCATCTGAAAAATGCCGGTTTCGAAGCAAAAATAGTTCTCTGCGGACCAAATTCTAAAATAAAGGGTGACGCCCTGATAAATTATAATATTGCCTGTAAATCAGAAATTTCAACATACCTGCTTGACCCAGACTGCGAGGACATTGAAAGTAATATCAAAAACTCGGCCGGTAACAGCGATCTTATTGTAGATGCAATTTTTGGAACAGGTTTTTCGGGCCGGCTTCGTGGCGGGTTTAAAAATATTGTAAATACAATAAATTCACTCGGCAAACCAATAATAGCTGTTGATATCCCATCAGGTCTTGATTGTGATGCAGGACTTGCGGAAGGAACAGCAATAAAAGCAGCTATAACGGTTACATTTGCCGCAGCTAAAAAGGGATTTGCAAACGAATCCTCATCAGAATATACAGGAAAAGTTTATATTGCTTCTATCGGTATCGAACCGGCAGAGAAAAAGACTTTATCCTGATTTAGTACACTTTCAGCCTTGTGCCTGACGCTGTAGATTCGTAGCCGATAAAGTTAAGAAATCTTCTTACACCAAAAACCGGAATAAAAAGATCCTTAGCCTGAGCCTTGACTTCCTGATACTGCTCGGATGCCTTTAGAGAGGCTTCATACTTGTCTGTAGCCATCGGGTCTGCCTCTATCTCGTCAAGTGTCGGTTTTTTATTAACCTGAGGCGGAGCACCAAGTACAACGAAATCCGTATCAATCGTTACAACGTTTTCAACTTTTCCACCCCAGTTCTCAACAAGCTGTTTTATCTTCATTGCACCATCAGAGTCGACATTTCCATCACCGTCAAAATCAAAGTCGCCGGCAACAACAAATCTGTTAACAGCTTGGCCGTCCCAGATAAGATTTATAATTATATCACCCTCAGCAATAGGGTTCTTCTTGCTGAACTTGTTTATTCTTGCAATAGCAGTGTTCTGATCAACATTAAATACTTCGATCTCTGCCTTGCTTGAACCGTCCGTTGGAATAGGTGCATTCTTGTCATAAACAGAAAAGGTCAGTCCCGCATAAACCTTGTCCTGGCGCCCAATATCTATAAACACGACATTCGTCGCATTATCAACTGTAATAACCTGTCCATCTGGTTGATAGGCTGCTATATCTTCTTTAGGTCTTGGTTTCAAAACATCAAGCCTGCTTAAAGCTTCTTCCAGCCTGGTCTGTGTGATACTTAACTTGCTGAGAGTCTCCAGTAACTCCTGCCTGGTTTTGTTCTTGTCCTCAACAGCGGCATCTCTCTGCTTCATAAGCGTCTGCACCTGCTCATCAGCTTTTTGTTTCATAAGCTCTTCAAGCTCATCATAACTTTGCTGAACATTGTTCGCATCTTCCTGTGCAGTCCTGATCTTCGCTCTTAGTGCTTTTTCCTGCTCTGCAGAAGACTGCCTGGCAATATCATATTCGTCATTCAATTTGTCGAACTGCGATTGTAACTGACTGGAAAGTTCTATTTGTTGTGTCAGCTTACTGTCATATATTTCCAACAATTTGGCAACACCAGGACCATTGGCATCTGTAGAAAATACCGCCTCCTTTGATAACTTTATCAGTGCATCATTATACTTTTCTTTCATCTGAGACACTTTTACTTCTGCACTTGTTTCCTGCGGGTCAAGACCGATAAACAAAACATACATCTCATCGATATATCCGAGAAGCTGGCCAAGTATGCTTCCTTTTTTCTGTGATTGGCCGACAAGTGCGCCAATGTTACGCATTTCGGTCTGAGTAGCAAACTTAGACTGGTCCTGTTGGCTTATGACGTACTGGTTTCGCCAGTCTTCTGACTTTAAATAAAATACAACTGTTCCAATCATAGTGATAACGAACAGACCGACAAACATAACAGCAGTATAAAGCATTGTACTGCTTTGACTTTGGCGAGAAACAGCCATCTAAAATCTCCTGAAACGGGTATTAAAACAGTTAAATTCTATATTTACGAACCCAATGTATAGGGCAATTATCCTATAAAATGGCCTTTCAGTCAACTAAAATTTACCTAAATCCTCAAAGTCTTTGTGGCATAAGCGGTTTTAAGGCTATATACTTATGGCAAAACCAATATTTTTGAGCTGTTTATATGCCAAAAGAGCGATTACAGAAGATTCTTGCCGCCGCTGGAATAGATTCCCGCAGGAACTGCGAACAGCTGATTCTTGACGGCTTTATAAGAGTAAACGGGAAAATTGTCGATACTCTGCCTGCCTTTGCGGATACAGAGACCGATTGTATCACGGTAGATGGCAAAAAACTCCGGCCGAAGCAGAAAGTCTACTATCTGCTCAATAAGCCCAAAGGCGTTATATGTACAAACAGCGACCCCGGAGGCAGAACAAAAGCGATAGATTTAGTCGACTATAAAGGCCGGATTTTCTGCATCGGCAGACTCGACGCTGATACTATAGGGGCAATAATTTTGACTAATGATACTGCTATTTCCAACCAGGTAACCCATCCCAGGCATCAGTTCACCAAAACCTATGTGGTTTGTGTTAAAGGTAAAGTCACAACAGAAGCGGTCGAAAAACTGAAAAAAGGTATTTGGCTCGCTGAAGGCAAAACCGCACCGATGAAAGTGAAAGTCTTAAAGGCCCATCACACCGAGAGTATAATCGAAATAAAACTCCACCAGGGCCTGAACAGACAAATCCGCAGAGTGATGGCCAAAGTAGGCTATAAAGTAACTTCACTCAAAAGAACAAAGATCGGAAAAATCTCTCTTCACCACCTCGGCGTCGGCAGATATCGAAAACTAACCAAGGCCGAGATAGACTACCTCAAGAAGATTTGACATAAAAAAACCCCTGTTCCTGCTTCCGCAAGAAAGCACAGGGGTAGAATTTTAATTTTCATTTTTAAATTATGCCTTGGGCTTGTAGTCCCTTTTCATAGGCTTTTCAATCAGGCCCATTCTAATCGCCTTTGCAGAGACCTTTATCCGGCAGACTTTACCATCGACAATAGCACGGACCTTCTGAATGTTAGGCTTGAATTTCCTTTTGGTTATACCGGTAGTCTTTACACCGACACCGCCAAGGTATTTAGCCTTGCCGCGACGGGAAATCGTATTACCTGTCGTCGTTCTTTTACCTAAAAAATGACATTTTCTTGCCATAAGTCTCTGGTTCCAATTAGATTAAATAATGTTAGGCCCTTTAAAGTCGTGTAATTATAAGGATTTGCCAAACATTTGCAAGGCCAAAAAAAGAAATATATGTAAGTTGTTTAGGGTATAGGGTTTAGGGTATAGGGTTTAGAATTAGCTCCCTAATTTCGAGCCCAGGATTTTCGCTACTATCTGGGGATTTGCTTTACCCTTGCTCTTTTGCATTACCTGGCCCATTAAAAAGCCGTGCGCCTTTTTACTCTTTTTGCCGCCGCTTTTGACATCTTCGACGGCCTGGGCATTTGCTGTAATAACCTCATCGACGATTTTTTCAAGCTCACCTTCGTCACTCCTCTGGAGAAGATCAAGCTGCTGGGCTATTTTGTCAGGGGAATCTTTACTTTCGAGCATTTTTTCAAATACCGTAACAGCCGCCGTCGCGCTTATTTTTCCATCATCGGTTATCTTTGCGAGAGCAGCAAGTCTTGTCGGCTCTATACCAAGCTGGGCAACACCGCATCCTTTTTCGTTGGCAATTTTGATTCCTGTTTGTGTAATGAGATTGCAAACCCTCTTTGCATCCGCCCCGGTCTTTACTGTATCATCAAAATACTTCGCCATTTCCTTGTCTGTCGTCAAAACGCCGGCATCATAATCACTCAAACCATACTCGCTGATAAATCGGCTCTGCATTTTTAAAGGTAACTCACAAAGCTTTGTTTTTATCCGCTCCAACCATTCTTCATTAACCACTACAGGCACAAGGTCGGGGTCCGGGAAATAACGATAATCATGAGCTTCTTCCTTTTCCCTCTGCAAAACAGTAACTTCCTTGACATCATCCCAGCCGAAGGTCTTTTTGTTGCCGCTTTGCAGACAAATACCGGTATCGAGAAACTCATCGAACTGCCTTACCGCCTCGAAAGCCACGCTCTTTTCAAGAGCCTTGAAGCTGTTAAGATTTTTAACCTCTGTTATCGGGGTCTTACTTGTACTGCCGCCTCTTTCAATATGAAGATTAACATTAGGCTCGAACCGCATGTGCCCTTTCTGCATATCAGCTTGCGAGACACCGAGAAATCGAACGATTCTCTGCAGCTCTATCGCAAGAGCCCTTACCTCCTCGGCACTGTTCATATCAGGCTCGGTTACAATTTCCAATAAAGGCGTTCCTGCCCTGTTGAGGTCAACCTGTGAAAAATTGCCGGAGGTATGAACGTTTTTGCCCGCATCTTCTTCCAAATGTACTCTTAAAATCCTGATTTTTTTGGTCTGTCCATCTGAAAGAGGAATTTCTATAAAACCATTAGAACCTATCGGCAGATCGTACTGGCTTATCTGATAATTCTTCGGCAAATCCGGATAGTAATAACTTTTCCTGTCCCACTTGGTGAATTCCGCTATCTTACAGTTGAGTGCCGTCGCGGTAAGGATTGCAAACTCAACAGCCTGGGCATTCATAACAGGCAAAGCGCCCGGCAGCCCAAGACAGGTAGGACAGACCCTGCTGTTCGGATCTTCAGCAAATGCAAGCTCACAGCCGCAGAACATCTTCGTCCGCGTAGCCAACTGCACGTGTATCTCTAAACCAACAATAATCTTATAATCACTATCTGTCATAACTGAGGATTTTTCTTATGGAAATCGGTCTGGCTTTCAAACATACGAGCTATTTGCAACAGTTTTTTTTCACCAAAGGCAGGTGCAATTATCTGCAACCCTATAGGAAGATTATTTTTATCGAATCCGCACGGAATACTGATAGCAGGAATACCTGCAAGATTAGCAGCTATAGTATAAACATCAGCCAAATACATCTGCAGCGGGTCAGCAGTCTTTTCGCCTATCTTAAATGCCGTTGTCGGACTCGTCGGCATTATAATGCAATCTGTTTTTTCAAACGCTGCAGTAAAATCGCCGCGTATAAGATTACGTACCTTCAGAGCCTTTAGATAATAAGCATCATAATATCCACTGGACAGTGCATACGTTCCGAGCATGATACGCCTTTTTACTTCCGTCCCGAATGCCTCGGCGCGTGACTTTGTATAAACTTCAATATAATCACCAGCATTTTTAGTTCTGTGGCCGTAATGCACACCATCATAGCGGGCAAGATTACTCGATGCCTCAGCGGTAGCGATCAAATAATATGCTGCTATCGCATATTCGAAATGCGGCATCTGTATTTCAATTATCTGGGCGCCGAGTTTTTTATAAACCTCAATGGCATCTTTAATGCTCTGAATAACTTGTTCATCAGCACCTTCAAATAACTGCGGCACAACAGCAATCTTCAAATCCTTAACCTCTTTATTAGCACCGCTTAGAAAATCACATAAAAATGCGGTTGTTTCATCAACACTTGTGCTGTCTTTTTCATCATGACCTGCGATAACATTAAGCATAAGTGCACAATCTTCGATATTTTTCGTCAGTGGCCCGATTTGGTCGAGACTTGAACCGTAGGCAACAAGTCCGTATCGTGAAACTCTGCCGTAGGTCGGCTTAAGTCCTGCCACCCCGCAGAAACTTGCAGGCTGTCTGATAGAACCGCCTGTATCACTCCCCATCGCGGCAAAACACATCTGCGCTGCTACCGCAGCAGCCGAGCCGCCGCTGCTTCCGCCCGGCACCCTGTCTTTATCCCAGGGATTGACAGTTTTTTTCAGGCCGGAGTTTTCAGTACTCGAGCCCATCGCGAATTCATCAAGATTTGTCTTGCCGATTATGACTGCATCAGCAGCCAGAAGTTTTTCTATTACCGTCGCGTTATAAGGCGAATGGAAATTCTCAAGTATTTTCGATGCGCAGCTTGTCGGGCCGAACGTCGTGCACATATTATCCTTAACAGCTATCGGCACACCTGCAAGGGCGCCTACTGACTGGCCCTTAGCGATTTTTTCATCGACTTTCCCTGCCTGCGTAAGAGCCTCGGTTTTAAAGGTGCTCAAAAACGCGCCTATCCGGGTATCATACTTTTCTATCCTTTCAAAAACCGCGGAAACAGCATCGCTGCTTTTCACATCGCCTTTAGCGATCGAATCACGCAATTGTTTGCAGGTAAGATTTAATATCTCTTGACTCATATTTGTTAAAATCCCCCGGATTCTTCCAATATTCTCGGCACCAGGAAAAACCGGCCGTCAGTTTGGGGAGCATTTGTGACAGTTTTGTCAGTTCCTAAAGATTCTTTCACCTCATCGGCCCTGAGACAGTTATTTATAGGCAGACAATGGGCCAAAGGCTCTACTTTACTCGTATCAAGCTGGTTGAGTTTTTCCACATATTCGAGGATTGCACCGAGCTGGGTAGTAAATTGAGAGATTTCGGCCTCGGTCAGGTCCAGCCTGGCCAGTTTGGCGACCTGTTTTACCTGTTCTATATCAATTTTGTTCTGAGCCATATTTTAAGTCGAATAAACAATCTCTAATTCGCCACTACCCTAACTAATTCTGACCGAATTTTCAAGTATTGACAATATATACTTATTAAAGTATTTTCCATAGAAATTAACCAAAGATGGAAAGCAAATTATGATAAAGGAAGTCAAACTGCCGCAACTGGGCCAGTCAATGGAAGAAGGCGCTATTCTGGAGTGCCTGGTCGAAATCGGTCAGCACGTCAAAAAAGGTGATTACCTGTTCGAAATAGAAACCGACAAGGTTACTCTCGAGCTCGAATCACCCGAAGAAGGTTACGTAAAAGCTATTGTTGCCAAGAAAGGCCAAACTATATTAGTTGATCAGGTTCTATTACTGCTCGGCGACGAAAATGATGAAATTAACACCGATGCCGTTGTCAGTCAAAACCAAAAATCAAGAATAACTGCTTCAGCAGTTATAAAAACCTCAAATGGCGAAATAACCCAGACCGACTTAAACGCCGCTGCCAAAGACCAGGGCAAATACAAGCTCGGCCAGAAAGTTCATCTGGCTAAACTGGCAAAAATCACCGCGGAAAAAATGGCCCAGTCAAAATCGCAGATACCCTGCTTTTATCTGAATATCTCCGTCGACGCCGCTGGTCTCATCGAATATCAGGAAAAACTGAAAAAGAAAAACAAGGTTGAAATAACAATAGATGATTTTTTGATCCGTGTCTTGTCAATCGGCTTTGAACACTGGCCGATAATGACAGGCCAAATTGCAGGCGATGAGATCTTTTTAGCTGATTCGATCGGTGTGGGCCTTGCCGTAATTACATCAGCAGGAATGATCGGAGCGGTCGTCAAAGATGTTGGCAAAAAAAATATCACAGAGATTGCTGAATACCGAACTGCTCTTCTCGAACGCACAAATACCGGAAAACTGGCTCTCGAGGACCTCGAAGGTGCATGCATTACCATAGGCAATCTCAGTTCTCTGGGCATTGACTCATTTACTCCCATTGTCGTGCCGGGCCAGTGCAGTATTCTCGGCGTCGGAAAAATTACAGATACCTGCGTGCCGGGCGATGGCGGCGTAATAGCAGGAAAATCTATGAAGATGACGCTGGCAGTTGACCACAGAATAGCAAACGGCGCAGAAGCCGCACAATTTTTAGGCCTGGTCGGAAAACTGCTCGAAGAACCGGAAAAATTAATATAGCCACAGAGTTCATAAATTTATTTTCAGCCACAGAGCTCACAGAGAACAAAGAGAATTCAATATAATATTTAGCCCTGCCATCACTATGGCAGGGTTTTGTTTTGTCCCGACATTCGCGGTCAGGGGTTGTCATTGCGAGGCCTGTGAAACAGGCCGAGGCAATCTCAATCATCCGATTTTGACTTTTTCAATAGCCCCAACGCCATTTAATTTACCATTCATAAAACAATTTTAACCCTGGATAACAAGGAATGTAACATATCCAATATAAAAAATCAGTAAAAGTCCTCCTTCCCACCTGTCTAAAAAAAGTTTTTTTCCGGTAAACATGCATATAAACAATATAATAGTAGCAATAAGCACAATACTGATATCTATATTGGTCTTAGCGACAATAGGCAATGGTTTGATTATTGAACTGATGCCCAAAATAAAAAAGATATTGAATATATTCGAGCCAACAACATTACCAACGGCAATTTCGGGATTTTTCTTGATTGCCGCTATGACCGACGTCGCAAGCTCTGGAACAGATGTTCCCACTGCTACAATTGTAAGACCAATCATGGATTCACTCAGACCGAATTTGCCTGCAACGAAAACGGCTCCATCTACAATCAGTTTACCACCCGCGATAAGCAGTATAAGCCCCAAAAATATCCATGCAACTGACTTGCTAAATACCATGTCCCGTTCTAAGACACATTCCTGCAGATGCTCACTGCCTTTGGCAATACTAACTGAGTAATATAAAAAAATAATAAAAAACGTTATAAGAATATAACCGTCGCTTCTTGTCAGGAGAGAAAATTGCTCCCGGTTAATCAGGCGGTCATTTATCATAACCGCAAGAACCAAAACTGCCAAAAGACTGAACGGTATTTCCTTCCAAACCGTTCCCTTACCAACCTGAAGCGGATAAATAACCGCAGATAACCCGAGAATAAGCAGAATATTGGCTGTATTACTGCCAAGTATATTGCCAATAGCAATTTCCGAATTTCCCTGGATACTGGCAAAAATATTAACAAACAACTCAGGTAAAGAAGTGCCAAATGCAACGATGGTTAAGCCTATCACAAGATTGGAGACACGAAGCCTCTTTGCCAGAGCCGAACTCCCATCAACAAGAAATCCTGCTCCTTTTATAACCAGAATAAAACCTAATACCAAAATTACATAGAACAAAATTACTCCATCTGCTATTTTTAAATTTCACAGTAACCAGCTGTTCTCTGGTCCATTTCTTATAAGAGTATATCACAAAACTTATATCTGTCTTTAGCAAAGCGCATAGTTCATTTTCATATAAATCTTCAGCTATATCTGTTTTTTTGAGTTTATAAGCTTTAAAATCGTTACTGCAGTTCTCGGCGGCCTTTCAAGAATATGCGTGATATATTCAATCAAAAGATTTTGTATAGACACCAGCACGCCCCAATCGGCCTGAGGGATATTATCAGATTTGTTCAGATAGGCTGCCGTCTCTCTGCTTATCACTCTTTTATCAACAAAGGCCGCTTCGCAGTCGCGGCAGACTATACCGTTATCCGACACAGCAAAGTAATATTGTTTCCAGTTCGCATCAAAATCTCTTTTACAGTTTATACATCTGTCAAAAACAGGACTTGAGCCTGTTTCTTCTAAAAGTGTAAATTCAAAAAGGATAAGTTTGCTCAGAGCCTGGTTATCAGGGTCCTTATCGAGCGTTCGCAAAAGGATAATCGCCGCATCGAAGATAGAAGGATGTGGATCGAGCTCTTTTGTAAATAAATTCAGCAGCTCAGCGGTAAATAGAGCACAATTAAGGGCAAAAAGCTTTTTACGAAGTGTAAATCCGAGAAAAGTCGGATTAAATTCAGTAAGTGTGCCGAGCTTTTCACTATCTTTGACGGAAAAAACCATATCTCCCGCCGTCAAAAGTTCAATAGGTCCCCCGAAAGATGACTTAGGTCTTTTCGCTCCCTTGGCTATTACGCTTAACTTGCCGGTATCAGCTGTAAAAAAGGTAAGTATCTGAGAAGTTTCAGAATAATCAGTTGTGCGGATACAAATTCCCTTATCCTTTCTCAGCATCAGGTCTAACCTTCCTGATGTGAGAGTTTTTGAATCCTTATCCGGTTGATTTTCCGCTTTTCCGAAGAGGTTATCGTAAACTTCAGATTTGCATATTCAAAAGTCTCATCTTTATGGGGTATATAGCCCAGATGTGAAAATACAAAACCGCCCAGAGTGTCATAATCTTCCTCTTCGGGCAGTTCTGTTTCAAATTCCTCGTTAAAATCATCTATATACACTCTTGCATCAACCTCAACCGTAGATTCATCTATTCGTTTAGTACTCTGCGGCGGCCGCTCTTCGTATTCATCGGTAATTTCGCCGACTACTTCTTCAATGATATCCTCTATGGTAACAATTCCCGCTGTTCCGCCATACTCATCCAGAACGATAGCTATATGAAGCTTTTGCTCCTGAAATTCACGCAGCAACTGGCGAAGCGTTTTTGTCTCAGGTACAAAATACGCCTCCCTTAGCTTTTCCCTCAGCTTAAATTCCTCCGAACGTTTACCGAACTGGTCGAGCAGGTCCTTCGCATAGACAAGCCCGATTACGGTATCAATATTTTCTTCATAAACAGGTATTCTCGAATGTCCTTCAGCAGTTATCGTCTCAAGAACCTTCGGCAAATCACTGTCAACTTTCATCGCTATAATATCGGTTCGCGGCGTCATAATCTCTTCGACCGTCTTGTCGCTCAGTTCAAGAACATGCTCTATCATCTCCTGTTCGACTTCATCCACAATACCTTCCATTTTACCCTGCTCGACAACATTTAAAAACTCCTCCTGCTTTTCTTCCTGCTGTTCTTCGCTGCCCTGAGGAACACCTGCAAGACGCTGGACTATAATATCATGCAGTTTAAAAAATGACTCGAAAGGCGAAAGAACCAGAGTGGCCAGATGCAGAATCGGGTAAGTCCTTCCAAGTACTTCTTCGCCGGCATATAAAGCCCATGCCCCGGCAACAACCACTTCAAAAAAACCCATCAGCAAAAAAGCCGTCAAAGCAGTACAAACCGCTGCTATCGATAGAGACAATTCCATCGAAATACTAAACAGCCTCAGCAGTAGAAGAGTTATAAGAATATCTGTAAAGACAACTATCAATGAACAGAGCAAAACTACCTTCTGGCTTTCCGCAAAGAATTTTTCAGCATACCCCTCTTTATTCATATTTCTGAAAATTTCCTGTATCTTAACGTGCGAGAATATCCTCGCGGCAATAGCATTCAGCGAAAAAACCGTTCCCGCCGCTAAAAGAAGAATAATTCCTAAGATTTGCCATCCAAGACCAGCCACTGTCTTTCTATCCTTTCAAAAAATATCAGCTATCCGGCTGATTCGCCCTGCCCTTATTATATACAATACCATACCCGAACTTTTCAAGAATTTCATCTTCGGTTTTATGCATCTTAGCCGCTTCTTCATCGCAGCAATCTCCAAACCCGAGATTATGCAGCAAACCGTGCAGAAAATACAACGCAAGTTCCGATTCGGCGCTATGTCCTGCCTGACAGGCTTGTCTCTGCGCCATCTCGGCATTTACAGCAATATCAAAAACCTTTAAATCCTCCGCATCCGAGACATCAAAACTGATAACATCTGTAGTATCAGTCCTGTTGAGAAATTTCTGATTCAGCTTTATTATCTCCTCATCACCAAGAACAGCAAAATTTATATCGGCCTTTTCTATTCCAAACTGTCCTGTAACAGTACTAATCATACTAATCATTTTTTGCTGATCGAAACTTACAGTATCACAGCTGATATTCACATTAACGGTAATATCGGATGCATCTTTTTTATCGGGCATCTTGCTCTTTATCTTCTGTAGATTGTTCAGGTTCTTCGTCAGATTTAGGATAGGCGATTCGGCCGTGATGATGGGCCGCCAGACTTTTTGACATTGCATCTTCTATCCTGCTCAACTCCCGAAGCGTAAGTTCACATTCATCGAACTGACCATCCTGAAGACGCTTCATAGCCATATTATGAACCACTGTCTCTATCTTCGTTGGCGTTACTTCTGTAAGAGACCGAACCGCTCCTTCAATCGCGTCAGCAAGCATAACTATCGCAGCCTCTTTGGTTTGCGGCCGCGGCCCGGGATAGCGAAATTCTGACTCGCTTGGCGGCGCAGTCTGGTCGTCTGTCTTCTTTTTTGCCTCCGCATAAAAATATTCTATAAGCGTCGTACCGTGATGAGTCTCGATAAATTGTCTTATCACCGCCGGCAGCCTGTATTCCTTGGCCATCTCAATACCATCTTTAACATGGCCGACGATGATTAATTGACTCATTGCCGGCGAAAGCTGATCGTGACGACTGGCTGTACCCATCTGATTTTCGACAAAATAACGAGGCTTGCCGATCTTTCCGATGTCGTGATAATAAGCCCCCACCCTGCACAAAAGACCGTTCGCTCCAATAGCTTCGGCAGCAGTTTCTGCAATCGAACCTATCAGCAGACTATGACTAAACGTCCCCGGAGCCTCCATCGCAAGTCTTTTAAGTAAAGGCTGATTTGCATCGCTGTAATCCAGCAGGGTCATACTGGTAGCAATTCGAAAAGATTTTTCCACAAGAGGCAAAAGCGCCTGGATAATTATGCCGACAAGAACCGTCGCTGCTGCCATCCATCCGGAAGTTTTAAAAAGAGAACCGCTCAAACCATCGGCCAAAAGACCTGTTGCAAAACATATTCCAAAAACAGCTACTCCGGAAAAAACACCCACTTCAAGGAGCTTTGTACGAGTTCTTATCTCCTTGAGCAGAAAACAACTCGTAATAATCCCTGCCGCCATTATCAGAAAGAGTGCAAAATCCGTTTCCCGGCCTATAGCAAAACAAATAAGAGGTGCGAAGAAAATACTTATGCCAATGGCAAACCGCTGGTCATAAGCAATTGTAAGAATTATCGCGCAAGTTACGGCAAAAGCCAGGGCAATAAAAATACTGTTCCTTGGAAAAAAGTAACCCAGTCTTGCCATAGCTAAAAGCAAAATAAGCAAACTGCTAAGGGCAAAAGCTCTTATGTGGTTTTTGACTATCCTGTGATTATAACGATAAATATATACCGATATCCCAAATGCAATACCCGTTGTAATAAGAATAATTGAAATGATCTGAGGCCATGGACGAAAATTTATCCTGCCCGGCTCGGTAACAGTGCTTAAGAGAAAAGAACACGCTCCAACAAAACCAATAAGCATCAAAAGCGACAAAAGCATACCGCTGTTGATAAACGTACTCGCCCTTGCAAACCTTTCAGCAGCAATATTCTCCCTGACCTGTTTACGGCGAGGACTTATTTTTTTCTTCAGTATAGCCATAAATTAATGCTTATGTTTTTTCTTTTTAGCTTCATAAGCCTGAACAATATTCTGCACAAGATTATGCCTTACTATATCGGTATCATCAAGACCTATTAAAGATATTCCATCTGTACCGGCTAAAGTTTCCATCGCATCAAGCATTCCGCTTCTGCTGCCCCTTTCGAGGTCAACCTGGGTAACATCGCCTGTGATAATCATCTTAGAACCCCTGCCCATCCTTGTCAGAAACATCAGCATCTGCGATGGAGAAGTATTTTGAGCCTCGTCACAGATAACAGCCGCTTCATTCAGAGTCCTGCCGCGCATAAACGCCAGCGGAATTACTTCTATTATATCCATATCTATCAGCTTACGCATCTGTGAAAAGTCCATCATATCCTCAAGACTGTCGAACAGCGGCCTTAAATACGGATTCACCTTCGCCTGCATATCGCCGGGCAGAAATCCGAGTTTCTCACCAGCCTCGACCGCAGGACGTGCCAGGACTATCTTTCTTATCTGCTTTTTCCTCAACATCGAAACTGCAACCGCAACGGCAAGATATGTTTTGCCGGTACCGGCCGGCCCTGTACAAAAGGTCAGATCAGAATTCAGCATCGACTCTATATAACGCCTCTGACCACGGGTAAACGGTTTCACCGTTCTTTTAGGAGAGTAAACCTGAACACCAAAATTCTCATCAGTATCGACATTAACCTCGACTTTGCTCATCAGGCCGATTACATCATTAGCATCAAGCTTGCCGAATTTAGACAGGTGCTTTTGCATCAGTTCGAGAACTTTTGCTGCCTTTTTTATTTCAGCATTGCCCCCGTTAAGAATAACCTCGTCATCCCTTGCGGTAATCTTAACACCGCAGCGGGCACGCATTATCTTCAGATGCTCGTCGCCGGAACCGAAAAGCTCCAGCCGACTGCCCGCAGAACTAAGTTGTATTGTCTTCTCCATACAGATTAATCAGCTGATTAACATAAAAAACAAATATGCCAAAACACCTGTTGCCAGCGGCGAGTCAATCACATCCAGTATCCCGCCAAAACCGGGAACACTGCCCGACGAATCCTTTTTCTCGGCAGCACGTTTAAGCATCGACTCAGCCAGATCGCCAAGCTGCCCGGCAAAAGCAAAGATAATACCGAATAAAATCGCCTGCTGCGGGCCCATTATACCAAAGACTTTTGCAAATATCGAGGATACAACTGCGGCAAAAATACACGCCCCTGCCATACCCTCCCATGTTTTTTTAGGACTTAAAACCGGTGAAAATTTGTGCCTGCCGAAAAGCCGTCCTGCCGTATAAGCTCCTATATCAGAACACTTTACAACAAAAATATACATCAAAAATGCAAAGGGCCCAAAATCAATCCTCACCGCCAGGACTAAACTTGTAAGCATTCCAAGATAAATTAAAGCTATAAGATTCCCGCCAAGATTGGCAAATGCACCGACAGAAGCAAACTTGATTCCCTGCCACAAAAAAATTAAAAGAAGATAAATGCAGAGAAAAAAGGCAAAAAATAAAGCCATAAACTCATATCTGTTCTCAAAAAACTGTGCCCAATACCAAGCCGTAGAAAGCAGAATTGTACCCGGAATCGTAATTGGAAGAAATATTTTCGCCCCCGCAGAATTTGCCAGACTTGACAATTCAAGATTCGCCGGCATCGCTACAATAACCAGAAAAGTCGTCAGCAAGGTTGCATATACAGGACAATAACTTTTCTCAGAACCGAAACTGCCGTCAAGCCAGGCATCGAATAATACCAATCCGATAAAAGCAACAGTCATCAACGTACCGAAAATAAGTCTGTGTTTAAGCATCAAAAGTCCCCGATAAAATTTTAAATCACAGCAGGTTTAATATCACCCATACGTCTCGAACGTTTTGAATATTCGATTATAGCCTTGTCAATATCTTCAGGACTGAAGTCCGGCCAGAGAGTCTCGGTTACATAAAACTCAGCATATGAAAGCTGCCATAAGAGAAAATTACTCAACCGATTCTCATTAGAAGTCCGGATAAGCAGATCAGGCTCCGGCAGGGTCGCACTGTAAAGATTTTCACTTATACACTGTTCATCGATTTGCTCAATATCCATTTTACCATCAGCACAATCGCGACATATCTTTTTCGTCGCATCAACTATCTCCTCCCTGCTGCCGTAGTTCAATGCAAGCGCGAGAACCATACCTGTATACTCCGAGGTTATCTCTATCGTTTTATTAAGTTCCCTGACAAGTTTGGGAGGAAGTTTTGCCGTCCGGCCGAGATGAACAAGTCTTACATTATGCTCTTTCAGCGTCTTTCTTATCCCGACAAGATACCGAATATAAAGCTTCATAAGAAAGGCTATCTCTAATTTCGGTCTTTTCCAGTTTTGCAGACTGAATGAATACAGGGTAACACATTCCAGGCCGACATCGACGCAATGATCTATAACTTTCTCTATCGCGCGAGCGCCCTGCCTGTGTCCATGAAAACGCGGTAGCCCTCTGTTCGTTGCCCACCGGCCGTTGCCGTCCATTATAATCGCAATATGACGTGGTATTTTTTCCTCAGCAATACCAAGTCTTTTGGCTGTTGCTATACGATTTTCCTTTATCGATGGTTGCGGTTTCGATTCCAAAAATTTCTACTTCCTGAAAATTGTCTGATTTCTTCCGGGACCTACACCGACAAATGTCACAGGCAAAGAGGTAATTCTCTCTACGGCCTGTACATATTCCCGTGCCTCAGCAGGCAGGTCCTCAAAGCTCTTTGCATCAGTAATCTCTTGGTTAAATCCCTTAAGAGTCTCAAATTTACATTCGACTTTTGCCAGCGTATCAATATTCGACGGAAACATTTTTACTTCCTTGCCGTTGATAGTATATCCCGTACAGATCTTCACCTCATCGAGGCCCGCAAGAGTATCGAGATGCATCATTGCTATCTCATCTATATTCCCGATTTTAGATGTATACTTGACCGCCATTGCATCAAACCAGCCACAACGGCGAGGCCTGCCCGTAGTTGTACCATATTCATGTCCTTTGTCACGGATATACTGACCGATATCATTATCAAGTTCCGAAGGAAAAGGCCCTGCGCCAACACGGGTCGTATAGGCCTTGACTACACCGATAAATCTGTCGATCATCTTAGACGGCACACCGCAGCCGGGACCAACGCCGAGAGAACTCGCATTAGAGCTGGTTACAAAAGGAAAAGTCCCATGGTCGATATCAAGCAATGCGCCCTGGGCTCCTTCGAAAAGAATCTCTTTGCCCGAGTCGATCTGCTCAAACAGATATTCAGTAGTATTGCAGATATACTTCGAAAGCCTTTGAGAATAACTTTTACATTTCTCAAAAATCTCTCCCTTGCTTGTCGGTTCAGCTTTATACAACGCGGTAAAGAGTTTATTCTTATACTCAAGTATCTTTTCAAGTTTTTCCTTCAATCCTTCAATGTTAAGAAAATCCGCCATCCTGACAGCATAGCTCCTGCCTATCTTGTCAGCATAACACGGACCGATGCCGCGAATAGTAGTGCCGATTTTATTTTTGCCAAGCGCCTCTTCTCTGAGACGGTCTTCTGTCTTATGATAATCGAGCACAACATGGGCATTTTCACTGATAAACAATCTGCCGTCGAGTGTTATACCCCTCTTGGCAAGCGAATCGATCTCTGTCAGTAATACTTCCGGATCAACTACAACACCGTTAGAGATGACACAAACCGTATCTTTTCTGACCGAACCGCTGGGAAGAAGATGCAATGCAAATTTCTCGCCGTCAACAACAACCGTATGCCCGGCATTTGCCCCGCCGCCGTAACGGACCACAACATCACTTTTCTCCGCAAGAATATCAACTACCTTGCCCTTGCCTTCATCACCCCATTGCAGACCTACTACACAATTGTTCATATTAATCCCTTAAAAACCATAAATGAACATAAATCAACACAAATAAAAAATGAAGATTGTAGATTGAAGAATGAAGATTTGCGGAACTGCCTCTGGCAGAATTGTTTAAATTTTTCAATGTTCAATTTTCAATCTTCAATTAGTTTCAGCCTGTGATTTTTGACACAACTACTTCAAGAACTGCGCCGAGATTATCATAAGTCCGGTCACTTACTTTACGCTGTGAAATTTTACCGTCACTGGTTTTATATTCTATAAAGAAAAAACCCTTCGATTCAAAATTTGTCTTGTTTATACTCTCTATCGAATTATAAGGAATCTTATCTTTATCGCTGAAAACAAGCTCAGTATCTTCAGCAATCAGCTTTTTATCCTTCACCATCACGAACCAGACTGCCATAACCACGGCACCGGCCAAAAGAAAAGGCGGTGCTTTCTGATTAAAAACAAGCGTAGAGTCGGGCTTGTCATCGACGGTATGCTTCTCTATAAACTTTTTATTAAAAAAACCGTCATAAGCAAAATAGGCTGCCCCGATCAGCAAAGCAGCAATATATATTTTAAAATTTGTTTTTTTAAATTTTGCCAGCGGCGCTACAACTGCCATTTCTCATCTCCATAAATTCTTCTCTGTACTTTCTATCTCCTGTGCGCTATAGCATTAGTCAGCGGCATCACAAAATTCGGCACAACTTTTTCATCCATAAATTCAACTGCTGCCCGGCTAAGCCTTTCAAAAACTTCTTTCGGATTAAAATCCTTTCCCACTGCAGGATACTGTCTTGCTGTCAGATACAGACTTATGGGTTTATCCTTATCGAATTTCTTTCTGCGGATTTCAGACTCATCCGTTTTGGAATCTACCGTCAGTTTCATACGAGTAGTACAGTCATCATCAGTCGCTACAACTACCGAAGGTGAAAGATTAAGCGGTCCGGGACTGCCGTCAAAAATCTTCGCAAAAGCCGAGCCGCCAAACAACGCCTCAGCTATTATTTCGTTATGATTCCCGGAACAGTCAAAATCCATCCCGAACGTCAGGTCAAGACTGTCAATATCCAGGCTTCGCACCGACAGCATATATGGAATAAGGTCGATTACAAGCCTGGGCAGCTCGAAGGCCTGGGCGAAACTGTCGGGATTGACGAAACCTGCACCGAGACGGTCGCTGTCTATACTTACCCAGCGGTTTTGCCCTGAATTTGGGTCTTCTTCAAGGCTGTAACTGCTGCCGCCGTCACGTATAAGCGACTGCATCAAAGGAAACTGCCTGGAAATCCTCTCAAAAAACGTCAGCAGAATATCCCTCTCGTTCGGCAGGTCAAAACGGGTGTTTATATACATATCAACGAAAAAATCGTCGCATAAAGAACTATAACTAATCGACATAAATCCTACTCCATAAAACCAATTCAGCCCTATTCTCTCATAAAATACCGCTGAGGACAAGTAATAAAATCTGCCTTGTTTTAAAGATGATTTTCGACATCAGGCAGAGACAATTCCGTCAAAATCGCCCCAATTACCGCTATAATCGCGAAACTGAAATACAAGTACAATATTGAAATGCCCATATTGGAAGCACTGAATATCGTATATAAAACAGATGCCAAAAGGCCGGCCAGCGCCGCCGCCGAAAATCTCTTCAACAAACCCGCCCTTCCGCAGTATATTGTCGTAAGTGCCCCGCTGATAAGACAAAGCAAAACAACAGCTATATTAAAATGCCATTGTACGATAAATCTCAGTATCAATGCGGCCACCAGAGCTATCGGAAGTATGTGCCAATACTGTTCCGCCATTTTTTCACGTACCTGGGCCCTTACCCGCATCCGTCTGCGAATCGTCAATGGCCAGTTATAAAAAATGCAGAAAATCGCATGTTCAAACAGCGCGCCCCTTTCGCCGAATACCGGAACAATATGCACCGCATCAGTTGCCCAGTGAGCAGCCATGAACCTTGCCAGCGCAGGATAGCGGTAAGTCATCTGTATCGGAAAGGCAAGATAGCCTACATATTTAAAAAATCCCAAAAATACCGCGATATTATAATCCTTAAAACTTTTATCCTTTATAACCATATAAACTACATACATCCCGCGAGTCAGCGAGCCCGGCGAAATAGGGATCACCTGAAAAACTGCAATTATCCCGAGACCTACCGCCCAGGCATTGTCCTGATACCTGTGAGTCATCCAGTAAATAAACGCTATCGTAACAGAAACGATCTGCGTCACTGGAAGTGTACATATATGTACCGCAAGACTTTGAAGATACTTCTGTATGAAAGGCTCATCAATATGAGAAAGGATTGTCTTCGCATCTTCATCAGTAAGAATGTGTTTTTTCTGTCCCTGTTTTATCATATCCTCAAGCCATTCCCTGCGAAGCGATGCATTGAAATACAACTTCACCGGCCTGACAGTAAAAAAGTAAAGCTTTTCCTTCGCAAATTGCCAATCCGTCAAAATCCTGTGCAAAGATGGAAATATCAGGATCAAACAGGGCAGATGATAAAGTATCCGCCAATTTTGGATCAAAAGGTTCTCAGCCTTCGCCTGCGAAACTCTCCCGCCTCTGTGCCAGGCTGTAACCATTTCGATAATTTTACCATCCAGAGCCTTTTTGAAATACCCTGCGCTCGTCAAAATACTGACATAATGCCTGTGCCAATCACTATGACAGAAAAACTTTCGAATACAATTGCCTAATATCGGCAGCAAACCGATTAAAAAGAAAAGAAAAGTCCCAACCCTGCTTTTGCGAAGTTTGTCAAAAGCCTTTTCATCAACAACTCCCTTTACTTTCCACCCGACAACGGCACTGTCAAAAATAGTCGACCACAATTTGCCGCTGGTAAACAACCTTATATGATTATGTGTTATGTCAGGTATAGAATTTCTGTAAATATCTTCAGCTTCAGCAAGCCTATCGAACAGCCCCAGCATATCACCGAATTTTTCCCGGTGAATTCCGATAAACCCTCCTAACTTATCCAAATCACCCCTGTCGAACTGCACCAATGAGCCGCGATTCAGACCCTGAAAGATTAATTTAAAATCTCCAGGACTCATCGGCAAAAAAGGTAACAGCGCAAGCCCCGCCCGAAAATCTACCGCAACAAGACCATTACCAGGCTCGGATTGACCATCAAGACGCTTGAGACAGTTAGGCTGACTCTTGAGTGTCGTCCATTCATATTGCCTTGCGAACTCATGCGCCCCGACTTCATGCAAAAGCTTTACAAATTCATGCATAAAGGTATATTTCGCCCGATACTCAGGCGAACCGATCTTAGGATTATCAAGAATATGAGCCTTTCGCCATTTCTTCAGCAGGTCAACATGGTCATCCACTTCAAGCTGCCAGGTCCGCCCTTCGATCCATTCGCTTATCTCGCCGCAGCTGCCCATATTCTCATCAACAAATGTACCGAAGATATTAACGACACAATTTTCATCGCCGAACTTTATCCCTGCCGCCCTGCGGATAAATTTCTGCCATAACGCCCCTGCCTTTGCCGCTGCAGGATTTACCTGAAGCTGAAAAGGCCCGCTGAAGCCAACCCAGTAAAGTGCATTTCGAAACAGTTTGCTAAAGCCCGAAGGCGGTATGAGGATCTTTATCGCACAGATTTGCCCAACTTCTAAATCCGGACACAAATCCGGATTACTAATTTCGAGTATTTTTACCTTATAGACCTGCCCTGCAAACCCCCCGCCGACAAATTTTTCGACCTGCAGCTTTACCCTGACCTTCTCGCTGCTGCCTATCGGCTCAAGATCATAGTCAAGCTCTGTGCCGCTCTCATATCTTTGGCGCCTCATCGGCCGAAGCAGCGATAACTGTTCGAGCCGGGACTCTAAATCTCTGCAAAATTGAGCCGAATATTCAACTGTCATAAAGCGATCTCAAAGGGACAATAAAATAACGCCGAAATGATATACCATAACACGAGACTATGCAAGAATTTGTATTAAATGATGAAAATCTCAATAATCCCCAGCACAATCGCCGCCAGAACTCCTGCTGCTATATCATCAGCCAGTATCCCCAACCCCCCCGGCAACTTTTCAGCCCTGCATACAGGCCAGGGTTTTACAATATCGAAAATCCTGAAAAGTAAAAACGCCCCCGCCGCCATAAGCAAAACCTTACCACCCGTAAAAGCAGCAGCTATCAACGCCGCCGACTGCCCTGCAAATTCATCTATAACTATCCAGCTCGGATCCTTTTTGGCCGCCAGCTCCTCAGCTTCACCTGCAAACAGCAGACATAATATTGATGACACTATTAACATAATGACAAGCAGGATGCTCAAAGCAACTGCCGTCGGATAAAAATAATGAAAGACAAGAAAAATCACCAAAGGCGGGATACTTCCCCACGTTCCCGGCGCCCCCGGCAGAAAACCAAGACCAAAACAGGATAAAATTAGCTTCTTCATTTTCACAATAAAGATTATAGGGTAGCTCTAATAATTGCTTTTGAGCGGCAAGTAGAAGATTTTTGCTCGCCGGCAAGGAAGACAAATCAGCTTTATCCAATAGATAAAGTGGCTTTTGTCTAACGCAGACCGGCGACAAAAAGATTCGCTCTGCCGCCCGAACAAATTTTTAGAGGTATCCTTAAGTATTCAGCATCTCCAGACAATACCAGTCCGTCATACCCGCGATATAATCACAGACCGTTCTTTCCAGACCAAATTCGCTAACCAGGTTCTGATAATAGTCCGGCATCAGTTCAGGTTTCTTGCAGAACTTTTTAAAGATTTTTCCCAGCCAGCCTGCCGACTGAGCTGAACCTGCTTTTACCGCTTCATGTTCATACATACTCTGATGCAAAAACTCCTCAAGCTCACCCAGTGCACCATCAGCAGCAGAACTTAATACTATAAAATTCTTATCACTATTTAATACCTGCTTTAAATCATTAATATCCGCTGAATCAATCGCTGCTCTGCTCGCTTCGATACAATCTCCGACAAGCATATCTATTATCGTTTTCGCAATCCGTGTATTTCTGATAAGACTATTGCTGATCTTCTCCGCCTGACAACGCTTCGCAGCCCCGCTGCACAGCCCAACTGTTACAACCTTTTCATAATCAAGCAGATTTGCCCGCAGGCCGTCTTCAAGGTCATGACAGTTATACGCTATCCTGTCGGCAAGATCAGCGATCTGCCCTTCCAGCGAACAGTTCTTCTCCGTAAAAGTATCTGACTTCGGCGTATCGTAAACAGTTCTGTGTTTTGCCAGAGCAAGTCTCGTCTCATACATCAGATTCAGACCGGCAAAATCAGGATAAGGCTTTTCAAGCACATCAACAATTCGCAGCGTCTGAGCGTTGTGCTCGAACCCGCCATAATCTTTCATCAGTTTGTCAAGTGCCGCCTCGCCGCTATGACCGAAAGGACTGTGCCCCAAATCGTGCCCAAGACAAACCGCCTCAGTCAGAGCCTCATTTAAATCGAACGACTTCGCAATCGTTCTGCCTATCTGGGCCACTTCAATACTATGGGTAAGTCTTGTCCGATAATGGTCATTTGTCTGAGGCATGAAAACCTGAGTTTTGCCCTCAAGCCTCCTAAACGCAGATGTATGGATTATTCTGTCCCTGTCCCGCTCAAATGCAGAACGGTAGGCGTGTTCCGGCTCATTAAATCTCCTCCCTTTACTGGATGCCTCTGTTACAGCAAAAAAACTCACTCTTTCCGTCATAATTAAATTTCCGGCAGATTGTTTTCCGCGCTTATGGTTTTCAGCTGCCGGTATAAATCCTTCATTGACTGGCTTATAACATCAGTATTACCGCAAATAGCCATAAAATTCGTATCGCCGTCCCACCGCGGCACTATATGAATATGCATGTGCCCCGGCAAACCAGCACCCGCGCACCTGCCAAAATTCATACCAACATTAAAACCGCCAGGCTTTATCGCAAGCATCAATACTTTTTGGGAGGCTACTATAAGTTTTGTAAGTTCGATCATCTCTTTATCATCCAGTTCATCAAGCCCGGCAATATGCCTTACAGGAGCCAAAAGTAAATGACCATTGTTGTAGGGAAATCTATTGAGAACAACAAGAGACCTCTCAGTACGCCATAACACAAAATTATCCTCGTCCTGTGCCGGATGTTTTACGTCATGACAGATAAAACAATCTTGTTTTTCACTCAAACCCTGAATATATCCGATCCTCCACGGCGCCCAAAGGTTGTTCCTGTTCAACTCAGTCTCCTGATACCATATTTCATTCCATCAACGTCATCGTTATAGTCTGATCTATCGACAAATTCGCTGTAGCCAGACCAAAAACAGAAGCGGCCGCCTCAGTATGATACTGCTGGACATCGCTCTGAATAAGACCCCTTTCTATATCATAGAAAAGTCTGCCCCTGCCGGTAAGACTATTAACCTGATAACCCCTTAAAAAACCAAAAGTACCACGCATCTGAAACGAACCCGTATAAGGCATGGGTATCCCTTCCGGCGACAATCCACTCAACGTATAACTGCTCGTTATCTCAGCAAGCGAAACACCATTCACATCAACCGTACCCGCAAAGGTATACTCCACGTCTCTGCCCTTCTTAGAAACAAACGGCATCGGCGCCAACATCTGAGATTTCCACTTATGCCCCTTCTTAAGACCCTTTAACGGGTTCTTTACACTCGATACCGCATCCCATAAATGCCACTGCGTCGCAATAAAATCCATAATCATATCGGGATCTTTAACCCTGCCGGAATTCGATGTTTGAGTAAAAGACTTCCCGCCAAGTTCTTTGACCAAATTTTCAAGCGATGTATAATCGACTATCTTGCCGGTCGGCGTAATTTTAATTGTAAAACTCCTGCCAACAGCAGATTCAACCGCATCGCTCTTATTATGACCACGCCCATCTCGCGAACTGCGGGTAACCTTAACAGAATCACAAACCGCCTCTATCACAGAATAACCATAAGGGTCTATCTCTGTCGGATTGTAAGAAATCTCCATCTCAAGCTTTTCATTGTATGTCTGATTGCGACCGCTTTTCCGGGCATCTTTACCGGACGATTCAAACGCAAGCTCTATCTGTCTTTCACTGACAAACTTATACCTCAGCGCAACACCAGACTGAAAATCCACACTCAATAACAGCGGACCTTTAAAATCAGCCGACCTCTGCTGCTCCTGACAACCTGTTAAAACAAAAAAACTTACCCCCAAAAAAAATCCCGCAAAAATCCATTTTCTCATAATAGATACCTGCGAATAATTCCGTGTGCTAATTCATACTAAAAAAAAGATAATTCAAATTTTAGAACACAACATTTTCGCCTTGCTCGAAACATTAAAGATGGTTTCTGTGTTCCGCAGTTATTCTACCTTCTCAATACTATACATACGCCATAAACTCATCGTCAGCTGGTCAGGACCTTTGTCACTTGGCTGCTTTGAGGACGGTTCGATCGCAACCCATTCCGCCTTCAGTGACTCCTGATAACTGTCTATTTGGCCAGTAGTTAAATTAAGCTTCATCTGGCCGGTATAGTGGTCGGTTTCATCGAACATCTTTGAAAAAAAGTTCATCTTTGCATCATCTTCGGCTACCCCGTCTGCACGCTTTGAGCTGGTAACAGCAACCATATCTACAACAGCTATCTCGTCTTCACCCTGCGTCTTAACATCTGTCAGGGTATAAGTTTTCTCAAATGACTTGGGACGAAGCATACCTTCAGGACCCGGAACAACTACGCTCCACTTATCACCTTTCTTGTACAGCTTCTGGCCGGCATTCATCAACGCAAGGACCTGATGACGCGTCCTGACTTCTTTTTCGCTTAGGAATTTATCACAAAATCGCCTCGCAAAATCGTCCCCTGTTACAGATTCCTTAGCTTCCGCAACATCAACTCCTATAACCTGGCCGTTAGGTGTTAATTTGACTTCATAACTCTTACCCAGCATTTTAAATACAGGATTAGATTCCAGATCATCAGAATAACTGTCAAACATGCCTTTCTGACCGTCGGCATCTTCCGTGAAATACTTAATATCTTTTATAGTAATCTTCGCTGTTATATTACCTTCCGCGTCAATACTCTCGACGTTTTGTACAAAAACTGTTTCTAACACAACGGCTGTATGACGCTCTTTGGTTTTATTGATTGAAGGTTGAACAAATGAATAATCCTTGCCGAATTTGGTAATTACTTTATAAGTAGCTTCGCTCTGCGGTGCCAGATTAAGCCCCATTTTTACTGCCGGGCCGCAACCGGCCGAAATAGACAATAAAATCGATAAAAACGCAACCGCAACCACCTGTTTAGCACTCATTATTTTCTCCTAAAACCATTCAATTGCCATATTTAATCTGTCCTGAATAGCCGGTGATTATACCAGTTAAGCATTTATTGAGCAATTTTTTTTATACTTGATAACCGCTTTTTATGCTTTTAGAATTTATTTATTAGAGTTTTGCGTGTATAATCCCCTATTCCTTAATTTAAAACCATTTAGGAGCAAATATATGAGAAGCGACATGATAAAAAAAGGGTTCCAGAGAGCCCCGCACAGATCCCTGCTGCGGGCCTGCGGCCTTAAAGATGAGGATATGAAAAAGCCGTTTATAGGTATCGCAAACAGCTTCTGCCAGATAGTACCAGGCCACGTACACCTCGATAAGGTAGCTCAAAAGGTCAAACAGGCCGTTCGAGCTGCCGGCGGCGTACCGTTCGAGTTCAACACTATCGCTATCTGCGACGGCGTCGCTATGGGACATACCGGAATGAAATACTCCCTCTCTTCAAGAGAAATCATCGCCGACTCAGTCGAATCAATGCTAAGAGCCCATTGCTTTGACGGCCTGGTCTGTATTCCAAATTGCGACAAAATAATTCCCGGAATGCTGATGGCATCTGTCCGTGTCAATATCCCAACGATCTTCATCTCCGGCGGACCAATGGCAGCAGGAAAAGACTCAAAAGGTAATACCGCCGATTTGATCTCGGTCTTCGAAGGTGTCGCTGAATACAAGGCCGACAAAATCGACGAAAAAAAACTCTATGAGCTTGAATGCTGCGGATGTCCGGGCGAGGGAAGCTGCTCCGGTATGTTTACCGCAAACAGTATGAACTGTCTGTGCGAGGCAATCGGAATGGCTCTGCCGGGAAATGGTACTGTCCTGGCTATCAATCCTGAAAGAGACAAATTATACGCCGCCGCCGGGGCACAGATCATAAAACTCATCGAACAGGACATAAAACCCCGTGATATCATAACCGTCGATTCAATTGACAATGCATTTATGCTCGATATGGCTATGGGAGGCTCGACAAATACCGTCCTCCACGCTCTCGCTCTGGCCTATGAAGCCCAAATACAATATGACCTCGAAAGAATTAACAGTATAAGCGAAAAATGCCCCAATATCTGCAAAGTCTCACCATCAAGCCACTGGCACGTTCAGGACGTCGACGAAGCAGGCGGGGTAAGTGCTATCCTGAAGGAAATAAGCAAAGTAAAAAATATGCTCAAACTCGATTGCCTTACCGTAACAGGAAAAACCCTCGGCGAAAATATCGCCAATGCAAAAATCAAAAATACCGACTGCATACACACACTCGAAAATGCTCATTCGAAAACCGGAGGCCTGTCGATCCTCAAAGGCAACCTCGCACCGAATGGCGGTGTAGTAAAAACCGCAGGTGTTGCAGAAAAAATGATGATACACAGCGGCCCTGCCGTTATCTTCGAAAGCCAGGAAGATGCCTGCGACGGCATCCTCGCCGGAAAAGTAAAGGCCGGCGACGTCGTCGTTATCAGAAACGAAGGTCCAAAAGGCGGACCAGGTATGCAGGAAATGCTGATGCCCACAGGATACATTATGGGCGCAGGACTGGGAGAATCCGTCGCTCTTATTACCGATGGCAGATTCAGCGGCGGAACCCACGGCGCCTGCATCGGTCACGTAAGTCCTGAAGCCGCTGTCGGAGGACCGATAGGACTGCTCAAAGAAGGCGATATCATCGAAATAGATATCCCCGCAAGAAAACTCGCCGTCAAACTCTCAGCCGACGAGCTGGAAAAAAGAAAGTTCGACTTTGTACCGCCAGAACCAAGGATAACAAAAGGCTGTCTTGCAAAATATGCCTCCATGGCGCAAAGCGCAGATACCGGCGCAGTATTAAAATGGTAAATATTTGCAAATAAAGGCTTTGCAGGCTTGTATCGCCGCCGGAAATATGGTATAATACCCATATATCCGGTGAAGCAAAATGCAAAAACTAAAGAAGAGAATATTGTTAACCATAATCTGCGTTTTTATCTCAATTTGCTTGTTCACTTATGAGAGCAAAGCTGTCCGTTTCGCTGCATTTTCAGATACTCATTATCCTTTTCCCGACCACTTGCTTGAATTTCAGGAATACATCCCAGCAATAATTGCAGATAATGTAGATTTTGTAATCGTCGCCGGCGATATAGTCGACGATTTCTGCGAGACTCAGGCTGAATTCGAAGCACAACTAACCGACTGGCTCAGCATTGCCCAGCCTCTCTACGACGCCGGCATAGGTGTATACCCTATCCGGGGAAATCATGAGGTCGAAGGAGTATTAGATATTAATGAGACAAAGCAGGCCTGGGATAATGTCTTCTCCGGCAGTTACGCTTCACCTGATAACGGACCTGTAGATGAAAAAAACATCACCTATTCCTTCAGTTATGATAACGTTCTTATAATAGGTCTCGACGTTTACGGCACACACTGGCACCGTGTAAACCAGGCCTGGCTCGACGAACAGTTTTCACAAAATAACCTCCCGCATATTTTTCTTTACGCTCACGAGCCCGCTTTTCAATATCTCCATCCTGACTGCCTTGCATCCTATCCTGCACAAAGAAACACCTTTTGGGATAGTATAGCTGCTGCCAGCGGCAGAACATATATCTGTGGACACGACCATGCTTATGATCACGCCCGGCTGGACGACGGTGACGGCGACCCAGACAACGATTTACACCAATTCATGATAAACGGAGAAGACGACGGAGTAATAGGTAGTTACATAGGTGACAACGGCTCATGGATACCTCAATGTATTTATAACGACCTGAAATATGGTTATCTTCTCATAGATGTCAACGGTCTTGACGTAACTACGACGTGGAAACACCGCATCGACCCCAATACCTACGTTGACAGCAACGACGTCTTCAATTACCAGGCAAAACCAGTCCCTCCGGATTTCGACGCAGACGGCTACGTAAATTTAAACGACCTGGCCTTCTTCGTCCTGCAATGGTTAAACACCGACTGCAATGACCTCGCCGGCGACGAATCAGACTGGTGCTTCGGAACAGATTTCGACCAAAGCGGTATCGTTAATGCAGACGACTTTAGAGAATTCGCCTTCTACTGGCTCGGCCGCAACTAATACACTTTTATTTGACTCTTTCAATACACCCACTCTTCTGTTAGCATATCGAAGTTAAATTTATGAATAAAACAAACAAAAACAATTCTGTATGGTACATCGCAGGCCTTCATTTCGAATGCCTCCAGTGCGGCAACTGCTGCGCCGGCCCGGAAGAAGGCGTCATCTGGATATCCAGAGCCGAAACAGAAAAACTCGCTGTATACCTCGGCCTGACTGTCTCACAACTGCGAAAAAAATACTTAAAAAGATACGGCTTCCGCTATTCGATAAAAGAAGACCCCTCATCAAAGGATTGTATCTTTCTGACAAACAAAGGATGTTCAATTTATGACCTCAGACCTGCCCAGTGCAAAAACTGGCCCTTCTGGGCAAGTAATCTCAAAACTCCAAACCACTGGAACGCCGCAGCCCAAAGATGCCCGGGTATAAACAAAGGCAAACTCTATACATTCGAGAAAATTGAAAAGATCAAAAAACAAAAATAAAAATTGTTTAGCCGTCGCCGGTACGGCGACGCAGATAATTTGCGCCGAGGTCGCTAAAATTTACTCCTGGCTCGATGAAAACATAAAAACTCTCGATGCCGACTGTTCCGCCTGCGGCAGCTGCTGCAATTTCGAATCCTTCGGCCACAAACTCTTCATCACAACACCCGAACTGCTCTACTTTTTCCAAAATGTAAAACCTATCAAAACGCAACAGAGCCCCAACCGTGAGGAAGGAGTATATTTAGCCCCGCCATTTATGGCGGGGTTACAGAGCCGCGACAGTAATGGAGCGGTTAACCATAAGAGCGCACCAAATCCATCATCGCAATCTTGCCCCTATCTTAAAAACAACAAATGCACCGTCAGAGACTTCCGCTTTGCAGCCTGCAGAATATTCTTCTGCAAGGCCGACACTGAACCGCAAAACCAGTTAAGCGAAGAGACAATCGCAAAATTCAAGTCCATCTGCAATAAATTCAATCTTCCATACCATTATGCCGATTTAAGAACAGCCTTAAATAGCTCTGAAATACGAAAAAAGGCAATGAAATAAAGATGCAAAAATTGTTAAACGGTTACGGTTGCGAGACTCGTCACGGTTGCGTCATCCGTATAACGGACCTGCGATAAACGAAACGAGCATCGCAACCGAAGGACGTAAAACGTAATTAATTTTGTTTTGTAACGAATGTTTTAAAGACCAATCGGATAATGAATATTTTTATATTTCTACTCCAGGTATTTGTAATATCTATCTCAGGCGTACTTGCGCCAGGCCCCGTTACCGCTGCAACCATCGCGGCAGGCACAAAATCGCGTCACGCAGGATTCCTCATCTCAATAGGCCATTGCGCCGTCGAATTGCCGTTAATGGTCGCCGCTATGCTGGGTCTGGGTTTTATCATGGGCTCCGGAATGGCCAATATGCTCATCGGCCTCATCGGCGGAGTCTTCTTGGTATATATGGGCCTTGATATGCTAAGAGATGTAAAAAACTTCCACGCCGACCAGCCCTACCCCAAAACCGCCGGGCCAATAAAAACTGGAATGATACTTTCAATCACAAATCCGTATTTCATCTTATGGTGGGCAACGGTGGGCCTGAATTTCGCAAAAGACGCCGCAAACCTCGGCCACACTGTTTTGATTCTTTTTGCACTTGTGCATTGGTTCTGCGATATGACCTGGCTCGAGATAATGTCACTTGCAAGTTTTAAGGGAATGAAACTGTTAGGCGAAAACAAGCAAAAGGTTATCCTTGCGATTTGTTCACTTGCGATAATAGCCTTCGGTGTATTTTTCGTCATCAAAAGCTTCCTCCCCCCGGAAAATATCACTTAATTTTGTCATTCTGAACAACGTGAAGAATCTCATTTAGCCCCCCGGACCTGCCTGTCCTCCGTAGTCTTGACGAAGGACGGATGCCGGAGGGTTTAAATCCGGCATCCCCGCATGACGGGGTTCGTCATTGCGAGGCGATTAAAAATCGCCGCAGCAATCTCATTGTCATTCTGAACGATGTGAAGAATCTCCTTCCCTGATATCCTGTTGCCCTGATATCCACTTCCTGGTTTCCTGATAACCTGATTGCCTTTCATCCTTTTCACACCTTCAAACTTTTCACACTTCTTCCCGTCATTGCGAGCGCAACGCGGCAATCTCATTGTCAAATTACCTTGTCCCACACCAACTATCCTGATATAATCCAAACTTCAACACTGAGGAGCCTTCTGAGAATCAACTAAATAAATAGTAAATAAATAGGGACAGTCACCTATTATTTCATTGGCGAAGAATAATATGAATAACCAAATAGATAATACGAACCATTCAGCTCATAAATTTATCCGAAGGTTATTGTGGGGCATTAGTATCGTTGCCATTTTTGGCTTGATACTTGCTTCATGTAACCATGTGCTTCAACAAAAATGGGCGCGAGAGAGGATGGAATCTGATCAGTTTCTTCGTCAGATTATTGATTCGGCAATTAATAATACTGAATTTTATAAGGAACATTTGGAAGAAGGAAAGAATGATGATTTATGTAATGCTAGGTACCTCTTGTCCAATAACTATAATATAGTTTTTTTAGATTATGACGATTGTCAATATCAGTATAGGGTTTTTTTTGATGATAAGGTTTCTTTTTGGGTGGAGATTTTATATATAGACAAACCTAGATTATTTTGTTTCATTCTAGAACCTCCACGGATAACGCAAAAATATTTAGAAAAATTAAAAGGAATAATAATTCAAGATGCTAACAAATCTAACAATGAAACCAACTAACAAACAACTAATAATTTTCACGATGGTGGGAGTCGTTATAACGGCTGTTTCAATTCTTGTCTCTTTAGACCGAGATAAACAAACAGTTCAACAGCCCTCCACACCCATAACAGCAGAAAAAACCACCATTGGTTAGCCCCGTCATCCCCGTATGACGGGGTCAATAAATTCCCCGCCGCAAGGCGGCTCCACATTGGAAATTCAAAGTTCGATGTTGAATGTTAAAATATATACCTCGCCGCAAGGCGGCTCCACAATTAAACATTAAAAATTCAAAATTAAAAATTATGTCTATTCGTGTTTATTCGCCTGTCCCGCACCATTTTTTCATTCTTTTTTATCGGTGCGGGGTTAGCCCCGTCATCCACGCATGACGGGGTTCGTCATTGCGAGGCGATTAAAAATCGCCGCGGCAATCTACAAAAATATTTAGCCCCGCCATTTACACGTCTTCTCTACTCCATAATAAACCAATCAATACATTCATCACTTTCATCAGGAAGTTTAAAGGTTTTCTCGCCATCTCCAAGTGCAACAGAAACTCCTGATAATGACTTATCAGAAAATAATGAAGAAAGAAACCGACTGATTTCGATTTCGCTTATGCCGCCCATTTCTAATACTTCTATAGAAACACCTAAATTATCCGAATCTTGAATCTCCTCAGACACCACATCTACCTCCATTTTTTCAAGAACTTTAGCTGCTTTTGCCACTACCTCTCGTTGAATCGAATCCAATGTTTCAGAAAATTTTATTATCACCTGTGCTTTCATATTATATCCTCGAAAATTGGTGCACACCTTTTACTCTATCTTCAACAAATCCTCCTCGCCAAATTTATAACTTTTTTAATTTTTATATGTAGTTTTGATTTTTGATATTTGATTTTAGTTTTTCACTTTTCACTATTCACTTTTTACTTCTTCGGTTATATCTTCTACAAGTTCATCGAACTTTTTGGTCATAACCTGTGCCTTGTATTCGCCGACCTCATATATCCAGCCCGCACATGCCTGGTCAAATGTCATCGCCTTTTCCCGGGCCAGCAGCTTGGCTTCTTTCTTTTGAAGCTCCTCCTGTGATTCTACCGCCTGTTCTTTTTTGATCGGCGTCTTATCTGTAAATTCAGCGCTGCATTTTATAAATGCTTTCGAATCCTTCTGCGCAATATCAATAGTGTACAGAGCTGAATCTTTAAGCAGGCAGCTGAACCGCTTATCGAAATTCAGGTCCGCACCTTCGGCGGCCGGTATAACATCTTCAAGCATAAGATTCGTCAGGGCCGTCATCGTCCTGATACAGTCGCTCTTTTTCCTCTGCTTGCCTGTCGGCACGCCCTCCAGTGCAACATCTAATCCATTAGCTTCACTGACAAGTGTATATTCTCCGCCCGGCTGCGTAACAACTACCCTGTCGATATTATCCCTGTCAACGGACAAAATATCCCTGTCGATATAATCCAGGACATCAGCCCGTACCCATGGCACATTATAAATAACATAAACTTTTTTATCATCAACCAGCCGACAGTACGCCATCTGCCCGCCGTCCCGCGCATCGCCCACGATAATACCGGTGATAACTTCGCCGTTTGCACTTAGAAATTTTACCACATCTTTTGCATTTTCTTCGGTAACGCCTAAGTCCTTGAAATTCGCTTCATCTTCGGTATAAAGCTCGACACACCTGATATCCAGACAGCCTGCCAGCAGATCATTAACCGTCCTGTTCCAGGCAGGATAGTTGCTCTTGTTTGCAACAACAAAGCCGTCTTCCTGCCGCCTCAAAGTGATCGTCTGGCCGTCTTTTTCTATCACTATTTCAGCAATTTTCTCCGGATCAAGTCCCTGTATCAGGTTGCCCTGCTCAAATGAGACAGGCTGGACTTTATTTGTACTATGTGAAACAAGAACAGCCAATACTATTGACCCTATTGCCGCAATCGCCAAAATCGTCAATTTCTTATTACTCATCTAAAAACTCCAAAATTTACCTGCTCACCTGTTCTAACACTCATCTGTTCCAATTCGCCTTTGGCGAATTACGAATCACTCGCATGACTTATATAATGTCTCTTTTTTGCGCTTCTTTGGATGCCGAGTATTATAACTATCAAAAGTATAACTGCCGGTGCTGCCAGCATATTAAAGTTTCTCAGCTTATTGCCCAGCTTTTCGATACGCTCGAGTCTTACTTTCCTTATCTGTTTAAGTTGTTTTCTTGCCTCGAGTATCTTAAGCTCAAGCTCTTTCTTTTTCTGAACGATGGAACTGCCGATAATCTCTTCTTCGCCTTTTTTAGCAGAGCCGAGGATTGACTGCAGTTCCGACTCGAATCCTTTTATTTCAGCATTGATCTTCGCTTCTTCGACAGCGGTTTCTTCTTCCGCTTTGGCTTCTATCTCATCGACAACTTCAAAAGGCCGTTTGAAATTGCCTCTTGACCTTATGGATATCAATTCGCTCGACCCGCTAAGGTCCTCGATAGCGTTCATCAGTAAGGCGCTGTTATCGCCTGCCACAAGCTTGCCGAAAAATGTATCTACATAAGCAACCATATCGCTCAAAAAGTCCACATCGGCAAAAACAGCAACTGCACAGTCCTCACTCGCCGCCGGCAGCGCATCGAGATGTCTGGTTACCTTTACCGGCTCGTTGGCATCGCCGGCTTCTTCAACCTCGATATCGATACCATCCGGAAAAGCGCTTTTGAATCTGCCGGTAACCATATAACCAATATGCACCGGTTTAGTACCATCGGTAAATTTCTCCATCAGCCTGTCCGCATCAGGACTCATAAGCTCATATGGATTCGCTTTCCAGCTGTTGCCCCTGTCGCTGGTGCTTATCAGCGGTATCCTTTTAAGATTCATCTGGGCGGCTTCTTCTTCATTCATTATCGTTTCGCGAAGTATTCCGCTGAACAGGACTTTAACTTCATTCAATTCTGAAGTCATTACATTATCCCGGTTGAAACAGTCTTTGGACTTCGCCGCATCTAAGCCGAGAAAACCTATTATCTTTTTAGGCCTGTCGTTGGCTTTTAGTCTGCCGGAAATCGCCAGCATCCTGTCGCCTGCGTACGTGTCTTTCGGCACCTCAAGACCCCACTTAACCAGTATCTTATCCATTTCGGAGCTCGGGTTATGCCGCATCTGCATCTGCATTGCCGGCTGTTCCGGCATATCATTAATGCAGTACGGGTCAACACAGACTATCGTCCTGCCGCCGCCCAGCACGAACTGGTCTATCGCAAAAAGCGTCGGCTCATTAAAATCCTTCGGATGTATCACCAGCAGGGTATCCACATCTTCTATCTTATTGACATCCCGCGGAATACCTACCACCTCATACTGCTGCTTAAGCTGTTCCACAAACGCCCACGCCGGCTTTGGCACCTGGCCCTGCATTTTCATCATACGAGCCATGTAAGGAGTGACATCATCACCCATAACTTCCAGCGCGCTTAATATGCCTATTCGTTTTTTCTGTCGGGTCATCGCTGTGTCGATCAAATAGCTGATATCATATTCGACGAAATTTTGCCTGCTCGGGGAAAATACGGGGATAACTTTCTCAACTCCGAATTGCGTCTGAACAACCAGGCCAAAGAAGAAACCTTCCTCCTCAGTTATCGGAAAGCGCTTCAGGCCGTATCTTATCGCCGCTACTTCCTCATCCGAATAGGGTCTCGGGTCGATAATCTCCAGCTCAACCATACCACCCGATACCCTGACATACTCTTCAAGCAGCGACTTTACAAACTCGTAATAGTTATTGAAGTATCGGATCTGATCGGGCCCCTTCATCGCCGCCGTCTTTGCATAATACAGCTTCATACGCACAGGCTTATTGAGTTTGCCCAGAATAGTCTTCGTCCCGTCACTGAGAGTATAGATCTTCTGTTCAGTAATATCTACTTTCCAGCTTCTGCCGAGATTTTGACAGATATGGATAAGACTGAAAGTTATTATCAGAACAAATACTACACCAGCGATTATTCTCAAGGTCTTATTCATCAGCCAGCCTTCCTTTCGTCAAGAACTATGCCGCAGGCCGAGACCCACCCGGCTATGAGAATCACAAAATAACTCAAATCAGAAAATTTAAGAATCCCCCGCTGCATGGAATCAAAGTGCTCCTGGAAGCTCATCATGCTTATCGCTTCAACCGCTTCGACCGGCAGAAAGCTTGAAAGATAGTTCATCGTTGTCGGCATACCCGCAAAAACCAGCACCGCACAGGCAACTACCGAAAGTACGAACGCTATTACCTGGTTACTGCTTATCGCAGAAAAGAAACAGCCCACCGCCAAAAACCCCCCTGCCATTAATATACTGCCCAGATAGCCGGACAATATCATACCCATATCAGGAGAGCCTAAATAGCAAACAGTTATTGCCATCGGGCTGGTTAACACCATCGCTATCAGAAGAAACAGCCAGGCCGCGAAAAACTTCGCCAGCAGCGCCTGGGTAACAGTTATAGGCAGTGTAAATAATAATTCGATTGAGCCGCTCTTTCGCTCCTCAGCCCATAGCCTCATCGCTGCAGCAGGTACAAGAAAGACAAACAGCAAAGGCATATTGATGAAAAACGCCGACATATCCGCCTGGCGAGCACCGAAAAAGCCCTGCTTAAATGTCAGATAGGCTGAAAAGAATAAGAACACTACCAGAAATACATACGCCAAAGGCGTTGTAAAATACGATTTAAACTCCCGCTTAAATACCGCTAAAAAACCCTGCATTTTACTTTTCCTTTTTACTATAGCCACTAAGACACAAAGACACTAAGTCTTAAACAATTACATATTCCTTTTATAACCACTCAGACACAAAGGTTTAATTATATTTTTTTCGTGCCTTGGTGCCTTCGTGGCTACTACGCAACTTTAGTTGTTGTTATTTTTCTGAACACTTCATCAAGTGAACAGTTATGTTCGGCCTTGAGCTGCTGCGGTGTAGAATCGACTAATATCTTTCCCTTAGCGATAACTATCACCCTTGAGCAGATGGCTTCGACTTCTTCCAATATATGTGTCGAGATAACAATACATTTATTCTCTGCCATTTTTCCGATAAGTCCTCGAACTTCATGCTTCTGGTTCGGGTCCAGGCCGTCGGTCGGTTCGTCAAGTATCAAAACAGGCGGGTCGTGAATAAGGGCCTGTGCCAGACCTACCCTGCGTTTATAGCCTTTGGATAAAGTCTCTATCGATTGATGAAATACCGATTCGATATGACAACTTGCCACAGCCTTATCGAGTGCTTCTTTTCGTTTTTTGCCTTCGAGCCCTCGTGCATCACAGATGAAGTTCAAAAACGCCCCTACTGTCATCTCGCTGTATGCCGGTACGTTCTCAGCCAGGTAGCCGATATTCTGCCTGACCTGGATGGGTTTTTTGAGGATATCAAATCCGCAGACCTCAGCGGTTCCACCATCAGGGCGGAGGAAACAGGCCAGCATCCTCATAACCGTGCTTTTTCCTGCTCCGTTAGGCCCTAAAAACCCCAGGATTTGTCCTTTTTCTACCTCAAAAGATACGCCGTCAACGGCAACTATCGGCCCAAAACACTTTCGTAACCCTTTTATCTTAATCATATTTACTCCGCTAAATAGTCTTACAAAAATGCATAAGAATAAGATTATATATAATGAAATTTTATCGTCAAGTACGTCATTTATAGTAATATTGTTCATCTTTTTGTCACGTCGCCGCGGACGGCGACGGCTAAACAATATATTTACCCCTCGCTTACGCTTGGGGCTCTGTAACCCTGCCATACAAGATGGCAGGGCTAACCGAATTTTTCCCCCCGGCACAGGTCCGGGGGCTAAATACTTTTTAAACTGGTAATTTTATGTTGTGGGCTTTTGGATTATTTTTTGGGAAGTTCAGTACGGCGAATTCGCCATGGTATTTTTTTGCGGCCTCATCGTATGCCTTTGCGGCTTCTATTTCGTTCTCAAAATAGCCTAAATGTTTATATTTATTATCATAGCGTATAGATGCCCTCCACTTTTTGTATCCCTTATACAGAGAAACACCTTTATATTTTGAACTGACAGGTGTAGTCCTTTTTTTACAGTTTCTGTTATTCTGTGCTATAGTTGCGAGGCGCAGGTTTTCTCTTATATTGTTCAGGCCGTTGCGGTCTTTGTGGTCAACAACTTTACCTTTAGGCGTATTGGTAATCATCCTGTGCATCTGTATAATTTTATTGCCCTGCATTCGTATAGCATAAGAATTGTTATTTTTTTCAATACATTGCCAATTATACTCGGACAGTTTTTCGTAATCTTCGGGGCTGACGATGGTGAATTTGCCGTTTGTGAGTGTTATCTTTCTAAATGCCAGGCCGAAGCGTTTTTTACGATAACGGAGTAGAAAGAAGATGTAGATGCGTTCAATAAATGTTGGTATCGGAATTTTAATACTTATTTTCGTCATAATTATTTCTTCGTATTTCGTTAATCGGTTGCGATGCTCGCCGATAAGGCTATCAGGCCAACAGTTTATCAGGCAGTGGACATCAGGCTAACAGGGCATCAGGTTGGGCT
>JAFGGI010000064.1 GCA_016930635.1 Sedimentisphaerales bacterium | reverse complement strand
GTTGTCCATGTACCGGTGCCGGCAAAGCTGAATGCCTCTATTGTCAAACCGTTTACGATCAAATCTGCAGAACGAGAGCTTGAACCGTTGGCGAATCTGACAGCAACGGAATATGTACCTGCTGTGTTTACGTTTGCCTTATAGTCAATGCCGGTACCGTTGGAATTGTCCGTATTTGAATAACCTGAACCTGTGTAGCCTGAATGTTCAGATTCAATGGCACCATCTACATTGCAGAAGCCGGTCTCATTTTCCTGTATGACAGCAGCCGGTGCGGCAGATGGCACGAGGATTAATGCGATAAGAGCAAATAGAATTAGTTTCATTTGCTTTGACATAAATCAAGCCTCCTTTCATATAAATCTTTTAAGTCTTTAAAAAAATTTGCCTGATATACGTGTAATCGCAACAGTTGTATATATACAAAGATACAAATTAGGAATGTTTGTCTGTTACACCTCCTTTCTATCCATGCTCATAAGCGCAATGGTTCTTCTTCTTTTCATCCTTGCTCACCATTGTTTGTTTTAGCGTGAATCCCCATGTACCCTATACGCAACTTTTGCCTGAACTGTGAGGCCTGACCTTGCTCTTATAATAATGCTAAATACAACTAAAAATCAAGCATTTTAATAAGAATAACAACATTATTATGAAAAAATGATTAGAATTTGTTTTCCTGTTCTCTACCTTCTTGCAACTTACTGACCAGTAAAGTATTATGAGTTTTCGGATAAATACTGAAAATTCATTACAGCAGAGCAAACAAGCAGATGACAGAGCATACCTCTACAGTTGAGATCAAACAACAGGCAAAAAACCTCGGCTTCGACCTCGTCGGTATAACCTCAGCAGACCCAATAGATACCGCCCAAATCGAGCACTTCAAAAAATGGCTCAACGCCGGCTGCCAAGGCACAATGAACTGGCTCAGCAATAATATAGAAAAACGTTTCGACCCCGCCCTGCTCTTAGACGGCGCAAAATCCGTGATATGCACAGCCATCAACTACAAACCACCAAAAACATCAGCTCAAATAGCATCATACGCCCTATACGAAGATTACCATGACTTTATCAAAAATAAACTCTTCAAACTCGCCGATTTTTTAAAGAGCCAGACATCACAAGATATAAAATTCAAGGCCTGTGTCGATTCAGTTCCCCTGGCTGAGCGAGCATTAGCAGCACGTGCAGGCCTGGGCTTTATCGGAAAAAATCATCTCCTCACAAATCCCCAACTCGGTTCTTTCCTGCTGTTAGGTGAACTTATTACTACCCTGCCTTTAGAACCTGATGAGCCCTTAGAAAAAAAAGATTACTGCAAGGGGTGTTCTAAATGTATCAACGCCTGTCCTGCTAATGTATTTGGAAATTTCTTTGACGCACGAAAATGTATCAGCTATTTGACCATCGAACATAAAGGCGAAATTGATAAGGAATTGGCTGCTAAAATAAAACCGCATCTCTTCGGCTGTGATGCATGCATCCTCGCCTGTCCGTATAATGAAAAAGCCCCGGTTTGTAAAAGTGAGGATTTTAAATTCTACGCCGATAGACTAAATATCTCTGATGAGGATGAAATTCGCCGCTCGTTACTCGATACCCGTCATTCGTGACGCTATATTTACAAAGGAGAGAATTCAAGATGAATAAGAAAAATCGCCACTCCAGTATACTTTTAAGATTTTTGCAATGTATCGGTATTCTTTTAGTCTGTTTTGTCATTTACTGTTTTTATATATCGGCAGGAAAACCATCTATTCAAATAGACTATAAGCAGGAATATCTAAAGGCTAACAAACCGAGTGACAAAGAAAGTGATAATGCTGGGGTTCTATATAACGAAATAGCTGAAATTTATGTAGAACCTCCTAAAATAATCGGGGAGCAAGAAATAGATACAAACAGTTGCTATGTACCCCCGCCCCCGGAATTTGACCTGCTGCCGGAAATTAGTAATATTCATAGATCAAAACAATTAAACGATAAAGAATTTGCTGCTCTTAGCAAATGGATATATGACAACAATAAGGCAACTAATCTTTTTCTTGAAGCTTCAGCAAGACCACTTCGACAATTTTTCAAGAGATCTAACTGCAATATGGGATTCAGCCAGGCATTTTCAGGGGCCAAAATCAACTCCAGAACAGTTAGCCGGCATTGGAATAGAAAGACATTCATTTAAAATCACACGAATTATTCTTACGGATTACAATTTATCTCCAAATCAACTGAAATCTCTACAAGATAAACTTGAGAGACTGTTCTCCGGCAGTCCATATCGTATAAACTATCAGGCAGAACGTTTCATGTTAGACGAATTTCTCCAGATGTGTTATACCGATAACGGCCATGGCAACGGTCATGCAATTCCTTCTCAGCTTGCAAAATTCTGGAATGACGTGATGAATGGCGGATTCACCCCGGAAGATAATATATTCCATAAGATGAAGTTTCTTGCTATTGCTCTTATCAGCACCAACAGAAAAAATATATCTCATGTGATCGATAATTATTATGATACTGCTCAGCAATATGCCCAAATGTCTCCCTGGCAACTGCACCAGGAAGGCAAAAGCCTGGGATCATTTTCGGCAGGATGGTCAAAACTAAAAAAGTTACGTTATCTGCACGACTGGACAATACCGCTGGATTTTAATAGGATAAATTTTTATCCTTATATATTCGATATTGAGGGCCGATCTCTTATTTTAACATTAGCCGTACTACGGTACCAACTGGACAATAATGCCCTGCCGCAAACATTACATCAACTCAAAGAAGCCGGCTATATTTCTTCTATTCCTATTGATCCGTTCAGCGGCAAAGAGATAGTATACAAACTTATCGATGAAGGTTTCACTCTATATAGTTTCGGCAGTGATTTTGACGATGACGGCGGGAAGGTAGAGTCTGATAAAATGGGCAAACCTAAGATGTGGGCCACAGAAAACGGGGATGTGGTCTTTTGGCCAGTGGGAAATGCTCAAAAATAGATATAAAAAATAAAAAAATCTTAGAACAAGGGTAAGGGCAGTCTCGTATTGTTTAGTAGAAAAAGTAAATAGAACAGAAGCGAATATGATCTTCTTCGTATCCTCCTAAAAATCATATAAATCGTCGCGGCCTTTAGAGCGTTAAAGGCCGCTTTTTTTGTAGCCACAAAGACACCAGGGCACAAAGTTTTTAACCACAGATTACGCAGATTATTCAGATTTATAGTTGTTTAGCCCCGCCATTCTCAATGGCGGGGTTTATTTGTCATTCCCGCGAAAGCGGGCATCTATTTATATTTAGCCCGCCGTTTTACGGCGGGTTACCCAAATGTCATTGCGAGCCCCATGCTTTCTTGCCAGCCCCCGCGTTTTACGCGAAGCGGGGCGGCGGGCGAAAGCAAAAAGGGGGCGAAGCAATCAGAGCCGCGACAGTAATGGAGCGGTTTACCTTCAATTTAGGATTTATAGTAGTTTAACTCCTGCTTTGGCGCATTTTTCGATCATATCCTCGGGCCAGATACTGGCATGGACTTCGCCGATGTGCAGTTTCTGCAATAAGAACATACACAACCTCGACTGTCCGATACCGCCTCCGACACACAGGGGCAGCTCGCCTTTAAGCAGTCTTTTGTGCCATTTAAATTCCTTGCGATTTAGGGCATCTCTTATTTCGAGCTGTTTAAGCATCGTATCTTTATCGACCCTGATACCCATTGAGCTTATCTCAAATCCTCTTTTGAGGACCGGGTACCACAGAAAGATATCGCCGTTGAGACCCTTTTTGCCGTTGCCGGTAGGCGTTACCCAATCGTCATAGTCCGGTGCCCTGCCGTCGTGGATAGTCCCGTCGTCAAGTTCACCACCGATACCGATAATGAAAACTGCTCCGAGTTTTTCAGCGATCTTATCTTCACGCTGTCTCGGATGAAGGTCGGGATACATCTGGAGCAATTCTTCAGTATGAACGAATTGAATTTCCCCCGGCAGAGTCGGTTTTATCTGAGGATGAACAGAGCATATATGTTTTTCGGTTTCCAGTACTGCGGCATAAATCTTACGAACTATATCTTTAAGGAAATCGAGGTTCCTTTCTTCAGCGGTCATCACTCTTTCCCAATCCCACTGGTCAACATAAAGAGAATGGAGATTGTCAAGTGAATCCTCATCGGGTCTTATAGCATTCATATCTGTATAGAGACCTTCGCCTGGGGCAAATTCATAATCGGCAAGTACCATTCGTTTCCACTTGGCAAGGGAAAATACCACCTCTGCATCTGCTTCATTGTCGTCTTTTATCTGAAAAGTTACTTTGCGCTCGATGCCGTTGAGGTCGTCATTAACACCTGAGCCCTTGCGGACGAACAGAGGCGCTGATACACGCTGAAGATTCAGGTTTTTTGCAAGTGCCCTTTCGAAATAATCTTTTACCTCTTTAATGGCAATTTCTGTGTCTCTAAGAGACAGTAGTGATTTGTACTGTGGGTCGACATAAAGTTCTGACATATTGTTTTCCTTCAATTAAACAGTTCCGAGCATATTATTATAGCGATTTAAGCAGCTTTTGCCAGAAAAAAGGCTTTGAGCCTGTCTGTTGTAAAAATATAACCTGTGAGAATAGATGGGATTAAATTTTCTAATAATACCCCAAAAAACCGAAGGCATAAAAAAAACAGCTCCGACCTCATGTCGGAGCTGCAATTGTGTCTAACAAATCCTTTCGTCAAACAGCTAATTAGGCAAATCATCTCATATGTACTACGATTTCAACTCGTCTGTTTTTCGCCTTGCCGCTTGCGGTGGTATTCGGAGCAATCGGACTTCCTGCTCCGCAGCCTATCGCGCGAATCCCGCCATCGGGTATGCCGTTTGAATTAAGATGACGCAGTACTGCCAGAGCTCTTTCAGCAGAGAGCTGCCAGTTATCTGTCCATTTAGATTTTTTTATAGGGTCGGAATCTGTATGTCCGACCACATCTATCATTCTGCCGCTGTACTTTTCGTTCAGTACTGAAACGATATGGTTAAGGTCTCCCTTTGCGCTTGATTTGAGAGAAGCCTTTCCGGAATCGAACAGAATTGTGTTCGGCAGTGTAACTGTAATTGTTCCTTCAGCCGAGTCTATATCGACCTGGTAATCTCCGAATCCCGTAGCTTCGCCGGGGCTTTGATTGCGTTCTTCTATCTGCTGCTTTAGCTGGTCGATTGTCTGTTCGCCTTCTGCCAATCTCAAAGCGAGTTCTTCTTTTTCAGCGGCACTGCTGCCTAAGGTAGCCCGACAATTTTCATACAAACCCTTGAGGTTTTGATGTTCAACGTTTAGCGCATTGTATTTTTTCTTATAGCTTGTGAATCCGCTGCAGCCGGTGATAAGGGTATAAGACATAATTACGATTGCTATCAGCGCGATCTTCCTGGTTATAGAGTTCATAATATACTCCTTTACTTAATGAATATTGACTTTCGCTTTTCTCAGCGGTACTGAAGAAACTGCAACCAGTTCACAACCGCATCATGTAGAATCATAACGACAAACAGGCCGATTGACAAGAAGGGACCGTATGGAATTTGCCTGATTTTTTTAAAAAACATAGAAATTAGCGCCCAGCTAAGTCCGAAAAACGGAGCAACGAAAAATGCCACCACAACCGGCCAGGGACCCAGCACAGCACCTGCGGCCCCCATAAGATGCACATCTCCAAGGCCCATAGCCTCTCTTCCGAATGTAAATGTGCCCAGTATTCTCGTGGTCCAGACAACCGTACAGCCCATGAAATAACCCCATAGACTGCCGCAAAGCCCAGCAATAACAGGCCTTTGCGAAAAGTCTATCCACCAATCCTGAAATGGAGATATATTTTTATAAATTATATAAGCTAAAAACGCTCCAATTAAAATCGGCAGCAGATAAATTACCTCTTTTAACATTTCAAGACGATGATTGTAGTTTTCGTCATCTTCCTGGGGAGTTTGAGCATTTTCGGTATCCGGATTTTCCATTTCATCTTGGCCGATATAGCTGGGCTTAATTTTTCCCTTTACCAAAAGCACCATAGACACAACCAGACCCAAAAGTGCCCCTATTGCCATTATAGATGTCTTTGCCGAGGCCATAGGGAAAAGATCATAACTGCGAATCATAACAGGCTCATAGAAAAACGGGGCCAGGACCGAGCCTATAATTCCCGCAGCGGTAACCAACCAGCAGACCGTAAGCGGTATGACCTGCAGCTCTAAATCAATTGCTGAAGTTGCCAGAAAAGCAGCCAGCATTATGATATGAACGAGATATAACAAAAATCCGCCATCGAAAAATCCGCCTACTCCTTTTCTCATAGAGGTCATGAAATAGACCATATAGACAAAGATGAAGAGCAACGCCGTAATCAGTTCAATAATGAAATATCGCGGTGATATTTTTGCCTGGCACTGACGGCATTTGCCCCTCAGCACAAACCAGGAGACAAGCGGGATATTATCATAGAAATGTATCGGAGTTTTACACGATGGACACGATGAGCCCGGCCGGACTATCGACATATCCCTGGGCAGCCGATAGATCACGACATTAAGAAAACTGCCGACACAGGCACCGACAGCAAAGATAAACAATATCAGCATCCCATCTGGTATAAGAGCACAAGTCATAAGTCACAAGTCACAAGTATAGATTATAGAGATTTATAGAATTTCCACAATAATCTGCCAACTTCTTCGGTCAAATCACTTAACTGGTCATTTTGCTCTGCTTTTAAGTAGCCTAAGCGTGCTGAGAATGATAACAGATATTTCGTTTCAGATAAAGAGCCAAGAGCAATATTTACAAATTGCCTAAGTTCATTTTTACTCTGCCTGCCATATCCTTCAACTATATTAGTTGGAACTGATAAAGCAGCCCTTCTTAACTGCGAAGTGAGACCAAACACTTCATCTTTAGGAAAAGCCTTTGCTGCAATATAAATTTGATAGGCCATTTCATCAGCTTTTTCCCAAACATTTAGTTTTTTATAGCCAAAAGCTTCATTGCTCATCTTATTTGGGACCTTTTGCTCTTTAGCTCTTTTGCTCTTTTGCCTTATTTACTACGCCTGCAACTTTCATCTGCAGACCGAACAGACGGATAAATCCCGTCGCATCTGTCGGGTCGTATTCATCACCCATCGTAAAGCTTGCCATCTTCGTACTGTAAAGACTTTTTGGGCTTTTGATCCCTGCCGGTGTGCAGCGGCCCTTGTAAAGTTTCATCTTTACCGTGCCTGTAACGTTTTGCTGAGTAATATCAACAAACGCATCAAGTGCATGGCGGAGCTGGCAAAACCATTGGCCGTTATAGACCATTTCAGCGTATTTTAAGGCAAGCTGCTGTTTATAGTGCAGCGTCAGACTGTCGAGGGTCAATGTTTCCAAAGCCTTGTGAGCTTCGACAAGGATAGTGCCGCCCGGCGTTTCGTAAACGCCTCGTGATTTAATACCGACGAGACGATTTTCAACAACATCGGCCTGGCCGACAGCGTGTTTGCCGCCTATTTTATTCAATCGTTCGATAATCTCTACAGGCCCGACATTTTTGCCGTTGATACTTACCGGAATTCCCTTTGAAAAACCAATAGTAACATACTGCGGCTTGTTCGGAGCTTTGGAGACCGGGTTCGAAAGAACGAACAGGCGATCCAATGGCTCATTGGCAGGGTCTTCCAGTTCAGCGCCTTCATGACTTATGTGCCAAAGGTTGCGGTCACGTGAATATATCTTCTTTACGCTTTGCTCGATCGGAATTTTATGCTTCTTTGCATATTTAATAGCAGCCTCTCTGCTTGTCAGTTCGAATTTTTTATCTTTCCACGGCGCGATGATTTTCAGCTTGGGGGCAAGAGCCATAAAAGTAAGCTCGAAACGTACCTGGTCGTTGCCTTTGCCGGTAGCTCCGTGAGCAACTCCGACAGCGCCTTCCTGTTTTGCTATCATTACCTGGTGCTTGGCAATCAACGGCCGGGCGATACTTGTACCGAGCAGGTAGCCGTTTTCATAGACCGCCCCACTTTTTAGCATAGGCCAAAGATACTCGGTAACGAATTCTTTACGCAGATCCTTTACGATGCACTTTACAGCACCTGAGGCCAGGGCCTTTTTCTTAATGCCGTTGAGCTCTTCTTGTTGGCCCAGGTCCGCGGCAAATGCGATAACGTCATAGCCGTAGGTTTCCTTTAGCCAGGGCAGAATTACACTGGTATCCAGCCCCCCGCTGTATGCGAGAACTACCTTCTTATTCGTCGATTTGGCCATCAAAAACTTCCTTTCAGACAATCAATACGGTGATTATACAACTTTGATACGATTTGGCAAGAAGACAACTTGCTTAGAATACACTAATTTTGATATAATTATTCATGGTTTATACAAGAGGTCCCAAATGAAAAGAATAATGTATATCGAAGATAAAGGTGACGGTTTAGAAGGACCAGGGCGTATCGGATGGGTAGAGATAACACGAACAGGCAGATCATACAAGTATAAAGGAAAACTATATAAACGCTGTGCAGGATACAAATATAATTGTATCGAGGAAGAAACAGGCAGAAATTTCTGGATATCCGGCCCCAAAAAGAATGGGCAAGACCGACTATATGGCGGCATAGTAGAAATATACTCTTCACACTTGAATTTTTCCGTTTTCAAGCGGCTTGAACGTGAAAATTTTCGGTCAGCAGTGTTTGCAATTCCGGCAAGT
>JAFGGI010000063.1 GCA_016930635.1 Sedimentisphaerales bacterium | reverse complement strand
TGCCGGAATTGCAAACACTGCTGACCGAAAATTTTCACGTTCAAGCCGCTTGAAAACGGAAAAATTCAAGTGTGAAGAGTATAAATGGTCGAAAGGTGAGCCGCTGATATCCCAGGTAGCCAAATCCATTGAAGCGCAAGTGAAGTTGTCGCCGAAGACGCCGTCAAGAACGACAAAATCGTTGAGGTCCTCATCGAAAATCACGATATCGTGCACACAGACCCTTGCATTGAGAAATACGAGATCAAAGCCATTCAGCGTAGGTACGCTCAGCCTGTCCAGTATAAAGCCCGGAATTTCGACTCCCCCGCCTATACCGCCTATAAGCATCGAAAAATCGGGTGATACTATCGGCTCGCCGTTGGCATCGGTCAGGCCGAGAGTTACCGCCTGGTCTATCGACATAATACTGACCGTACCGCCTGTATCGAAAAGCCAGCTGCCTGTCGAGCTGCTTCCATTACTATATTCGACGACTATATTATCTATCATGGGATTATATGCGAGCGTCGGCAAAGGCGGGATGTTTTGCGGAATAGACAGATTAATAAACTTTTCGAACCTCAGTGCAACTTGAAAATCAGTCTGCGGGATATTGGGGTCGTTGGCTTCTTTTATGTCCGCGGAATAGTAGTTTAAATCAAGGATATCATTGATATCGCTTATCGGTGTGAATACGGCTGTTTTGCCTGCCATAGCCGGCATGCCGATTATGTCCAGCGGCTCTTCGGGCCATTCGACATAGTCCTGTTTAACCTGGAATCTAAATGGACCATTAAGAGAGTAGGTGTTGGGGTCGTTAGGATCAGGGGTATAGTAATCCGCTGTGCCGATATAGAGCGACTCGGAGACATCGAAATATTCGTCGCCGGCGACACCGGTATCTACAAATACGGCATTAGGCTCAATCGCAAGTTCCATATATTCTGCCGTCTCTTTCGAGACCAGTATTCCTGAGGCACCGGTATCGAGAAAGGCATAATTCAGCTCAAAATATCCTTCGACTTCGATGGGCGGCTCGTTGGGAGCCCGTTTGAGCAAAAACAGGATGCGAGGCAGGTCCAAAGACGCCTCGTATGTGCCGTCTATTACGAAATCATCACAGGCTGCCTGGGCCAAACCGCAGGTAAGTAAAAGACTTATTGCGATAAAGGCTGTGAGATAAATGCAGATTTTTGAACTGTTCGGCGTAGTCATTTTATCACCCTTTTCCTGATAATAATAGTATATCACAGATGGCCCGGTTTTTCAAGTTTAAGATGATTTTGAAAGGCCGTTTTCAGTACTGATATCACGTTTTTTACTGCCATAATCGTATATTTCATAGTTGTTTAGGGGGTTGGTCAGTGGTATAATTCTCACAGGCTTTTTGGAGAGGATTCGAAATAAAGCGATTTTTAATAATTTTGTGTGTGTTGGTGTTTGTACAATGCGGTGCTATGGAAAGCACTTCACAATGGCGGCGCAGTCCAGCCTCACCTGCAGAAGCTGAATTTTTACAAATCATAACAGCAACTGAGCTGAATTTGCCTATCGAAGCGGAATTTGCATTAGGCAACAATGTCAGCATAAGATTTATTTTGATCCCTGCAGGTGAATTCTTAATGGGGTCGTCAAACAAGGAAAAACAGAGGCAACCAGATGAAGGACCTGTGCATCAGGTTACTATCAGCAGGCCGTTTTATATGGGTAAATTTGAGGTGACTCAACTTCAATACAATACCGTTATGGGTGTTCAGAAAGAATGTAAATTCAGAGGAGATGGTTTTCCTGTAGAGAATATCAATTGGTATGAAGTAAATGCTTTTATAAGCGGACTATCACATAAATTCAGCTTAAAATTCAGACTGCCGACAGAAGCGGAATGGGAATATGCCTGTCGGGCAGGAACAGATACGCCCTTTTATACAGGCCAAACTATAAGTGCTCTGCAAGCAAATTATAATAGTCAATTTGTATATGGAAAAGGCGATAAGGGAGTGTACCTGAAAATGACAACCCAAGTGGGCAACTATCCGCCAAACGCTTTTGGCTTATATGATATGCACGGGAATGTAGCTGAGTGGTGCAGCGACTGGTATGATAAAGAATACTACAAAAGAAGTGAAACGATAAATCCAAAAGGTCCTGTAAACAAGAAAGGACATGTTATTCGGGGCGGCTCATATAAAAACAAGCCTGAGGATATACGCTCGGCAAGCAGAAAAGGTAAAATGTGCGGGGCTGATAAAAAGTATCTCGGGTTCAGGGTCGTTTTGGAAATCCCGGAAAATGGTACGATAAATTTTTCTCCGCCGACTATCGATGCAACACAAATTGCTCCTGTGAGGACATTTACACCAATAAAACACGAGCTTGTATATGACGAAAAAAGCAAAACAGGACATATCTCCATAACCGGCAGAGGGTTAGAAGCCAGGCCATGGATGATGAAGAAAATAGGCGAGATATGTTCTTCAAAAAATATCGTTATCCAGGAGGGCAAACAACCTGAACCGGGCTATTTTCGAGTGTTAGATGAGAAGCTGCAGGATGGGACATATACTATAGAATTTGAAGCTATACGTTAGCTTTAGAGAAATTATATCATTATCAGGAGAGCGAAAATGAGAATAGCATTATATTTGTTGTTTTTATTAATGGCGATAGCAGTAACAGGCTGTAAAGAGGAGTCTTCCAAGGTTAATTTAAGAGCTGAGGTGAAAAGCGATTCCCTTACAAACAATGCTGTAGTCCGCCCTGTCGCCTATGCCTTTAGCGGGCTGATCGGCGAGGGCATCGAAGTTACTGAAACAATTACAAAAGTAAACAAGGCCGGATTGCTTACGCTTTATGTCAAGGGCGTTAATAATTCACAAGGAACCAAGCGTTTCTGGTATAAGGTAGAATGGTTCGATAAAGATGGGCTGCCTATTGAGAGCAAGGCAAGCGTCTGGCTGCCGGCATCAGTAAAGGGTAAATCTATGGGCAAACCTGTCCCTTTTACACTTAAGGCTGTAGCGCCAAGGCCGGAGGCTGTTGATTTCACAATGGAAACTAAGAAATGGGAGTAAATCATGAAAAATAAAATATTATATTCCGCAATATTACTTTTCGTCGCTGTTATGCTCGCAGGCTGTCAGGAGGTAAAAAGAATTGACACCGCAAATGATGACGGCAAGCAGGTCTTAGCCCTGGATTACCGTGATTTTGATCAGGTCGCCAGTGAAATGGTTCAGTCTATGCTTGCCTCCGGCGCACTCAAGAAAGAAGATGGAAGCAGATACGTCGTAGCAATCAGCGAAATCATTAATGCTACAACCCAAAGATTTAATACTGATAGACTAATGGCCAAAATCGAGGAAGATCTTATGAACAGTGGTCAAGTCGTAATAACATCTGCAGTTGGCAATAAAATTGCACGCGATGATATGGTCCACGACATAAGAGATGTGAGGAAATCGGAATATGAAGATGAATTTAAAGAGGGAACTCTTGCCGAAGAAAAACAATTAATTGCACCGGGATTAAGCATATCAGGCATGATTTTTCAAAAAGAACTAGCTTACGACAAAGATAAAACACAAGTTGAATACTATTTCCAACTTAAAATTACAGAATTAGCAAGCGGTCTGAGATTTTGGCAAAAAGAATTAATTATTGGTAAGCGAGGTAAAAATTATTAAGTCTCATTATAGGTTGGAGTGAAAAATGAAAAAGATATGTATATATTTCGTTATTATCGCCTTGTTCTGTCCTATAGCATTTTGCGACATCAAAACAATAACCCGTCAGACTAAAGGGCAAGGCGTAAACAGAGAAGAGGCGATTAAACATGCTTTATACCAGGCCGTTGCTCAGACTAAAGGCGTTAAAGTCAGCACCAAAGACGAAAGCAGCAATTACCGGTCAGCTTCAGCAGATATCGAAGGAGAAGGTGCATCTATAAAAATTGATGCGGTCTCCGTCCAGGCCGGCAGTTCTGATGTGAAAACTGAAGTTATAGACCTGGTTAAAACCTATGAAATGTTAAATGAAAAAAAGATAGACGATGAAACATACGAAGTTGCGCTTAAAGTATGGGTTTATAACTATGAACCGCCTCACCTGAATAACAGGCCTAAGCTTGCGGTAATGCCGGTTAAAACACTCAAACCACAATACCAATTTGGCGAATATATCTCCTCTGATGATATATCAAGTATGGTTTCACATAAATTAAGCACAGGATTTACAGAAACAAATAAGTACGCTGTTTTGGACAGAGAATATGTTACTGATTTTGCTAAAAATAAGGGAATAATCCTTTCGGACAGCGAGCATTCCATCGAGGAACAGGCCAAATTAGGTAAAACACTGGGCGCAGACTATATGTTTTCAGGAACTGTTACTGATTTAAGGCTCGAAACAAGGGATGTATTCTTAAAAGCTATCGGCCGGGAAACAAAAGAATATGAAGCGGATTTTGCCTTTGATTATCGGCTCATGGTTGCCTCGACAAGACAAATTGTAGTTGCTGATTCAGTTAAAATTACACTTAAAACAAAGGCTATTAAAAAACTCATAAGAAAATGGGACCCTAAAAACTTGGATCATAGGGAACTATTAGAAAAGATGATTTCCCAGGCTGTCAATCAGGTCGTCAGCACTGTTATTGATAAGACATATCCAATACGCATAGCAGCAGTCGAAAAAGACGGTAAAATAATCATCAATCAGGGCGGGAGAAGAATTTCAAAGGGATTGGTTTTAGACGTTTACACACAAGGCAAAGAGATAACAGATATCGATACAAAAGAGTCGCTGGGCAGGATGGAAACCTCAGTAGCATCGATAAAAATTAATGAAGTAGCGCAAAATATAGCCTGTGCAGAGCTTGTAGAGGGTGCACTGTCAAACATTTCCACAGGAATGATCTGCAGATATAAAATAGAACCAGACAAAAGAGAAGGAGCCAAAAGTAAGGCGAAAATCACCCCTGAGGGTGGAGTAAACCTTCCCTTTGATTAAAAGCACGTATAGACTGTCTCTGTTTTGGGGGCTTAGGGGGCTGGTTTAGAATCGGGGTTTATGGGTTTAGCCTTTCGCCAGAGCCGCAGATTTGCCGCGTCGATAGAGATAGACGCAGTCCAGGTGCGGACAGAGGGCTTTCGGGCTTCCGTATCGTTCTCGAAACTTATCTAAACCTTAGACTACAGTTCTAAAGTCAGACTATCTCCGATTTGGGGATTTGTGGAGCAGGTTTGCTGCCGGGGTTTATGGGTTAGCCTTTTGCCAGTGTTGCAGAATCGCTGCCAATAACCTTTTTGGCAAGCCTGAGAAGCTGAGACCTTATCTTGAGATTAGCCTGTTTTGCGGTATCAATGTCAACTTCAAACCTGATTTTCTGGTCATGGAGGATGAAATTGATGATCCCGCCTTCAGACTCGAGGAATCCATCAGTATCGCTTACGGTCAGGACACTTGAGCCCTTGAGCAGATTAATAATCTCTTTTACAGTGCCCTTTTCCTTCTCAGAACTGCAGATAAACAGCACATGGCACTTCTTAATCTCCTCGATTTCCTGAGCCATTTTATCCGGGGCGGCCTTTTTAAGTTCTGCCAGGCCTTTAAAGTGCTTTACAATGACATCTTTGCCCTTGGCCTGCTTGCTTGTGATAGGACCAAAGGCTTCGCCGAAGGGGTCTTTACCGATAATACCTATAATTACAGGATCTTTGCCGGAGGCCATTTTTTCTTCCGGCCAATCAACAAACATAATAAAATTATATAAAAATGCCGCTTTAACCTGATATTCCTGGGCAGATACAGACCCTGCCTGGGCCTGTAGTACCAAGGATAAGCTCAAAATCACGAATATTAAGATACAAGCTCTAAATTTCATTCACCCGTACTCTTTTGAAAGTACATTTCCCATTAACCCCGTTAGAGAGCCGTTCTCTCTACCGTGATAAATCCAGGTTTCCTTACCTGTTAAAGCATAAGATATATTCTTAATCATTTTCTCATAAAAGTTGGTAGAAATAGTATACGAAAAGTGGGATATCGGACTTTGCGGTGATTATCGGCGGTGACAATATTGATAAAATCTATGTTATAGGACGTCTGCTGAAATAAAATTTTACATTTTTGAAGCTTTTACAGACCTAACAGGCCTTTGAGACTATCAGCAGTGCAAGATACGGGACAAGGTTGAGCATAATTATCGCTGTCTTGTAGAATCCTAAGAAGCCATACCACAGGGCATCAAAAGTATCCCTTGATATCTTAAACCATTTGGTATGCATCCGATAGACCCAATTGCGTCCGAAGCAGAATATCGCAAAGGTTAGAAAAAGCAGAGCCATATTGATCAAAAAAGACCACAAGAAGAATCCGCGCATAATATCGGCCGTCATTTTTATTCCCTTTCAATAAAACTATTGAATTAACGCCTTTTATATTTGCCCATTAGAACACCCTCGGCAAGGATATAGCCTTGCATAGCTTCAAGGAGGTCTTCTTTTGTAGATCTGACAGATAAATCAAGCATTGAATCGAGGGCATAAACCTTGAAATAGTAGCGATGCGTTCCGCTCGGCGGGCATGGGCCTCCATAGCCGGGCCTGCGAAAATCGGTAATGCCCTGCTTCGAGCCGTCAGGCAGTTCGGCATCTGTCGGGACGTTTTCAGGAAGTCCATTTGCCTCGGCAGGAATGTTCCATATGACCCAGTGAACCCATGTGCCCATTGGAGCGTCGGGGTCATCACTTATCAGGGCAATACTTTTTGTGCCCGCCGGTATACCTTTGAATTGTAAAGGCGGCGAGATATTCGTACCATCGCAGGTATATTTTGCAGGTATCAATTGCCCTTCGCCGAACGCTGAACTGGTTACTGTAATCACCATTTTTTCATCTCCTTTCTGTGCAGTACAGTTTTGGCCAACAACACACGAAAAAACTAACAGCACAAACAGAATGTAATATCGCTTGTTCATAATCTCCTGCTCCTGAAATTATTTTTTCTTTTTATAGTGTTTTTTGCAACGCTTTTCAGATTTTGATCTCAGACACGCAGTACATCGCTCATCGCTGCAGAACTGGCAGAAAAAGCAGTCCTTGCAATTATGTTTTTTAGGGCCTGCCTCATCCGGCACATATACTTTGCCGGGAATACCTTTAATTCGTATAAAAGCCATACGGCCCCGCAACTAAAAATTTATTTCATAACTTCTTTGTTTTTCTGCACTTTTAAACATTCCATTTTGTTAATGAACCGGATACCTAAAACAGCAAAGCCGAGAATAAATGCCGTATTGATAATCATCCAGAACACCCAGTAAACCTGGAAAAATACCGGTATAGAGGCGCAGCTAACATACTGATACCACCAGGGTATGTGCAGCATCATTACGAATATCCCGGCGAATATTACATTCACGGTTTTCCTGCTTCTTGAGATAAGAACAACAATAAGGCCCATTAAAAAGCCGGAGATGCCATAAGAAACACTCACCAATCCGGTATCAATGAAGAAGCTCACACGTATCCCGCTAATCATACTGCCGTCCTCTATTTTCATCGCAGCGGAGAGAAGATGTGCAGCTAAAACGGGGACAGAATAGATGGAAAATATTATTCCGCAGATTACACCAAGCGTCTGCAATAAAGCAGACTTATCGAGACTAAGTAATTTATGCCAGATTTTCAATTTCCTTTTTTAAAGCGGCAAAGAGCTGGGCCTGTTTTACCGTGGCTATTTTTCTTCCTCTTTTATAGATAAATCCTTTGCCTGCTGCCGCACAGATGGCGATATCGGCATCTGCGGCTTCGCCCGGGCCGTTGACGACACAGCCCATAACAGCGATTCGCAGTGGTTTTTTAACATCTTTGAGAAGTTTTTTAACCCGCTCGGCAAAGGAAATCAGATCCCATTCACATCTGCCGCAGGTCGGGCAGACAATTAAGTGCGGTTCATTGATCTCATAAAGGCCCAGCGAAGCAAGGATTTTCTTGGCTATTTCGACCTCGCCTATTGGATCGCCTGCGATGCTTATACGAATCGTATCGCCGATACCCTGCTGCAGAAGGGAGCCTATCGCGACAGAGGCCGGTATTATCGCATCTTGTGCAAGGCCGGCGTGGGTAAGGCCCAGATGGAGCGGATAATCGAACTTTTCGGCAACAGCAAGATTCGATTCGATAGTTCGTGTGACATCCGAGCTTTTGACGCTTAGAACTATGTTATTGAAACCTTTCTTTTCAAACAGCCTGATATAGCCTGCCATTTCTTTCAGCATAAGAGATGTTCTTTTACGCTGAGGCGTATCATCAAAAAGGTTTCGGATACTTGCTTCGTTTATACCTATACGGATAGCAACCTTATTTGCCTTTGCGCAATCGATGATTCGGCTGATATCTTTTTTGTTCTTTATATTGCCGGGGTTCAGGCGGATTTTTGCGGCGCCGGCTTCGATGGCCTCTATCGCCCTTTCCGGGGAAAAATGGATATCGGCAATCAGAGGCACTTTTACTTTTTGAACTATCTTTGCAAAGGCGGCACTGTCTTTGGCGGTCGGGACGGCAATTCTTACAAGCCGAGCCCCTGCCATCGCGAGTGAATTTACCTGCTTTACACAACGCGCAACATCTGTAGTAGCAAGTTTTACCATAGACTGAATTACTATCGGATATCTGGAGCCGATTTTAACAGTTCCTGCGGTTACCGTGTGTGTTCTGCGTCTTTTTACCATATACGCTGGATTCTATCTTGTTTTATGCGGCCGGGCAAATTAAAATAAGTTGCTTTGAAGAAGAATAGCTTCTTACATTTACGGTTTCGGGAACTTATACGTATGCTATTATCTGTACTGATTATAATAGTGGTCATTTATTCAATCCTGGCATGGACGCTGTTTTTTATGCAGTCCAGACTTACTTTTCAGCCAAGCCGTGAATTACCCTACAATCCGAGCGATATAGGTCTTGAATATGAAGAGGTCAAACTCGAAACAGCCGATGGCTTGATGCTTTCGGCCTGGTATGTTCCGGCCAAAAACGGCAATACTACACTGCTTTTCTGTCACGGCAATGGCGGAAATATGACGCACCGCCTCGAATCAATAAACATCTTCAACAGGCTCGGCCTTAACTGCCTTATATTTGACTACCGCGGCTACGGCCAAAGCCAGGGAAAGCCCTCCGAGCGGGGTGTGTATATGGATGCACAGACGGCCTATGACTGGCTCAGAAAAGAAAAGGGACTAGCCCCTGAAGAGATAATAATCTTCGGCAGGTCGCTGGGCGGGACTGTCGCGGCTCATCTGGCAAGTAACGTAAAAGCAAAAGGCCTTATTCTTGAAAGCTGTTTCAGCTCATACGTCGATATCGCCAGAAGATATTACCCCTATATGCCGGTAAAGCTGTTTTCAAAGTTCAGTTTCAACGCTGTCGATTATGTTAAAAAGGTGCATTACCCTGTACTTTGTCTCCACAGCAAAGGTGATGAAATAGTCTCATATAAGTTTGGCCGAAAAGTATATGATGCTGCTAATGAACCCAAGAAATTCATCGAGATATTCGGCAGTCATAACAGCGGGTATATACATTCAGGGCACGTGTATTATGAAGGTATCAGAGACTGGCTCGAATCTCTTGAAAGCTGCCGGCAGGGGTCGGTTGCAAAATGAAGCTGAAAACTAAACTATCTGTTTTTCTGCTAACTGCATTATTTTGCCTGGTATCTGTCGTACAGTCTGCGAATTCTACCCCAAAAACTCAACCAAAATCTTACAGCAGGATAATTTCTCTGGCGCCAAGCACTACCGAGATCCTTTTTTCGCTCGGTCTGGGCGATAAGGTTATAGGTGTATCGGAATTCTGTGATTATCCTGTCGGCGCCAGGACGAAATTAAAAATCGGCGGCCTGCTCAACCCCAATTATGAAGCTATTGTCGCGGCAAAGCCTGACCTCGTAATTACCTTTGATGATATGGCCGAGGCTGAAAGTAAATTTAAAACACTGGGAATCGACACCCTCGTAGTGAAACACGACCGGCTGGATGATATTTTCGATTCGATTGTCCTGATAGGCCAACACTGTGACAAGGCAGAAGATGCCGAGGTGATGGTCGGCAAACTTAAAACTAAAATGCAAACCATAAAAAATCAATGTGTAAATCAAGGGCGGCCCAAAGTTCTTATAGTAGTCGGACACAGCCTTTCACAGGATACCGATAAAGCTCCTGAAAACATCTACATAGCAGGGAAGGATGACTTTTACAGTACAATGCTCGAACTGGCCGGCGGACAAAACGCTTACACAGGCAGTATAGCTTTTCCTGCTATCGGTTACGAATCACTAATCTCGATGAATCCGCAAATAATCATCGACATAGTATCGGTAGAGCAAAATCGCCTTGATGCGGAGATAGTAATCAAGCAATGGAAAAACCTCGACCGCATTGACGCGGTTAAAAACGACAGGATACATATATTCGGTGAAAATTATATGGCGATACCGGGCCCGCGGTTTATACTGACGCTTGAGAAAATCGCACGCGTCATAAACCCCAGGCTGAAACTGGAAGATGATGAGTCAAAAAGCTATTGAAATTGAAGATCTGAACTTTGCAATATCAGGTAAGCAGATACTGCAGGGAATCTCTTTTTCAGTAACGCCGGGCCAAAAGCTGTTCATCGTCGGTCCCAACGGTGCAGGAAAGACAACGCTGCTTCGCTGTCTGAGCCGGATAATCACCGGCTGGCGAGGCAGAATAAAGGTAAAAGACATTAGCCTGAAAACCTACTCACAAAAAGAACTGGCGAAGATACTGACTTATGTGCCGCAGTCGCTGGGCGATGACATTCAGTTTACTGTTCGACAGTTTGTCCTGATGGGCCGCTATCCGCATCTTAGCCCATTTTCGGTGGTAGGTCCTGATGATGAAAAAATCGTCCGCCAGGCAATGGAGACCACCAAAACAGACTGCTTTGCCGAGCGTCCAATGGCAACACTAAGCGGCGGAGAAAAACAGCAGGTCAGTATCGCAGCGGCAGTTGCCCAGCAGGCTGAAATCTTCCTGCTTGACGAACCTGCAACACATCTCGATTACAGACACCAGCGGGATATACATTCTTTGCTGGCCCAGATAAACAGGATGTATCAAACTACAATTATATGTGTAACACATGATTTGAATTCCGCCCTGCTCAGTGCAGATACGATCATCGCTTTAAAAGACGGGAAAATCATCTTCAATGGGACTGCTGAGAAAATCATGAACAGCCAAATACTCGAACAGATCTATTCCAAAGAATTTGAATTTACTAACCATCCTGTAACAGGCCAAAAAATCATTGTGCCGGATGTAATAAACGGATTCGACAGGCTCACCGTAAAATGAAAAAGACTATGCCCTTTATATTTATAATCGTTTTTGCGATACTGGTCGTATCTATTACGCCGTTTACAGGCTCTGTAAAAATACCAATTTCAGTTTTAAAAAACCTTGATCCTGACGTATCTACAGAATCCCATATTTTCTATCAAATCCGCTTGCCGAGGGTTTTTACGGCGTTTTTAGCGGGAGCCGCCCTTGCATGCTGCGGAGTAGCTCTGCAGGCAATGTTCAAGAATCCATTGGCAACACCTTTTACACTCGGCATATCAGGCGGGGCAGCTTTCGGGGCGGCTGTACATATTTTATTCGCTGCCTCACTGACATTTCTTTACGATTCAGTAGTCTTCTCTTTTGCAGGTTCTCTTTTAGCGGTGCTTCTGGTTTATGGCCTAACAAGAATCAAAAAAGGATTCTCTGTCGGCACAATGCTGCTGGCAGGTGTGGCGGTTAATTTCTTCTTTTCGAGTTTGATATTATTTCTGCAATACATAAGCGACTTTACACAGTCATTCAGGATTATTCACTGGCTTATGGGGAGTATAGACGTTATCGGATATGCAACGCCAGCTGCTATGCTCATCTTTACAGCGGCAGGTATTCTAATCATCATATCACAAAGTGCTAATCTTAACTTGATGAGTATCAGTGATGAGATAGCGATTTCAAGAGGCGTTGATATCAGACTCACAAGAAAAATCATCTTCTTTGCAACATCGGTTATGGTCGCAGGCGTGGTAGCTTTTTGCGGCCCGATAGGCTTTGTCGGTTTAATGGCACCGCATATATGCAGACTGCTTATCGGGTGTGACCATAAGATTTTAACACCTGCTTCGGTGCTGTTCGGCGGGGCATTTCTGGCTCTGTGTGACACAATAGCTCGGACTGTTATTGCTCCTGCCGAGATGCCGGTCGGTGTGATAACCGCCCTTTTAGGCGGGCCTTTCTTTGTCTGGCTGCTTTTGAAAGACAGGGGCAAAACAGGTGCGTAACCGGTTTAAAATAAACTACTTGCAACCGTTGGTAAAATCGCTACAATGATACGCCATTATGGAACTTACAGATAATCTAAATATTGTTCAATTTAAGCCTTTGACAACGCCGAGGCAGTTAAAGGAAAAATTTCCTGAAACCGATCCGGTGGCTCATCTCGTGGCGCAGTCCCGCAGGACAATTGAGGCAATTTTAACGAACAAAGACAAAAGACGCCTGGTTATCGCAGGCCCCTGCTCGCTGCACGACAAGAAAGCTACACTTGATTACGCAACCCGGTTAAAGAAACTTCAGGATAAAACCGCAGATAAACTTCTGCTTGTGATGCGCACATATTTTGAAAAACCCCGTACAACTGTCGGCTGGAAGGGTATGCTTTACGACCCTTATCTCGATGGCTCTTATGATATAGAAGAAGGTTTTTCCAGATCACGTGAAATACTGCTTGAAATCAGCAACATCGGTCTTCCTTGTGCGACAGAATTTCTCGACCCGATCGTGCCGCAGTACACCGCTGATCTGATCTCCTGGGCAGCTATTGGTGCAAGGACGACCGAATCACAGATACACCGCCAAATGGCCAGCGGCCTTTCGATGCCGATAGGCTTTAAGAATTCAACCGACGGCAAAATCACCGCTTCCATCGATGCTATCAAAGCCGCGGCAAGCACACATTCGTTTATGGGCATAGACAGTGAAGGCAAGGTTATTATAGCTGAGACAAGAGGGAATAAAGCCTGCCATCTGGTTATGCGGGGCGGAGAGGATTGTCCGAACTATACCGCTGAATATGTCGCTTTCGCAGAGGTACTGCTCAAAAAAGCAAATATACCGAATGGCATTATCATCGACTGCAGTCATGCGAACTCGAATAAGGACCATACACTCCAGCGTAATGCACTTTTGGACGTAGCTGAACAGGTAAAAAGCTCAACAGATATCATCGCAGGTATAATGCTGGAAAGCTTTATCGCAGCCGGCAGGCAAAAACCTGCAAAACCAGACAATCTCACATACGGTCAATCCATAACTGACAGCTGTATAAGCTGGGCCGAAACTGAAGAATTCGTCAATATATTTGCTGACGCAGTAAAGTTATAACAGAGCGGTACTGAAATATCTTTCGGCCCGGTCGGGCAGAACTGTTGCTATGGCTCCCTTGTATTTTTTGGTAAGCTGACGAGCCGCCCATACATTAGCACCTGAGGAGATGCCCACAAGCAGGCCGTAATCTGTACCTAACTTTTTTGTGACTTCTATCGCATCTTCATCTGTCACTTCAATAACATCATCGACAAGCGAAACATCAAGCACGCCTGGGATAAAGCCGTCACCAATGCCCTGTATCTGATGCAGGCCAGGCTCATGGCCCAGAAGTGCACTTACGTTTTTAGGTTCGACAGCAACTATTTTGATGTCTTTCTTATGCTCTTTAAGAAACTTACCGACACCCTGCAGTGTTCCGCCGCTGCCGACACCGGCCACAAAACAGGTAACATCGCCGCTCATCTGCCGCCAAAGCTCGACCGCCGTCTGCTCATAATGACAGCGGGGATTATCAGGATTTTCAAACTGCTGAGGCACAAAAACTTTATCATCCTCAGCAGCCATTTTTTCAACCAGTTCGACCGCACCTGCAATACTGGCATCGGCACTGGTCAAGATCAACTCTGCGCCAAGTGCCCGGATAAGCTTTTTCCTCTCCTCACTCATATTTTCAGGCATTACAATTTTAACTTTGTAACCCTTCATCTTTCCGACAAGAGCAATACCTATACCGGTATTACCGCTGGTGGGTTCGACAATGATAGAATTCGGTTTTAATCTGCCGTCCCGCTCAGCTCCTTCTAACATAGCAAGAGCTACTCTGTCTTTTATGCTCCCGCCGGGATTAAGAAACTCGGCTTTAGCATAAACATTTTCTCCCTTGAGCCTTATCAAGGGGGTATTACCGATTAAATCAAGGATGTTATCTGTAAGCATACTTTATACCTTAAATAGAGTCTTTTCGCTTATCCTCCATGACCTGATATTCACCTTTTATATCACCCTTTACCTGGCCATACACTTCTACGGTCTGCGCCACTATGTCCAGATCACCTTCTATTACAGCACCCGGCTGGATTATGATGCTCTGCCCTCTGAAATAGACCGTTCCTTTTACATTGCTGTGTATCTCAGCTATTTGCGAGATAATAGCAACGTCTTTTTCACAATTACCCATAATTTTCACGGTTTGACCAAGATAAAGTTTGGGAGCATTAACATCTTCGGCAACTTCGATTATCTGGCCCTTGACCTTTTCAAAACCCATATTTTCGAATTCCTGTGTCCAGGCATTAACCTTGCCCATAACGTACTTGTAACCAAAATATCCGCCAATACCTGTAACGAGAACCATCAGAATTATCAGTATAAGGCAGCCTATGCCGCAGCCTATAAGGCATCTGGCACCAGTGTTTTTCTGCTGTATTACAACCTGGGGCTGGGGCTGACTTTGCTGGGGTTGGATATTTTCATTTACGTTTTGCTGGCTATATGAATCTGTATTTTCCTGCATATCGTAATCCCTCAAATAAAGATTAAAAAATATCAACTCAGGGCTTTTAGGATACTGTTATATCCATTTGCCGTCAAATACTTTCATTCATAAATCTACCCTTGCAGCCGGGCCGATTTGCGGTTATATTCAGGTTTTTAGCTGTTAAGGATTTGTAAATGCCGGATGAATATACGCCAAAAACTGATAAACATACGACGGCTGAGTCAATAGCCAACACATTCGAATGGCTGATAACAGCCTTCGTGCTCGCTTTTGTATTCAGGGCCTTCGTGCTCGAGGCTTTCCAGATACCGACCGGCAGCATGGCTGAGACCCTTATGGGCCAGCATTTTCAGATCTGCTGCCCGCAATGCGGATACAGCTACGAGTACAACTTTGATCCTTATACACAGCAAAAGTGCAGGGTTCCGACGGCTGCTAATTTATATCAAATGAAGTATCCTCCGCGATGCCCGAGCTGCGGATACTATGCACAAAACACTTTCGTACCAAAGTCCAACGGCGACAGAATCCTTGTCTTTAAGTGCCTGTATCAGTTTGCCGAGCCGAAAAGATGGGACGTAATAGTCTTTAAGAATCCACCCGAACCAAAGATAAATTATATAAAAAGACTGCTCGGTAAACCGGGCGAAACAATTGAAATAATCGATGGTGATATCTATATCGACAATGTTCTGGCAAGAAAACCACAAAAGGTTCAGCAGGAAATGTGGATGTGCGTTTATAATAATGATTATAAACCTGTACATCCAATAGAGAATAGTTTCAATAAACACATCTGGCTCCAGCCGTTCACAAATGAAGCAGATTCACAATGGGTTTATGATTCGGCAAAACCAACTCAATTCAGCCTTAAAAGTAATCCTGAAGAACTTAACACAATGTACTACGACACAAAAAAGGGCAATGATTTTCGCAGCACTTATGCTTACGGGAATCCACTATATTATCATAATATGCCCATCTGCAGTGATCTTATGATGAATTATCATGCCAAATTCGGAACCGACAAAGGTTCAATAGGTATTGGTCTGGGCAAATATGACTCTCTTTATAAAGCATCCCTGAACCCATCAGGTATAATGATAATCGAAAAGCTTAATTTACTTGGCCAGAGTACCGAGCTGTGTCGCAAAGAAATAACTCCGCCGGCACAGGACAAAACCTTTCTCGTCCGCTTTGCAAATGTTGACCATCAGCTTATTTTCGAAATTGATGACCAAAAGCTTACTTATGATCTGGGCACAGGTAAAAATGATGCCGGGGACAGGCTGGGCGAAATAGAGCCAAGAGCGTTATTCTTCGGCTCCGGCGATGTTACAATTTCCCATATTGCTTTATATCGTGACACGCATTATCTCGGAACCAGACCTGAATCACAGGAGCCTGTATATCGGGCAGGAGAAGGGAATCCGTTTACTCTTGAAAAAGACGAGTTCTTCGCTCTCGGCGACAACAGCCCGGCAAGTCTTGATTCTCGCCTCTGGGACGATCCGGGCGTGGGTAATAACGGCCAAAGTTATCGAATCGGAGTTGTACCGAGAGATTATCTCGTCGGCAAAGCCTTTTTTGTATATTGGCCCAGCAGCTTCAAAACAGGGAAATCCAGACTGGGATTCGTTCCGAATATAGGCCGAATGCGGTTTATTTATGGCGGGATAGATTAAACTGCCCGAAATTATACAGCCATAGGACTTGCAAGATAACTGCTTATAATCTCGACAAGACACTTATGATCTATAGGTTTTGCAAGATAATTGTCATAACCGGCCTGACGACACTTCTGCTCGTCATCTTCTACCACACTTGCCGTCATAGCCACGATCGGAGTCTTTATACCGAGACTGCGAAGTCGCTTTGTAGCGTCATAACCGTTCATCTCCGGCATCTGTACATCCATAAATATCATTTCGAAATGCTGTTTTTTGACGGCTTCTATCGCTTCTAAACCGTTTTCTGCAACGGTTACAACAAAGCCAAGTTTTTCAAGCAGTGTTTTTATAAGAGCCTGATTCGTCTGGATATCTTCAACTACCAGGACTCCGCCTGAGAACTGAGGTTCTATCTCCTGGGCGGCATTTGCAGCAGTGGTCTTTCCGAAACCGCTGCCTTTATCATCCTGAGTTTGCGCTGTATTTGTCATAGGCATAACAAGTTTGAATTTCGAACCTTTTCCTACCTCACTTTCAGCAGAGACCTGGCCGCCTATGAGACCTGCCATCTGTTTGGTTATGGTAAGACCCAGTCCTGTACCTCCATATTTACGCGTCGTGCTGCCGTCAGCCTGGGTAAAAGCATCAAATACCGAATCCAGCTTATCCGGAGGTATTCCTATGCCGGTATCAGAGACTTCAAACTCAACGAATTGCCCGTCCTGCTGCGATATCTTTCTGGCACTTATCTTTACATACCCCTGCTCGGTGAACTTTATGGCATTGCTTACAATATTAATAAGACACTGTCTTATCTTCGCAGGGTCCGTAAAAATAGCGGTTGGAACATCGTCCGCACATTCGATTTTGAATTCAAGATTCTTATGTTTAGCACTGGGATTCATTGTAGATTCAATTGCCGCCAGAAGTGCCCTGATATCACACTGGATATTGTCTACATCCATACGTCCTGTTTCAATCTTAGAGAAGTCGAGAATATCATTGATCAAATCAAGCAGATGTTTGCTGCTGTCGAGGATCATTTTGAGATATTCTTTCTGCTGAGCGGTCAGAGGCTCTTCTTCTGCAAGTACCTCACTGAAGCCGATGATAGCATTCATAGGAGTCCTTATCTCATGGCTCATATTTGCCAGGAACTGGCTTTTGGCAGCATTAGCCTTTTCGGCCTCAGCAGCCATTTCATTCGCCACGGCAGTAGCCTTGACAAGCCTTGTATTGCTCTGCTCAAGCTCATTTTTAGCTTCAATAAGGCTGTATTCAGACCTCTTTCTTTCGATGGCGTACCTTATAGACTTGACAAGAGTATATGCCAGTCCGTCACCTTTGACCAGATAGTCCTCGGCACCGCTTCGTATAGCCTCAAGCCCTGCCTCTTCGTCATCGAGCCCCGTAAGAACAACAATAGGAACATCAGGGACGAGATTAAATATCTTCTCGACGTTGACGTTTCCTCTGCTGTCGGGCAGATTAAGGTCTAACAGGACAATATCGTAGTTGCCGCCGGACAGCTTCTCACATGCCTGACCAAGTGTCTCGGCACCATCTACACCGAATTGTATTTGACTGACTGCTTTTGCAAGCACGAGCTTGACTAACTTTCTGTCAAGCTCATCGTCATCAACAATTAAAACATTTACTAACTTGTTTGTTTGTTGCATGGCTCGTATGTCTACAAAGAGTAAACCAATAATCTGTTAAAGTACGCATAACTTCTTCAAGACCGTCGATGCTGACAGGCTTCTTGATATATCCTGCAGCCTGCAGTCTGAAGCTCTCGAGGATATCCTTGTCGGAATCACTTGTGGTAAGGATAACAACAGGAATAGCCGCTAACGCAGGGTCGGACTTTATCTTTTTCAGGAATTCCTTACCTCCCATACCCGGCATATTCAAGTCGAGCAAAATGAGGTCTGGAAGCTCATTTTCCGGATCCCCTGCTTTGCACTTTTCAAGATATTCGATCGCCTCTTCTCCGCTGCCGGCGACGACTGGCGCATTAGCTATTCGCTGTTCTTTAAGCGACATTTTGATAAGCTTCTGGTCGCCTATGTCGTCCTCCACCAGCATAATTATTACTGTTTTGTAGTAGTCCATCTTAACATTCCCTAAAAAATTAGTTTCTAATTTTCTTGCTCACAAACTTTGTGTTCCACCATAGACGAAACTGTAAACCAGTAACGTGTTAATTTACTGAGTTCTTCTCTAAACTCCGAAGGTATAGCCAGCTTCTGTATATAGCCGGCTGCCTGTAACTGATAACATTCCTGTACATCCTTCTCCGAATCCGAAGTTGTAACAACAACTACAGGAATAATACACAAATCCGGGTCCTTCTTTATGGTCCGCAAAAACTCTTTGCCGCCCATACCCGGCATATTCAAATCAAGCAGTATGATGCTCGGCCTTTGATACTTAACCGGATTTTCCTTGCACTTATGCAGGTAATCCAATCCAGCTTCTCCGTTTGATGTAATCATCAAATTAATCTCACACTCCGGGCCTTTAATGGCCATCTTAATTAGCTTCTGATCTCCCTGATCATCTTCTACCAGGAGTACTCCATGTGCCTGTTTGGCATCACTTTCTGAGTCATTTCCCATAGCGACCCCCTGTTACGAATACGGCTTAGTTCGAGCTGTGATTTTAGCCCATCCCGTTGCCAACCCTGCTTCGACTGGCACCGTGAGATACGACAACTACTAATTCGGGGGCTCGGATATAAATCCGGGCTCGCTTTGTAATTCTCATCAGTTTTCATCATCATTAGACTTCTACTTCCTTCTTATCCTGATCCTGATCTTGATCTTGATCCTGTTCCTTATTTTGTGCTACCTCTTGCTTTTCTTCCGGATCTTGTACCGCTTCGTCTTGCTGCGCAGATTCGGTTTGCTGTACAGGTCCAGGAGTCTGATTCTGCGTTATTTCCTGTTTTGACACCGGTTCCTGTACTTGCTCCCGGGCCGGTTCGGGCTGTTGTGCAATCTTAGATTCCGGCTGGGGCTGCTGTACATCTGCAACCTTCTGTGCCGGCTTTGATTCCTGCACCGGCTCGTCAGAGCCCTGCGCCGGTTCCTTTGACCCGGCAGCACCTGCGGCTGGGACAGTGAACCAGAATATAGAACCCTGACCCTTGTCAGAGATAATACCTACTTCTCCTCCATGACGTTCTACGATCTTCTTACAGACCGCAAGGCCGATGCCCGTACCTTCATATTCATTTCTCGTATGCAGCCTCTTGAACATAGCAAATACCGAATCCTGATATTCCGGAGCAATACCTATTCCATTATCTTTAACCGATATTTTAACTTTGCCGTCACCGACAGGTTCACTGGTCACGATTATCTTAGGTTTATTGCCCGCAGGCTGATACTTTATGCCGTTCGCGATAAAGTTCTGCAGAAGCTGACGTATCTGTGCGGTATCAACCTTAACAGAAGGTAACGGTTCCGGGACTTCCAGGTCCACATTCTTTTCTTCAAGCAGCACAGAAAGTTCGAGCTGTCTTAACTGCTCAACTATCTCATTAAGGTCAACCGATTCTGCCTCACGAGCCTTTGTACTTACTCTCGAATAAGCAAGTAGTCCTTCGATCATACTTGTCATACGGGCCGCACCTTCTATCATAAACCGTAGATTCTCAGCATCATCTTCGTCGATCTTGCCCTTGAGCGAGCTTTCGAGCATAGAGCCGAATGCAGTAATCTTTCTCAAAGGTTCACGCAGGTCGTGAGATGCAATATATACGAAGTTCTTCAGTTCTGTATTGGCTTCTTCAAGCTTATCTACAGCACTTCCAAGTTCTTCATTAAGTCTTTCCCTTTCCTCCTCAGCTTTCTTACGCTCAGTAATATCTTCATATGAGCCGAGAATTCCTACAACTTTGCCGTCCATATCATGCAGAGGCACCTTATTAGTATCAACCCATGCCTTATACCCATCAGTCTGTCTCTGCTGTTCTATAATATGGTATTGAGGCATATCGGCATCCATAACCTTCTTGTCGTATTCCGTATAGGAATCGGCTTCTTCTTTGGTCCATGCCATATCGTGGTCGGTCTTGCCTATGACATCTTCAGGTCTTTCAAAACCTGCTGCCTTTGCAAAGTTGGTGTTACAACCAAGGTATGTAGAGTTCCTGTCCTTCCAGAAGATGAACTGTGGAATATTGTTCATAACCAGTTCGAGCATCTTCTTGGATTCCTTTATCGCCCTTTCGGCAAACTTACGATCGGTAATATCACGGAAGCTCCATACTCGGCCAACTACCCTGTTCTCAATTCTCTGAGGCTGAGAGCATCTTTCATATACTCTGCCGTCCTTGAACTCCAGTATATCCAGAGACTGTGCCAGAGGATTAGAATACAGTCTTTTAGCTTCATCCAGGAATCCGCCCGGGTCTTTGAGCTGATCCAGCACAGATTCGAGCACCTTCTGGTCGGTACCGTCTTTGGCCAGATGTTCCGGTATCTGCCATAACTGCAGGAACTTCTGGTTATAACTTACAACCTTGCCCTGCAGGTCAACTACGAGAATACCATCTGCAGTTGATTCGAGTGTTGCACTATGTAATGATAACAATTTGCCTAATTCTTCCTGAGCAGTTCTACGATCGGTAATTTCCCTGGTCATCTGCTCATTGGTCTTGCTGAGCTCTAAAGTACGCTCTTCAACCTTTACTTCCAGTCCTTCCTTGGCGTCACGCAGCTCGGAATCACGCTCCTGTATCTGTACAAGCATTTCATTGAACGAGTCGATAAGCAAACCAACTTCGTCATTGTTCTCCTTAACTGCCCGGACAGAATAATCCTTTTCCTCTGAAACACTCTTGGCGATACCAGCCAGGCTCAATATCGGCTTGGAGATGACCGTCTGGAGTCTTGACGACACAAGGAACGCTGCCAGAGAAGAAAGGACCAGCACAGCTATAATTATCATAGCGCTGCGTTTCAGGGTTGTGTACATAGCTCTGAGGTCCGACTGCAGACAAACCGTTCCAATTATCTTCTTATCAAGAATAATAGGACTGGCCACGACTAAACTGCCGTCAGTGAATCCGAAACCGCTGCCCTGGAACCTGGTTAGATTTAACTGAACCTCCGGTTCAACATTATTTCGATAATAAGCTGCGAAAATATTGCCGTCATTAGTATAGATACCGCCAAACATAATAGAAGAGTCCACATGGAGGACTTCTAATGTCTTCTCGGCATCCTGATTATCTTCAAATGTCAGAGCTGCTTTACAGTTCTCTCCCACCATCTCTGCTAATGTTGACAGATTCTTCACCATTTGAGCGCTTATTGTACGCTGCTCCCAAACAATAAATGTCGCTCCTGCCAACAAAAGGCCGGTGACACATGCAAGCATGATAATTGTCATCAGCTTATATTTGATCGCCATGTTCTTTAATAAAGTCATAATTCGCCTCTTCCGATGCCCTTCTATTCAATCACTTTTATTGCCAGCCTTAAAAGCTGCGACCTGATTTTAAGATTGGCCTGCTTGGCGGCCCCAAGATTAACTTCAAATCTAACTTTCTTATCTTCTATAACAAAATTGATTATCCCGCCGTCGGATAAAAACTTACTTGTGTCCCCAACAGTCAGAATATCACTACCCTTAATCATATCTATGGTTTCCTTTACGACCTTCTCCTCAGATCCGCAGATAAATACCATATGGCATTTCTTTATCTCTGTGAACTCGGCGTCTTTTTCTTCCTGAGTGGCTTTCTTAAGTTCCTCAAGCCCCTTGAAACGTTTTATAACAACCTTCTTGTTCTTGGCCTGTTTGTCCTTAACAGGGTCAAAGGCATCGCCAAACGGATCTTTGCCAACAATCCCTATAAGCACAGGACTGCTGTCGTTAGGCATTTTTGACGCCGGCCAGTCCACGAACATAATAAAATTATAAAGAAATGCAGCTTTGACCTGATACTCACGGGCAGTATCCGAATTTGCCTGTACCTGAGGCCCTATGAACAAGGCCAAAAGCACCGCTGCAAAAATATATGTTTTAATCCTGTTTTTCATCACTTCACTTCTTTTCAAGAGAACACATTCCTTTTCAGCAAACTATTTTTGCCTGCGTCTGAATTCGGTATAAATACGCCGAGTATTAAGGAAAATAATGCTTTACGGCAAAAATTTGCCAAAAATCGCCTTATATTAAAAAGTTATAGGTCCTTTTTGAGAACTAATGGCTATATAAGTCCGCTTAAACCCCATATAAAACCTGGCAAAGATACTCAATAACCCGCGCAGCCAAAGTATCTTAAATGCCCCACCGATTAATAAAATATGATTTGAATATGCACCAGGTTTTCCTCTTTTAACACAACCCCTTCACTCAATATTATTATAAACCTGTAAAAATTATTTCCTATCATCCTATAATCTACAGCTTCATTGTTATCAGTATTGATAACACGACTTTTGAAAATCGAAATTCAATCGCCAACCAAATCCCGCCTGTTAAAATAAGTAAATTGCTTATTGTTAAAATAAGTAAAGATAAAATTTTCTTTTCAGATCACTTCATAAAAGCAAATCAAAAAAAATGAAAAAAATGAAAAAATCCGTATTATTTTATTGCATGGCAATTAATATGGGACTAATATTCTGCTTAAATGTACGTGGCGTCATTCGAAACAAAGTATGCTTTTAGCTGCTCTTTTCCCTAAAATTATCGAAATATAGTTGTATCAAAAATTTGATTATTGATATCGAAAAGACGATATATAGCTATAGTCAATGATTTTAATTAACAGGAGTTATAAACAAATTTTAAAGGATGGGAAAATGTACAAAGTAAGGAATGAAAAAGACAAATTGAGGATGAGCTTGCCTGTATTTTTAATCCTCTTAGCCTTTGCATTCAATGCGTTTGCGATTGAGGGATCTCAGCCGCAGGTGCAGATAGAGGCTAAGGTGGTCGAAGCAAGCCCACAGGATGACCTGTTCGCTTTATCTCTTGAACAGCTCATGGACGTTGGAGTTTACGCGGCTGCTACCCTTACAGAAAAGGACCCGCTGAAAACTCCTGCATGTATCACCACTATTTATGCTGACGACATCGCAAGGACACCGGCAAGGAACCTGTTAGACCTTATAGAGATCTACGTTCCCGGTGCTATGTGGATGCAGCATAGTATTGGTCCAACATTCGGTATTCGTGGCTTCCTTGGTGACAGACCATATAAGTATCTGGTCAACATCAACGGCATGAATATTAATATTAAAGCACACTATGGTGCCCGTCTCGAACTGCTTAACTGGGAATTAAGCGATATTTCACGAGTTGAAATCGTCAGAGGTCCCGGCTCAGTTACTTACGGCCCAGGTGCTATCGGCGGTGTTATTAACATTTACACCAAGAAAGGTAAAGAAGCCCCCGGCTGGAGATTCGGCGGTCATTACTGGGACAAGTATGACAGCATCGGCAATTACGTAAGCTATGGAAGAACCAAAGACCAGTTTGATTTGTATGCCTATTTCAGCATTGTTCATACTTCCGGTACCCGTCCGGATATATACTGCGGCGGAGATACGAGCGGCACCATAGATTGGGGTTATGTCGATGTTGACAACGCTATGTACGGCAGACCGCCTTCAACATATATGGCAGATTTTAAAGGTGAGCCGGAGGTAAAGGCCCATTTAGCTGTCCGTATTAACGATGAATGGAAATTCTGGGGCAGATATGTAACTTCTTCATTCGAGTTAATGCAGGGCTCTGCAACACAATATCTGATAGATGAGTCTTACCAGGACTTCCGTCAGACAAGACATCGTTACTTCCAGTTAGCTCTGGAAAATATCAAGACCCTTTCGCAAAACTGGGAATTGAAGTCTACCGCGGGTGTCAGCTCTATCGATACGCAAAATATCGAGTCATGGCTCTCCACACACAACAATGACAGAGACAGCATTCAGAATATGAAGTGGGTATGGTCAGAGTGGGAATACTTCCTCAGATTTATGTTCAACTATACGCCCGAAGACGGAAAAGTCAAGGCTGCTATTGGTTATGAAGTCAGCTGGGACTGCATCCGTCCTGCATGGGGCAAAGGCAAAAATGACGGCCTGCGTTTAGGTGACGGCGGTATTATGAGCGGTCCTGATTCAGGCGCTTATGGAAGCGGCTCTAATCAATATACCGAATCGAGCAACAGGTATTTTGCCGCAGGCGATGGATGGGACACTGTAACTCATTCATTCCTGAGTGAGTTGAACCTTATGGTATCCGAAAAGGTAACGATAATTCTCTCTGCCCGTATAGACAAACATTCCTGGACTCCTTATATGCTCTCGCCTCGTGCTGCTTTTATTTACCAGATACAGAAAGACGAATACATCAAATTCATCATTCAAAGATCTGTAAGAATGAATACAGCAGATGAATTATTCTCGAATAAAAACCAGGTACAGCGAGCCGAACCCCAGATGGGTCTTCCAAGAGGTGTGGAAAACAAGCCTGAGACACTGGATTCCTTTGAGGTTATATATTCCAGAAAATACAACGAAAACCTGTCATTCCAGGCTGCTGCTTTCTTAAACAAGAACAATGCTATCTACTGGGACGGCACTACCAGAAGTGCTGCCCCTGTTGGTCTGTTAAGAACCTTCGGGTTAGAGCTTGAAATGCTGTACAAGAAGGAAAACTGGGAAGTCGGTATAAACCATTCTTATGTAAAGCAGTTATCATGGGAACTGGCTGACGGCATCCTTAAGTCCGGTGTAAGTTATTCTGACTATTATGATTCAATTCAGAACAGCGGTGCCATTCAGTCGGCCGGTAATAACCTGAACAACTGGCACGACCATGCCACAAAGCTGTTTACCAACATTCATCTGTTTGAAAAGAAGGTAACTCTTCACGGCGATGTTATGGTATTCTGGGGTATGGAAGGCCGTGAAGAAGGTTTAGAAGCCCTTTATAATGCCAATGCCACATCACCCGGAACTACCAGTGAAGGCAGATATTCCCAGATTATAGAAGACGTCAAGAGCAGAAAACCTTATGCCATCCAGGCCGTAGGTAACGCCTCATTGACATATCATCTGAATAAGGATTCTAATGTAAGCTTCCTTCTCCATAACATACCGATTATCGGAGAGAATAAAAGACATGTATATTCTTCCGGATTGAGGAATGCATGGCCTGACAAAACCAGCTGGATCGAAGAGGATATGGTATTCTTCGTACGCTGGGTAGTAAAACGTTAACATCCTTTAAATTAGTACATATTAAAACAGCCGGTTTTCCCGCCGGCTGTTTTTTTGCGCCTATATCAAAAAATTCTTTTAACCCTCTTGCCAAATCAGGCATCGCGTATATATTTGAATATATATGCTTGTCACTTCCAGGCCCAACACGATCGAAAAACTTCAGCTTTTAAGCCGGGATTCACAGTACGACCTCGCCTGTGCCTGCAGCTATAATAAATCAGAACACAGAACCCGCGGTACAAACGGCAAATGGATATATCCGGTAACACTGCCTGATGGCGGGGTTGCCTCGCTGTTTAAGACACTAATCTCCAATCATTGCACAAGCGACTGCAAATACTGCCCTCTTCGCCAAAATGAGGATATCAGGCGCTGCAGCCTCAGCCCTGAAGAAATAGCTGCCTCTTTCCTGCAATATTACCGCCAGGGTGTGGTTTTCGGTCTTTTTCTTTCCAGCGGAATAACATGCTCGTCAGATACCGCGATGGAAAAGCTTATAGCCCCTGTCGAGATACTCAGAAAAAAGCACAATTTCAAAGGTTATGTGCATTTAAAGATACTGCCGGGCTCAAGCCGAGCCGCTATAGAAAAAGCCATATCGCTTTCAAATGCAGTCTCTATTAATATTGAAACGCCGGGAGCACAATACCTCGACAAACTCTCAAGTAAGAAGGATTTTCTAAAAGACATCGTCGAGCCTATGAAACTTATCAGTCAACTCACCGCCCAAAGCAGGCACCGGGTTAAACAAACAACACAGTTTATAGTCGGTGCTGCCGGCGAAAGCGACCGGGATATTGTAAATTACACCTCGGCACTATATAAAAGGATAAACCTTCAAAGGGTTTATTTCTCGGCATATCAAAAACACCAGCCCGACAACCCCAAAAAGCAAAGTATCAATACTGAAAATGCATTTATGCGTGAACACAGGTTATATCAGGTTGATTTTTTATTTCGTAAATACGGCTTTGACCAATCAGATATCATATACGACCAATCAGGTCTTTTATCTTGCGAGACTGACCCTAAAGAAGTCTGGGCAAAAAATCATCCCGAATTTTTTCCTGTCAGCATAAATACTGCAGACCGCCATAAGCTCTTACGGGTACCGGGTTTGGGGCTTCAAACGGTCGAGACCATACTAAATAAGAGAAAACTGGCAAAAATCCGCTCAATTGACGATATTGGTAAGGTAGGTTCAAGGTTATTTCGGGCCTGTAAGTATCTCGATTTTGGCGACAGCCAGAAAAATAAGGCTTTTTTATTCAATTTTTAACTTGAAAAGGCTCTGAAAATCTCTATTATTTGCTGTTTTGCCCTTTTGGGATAAATCGTTGTTTTTTTAGCATGAAAGGTGTTGTGGTTTTATGATTAAGGTTAAAGCTCGCCTTGGTGAGTCAGTAGAACAGATGGTTAAACGCTTCAAAAAAATGTGCGAAAAAGAAGGCGTTATTCGCGATATGAAGCGGACAAGTTATTATGAAAAACCATCAGAAAAGAACCGCAGAAGGAGACGAAAAGCGGCAAGAAGTGCAAAATTTTCAACCAGCTACTAAGTAAACTACCTGTTTTTTGAAAAAATACAAAACCAGGCCTGTTTAGGCCTGGTTTTTTTATGCATATAGTTGACATTCTGCTGCAAAAACAATAATATAAACGGGCAGTGGTTTTCAGGGTAATATTCTAAGAATCGCTGCGGAGAAAAGTGAAAATTATAGCTGTAATACCTGCTCGTTACGATTCAACAAGATTCCCTGGTAAGGTTCTCGCTAAAGACACCGGTAAATTCCTTATTCAGCACACCTATGAGCAAGTCTGTAAAGCCGATGCGGTAGATAAGGTGATAATTGCTGCAGACGATGAGAGAATCTTTTCTGCCTGCAAATCATTCAATGCTGACTGTATTATGACTGCATCAACTCATATCAGCGGCACAGACCGAATTGCTGAGGCAATAGCAGATATCAATGCTCATATAGTCATAAATGTTCAGGCTGACGAACCTGATATTGACCCGGCTAATATAGACCTTCTCGCCCAGCTTATGATTGACAATCCACAGGTAGAAATGGCTACGCTTATAGCAAAGTTTGAAACCAGAGAACAGGTTGCAGATCCCAATATCGTCAAGGTTGTCATAGATAAGGACGGTTTCGCAAAGTATTTTTCACGTTCAGTAATACCATATTGCCGTAAGAACAGTCCCGTAGGCAATATAAGCGATTATTACAGGCATCTGGGCATATATGCTTATAAAAAGGATTTTCTTTTAAATATAACGAAACTGCCGGGGGGTACATTAGAACAAATTGAGCAACTCGAACAGCTTCGCGTTCTTGAGTATGGCTATAAGATACTTACCGGCCTGGTAAGTACCGTCGCCGATGGTATAGATACACCACAGCAGTATGCGGAATTCGTAAAAAGACACCATAATTCAGATAAGGTTACAAATGGCTGACAAAAAGAATTTACTTGCAGGCACAAGCGACTCTTCAGTAGAGAATGAATACTTTTCGCCGATACCCAGGGGCTATCAGAAAGGTAAAACAAAGTATGTCATCGTAATGGGTACGGTGATGAGCGGTCTGGGCAAGGGAATATTCTCCTCTTGCCTGGGCAAGCTTATGCAGGATAAGGGGCTCAAAGTCGCTCCTATAAAGCTTGAAGGTTATTTGAATATAGATTCCGGCACATTAAATCCCTTCCGTCACGGCGAAGTCTTTGTACTCGATGACGGTATGGAATGCGATATGGACCTCGGCACCTATGAGCGGATGCTTGAGACAAACCTGAGCAGGGATAATTTTTCAACCAGCGGCCAAATTTACCGTGATGTGCTTGATAAGGAACGTCACGGCGACTATCTCGGCAGAGACGTCCAGATGATTCCGCACGTTACTGGTGAAGTAAAGCTGAAATTGCGTAATCTTGCAATAAAATCCGAGGCAGACATCGTATTTGTTGAAATCGGAGGTACCGTAGGCGACCTTGAAAATGCCTTTTATATTGAAGCTATGCGGGAACTTGCATACGAGGAAGGCCCGAACAGCTGCTGTTTTGTAGCCCTGACATACATTCTTGAGCCGGAAATTCTCGGTGAACAAAAATCAAAGGCTGCTCAGCTCGGTATAAAGCAGCTTATGCAAAGCGGCATCCAGCCTGACATTATTGCCTGCAGGGCAGCGAGAACAGTTGACCAGAAAGCTCGCCAGAAAATCAGTGTTTACAGCAATGTGCCTATTGACAGGGTCATAAGCCTGGCAGATTCAGCCAGTATATACAAGATACCCGCAATGCTCCGTGATCACGGTATGGATTTCGAGGTGTTAAGACTTTTGCATATAGAAGACAGGATAGATCTGCGTAAGGAAAGAACGGCCTGGGCTACCTGGTGCGATTTTACGGACAAAATCGGAAAAGAAACAAATGAAGTTACTATCGGCATTACAGGAAAATACACTTCTGTCAGGGACAGTTATGCTTCTATTATTAATGCCCTCGAACATGCCGGTATAGCCTGCGGATGTAAGATCAAAATCGCCTGGATCGAAACAAGTAATATAACAGATAAGAATGTTGCTGAACATTTAAAGGGTGTCAATGGCATAATCGTGCCAGGAGGTTTTGGTGCCCGCGGTACAGAAGGCAAAATCGCCTGTATCAAATATATTCGGGAAAATAACATACCTTTTCTGGGTATATGTCTTGGTTTCCAGATGGCCGTAATAGAATTCGCGCGTAATATCTGCAAGCTCAAAGACGCAAACAGCACAGAAATCGTTCCCGACGGCCCTAATCCTGTAATTGACATTCTGCCCGAACAGAAAAAAATCGAAGGTCTCGGCGGTAATATGAGACTGGGAGGCCACGATATAGAGATCAAACCGGATACAGCAGCTTTCAAACTCTTCGGCAACAAAACATCTGTTCGAATGAGATTCAGGCACCGTTACGAGGTTGACCCACGTTACATTGAAACGCTTGAAAAAGAGGGTATGGTCTTTTCAGGAAAAGCACCGAACCAGCCGATTATGCAAATACTCGAACTGCCAAACCACCCATATTTTATTGCGACCCAGGCACATCCGTCCCTGACCTCAAGGCCATTGCATCCTCAGCCTATGTTCGTCGGCCTGGTCGCAGCAGCAATGAAAAGATAAATCCTCCTGATGAATTTATCTCAACTCCCCTATCTGCCGTCCATATTTATGGTAATTGACCGCCAAGGCTAACTATTTCAGCCTTTAACTGCTCATTCTCTTTCGTGAGGCGATTAATTTCTTTTTGTAGATCACCCGGCAATTCCTCCATAAGCCAACTCACATTTTCATTGGCTTGCTGCCCTATTTCTTCCTTTTCCTGTTGGCACTGTGTAAGAAGCTCCTGCTGTCTTTTTACTTCTTTCTGACAATCTGTCAGTTCATTTCTAATATTCATATTCTCATTAGCTAAAAGCCTGTCTCTCCTGGAAATACCGGAATTCTGACTCTGTTCAGACTGCTGACAACCTGCCAAGGTTATGATTAAAACAGCCGAAAACAACCATGTACCCTTCATAACATACCCTTTAATAAGAAGTTCTGTAACTTTGAGCATCCCGGATTATACCAGCATATATCAATAAGGTCAATACTCTACAAAGCTATGAGCAAAGACATAAAAAAGCGGAAGACCCTCTCGTGGCGTCGGGGTCTTCCGTTAGCTTGTGAGCTGAAATCAAAATTTTGAGCACTGCTCACAGTTCCCTTATTATGTCGTTATCTTATAGCAGTAAAATCATGTGATGCGACGACTTCTAACTGGAACTATTTTTTCTTCTTTGCTGCTTTCTTTTTAGCTTTCTTCTTTGGTGCTTTCTTTGCTACTTTCTTTTTTGCTTTTTTCTTTGCAGCTTTTTTCCGTTTGGCCATTATTATTCACCTCCCTTCAATAAAAAAAGGACTCATTGAATAATATCTTTTTACACTACTTTATAATCCTGTCAATAGATTCTTATCATAAGTTCACCTGTTATACCACTTTATCGTCAAATAAATTGAAAAATCTTCACAAAATTTCACTGTCAAACCCCTTCTGCAATACTGATACAGTGAAACATTGAAGGTTGTTTCCAAATTTGAAAATGCTTTTCATCACTTCTCAATCACACGATACCTTTTTAAGTAATAATCAAAAAACCGCAATAACATTAAAAAATCGACGTTTTTTTGTTTTTTACGGACCAATTTCTTTTTTAACTTACGCCTATAAAAGACATGAAGACAAAATACGGAGTTACTGGTTTACAAAATATATGTGTGACAAGATTTTTTTTCGATTTTTTTTATAAAACTGGTTAAAATTCGTATTCCAAAGAACTTTTTAAGGAAATTATTGAAAAATCTTCTAAAATAAACAACAGTTTCTTTGTGAAATTTTTTATAGTTTTGAGTTTTTTTACAAGTTCTTATAATATTTTGATTACTTTTTAATTCTATTTCGATGGTTTAACAATGTCTGAGAGAATAGTTTTATTTGGAGGCACCTTCGACCCTGTACACCTCGGTCACATAACTGTTGCGCAAGTCTCTGCCGATAAAATTGGAGCATCAAAGGTAGTTTTGATACCTGCAAGACGTTCGCCGCACAAGAAACAAAAGCCTGTCGCAGCAGATAACCACCGGATAGCAATGCTGAAACTCGCTATTGCAGGTAAAAATCTCTTTCAGATAAGTCTTGTGGAACTAAACAGAGCCGAACCCAGCTATACAGTCGATACAATAGACCACCTCGCCCGGCAATTTGGCAGTGACTGCCGGTTCTACTGGTTAATTGGTATTGATATGCTCGAAGACTTGTATCGCTGGCACAAGATAAATGAATTGTTCTATAAATGCACCATTTGCCTGATGTATAGAGGCGGATATGACAGGCCGGATTTTAACAGTTTGAGTCAAAAACTCGATGACAGCAACATCGAAAAACTAAAAACAAATATGATTGAAACCCCCCTTATAAATATAAGCAGTACACAAATACGTCAGGGAATATCAAAAAATCAGGATATCTGTCAACACCTTCATCCTGATGTGCTGGATTATATAAAAAGACACAGGCTTTATGCTGCTACTGACTAACCTGGAAAGATCATCGCAGAGGTAAATTCATCCTGAAAAGCCTTATCAGATGACAACTGTATATGCCGGCACTGAGCAGCAAGCTCTTGAGCAGTCTTTCTTGCCTGCCCTGATAACAGGGTAAGTCTGGCACCGGCAAGAGATATATTACCCACAAATGATATCTTTTCATGGCTTATATCATCAGGCAGCAATCCAATCCTCTGGGCGTGATTTCGGCGGATAAAACTGCCGAACCCCCCTGCTATAAGCACCCGCTGCAAATCGCCTGCCTTAATACCTGCTTTTTTAAGCATTATATTTATTCCCGCTCTGATCGCTCCGACAGCAAGCTGGATCTGACGGATATCGGCCTGTGTGATCTCAACTTCATCGGCAATAACAAATACAGGTTGGCCCTTCTCGTCCGTAATGAGTCTTTCAGCTATTTTCGGCGGCACTTTTGCCGACAGATCGATCCTGCCGGCCGAATTTACTATACCGGCATTAAGCATTTCTGCAACCGCATCTATAAGCCCGCTGCCGCAAATACTCCTCGGCTTTGTATTCGATAGAACTGAATACACACAATCATCGGTAAACTTAACTTCTTCAATTGCACCAGCTACAGCTCTGCTCCCGCATGACATACCAGCCCCTTCGAACGCAGGCCCTGCCGCAGTCGATGCCGCCATGATTTTATTATCCTTTACCAGTACGATTTCACCATTAGTGCCTACATCGACCAGCAGTAAAGGCTGTTTCTGGCTTAATATATCCACTACCAGCATGCCTGCAGCAATATCTCCGCCAATAAATCCGCCCACTATCGGCAGAATATAAACTCTGCCTTCAGGATGAACATTTATGTTAAGTTCTGATGCATCAAATTCAACTCCTCCCCGCCAGCTCGGCTCAAAGGGCAACTGTCCAAGCTCATGAGGATCTATTTTGCTGACAAGATGTTCCATCGCCGTATTGCCTGCAACTGTAACCTCATAAATATTCTTCTTATCAACTCCAGCCTGGTTGCAGACTTGCCCTATCATCACATTTATTTGTCCTGCGATCAGACTTTGCAGTTCTCTGAGCTTGTTTTGATCGGTACTGGCATATTTCACTCTGCTGATAACATCTTCTCCAAACCCGATTTGCGGGTTGATGCCGCCAACTATTCCGATTTCATCGCCGCTTTTAAGATTGACCAGGGAACCTGCCAGCGTAGTAGTACCAACATCGACAGCAAAACCAAAACAGTTGTCCCCGGGACGTTTATAAACATCAGGATCGATGTTCTGCAGAACGCTCGAATCAACGACTATCTTCTCGGAGCCCAGAACAGATTTCCGCGGCACCTCTACAACAGTATCCTCGAAGACAACATTTCGACAGGCCAGCCGCCAGTTGTCTGCAAGTTCGTCGCCGGTGAAGGTATTCTTATCCTCCACAGTCGGTTCACTTATCGGCGATATGATTTTAACCCCGCATTTACGGCAGGTACCCTCACCCCCGCATGGAGTATCTATTATTATTCCTGCCAATGCTGCCGCTTCGGTTATCTTGGTACCGCTCAGAACGAAGATTTCCCTGTTCTGAGGCTGAAAAGTAACTTTGATCTGCTCCTGGCTCATAGAATCCTAAACAACCCTATAGTAAATTCTTTCTCCCTGCCTGACAAATTCGACTTTTCCTTCTCTCATCAGATATTCCACATGCTTAAGCAGTTCGATCTTCGATATCCTAAGACCGATTGCCATTTCTTCTGCTGTACAAGGCCTGCGTTTAAGAGTTTCGATAATATCTTCACCCTTAATCTTAATATCACTGGGTTTATCGATACTCCTGAAATCAGCTATGACCTCGGTATTTTTGTATATCCTGGCGGCAATTTCATTAAGCCTTTCCGTGCCGATTGCTTTTACATCCTCTGCCGGCGGGCGGGTTACTGTGTTAAGTTGTACCTTATCAGGATTTATCTTCTCAATACAGCCTGCTATCTTATCTATCTGCTCATCACTGTCATTTAAACCTTCAAGCAGAAGCACTTCCAGCCAATATTTACCCTTATATTCTCTGCGAAAATCTATCAGACCCTCCAGCATTTTATCAAAAGTTATTTCAGTTACCGGCCGATTTATCTTTTGAAAGGTTTCTTCATCACCCGCATCAAGCGAAGGTATCACTAAATCAGCAGCAAGCAGCTCCTTACGAACTTCCGGATCAGATAACAGCGATCCATTGGTTATGACAGCAATTGGGATATCAACAACCTGCCTGATTCTCGATATCAATTCACCACAGTCTTTGAACAGTGTCGGCTCACCAGAGCCGGAAAAAGTAATATAATCCGGTTTTGCCGACAGTTTAGTCTTTAATTCCGCGATGATTTTATCAATATCTACCCACTGCTGTCTTTGAGTTGTCTTTTCGGTTGTCCGCCCTACCTGGCAGTACAGACAGTCATAAGTGCACGTCTTGGCAGGCACAAGGTCTATTCCAAGCGACCGGCCAAGTCTTCGTGACGGTATCGGCCCAAATACGTGCTCGATCTTTTTCACTGATTCATCACTCATGGCACCTCACATTCAAATTCTGTTCCCACCGAACACATAAAACACCGCCTCGGATACACTTTTCTTAATTCAAGAGCCGCTTCGCTGCCTGTACAATGCCCCGGTCCTATTTTCTGCAGGCCGAATTTTTCCAGGTTGTCCATAACTTTAGCCATTTTTTCTTTACTGGCTCCGACAAGATGCATTCCGCCCATCACAGCATATACTTCGCTGATGCCTGAAATTTTCGTAATATAATTAAGAATATTAATCACCCCTGCGTGAGCACAACCGAGCACCACCACAAGTCCGCCTTTGGCCCTGAAAAACAACGACTGGTCATCCGGCAGCTCATCCGATTTCTGAGCATATTCATCAAGAAAAAACTCATCCTCATCAATCTCAAAATCATTGGTTTTCGGCACTTGTCCGGTAACAAATAAGCCATCGAAAATCTCCGTCGGCTCTTTGGTCCATACTACAGCATTTGTCTGGACATGAGATTCTATAATACTTTTTACTCCGCCTGCAATACCAACAAATCTGCTTGACCCGCCATGGTAGCTGTATTTCCTGTCGAGTGCATTAGGATGTATATATATCTTTGCCTTTTTGGCAATGCTCAGCACCGCTTCAAGCCCGCCGGTATGGTCATAATGCCCGTGACTGATAACAACAGCTTCCGTCTGCGACAGATCTATACCGAGTATCTGAGCATTTCTGATGATAATACTGCTTTGTCCGGTATCGAAAAGCAGTTTTCTACTGCCGTATTCAATCCAGAAGCTGATACCGTGCTCTGATGTCAGCCCGTTGCCCTGTGCAGTATCTTCCACAAGTGTTGTTATTTTTACTTTTTGTGTCATTGTCCGTTAGGTAAAGTTATATAGCAGAAGTGTATTTATTGCAAGAAGTTAAGCCTGTTTTTTTGCCGGCTGATAAAACAGGCAAAATAGACGCAAAAAAACTGTGTTTACTCATACTACCAGGCTGCTCATTGCATCCATGAAGCATTGCTGGTCATTAGCCCATTTTTTAGCCTCGAGCAATTCAACCTGACCAGCTTTGACCAGTTTGGCAAGGTGCTGCTCGAATGTAATCATCTTCTCATTGGGCTTATTTCTAGTCTTTGTCTGAAGATGCGAATAAAGCTGCTCGATTTTCCCCGACCTGATGAGGTTCGCAATGGCATAATCGTTATTCAGTATTTCCATGGCAATCAATCTGCCTAAACCGTCTTTTCGGGGCACGAGTTTCTGACTAATCACATATGCAAGGCCCAGTGAAAGCTGATTCCTAACCTCATCCTGCCTTTCAGCGGGGAAATAATCAAGAACTCGTGTAATAGTACTTGTAACATCACGGGTGTGCAGTGTGGAAAAAACCAAATGGCCTGTCTCGGCAGCCATCAGCGTCATCGATATTGTTTCCGCATCTCTCATCTCTCCGACAAAGATCACATCCGGGTCCTCACGCAGCATAGCTTTTAAGCCTGTCGAAAATGAAGGTACATCTCTGCCGACCTCACGCTGTGAGACAAAGGCATTTTTCTGCTTCAACAGATATTCGATCGGATCCTCTACCGAGATTATCCTGCAGGGCCGTACCTCGCTTATTCTGTCAATAAATGACGCTATCGTGGTTGACTTGCCCGCTCCGGTGATACCGGTAACCAGCACAAGTCCGTTTTGTATCTTAACAATATCCTCATAGATATCGTTCGGGAAACCGACTTGATCAAGTTTCGGCAGTTCCGCTCCTAATGCCCTGATAGCAGCAACCATTCCATCGTTATCAACAAATACATTTATCCTGAACTGTATGTCCCCAAACTGATAAGAACAGTCAACGTTACTATTGGCTTCGAACTGGGCGATATGATGCTCGCCGAGAAGCGGATAAATAAGTCCTTTGGCTACCGCTTTGGTTACAATTTCACCTCTGAGTTTCATTAAATCGCCATCAACACGAAATGCCGGCTGGACCCCAACTTTTATATGCAGGTCGGAAACCCTCATAACCCCATGTCTTCTGAAATATGAAAGCATGTCCGATATGCTCCAACTGCCGGATTCAGCAGTCTTATATATCTTCGCATCCACGGGATACTCTTGTGTCATAAGACGTCCTTTCAAAACAGAACAGGCTTATTTTAACCTAAAAGACCTTTAAAATCAAATATAAACCATCCTTTACAATATAAGCAGAGCAATGGTATGATATTTGTATTATGTAAATAGCGGCATATGGCACAAACAAAAGAGCAAAATTCCACAGAAATGTCTTTTGGCGACCATCTCGAAGAGCTTCGCATAAGGGTCATACTCTCACTGCTGGGTATCGGTGCAGGCCTGATCTTGTGCCTGTTTTTCTCACGATTTTTCCTGTCTTTGCTGGCCAAGCCATATTACCATGCCATCCAGCAATCCGACATTGACGCCGGCCTGTTAGCTATTACCCTTCCCGAAAAATTCCTCGTATATCTCAAAACCGCCCTGTTTTTCGGCTTGATATTTTCCTCACCCTGGGTTTTTTACCAATTATGGAAATTTATCTCGGCAGGCCTTTACGCAAGCGAAAAAAAAATCGTCTATATTATAACCCCATTGTGTACTACGCTTTTTATTGCAGGAGCCGCTTTTTACCTCTTTGTCATTGCCCCGATCGTTATAAGCTTCTTTGTCAATTTCGATACAGGCATAGACTTTTTAAAAACCCAGGTAACACTTCAAAGCTATATTAATTTTATGTTCTCAATGACGCTGGTTTTCGCCCTGTCGTTTCAAATGCCTCTTGCTATTGTCGCAGCAAACAGGATAGGGATCCTCCCGCTTGAAAGCCTGAAAAATGGTAGAAAATTTGTGGTGCTTGGAATACTTATTGCTGCCGCCTTTGCCACCCCTCCTGATGTGATAAGCCAGATTGCTCTTGCTGTACCGATTTATGTGCTGTATGAACTGGCTGTTATCTTTTGTGTGTCAAAAACCAAAAACCACAGAAATGCTTAAGCATCCTGGTCGTCATCAGCTGTTTTCTTTTTTATTTCGTCTTCAGTCTCCTTCATTCCCTTCTTAAATTCGGTAAGACTTTTGCCTAATGAACGGGCAACTTCCGGCAGCCTCTTGCCGAAGAAAAGCAATGCAACAATCAGCACTACAAGTATCTCAGGCCAACCTATACTCCACGCCAGTATGTTTTGAGCAATATCTACCATATCAAACTCCGTTTTCTACTGTCGATTATCTATTATACCTGCTGCCTTAGCCGCAGACCATATAAAAAATCAATATAATTTGACGCTTTAAACTCCTGATAGTATAATACGCCGTGATAAAGGTTGCAAGCGGGTAAAAACGGATGCCGAAACCACTCAATCACAGTCGAACACAAACAATTATCAGCTATCTAATAATATCTCTGCTCATTTTCATTGCTATCGCCGTATTTATAAAGCAGAAAAACTACCAAAAACCAGAACTACTTCCGCTCGACACTGTTAATGATATTCCTGATTCTGCTTTACTTACCAGCGATCTGTTCAACAGTGATTTTACTTCACCAGGTCCCGTTGAGTACTATAATCCAGACAATCTATATGAAAAGATCAACGGAAAAGCTGACTTATACCTTAACAACGACTTTGCGTCTCTTCAGTGCCGCCGGTTTATTGATAAATCCGTGGAGAACAATTGGGCAGAGGTTTACCTTTATGATATGGGTCAAGCTGAAAATGCCTTTGCCGTTTACAGCCTGCAGAAAAGAGAAGACTCCGTTACGCTCGGCTGGGCACAATTCGGTTATTTTACAACCGATTCCATTTATTTCGCCGCAGGTAAATATTATATTGAGATTTTCCTTTCCTCTGAAGATGACAAACTCCTGACCTCGGCAAAAAATGCAGCTAAACAGTTATCATCTAATTCTTCAGCCGGCACAGTTGCAATACCTACTATTGCTCTGTTCCCGGTTGACAATCTCGTCGACGATTCCTTTAAATTCATCAAGACCGATGCCTTTAGCTGCAGCGAACTTAAAAATATATTTTCTGCCAAATATGAAATTAACGACAGCAGTATCACGGCATATTTGACCAGGACCGACCCTGCCGAAACCTTCAAAAAATATTACCAATTTCTCACAGATAACGGTGCAAATCCACTGGACCATAATATTAAGCTTCCCAACTGCCAGGCGGTCGAGCTTTTCGGCACAACAGAAATATTCTTCATCACAGGCAGTTACTTCGCAGGCGTCAGGGGCTCGGTAAATATGAAGGATTTAGAGCAAATTGCAAACAATCTAACAGGAAATCTCGCTAAATAAATATGACGGATAACGATAAAATCTCGAGAAGACAATTTCTGGCCCGGTCTGCCAAAGCCGGCATTTCTGTTGCTGTTGCTGCTGCCGGGGCAAAATTGCTTTATGAGTCAGATGTCCAAAATATGATATCCCGTCAAAAAGTTCTGACCGGCTTAAAAGACTATTCCGTCCCGTCCGTCAAAGGTCAGACAATGAGTATAGTCTCAGGCCAGGCGAGAGAAAAAACCGTGCAAAAAGCCATTGACCTGCTCGGCGGTATAGGACGATTCGTAAAACCAGGCGAAACCGTACTGCTTAAACCTAATGTCGCCTTTGCCCGTCCCGCCCGTATCTGCTCAACAAGTCATCCAGACATTATCTTTCAAGTTGCAAAGCTCTGCTGCCAGGCCGGTGCGAAAAAAGTCCTCGTAACAGATAATCCTATTAACAATCCTGCCAGTTGTTTCGAACTGAGCGGAATAGCCCAGGCAGCAAAACAAAGTAACGCAGAAATTATCTTTCCAAAGGATAATTTCTTTAAGCCAATAACATTAAAAGGTGCAAAGCTGATTAACAATTGGCCTGTTCTCTATGAACCGCTCGAAAAAGCTGACAAAGTTATAGGTATCGCTGTCGTCAAAGACCACCACCGAAGCGGCGCATCTATGACAATGAAAAACTGGTACGGCCTGCTCGGCGGAACAAGAAGCATCTTCCATACTAATATAAACACAATCATTACAGAACTGGCAACAATGATGAAACCAACACTCGTTATACTCGATGCCACCCAGATAATGATCTCCAACGGCCCTACAGGCGGCTCGGCGGCGGACCTAAAACAAACCAATCTTATGATCGCGGGCTGTGACCAGCTTGCTGTCGACAGTTTCGGAGCCACTTTACTTGAAATGTCTCCTGCCTCACTGCCCTATCTGTTAAAAACCGCCAGCCAGGGTATCGGCACAACTGATTATCAATCATTAAATCCGATTTTTGCAAAGGTCGAAAGCTGATATGAAAATCACAACAACAAGAAAAATAAGTCAGATTTTCTTCCTGGTGCTGTTTATCTGGCTATGCGTTGTAACTACCCTCGGTAATAGTTTTCATAATCTCCGCTCCTGGCCGGTGAATATCTTCCTGCATCTCGACCCCTTAACCGCAATTGCAACTGTCCTTTCAACACACAAGCTCTTCGCCCCGCTATTATGGTCTGTTTTGACTATCGTCCTTACGATCCTAATAGGCAGATTCTTCTGCGGCTGGGTATGTCCTTTCGGTTCACTACATCAGGCTATTTCTTATCTTGTGCACAGAAAGAAATCCGCCCGCGAACTTGCCGACCTGCACAAATATCGAAGAGCTCAGAATATAAAGTATTACATTCTTATTATTTTCCTGGTAATCGCTGCCCTGCCGTCAATGGAAACCATTTATACCGGTCTGCTCGACCCGATACCGTTATTCACCCGCACTGTTAATCTGCTTTTATTGCCAGTCGCCGACAACTCGGTCAATTTCCTTTCCGCTATCGACCGTTTTTATCAAACTGCCCCGCTGATTCTGGCCGTCTTTATGATATTTGTAATCTTAAACTTCTTTATTCCCCGGTTTTTCTGCCTGTTTATCTGTCCCCTGGGTGCGCTTTTCGGGATTCTCAACAGATTTGCCCTCTTGCGGATAAACCGTAACGAAAAATGTACTGATTGCAAGATGTGCAACAAACACTGCCAAGGCTCTTGCCAGCCATCTGAAACCGTCAAGCTAAGCGAGTGCCTGTTATGCTTTAACTGCCTTGATGACTGCGGCTACCACGCCATCGATTTCAATACTAAATCTGCCGATGCCATTCAGGCTGAGCCTGATATGTCCCGTCGGGGCTTCGTAGCAGCAGCCTTTACGGGCCTGCTTACAATGCCGGCTTTCAGGCTCGCTGGGGCGACCAATTCTGACAATATCCTTCGCCCACCCGGCTCATTAAGCGAGGAGGAATTCGCAAAACGCTGCATCAAGTGCGGCCAATGTATCCGCGTTTGTCCGACAAATGTCATTCAGCCGGCCGGTATCGAAAAAGGCCTTGAAAATCTCTGGACGCCGACAATGAACAACCGCATCGGCTCAAGCGGCTGTCAGCTCGATTGTGTAGCCTGCGGCTTTGTCTGTCCAACTTCTGCAATAAGACCATTAACACTTGCCGAAAAGCTCGGCAAAGGTAAATTCGAGGACAAAGGCCCGGTCAAAATAGGTACAGCAAGCTTCGACAAAACAAGGTGTCTGCCCTGGGCCAGAAACATCCCCTGCATCGTCTGCGAGGAAAACTGTCCCGTCAGCCCCAAAGCTATTTACACCCGAACAGTATTCGTATCTGCCTTTGATAAACCGCTAAATATCGAAAGCTGCACCGGCAACACAATATATTTAAGCAGAGATCCTCTGCCGTCTCAGCGGTTTTCAACAGGTGATTACTATTGCCTGCTGGATATGAAAGGCCAAACTGTTCGCGAAAAAATAATTTCTAACTCAGCTAACACTATACAACTTGCCTCAGGTATTAATTCCCACCAACCGACAGGTGTTAAAATCGAGATAAAGCTTCAGCGCCCCTATGTTGACCCTTTGCGCTGCATAGGATGCGGTATTTGCCAGCACGAATGCCCCGTCAGCGGATCCGGAGCGGTAATAGTTACCCCTTACGGACAAAGCAGAAATAAGTAAAAAATCCTTTCTTTTAACACTTATATCGTGTAAAATCACGCTCCTGTATCATCAGTAATACGGAGATAAAATGATGAAGAACAAACCTATAAACAGAAGAGATTTCCTTAAAACCGCTGCCGGCATTGGTATTGCCTCAGCGATCGCATCTGAAAAAGTCTTAGCCGCCCTTACCGACCCGAACAAACCCACCCAGGAGAAAACACTCCCCCAGGTTCCAAGGCGCCTTTTAGGACGGGCAAAAATAACGGTCCCTGCCCTTTCTTTCGGCGCAATGTTCGACATAGTTGAAAATCAGATAATGCTGCATAAGACTCTCGAATGGGGCGTCAATTACTGGGACACCGCACATAGCTACGCCGGCGGTAACAGCGAAATAGGCATAGGGATGTTTCTCGGCAAATATCCTGAAAAACGAAAAGGCATTTTTCTCGTAACAAAAGCAAGCGGCGCAAAAAATGGCGAAGAAATAAGAGACAGGCTGAAAACCTCACTCGAAAGAATGAAAACAGATTACATTGACCTGTATTACGGCATACACAGTCTAAAAGACCCTGACCATTTAACAGAGTCTCTGGGCCAACTGGCAGCCGATCTCAAAGATAAGGGCCTTATCAAATATTTCGGTTTCACCACCCATCGTAATATGACCGAATGCCTCAATGCCGCTGCCAAATTCGACTGGATAGATGCGATTATGACCAGCTATAACTACCGACTGATGCAGGATGAAAAATTCATGGCCGCTGTCGACGCCTGCCGTAATAGGGGTATTGCCATAATCGCTATGAAAACTCAGGGCCATCGCTCTGATATGGGTAGTGACAACTTGCTTTATGAGCGATTTCTGCAGAAAGGTTTTACCGATGGTCAGGCCAAAATTAAGGTAACCCTGGCCGATGACCGCCTTGCCTCTGCCTGCGTGGGAATGAAAAATGTCGCGACTTTAACTTCTAATGTAGCTGCCGTTCTCGATAAGACCGAACTTAGCCAGGCAGATCTGGATTTTATGAAAACCTATGCTAAACAAACCTGCAGCGGTTATTGTTCCGCCTGCGGCGCCTGTTCAAAGGTAACCAGCGATATGCCATATGTCAGCGATGTGATGAGGTCCTTAATGTATCATCGAAAATATGGCGACAAAGCACTGGCAAGACAGGTTTTTGCTGATGTCCGCAAACACATAAATGCACCTGTAAACAGCTTCGATTACAGCCGGGCTGAAAAAATCTGCCCCAACAGAATACCTATCAGCTCATTAATGAATCAGGCTCAGAAAATCTTAGCGTAAATTTCTAAAGCTTTAGCAGGGAGGATTTTATTATGCTCGCAAAAGCCGTCCAATTTCTTAAAACAGACCTTTGGCGAATACAGTTAAAAAACTATTCCCGCCGAAAATCCTTTTTGCTTAGACAGCTGAGAATCGTCGTTCTTTCTGTCCGCGGCTTTGCAGAAGACAAATGCAAATTCCGGGCTTCTGCTTTGACCTTTTTCTCACTGTTGTCCATCGTACCTGTAATTGCCATGATGTTCGGCATCGCCAAGGGCTTCGGCCTTGAAGAACGCGTCAAAACAGCACTCATGCAGAAAATGCAGGGCCAGGAAGAAATTGCGGAAAAAATAATAGGCTTCTCAACCGCCCTGCTCGAAAATGCCAGCGGAGGCGTTATCGCCGGCATCGGTGTAGCCTTTTTGTTCTGGGCAATAATAAAGGTTCTCAGCAATATCGAAAATTCCTTCAACGATATCTGGGGTATTAAAAACTCACGGAGCATCGGAAGAAAATTCAGCGATTACCTGTCCATGATGCTGATATGTCCATTCCTTTTGATAATGGCCAGCAGCGCTACTGTCGTTATAAGCAGTCAGATTATGAATATAATCCAGAAATTCGCCATCTTTAATTCCATCGGCCCGTTGATCTCATTTTTGCTCAGGCTGCTGCCCTACTGTACTATCTGGGTAATGTTCACGTTTGTCTTTATCTTTATGCCTAACACTAAGGTCAGATTCAGCTCGGGCCTGCTTGCAGGCATTGTTGCAGGAACGATTTTTCAGCTTGTACAATGGGCCTATATAAATTTCCAGATCGGTGCAGCAAAATACAGCGCCATCTACGGCAGCTTTGCCGCATTACCGCTGTTCTTACTCTGGCTGCAAATCAGCTGGCTCGTCGTCCTGTTCGGCGCAGAGATATCCTTCGCTCACCAAAATGTTGATACCTACGAATTCGAGCAGGATTGTCTCTCCGCCAGTTACTCTTTCAAAAAACTGCTTGCCTTGTTGATAACTCATCAACTCGTAAAGAACTTCTGTAATGCCGAAGTGCCCCTGGATGCCCAGCAAATATCACAAAAACTCGAGATCCCTATTCGTCTTGTAAGACAGATACTCTTCGAATTGGTCGAGTCGCAAATTCTCTCACAGGCTCAAAAGAACAACAGCAAAGATGTCGCCTATCAGCCTGCTGTGGATGTCGAAAAATTAACAATAAAATATGTCTTAGATGCCCTCGAACAAAAAGGTCATTCCCAAATACCTGTGGGAAAAACAAGCGAACTGGACAAACTTTCTCAGTGTCTGAACACATTTGCAAATAATATTGAAGTCTCGCCTGCAAATGTATTACTGAAAAATCTTTAAAAAAATAACGCCGGCGAAAAGTATCCTTTCTGCCGGCGTCAATTTCCCGCAAGTACATCCTCGCCTTTTTAATCTTTATCCTTGCTGCATTCGATTTTCTTCACATCCAGTATCTTACCGTCTTCAGCGATTTTCAACTCTTTTACCTTGCCGTCTTTTTTGATCTTCACTTCATACATTGTTACAGGCACATCAAGCTTTATCAGCTTAAGCTCGGCATAAACAACCTCTTTATCTACATCGAGAACTTCACCGCCTTTATCGGCAATCGTTTTTGCAACTGCTTCAGGCAAACTGTTAACATCCTGGTTTGTCTCAACCTCGGCAACCGTACCATCGCAGCCAACATCTATATCCATCTCAACTCCGTTAGCCTCTACCCCGACTTCATAAAGCTTGATATGTTCCTCTTCCTTTTTGAACTCTTTAATCTCACCGGCCGGGAAAAGTGCCTTTATCGCAGCTTTCACTACTTCCGGCAGTTCTTTATCACCTTTTTTCTTACCTTTGGCCGCATACCCCGCACAAGCAATAATTGCAATAATTAACAAAACACCGATTAGTCTTTTCTTTGTCATCCTGAAACTCCCTATACAATTTTACTTGTCGAGCTGTTCTATTATTACTTCTTAAACAAACCTTCAACACCTTTTAACATCTCTTTGCCTGCCTCGGCGCCTTCTTCTACTGCTTTTGTGCCCTCTTCAGCAACACTTTTGCCCAATTCAGCCGCCTGGTCCAGACCTTTACCCATAGCTGCCGTCATATCCTTAGGCAATAACCCTGCTCCCTGAGCCGCAATACCGCCTGCAATAGCCGCAAAAATCTTACCCGTTAACTTGGCAACATCCATCTTGTTATCGCCGCCCAGATCATTCATCACGATAGGATTAAGTTTGAGCGTAACAGTATCAGCCTTGCCCGGCACAGGTAAAAGCTTGGCCTTGACAGTTACATTTTTAATTTCCAGTTTGTCTATATGAAGCTTTTTACCAGGTTTGCCTGATTTTTCTGTTGTCTCTTCAGGTTTTGCATCGCTTTTAGGGAGATTGTTAATCACATCCTGCAGATTATTACTTCGGACATCCTTCTGCTCTATTACAACTTCGATGCCATCGAACATAATCTCTTTTATATTCACCGTATCCTTCAAAAGTGAACCCAACGTAACTGCCACTTGTCCCTGTCCTAACTTAAGCAGCGTCTCATGCTGATAGCCGGGCGGATTGTCGATCACTAATCCAGCAATACCAACCTTGCCGCCAAGGATTGAAAAATCTATATCATCGATTTTGACCCCGACTTTTAAAGTCTTGCTCGCTGCTGTTTCAACCCCAGCCTTTAAAGCACTGCCGCCAAACATTTTGACCAGAACGATAACTGCAACAATAAGTATTACAATAACCAATAAAACTGTACGCAGAGCGTTTGATTTCTTTGCCATAACTCTATTCTCCTTAATAATTTATATCAAATTTTATTCTTCACCCATCGCTTTGATAAACGCATCAGCTTCTGTAATGGAATTTTCCATTTCCTTGATAAGCGATGTAATATCAGCCTGTACCGAAGCAAGTTCATCCTGCAGTGATGCGATAGCGCTTGCGTTAAGGTTATGCTTCAAAAACAAAACCTGGTCCCGAAATACCGTCAGTACAGGTTCTATCTTGCTTTCCGCTCGTTTCATTGCGACTATAAGCTGTGCATACCGCTGTTTAGTCTGATACAATTTGTTTTCACTCGATTTTCGTAAATGATCATTGCTGTATTCTTCCAGTTCGTCCTGCCATTCATCAAACAAAGCTTCTGAAACATCCTCAACATCTTTAATATGTTTCCGCACAGCCCTTGCCTTTGTTTCACTTCTTTCGAGTTCGCCGCTGAGCTCTTTATATTTTCTTTCAAGTTCGCCGCCTTCGCTGTAATCCACAACTGCTGTGAACTTTTCCAGTGCCGTCTGGAATTGTTCTTTAGCTTCCTCCTGAGCATCACGGGTATCTTCAACTCTGTTGACCAGTATATCCCGCTTATGCTTGCCGAACGTCTCCATAGTTTTATAATAAACACTCTGACAGCCGCTGGTGATAAGCATACAAAGAACCAAAATAGATATGACAGCTTTTTGCATTTTCCGTTACTCCTTTAAACCCGGTTTCCTGAACACACATTATCCCCCTGATTATTGCTAAAGGCAAGAATTACCTGAAAATGGCTTTTTTTGCCCAAAATCAATGATTTTGGGGCGTTTGTGCGATTAAGACATGTCCGCTTTCTACCCGAAGATCCTATACTAAATCCGCTGATACTCTCTACTTCACACGGTTCATTACCGAATCAATTTTTTCCCTCAGATCTGTCGGCTCGAACGGTTTGGTTATGTATTCATGTACATCATGTGACAGTGCTTCCTTTATACTTGACCCATCTGAATGAGCAGTCAGCATTATTACAGGAATATCTTTCCATTCCGGGTGCATCCTAAGCTTGTCCAGCATCTGCTGGCCGTTCATCACCGGCATCCCTACATCGAGCAATATAAGGCCAATGTCCGGATTATCTTCCAATACATCCAGCCCTTCCTTGCCGTTGACCGCTGTCGCAACTTCATAGCCCCATTTCTTGAGAGTAAACGAAACGATCCTTAAAATATCCGGCTCATCATCAACAATTAATACTTTATCTGGCATGATACATCCTCCATAGGTAACTGAAAACAGAAGGTTGTTCCTACTCCAAATTCTGAAGTGGCCCATATTTTCCCATTATGACCTTCTATGATTTTTTTACATATTGCAAGTCCAAGACCTGTACCGCCTGTCTTTCTATTATGGTCCGCAGTTTCAAACTGCTGAAATTCCCTGAACAGCTTCGGTATATTTTCATATTTTATCCCAAGCCCGGTATCCTCCACAGAAACAACTGCTTTTTTGCCCTCTTTAATTGTAGATAACTTTATTTTTCCGTGGTCTGTGAATTTAATAGCATTATTCACAAGATTCGTCAGCACCTGGATAATCTTATCACTGTCAAAACCGAATTCTTCGATATGTTCATCCAGCTCCACTTCTAATTTCAACCCCTTATCCCTTACCCATGGCTGCATAGTCTCTTCTATCTGTTTTACAACCTCATTAATATTGTTAGGCTTGATAACAAAATTCATCCTGCCTGCCGATATCTTCTGGAAATCAAGCACGTTATTTATCAGTCTGGCCAGCCTGTCCACATTTCTCTTTGCTATCTCTAAAAACTCCTTCTGCTCATCGTTGAGCTCACCGGTCATCCCGCTATAAACAAGATTGATACCTTCCTTGATAGCCGTCAAAGGTGTCCTGAGCTCGTGTGAAGCTGTCGAGACAAACCTCGACTTAGCCTCAACAGCCTCCCTGGCCCTGTCCTGTGCTTTTTTAACCTCAGTTATATCTTCGAAGCTCTCTATCCCACCGATGACATTACCCGCCTCATCTCTCAATAGATCTGCATTCTTAAGTATGTTTACTATCGTGCCATCCTTACGCTGTATCTGCGCTTCTCTTGCTGTTATCGGTTTAGGTGTATCGTCAGAGAACAAATCGCATCCATGGCTGCAGGGCTCTAACGCAAATTCACTGCATTTTTTGCCCAGCAGTTCTATCTCCTTAAATCCGGTTATCTCTTCGAAGGTCTCATTACAACTGGTAATCATTCCATCCTTATCCATAGTAAATATCCCGCTCGGCACAACCCTGTACAAAAGTTCCGAATGCTCCATCGCCTCTATTAACTGCTGTTCTGCCTGTTTCCGAGCAGTGATATTGTTCATAGCAACAACTACTCTTCGCTTACCGTTCATATTCACCGGCTCAGCACTGACACTCAGCCAACAGCTAACCTCCTTGCCGTCAAGTGTTAACTTGGCCAATATCTCAACATCGTGGAAAGAGTGACCTTCTTTAATCACTTTCATTATTGTCTGGCGAAACGGACAATTCGCACACGTCTCGCCGTACCCGCAGCCCTTCGGGTCCTCGACAGAATGAATGCAGCACAGTATATTGCCGGGCTGCTGGGTACCGTCTATCACCGTATCCATAGAGACCATCTTTTTGACAACATCGTTTATCTGCAGCACATTTGCGTGCTCATCCAGCAGAAGCATACCCACCGGGGCGGCATTGAATATCTTCTCAAGATTTTCTTCTTCTGTGACGATCTCTTCTCTGGATTCTACTAACTCCTTTCCAATCCTGCCAAGATAGATATAAAACATCCCTATAATACATACAACCAAAGCTGTACTTGCAGAGATTAAAATTACGGAAAAACTCTTTAACGCCGCCACCTCTGCGGTAATATCGCATATAGAGGCCATATTGCCGACATTATTACCGCCTGCATCTGTCAGTTTTATAAAGTGAATCTCATATGTCTTATCTTTTGATAAAAACTGCATATTATTCTGTCCGTTCCCTCTTGTAATATGATGATATATCTCATCTCGCAGCTGCCAGGGCACATTCTCCATCGTGCTGTCAACCAGCACATGGTCGGCAAACTGGTCCCAGTTCGCATCCCTGCCCATCGTCTTCATTCCTTCTTCCCAGCCGCTCCTGTCCAGGTATGACTTATCTATCATCACCAGCAAATTTACATCAACAATATCATGCAGCTTTTGCGTTATACGTTCAATTTCCTCTCCCAATTCAATATATCCTGCTAATTTCCCGTCGATCATCCATGGATGCACAATTCGCAAAGTAAACATTCCCAAAGCCCCAAGCTCCATACCTTCAGTATTAGTATATTTTTCCTGAGCTTGCAGCATCGTATATCTTTTTATCTCATCTCCATACCTCTCCGGCTTGTGCACACGAAGAAAACAGGTCCTGTCGATATCGCAAAAAGCGAAATGTGTCACCCTGTATCTCGAACGCAATTCATGAAAGAAAAGTTCGACATATTTAAACAAGGCATCGCGGTCTTTGGCTAACCACAGACTTTGCAACTCCTTATCATATTGCAGCAGGTCAACCACTGCATGAAGAGTCTTTGCATCATCAACCTGTTCCATCTGAAACAGTTTTTCAACCCGCTCTGCACGTCTCTGTGTCGACCGCCCAATCTCGTTGTATTCAATTCGATAAAGAGCATATATCCACAGACCCAGCAGCAGGACAAAAACTACCGCCAACGGCACAAGAATATTCCTTCTTACATGCTCTTCACGCATAACTATTTCCCCATAGCAGGTCTATATAGCCCCCGATTATAGGCACTTACACGATAACTTCTTTATCGGCAAAGTATTAACCCAGTTTAACTGCCTATTTTAACCCCATAACCAGGCAAAAGATTTAACTTGATTTTCAGCCTCATAACTGTATATTATATAACTTGTTAGCAAAACAACGTCTAAAAACCGCATTTAGGATGAATCCCAAGTAACTTTTCGGAGAATAGAAGATGAAGATAAAACTATCTATATTAGCATTTCTGGCTCTATTATTACCTGTTAGTTATATTGCCCTTGCAGATGCCCCATTTATGCTCAGGGATATCTACCCGGGCGTGTCAAACTCATATCCTATGTATGAGACAAGAGTGAACGACATAATATTTTTCAAAGCTAACGACGGCACAGCTGGCGAGGAACTATGGAGAAGCGATGGCACTGAAGCAGGCACATATATGGTAAAAGACATATACCCCGGCCCGACAGGTTCAAATCCGTCATATCTGACAGATGTGAACGGTACATTATTTTTCACCGCTGCTGATAACATAAATGGTGGTGAACTATGGAAAAGCGATGGTACCGAAGCTGGCACGGCGATGGTAAAGGATATAAATCCGGGTTTCTCAGGTTCAGGCTCTGTATATCTGACGGATGTGCAAGGTATGTTATTTTTTTCGGCCGTTAACGATGCAAACGGCCACGAGCTATGGAGAAGTGACGGCACTGAAGCAGGCACATATATGGTAAAAGACATAAATCCCGGTATATACGATTCAATGCCCTCCAGGTTAATAAATTTTAATGGCACATTATTTTTCCGGGCCAATAATGATGCAAATGGCTCAGAATTATGGTCAAGTGACGGCACAGAAGCCGGAACTGCAATGGTAAAGGATATACGCCCCGGCTCGACAGGTTCAAACATCGACTATTTGACAGCTGTTAACAACACGCTGTTTTTCTCCGCTTACGAAAACACTTACTACCAGGAACTATGGAAAACTGACGGCACCGAAGCCGGCACCACAATGGTTCGCGATATATATTACGGCTCAAGTTCGAACCCTTCCTACCTGACAAATGTTGACGGCACATTATTTTTCAATGCCAGAGACGGTATAAACGGCGACGAACTATGGAAATCCGACGGCACTGAATTCGGCACATATATGGTAAATGACATATATCCGGGTATGACCGGTTCAGGACCTGCCGATATGACAAATGTTGACGGCATATTATTTTTCCGGGCCGATAATGATGCAAACGGCCATGAATTGTGGAAATGCGATACTACAGTCGGCGGCACCGTATCATTAGTAAAAGACATATATCCAGGCATATCCAGCTCACTCCCTCAGCACCTGACCAGTGCGAACGGTAAATTATTTTTCCAGGTCAGTGACGGCACACACAGCTATGAGTTATGGCAAAGTGACGGCACTGCTGCCGGTACACAAATGGTAATGGATATAAACCCTGGCTCGTTAGGTTCATATCCCGAAGAAATGACAACCATAGACAACCTGCTCTTCTTCAGAGCCACCGACGGCTATGCCGCACACGGTACTGAATTATGGCTCTATATAGTAAATGGCGATTGCGAAGACGCTATCGAAATCTCCTCCGGTACAACCTACAACGGCTCGAACTACGGCGCTGACGGCAACGACATAACAACCTGTGCCTATGACGACTACACCGACGTCTGGTACTACTTCCAGCCGAGCCAGGCTGGCGAATATACTATCACCGCAGCCAGTGACAACTTCGACACAACCCTCGCACTTTTCAACGCCTGCGATGGCGATGAACTTGCATGCAATGATGATTACGACATAACCACCGATTCGCAGATAACATATTATATGATAAAGAACAAAATCTATTACATCCGCCTGGCAGGCTTCAACGGCGAAATGGGCAAATACCAGATCTCAATCTCCGCCGGCAGTTGCTCAGAACCTATCCTCAGCGACCTCAATGGCGACTGTATCGTAAATATGCTGGATTTGTCGATAATGGCCTCCGAATGGCTCGACTGCACTAAAATCCCTGCTACCTTATGTCAATAAATCTGGTTAGCCCCCGGACCTGCAACATTTTGCATTAAAATATATCTGTACAATGTCATTGCGAACGACTTGTCCGTCGTAGCCTTGGCGAAGACGGAAGTGAAGCAATCTAAAACATTTATGATTTTTAGTGCCCTGAGATTGCTTCGTCGCTTTGCTCCTCGCAATGACAGGATTGATAAG
>JAFGGI010000062.1 GCA_016930635.1 Sedimentisphaerales bacterium | reverse complement strand
ATGGGTATTCTTTATGATGTTTCGATTCCTGCTCTTATCGGGTTTTCCGTTCTTTCTCAACTCGCCTCTGTCCCGCTGCTTATTTCCCTCCGCAAAAAGCTCGGCATAAAATCTTCTGGTTAATTTTATAGTTTTCTGATAAGATATTGCCGCACTGAAAGTTATGTTTAAGGATTAGCGATGAAGCTTACTTTTCACGGGGCTGCGGGCGAAGTTACCGGCTCGGCTCACATTGTAACAATTAACGGCAAAAACATCCTTCTGGACTGCGGCCTTTTCCAGGGCAAAAGAAAAGAAGCCTTCGAAAAGAACCGCAATTTTCTCATCAACCCCGACACCATAGACTGCATGCTCCTCTCACACGCACATATGGACCACAGCGGCAATATACCTACACTCGTCAAAAAAGGCTACAACGGAAAAGTCTATTGCACCGATGCAACTGCTGACCTGTGCCAGATAATGTTCCGCGACAGTGCCCATATACAATCTCGCGATATCGAATACGTAAACAAAAAACGTCTCAAACAGGGACAAAATCCTTTTGAACCTTTATACACAATCGAAGACGCTGACGCCGCCTGCCAGCACATCGAGCCAAGGTCTTATTCCAAACCTTTTAAAATCTTCGACAATGTCGAGGTCACTTTCCACGATGCAGGCCATATCCTCGGCTCTGCCTTTACAGAAATAAACTTCAAAGAAAACGGCCAGACAAAAAAACTTATGTTCACAGGCGACATCGGCCGCCGTGACATCCCTATCCTGAAAGACCCTGTCGTTATAAAAGACATCGATTATTTAATTACCGAAAGTACCTACGGCGACCGTAAACATCCGCCCGCCGAAGACGTAAAGGGAAAACTCTGCGAACTCGTAAATGAAATATGCAAAACGGGCGGAAAGCTCATCATACCGGCATTCAGCATCGGTAGAACTCAGCTCATCGTTTATATGCTGAACAAGCTCCATACCGAAGGCAAAATTTCTAACTTACCGGTTTACGTCGATTCACCTCTCTCCAGCGCCGCCACAGAAATATACAGCAAGCACAGAGAATGCTGGGACACCAAGGCAATCGATTTTCTGATCCATGGAGAAAAACCATTCAGCTTCAGCGGCCTGCATTACACCGAAAATGTCGACGAGTCTAAATCTTTAAACGATATCTCAGGCCCGATGATTATCATCTCCGCTTCAGGTATGTGCGAAGCCGGAAGAATATTGCACCACTTAAAAAATAACCTGACCGACCCGAAAAATATCATCCTTGTCGTCGGATATATGGCCCAGAACACCCTCGGCCGAAAAATCGCCGAGCAACAAAAGGAAATAAAAATCTTCGGAACCGTCTGGCCCTTAAATGCAAAAGTCGAGGAAATCGCTGCCTTAAGTGCCCACGCCGACGAGTTCGAGATGCTTGATTACTTCAATCAATGCGGCGCCTCGCACATCGAGCACGTCTTCTGTGTCCATGGTGAAGAAGACGCCCTGCAATTCTTCTCAGGAGTCCTCACTGACGCAGGAATGAAAAATGCCCATATCCCCGCACCAGGCGAGGTTTTCGAGCTCTGATCAGCCAATAATATTTACTTGCAAAACTACCGCTCGTCTCGTAAACTCACAACCCATATGCCAACGTAGCTCAACGGTAGAGCTCCGGTTTTGTAAACCGGGGGTTATCGGTTCGAATCCGATCGTTGGCTTTCTTCTATTTTATAGGACAAAAAAGTGGAAGCAGCTATTGAAAAGGCAAAAGCGCTCATCGAGGCAATGGAGTACATCCGACTGTTTCGCGGCAAAATAGTCGTCGTAAAACTCGGCGGAAGCGTCCTCGACGAGCCCGAACTCGGCAAAAAGCTCCTGACTGACGTCGTCTTCATGGCGACCGTCGGCATACAGCCGGTCCTCGTCCACGGCGGAGGTAAAGCCATAACCAAAGCCATGGAAAAATCCGGTATCGAAACCCAGTGGGCCGGCGGACAAAGATATACCGATGAACGCACCATGACCATCGTCGAGCATACGCTTGTGCACAATGTAAACGCTTTCCTTTGTGAAACTATAAAACAGCTCGGCTGTGACGCCATGGGCCTGCATTCATTAAGCAGTTGTGTACTCTCTGCAGAACCATTAGTTATGACCAACTCTGACGGAAAAAAAATAGACCTCGGTCTCGTCGGTACTGTAAAAACTGTAAACAGTCAACTGCTGAAGACCCTCTGTGCCAGCGGAACTATCCCGGTAATAGCTCCGATCGCTATCGACCGCGCAGGCGGAAAACTGAACGTCAACGCCGACAGTGCCGCTGGAAGAGTCGCCGCCGCCATAGAAGCAGAAAAATTCGTCTCCGTAAGCGATACCCACGGCATACGAAAAGATATAAACGATTCGCAAAGCACTGTTTCAAGTGCAACCAAAGCCGAGATAAAAGAAATGATCGACTCCGGCATAATAACCAAAGGGATGCTCCCCAAAGTCGAGGCCTGTATAACCGCACTTGACGGCGGAGTAAAAAAGGCACATATAATTGACGGAAGAATACAGCATTCACTGCTCCTGGAAATATACACCGATAAAGGCATCGGTACACAAATAATTAAATAAAATATTTTCAATATTTAGCCCCCGGTTTTACCGGGGGTTGGTTAGCCCCGATCCCTGTGGTCGGGGTAAAGGAAAAAACAAAATGACAACAGACGAAATAATCAAATCGTTCGATAATTACGTAATCGCTAATTACGGACGCCTCCCCCGCGTCATTGACCGCGGCCAGGGAAGCTATATCCACGACACCGACGGCAACGAGATCCTCGATATGTTCCCCGGTTGGGCCGTCAGCGGAATAGGTCACTGCCACCCGAAAGTTGTAAAAGCTATCCAGGCACAGGCTCAAAAGCTCCTCCATATGGATAATACCTTTTACACCGAACTGCAGGGCAATCTTGCAAAACTGCTCAGCGAACGCGCCTTCAGCGGAAAATGCTTCTTCTGCAATAGCGGCGCTGAAGCAATCGAAGCCGCGCTAAAACTCGCCCGTATTCATACGCCGAAAAGTAAATATAAATTCATCACAGCTACCGGCAGTTTTCACGGTCGAACGTTTGGCGCAATGACCGCTACCGCACAGCCGAAAAAATTTGAAAACTTCCAGCCAGTCGTCCCCGGCTTTGTTTATGTCCCATTTAACGATGTTGCAGAACTGGAAAAAGCCTTCGACGATGAAGTCGCCGCGGTAATGATCGAACCAATACAGGGTGAAGGCGGGATCAACGTCGCCACACCTGAATATATGTCGGCCATACGCAAACTCTGCGATCAAAGCAATGCCCTAATGATACTCGACGAGGTACAGACCGGAATGGGACGTACCGGCAAGTGGTTCGGCTATCAGCACTATGATGTTGTTCCGGATATAATCACAATGGCAAAAGCCCTCGGCGGAGGTGTCGCTATCGGCGCTATGATGGCAAAGCCGGAAATCGCAGCCTCTCTTGTGCCCGGCACACATGCCTCCACCTTCGGCGGAAACTGCATCGCCTGCGCCGCCGGCATCGCAGTGATCGAAGCCATAGAAGAAGAAAACCTCCTCGAAAACGCTCAAAAAATGGGAAAACACGCCGCCGAAAAGCTGACTCAGCTAAAAGATAAACACAGTATTATCGACCACGTCCGCGGCAAGGGCCTGATGATAGGGATTCAGCTTACCGCACCGGGCGGCCAGATAGTAAATGACTGCCTGAAAAACGGTCTAAGGATAAATTGCACACAGGAAAAAGTCCTGCGTTTTATGCCCGCTATGAACGTTACTGCAAAACAAATAGACAAAGCCGTCGAAATACTGGATAATGTCCTTAAAAATATAGGTTAGTAAACCAAAAGCCCCCAACTTTATGTTGGGGGTTACAGAGCCCAAGCGATAGCGCAGGGAGTATAAATGAAAGATTTTCTATCTATAAGTAAATGCACGACACAAGAGCTTCTTGACCTGCTCGATTTAAGCGATAAGCTCAAAAAGCTCTACAAAAAAGGCAAGACTGACAACTGCCTCGCCGGAAAAACTCTGGTAATGCTCTTTGAAAAACCATCCCTGCGCACACGGATGAGTTTTCAAATCGCAATGGCCCAGCTCGGCGGCAGTCCCATCTATGTAAAACCCGAAGACATCGGCGGTATCGGCAAACGCGAACCGATAAAAGACATGGCCCGCGTCCTTGACCGCTATGCCGATGGAATAATGGCAAGAACATTCGCACATGAAACGGTTATGAAACTTGCCGAATTCGCCGAGATACCCGTCATAAATGCACTTACCGACTGGTCGCATCCCTGTCAGGCAATGGCTGATGTTATGACAATCCGCGAACACTTCGGCAAACTTAAAGGCATAAAAATTGCCTTCATCGGCGACGGCAACAATGTCGCACGTTCATTGGCCTTCGTCTGTGCAAAACTCGAGATGAAAATTACAGTCGCATCTCCCAAAGGATATGAGCTTGATGATAAGTCTGTCCTGCGTACAAACGAGATCATTGCCGGCACAACAACTCCTACAAACAACCCTCTCCAGGCCGCTAAAGATGCCGATGTGATCTACACCGACACCTGGACAAGCATGGGCCAGGAAGATCAAAAGCAAAAACGCGTCGCCGACTTCCAGGGCTTTCAGATTAACGCTGATTTACTCAAGGCCTCACCCAAAGCGAAAATCATGCACTGCCTGCCCGCATATCGAGGATGCGAAATAACTGATGATATGATCGAATCTGAAAATTCGATTATCTTCGACCAGTCTGAAAACCGCCTGCACTTCCAGCGCGCATTACTAAAAAAACTCCTGGCCTGATGGAAATTCTAATTGCCACAACCAATCCTGGTAAACTCGCTGAAATTTCGGCAATGCTCAATGTCAATATCGACTTCAAAAGTCTTTCTGATTTCCCCGACATAAAAGAAATCCCCGAAGATGGCCAGACTTTTGCACAAAACGCTCAAAAAAAATCCCTCGGCTACGCAAAGCAGACCGGCCTGTGGACCCTCGCTGACGACTCAGGCCTTGTTATCGATGCACTCGACGGCGCACCGGGTGTAAACTCAGCACGATTCAGCGGCGAAAAAGAAAAAAACCGACAACTCCTCGACCACAAGAACATGGTAAAGGTCCTGGACCTTATGAAAGATGTCCCGAAGGAAAAAAGAACCGCAAGATTCGTCTGCCACCTGTGCCTTGCATCTCCTGAAAAAGTTCTAATTGAAACCGAAGGTAAACTCGAAGGGATTATTACAGAAAAAGAAACAGGTTCAAACGGCTTTGGCTACGACCCCGTGTTTTTCCTGCCTGAATTGAATAAAACAGTTGCACAATTATCCGCAGAAGAAAAAAACAGCCTCTCTCATCGTGGAAATGCAGTTAAAAAATTCTCCCCGCTCCTCCAACAACTTATACAAAACCAAAAGTCTTAATCAACTATTATCCTTAATATGGTCCTGTCGGCAGCTTCAAAGTACTGCTGTTACTGGCGAACATGACAAGGACTATTATACTCAAAGTTATAAAAGCCCATAATACGACCGCACCAAACATCTGTGGGTTACCAATTATTTTTTGCGATGCGACCACAAAATCATGTTCTAAACGCTGCAAATTCTGGTCAAGCTTCATCCAACCTGTTAGAAAATCGTTTTCTAAACGTGCCGCCTTCTGGTCAAGTCTTACTATGCATACAGGTACATGCATTCTCGGTCTCCTTCTAAACATTAAAGCCTCCTTCAGCTCATACAAAACCAAAAGTTTTAATCAATCTCTTAGCATTAATAATAATACGGCCCCATCGGTACTTGCATCGGGTCGCTGGTGATTTGAACTAAAATAGTAAAAAGTAAAAACCCTAAAAATAGAAGCGTCAATATCACAATCGCGCCCATCGTCTCAGGATTATGAAAAATCTTCCCCGATGTGACCAAAAAGTCATGCTCCCAATGATGTAGCTTCCGGTCAAGATTCACTATGCATAAAGGTACATGCATTTTAAGCCCCCTTGTAAACATTAAAGGCTTCTATTATCTCATACGTCCAAATTATACCCGCGTTCACGATTTTACGCCGATTTATACCTAAATATTACTTTTAATTATCTTAGTCCGATATAAAAACTGTTTTTTCTTGACAATATTCCGCCCAGAATGTATTTGTCCTTAGAGTTTCTAACAAAATGAGTTGTCGCACCGAAAGCGAGCGTTTTTTTGTCTGGCAAGGAAGGCGAAGCAGGCAGTCTGAAGACTGTCGATACAGCCTGACGCAGTTCAGACAAAAAATAAGCCGCTTGAATGCAAAGGCATTTTGTTAGAGGCTCTTAATCTAAACTGAAAAATTATTACTCTTTTTACTGACTATGGCAAAAACAACTCGTTCAAAAAGTCCGACAGCTAAGAACCTTGTAATCGTCGAATCCCCTGCAAAAGCAAAAACGATAAATAAATATCTCGGTTCCGATTTCAAGGTCCAGGCCTCTATGGGACACGTACGCGACCTCCCGTCAAAGGGCCTGAGCGTTGACATCGAAAATGATTTCCAGCCGACTTACGAAATCTCCCCCGCCAGAAAAAAACTGGTAAGTACATTAAAATCCCTCGCAAAAGATTGTAACAGACTCTATCTGGCAACCGACCTTGACAGGGAAGGAGAAGCCATCGCCTGGCATCTGTCCGAGGCGCTTGGCGTGCCCGAGAAAAAAACCAACCGCGTCATATTTAACGAGATAACAAAAAGGGCAATCACCCAGGCCTTTGAAAACCCCGGCAAAATCGATATGGACAAGGTAATGGCCCAGCAGGCCAGAAGAATCCTCGACCGCATCGTCGGCTATCAGATAAGTCCACTGCTCTGGAAAAAAGTCGCAAGAGGCCTCTCCGCCGGCCGGGTACAGTCAGTCGCCGTCAAGATGATAGTCGAACGTGAACGTGAAATACGTGCCTTTGATCCTATCGAATACTGGCTTATACCTGCTGTCTTCACAAACAATCTCGACAAATGCTCCCAGTATGCTCAGCAGTGGCAAAAATTTATAGAAACAACGGATGACAAAGATAAGGGCCCTACACTGGCAAAGCAAAATAAATGGCTTGCCGAGCACAACGCCTTTAAAGCCGAACTTTCTACTGTAGCCGGCAAAACTTTCGATGCAAATAACGAAACCCAGGCAAAAGAAATCTTCCAGGCCCTTGAAAACGCCGACTTTTCCATCACAGACATCCAGGAAAAAAGCTCCACCTCGCGTCCCGCACCACCGTTTATTACTTCAACTCTCCAGCAGGCAGCAGCCAATCGCCTCGGCTTCGCCGCAAAAAGAACTATGCGTATCGCTCAGCAGTTATACGAAGGTATCGACCTCGGCTCTATGGGGACCCTGGGCCTGATTACATATATGAGAACCGACAGCACACACCTCTCGCCTGAAGCGCTCAACGAAGCCAGAAAATATATCGAAAATAATATCGGCGCAGAATACCTGCCACCAAAAGCAAACATTTACACCTCAAAGAAAAACGCTCAGCAGGCCCATGAAGCTATCAGACCTACCGATGTCGATATTGACCCGAAACAGATAAAGGATCTGCTAAGCACCGAACAATACAAACTCTATCAGCTAATCTGGCAAAGATTCGTCGCCTCACAGATGGCCCCTGCCAAATGGAACACCACAACCCTCGATATCACGGCAGATACCAATATGGGAAAATGCTGCTACAAGGCCCACGGCAGAACCCTCGTCTTCGCAGGCTTTACAAAAGTCTGGCCCACTTCTTCCACCGACCAGCAGCTTCCCGAACTCAGCGAAGGCGACAAAGTAGGCCAAATCGAAATAAAACCAGTCCAGCACTTCACAAAACCGCCCGCCCGTTACAATGAAGCATCACTTGTAAAAGCACTGGAAAAAGAAGGTATCGGCCGGCCGAGCACCTACGCCTCTATCATCAGCACCATACAGGACAGAAAATACGTCGAACAGATCGACAGACAATTCCACACTACTGACATCGGTGAAGTTGTAACCGAAAAGCTCGATGAATTCTTCCCAAGAATTATGGACATGGCCTTTACAAGACATATGGAAGAACAACTCGACAAGATCGAAGAACAGCATCTCGACTGGCTAAGCGTCCTCAACGAATTCTACGGCCCGTTCAAACAGAATCTCGAAAAAGCAGCCGACAAAATGAAACACGCAAAAGCAGAAACCAAACCAAGCGAATACACCTGCACCCAGTGCGGAAAACCGATGGTTTACCGGCTCGGTAAAAACGGCACGTTCCTGAGCTGCTCAGATTATCCCGAATGTAAATTCGCCGCCCCCTGCGACAAAGAAGGCAAAATAATCGAAGCCGAAGTTACCGAACATAAATGCCCCAACTGCGGCAAACCTATGATAAAAAAGCAAAGCCGCTTCGGAACATTCCTGGGCTGCTCCGACTATCCCGAATGCAAAACAACTCAGAAAATCGATAAGGATGGCAACATAGTTCCTCCCGCCCCGCCGCCGCAGCCGACAGGTATCAAATGTTATAAATGTTCCACCGGCGAACTTGTCATAAGGCAAAGCAAAAAAGGCCCATTCTTAGGCTGTAACAAATTCCCCAGATGCAGAACTATAATTAGCTTCAAGCAGCTTGATAACTTAAAGGCCCTCCAGGAAAAAGGTACCTGGCCGCCCAAAACATTTGAAGAGGCCGATGAATTGCTTGGCAGAACAAAAAAACCCGCTGCCAAAAAGAAGGCTGCAAAGAAAACTCCAAAAAGAACCAAAAAAGCTTAGTCCCGCACCAATGCAATATTCAATTACTCCTATATCCCTACGGTAAAACAAATTGGTGCGGTGGTCGCTGCAAAAAAAGCATAAACCTTCCCTTCCCACCTTTCACACTTTTTTTGTCATTCTGAACGAAGTGAAGAATCTTTCTCTGCTTGCCCCGCATCAAATAGGCCACTGCCGTAATTTGGTGCGGGGTCATTGCGAGCGCAGCGCGGCAATCTCGGTCTTGGATGTTCAAAGTTCAACGTTCGATGTTGGACGTTAAAGATGTCCTCCACCACCGGCGGATTCTCAACTCAATATTCATTCTTTAATATTCTATCCCCTAATAAATTCCCCTTGCTAAACCCAACACCTGGCGATAAAATCAATATAAATAATTCCAGAGGCGATTTATATAACTGGCAAACACACTAAAAAAACAAGTCTTATTGCTGTTGCCTCGCTCTTATCCGTTTTTGCCGAAATTTGCTTGTTATTTTTCTTTCTTATTTCTGTATCATCTGACGTAAACAATGAATGGCCTATAACAGCAGTATCAAAATAACACAAAACTTTTTCATGATTACTTCCTCACCCCGCCATCATACACCCCCACACCCCCCCCCAAAAAAAATCAAGCTTTTTACAAAACCTTCAAATCAGCCCACAATCCCAAACCGAACCTATACATTCACACAAAAATAAACAAACAAAGATAAAAAAAACAAATAAAAAACGAGCAGTTGTGCCCGGTGAAGAAACACCAACTGCTCGCAGGAGGAGGAAGAAGAAGATTTCAGTCTAAATATAATAATTTAATCAGCTGTTCGTTTACTATTCCAAATAGCAATATAATAAATAATTCGGCCTATAACACCTACATACTACTACTTAACTAATCGGCAGTTCGTTCAATTTTCCATTAGGAAATCTAACATAAAATCAACCCGAAAAAAACTTTTAAACCTAATCTTGCGTTAACATAGGCAAAATACAGCAAGATAAAGCATTATAACGATTGTATCTTCCTTCAAAAAAAGCATTTATAACCGATAAAAAATCTGCAATAACGACAAGAATCCTCAGCAATCACTACCAAAAAAATAGTGATTAATCACAAAAAAGCTGTTAAGAAAAAAGCTATTGTCGATGAAGCATGTCCGGCAGATATCGCTGCTCGCTACTCGTCCCTGGCAGCTCGGAACTCAGAGATCGGCAAGCGAAATAAGATTATGGTAGAATTAAACTCATAAAAACAGTAAATTGAAAAAATGGAACCAGATAAAGAAATTAAAAACCAAGATACAGAACCAATGACAATAGAAACCGTTGAGCCCATCGGGAAAAGAATACTTATCCGTAAAGATGAAGATAAAAAAGAAACCAAAGGCGGAATAAAACTGCCGGATAATATAGAAATACCAACCATCACCGGCAGAATTGTAGCAGTATCGGCAGAAGTAGAAAATATGCCGGACATGCCTCTAAAAAAATATGATAAAGTGCTGTTCAATCCCAAAGGTGCAATCCCTGTAGATTTCGAAGGAAGTAATAGACTTTTCGTTATCGAAATAGAAAGTATAGTGGCAGTTTTCCGCAAAAGTTAATGGGTGGAGGAGTGGAAGAGTAGATGAGGAGAAAATCCGAAATCCTAATATCTATCCGCCGCCGCTAAAGCTATGGCGGACAAGAATCCGAAACAAATCCTAAATACAAATTACTAAAACTGAAGTATTTTTACAGCTTTACAGGCTTACAAAGATTTCTTTTGTCGGCAGCGACTCTGCCGCACTGTTTGCATACATACCTGGGGTCTGCTACGAGAGATTTGTACTGTTTGGGTTTCTGGGTCTGATAGTCAAGATTTGCCAGGTAACATAAATGTATCTCGTGCAAAGCGTGAGGCATTTTTGGTTTCGGCTTCTTTGCCATTGTCAACTCTCCTAAATTTTTAAGTCCTTTTCAGTTATGCCCGCGACAAGGAGATTATACAGAGATGTTTAATAAATCCAAAGCACTAAATCCGAAATTCTAAATATGCGGCTTACTATTGAATCTCTGATTTATTTATTTCGAGCAGTTCGAAATTGAATTCGCCTCGCGGGATCGTTACCGAGGTTTTGTCGCCGATCTTCAGGCCGTGCAGGGCCTTTCCTACCGGAGAGAGTATTGAAATGCTTCCAGTCTTAAAATTGGCATCATGCGGGCCGAGTAATTGATATGTCACCTTTTCGTCAGTATCGATATTCAGCAGGGTTACTACGGTGCCGAATTCGGCAGAGTCGCAATTGACTTTTGTGCAATCGATCTTTTCCGACTGATTTATGGCTGTTCTTAATTGGCCGAGACGGCCCTCGATAAAGCCGAGCTGCTCTCGGCCGTAGATATATTCGCCGTTTTCCTTCAAATCGCCCTGCTCGCGAGCTTCTCTGACCCTTTGGCGGGTCTCAGCGGCTTCCTTTTCGAGCTGAGAGACTTCTTCCAATAGTTTATCGAAACCGGTTAGTGATATCGGTATAAGTTCAAGCATTACTATATATCTCCATTGAAAATCGGTTATTTAAAATTTTACCTCACAACCTGGTCTTGCTAATGGGCCTCGTTTTTGATGAGGATAACATAATCGTGCTGAAAAAGCAAGTATGCAGTTATCAGTTATCGGTTGTCGGTTATCAGAAACACTGATTACGCTGATTACTCGGATTTTAGCCACAGAGGTTTTATTAATCTGAAATTTTGTCAACCCCGTATAATTTACAGACCAATTCGTCAATCCTTGATTCGTTGGCCTCTACCTCACGCTCAAAACGTTCCCGCTCTCGGTCACTTAACTTATTCTTCTGCAATTTGACCTTTGTCTTGATTATCTTCTCAGTACAAACAGAAATGCGAGACGAGATAGTTTTCTGCGAAGACGAATGTGGTATTTGGATTGGGATGTCTCTTAGAAAGCGAATTTCACAGTTCAAATATCCTCCTCTGAAACCGGGACCGTTTTTCAGTCTAACGTATTGTTCAATTAGTTTGCTATTAAGTATCCCAATTAAAAATAAAGGGTCAAGTCCTGTTGATGGTATCAGACAAACACCGCCCGCTGCCCCTCCTGAAAACACATATTGTCCTGTAGCATCAAAAGAAAATCTCATTTGATCTGCCATATCAGGAGTGATTATTTTAGGTTTACTTAGTGGAATAAAGTTTTGTTGTCTTGAATATTGATAAAAGTATTTTCCTGAAAAACGGCCATGCTCTCGCTTGTCCAAAGTTTTTTCCAGTGTTATAAGATACTTTGACCACAACTTTGAGTATTTTTTCTCTAACTCTTCTGGTTCAAGTATTCTCCATTTTGCTCCTTTAATGAGATATGGAAAGATAAGACAAAGAGTTGTGGGGTATATTTCAAACCTTCGCATATGTTCACTTTTAATTAGTGGACGCAGAATACTTGACTCAATTTCATACTCCCTGCCGGTAGCTTGTGAAAATATCTGTGCAATTCCTTTCTTCTCTTTTAGAAGATTTATAACAAAGACTCTGTCAGCCCCTGTTTTAAAACCTTGTGAAAAATTTACAAGCTCAGATAGGGGAAAACGATGCATTTTGGATGAAGATGAAATTGTCGTTGTTCCTATTTTAGGAAAGTGCCACATTCCCTCTCCATCTGATGGATGTGCTGCTTCCCACTGAACAATTTCCTCAGATATTAATTTTTTATTTGTATCAAGTACACGACATTGCAAGTCACCATCATCAAGTCTGGCTATACGGGCATAATTAATCATCTTTTCATTAGGAGTATTAGAGAAAACATGAATAGCTGTATAAGTTGTTGCTCCACGAAAGACCTGTTGGTCAGCAAAATCGATGATTGAAACAAGATATTTTCCTTTTGCTATTATTTGGCGTATTCCTTTGCCGTACACCGCCTGCCAGAATTTATGAGGGCAAATAAATCCGAGCAACCCATCCGATGCGAGTAACTGCAGGCCCCTTTCTATAAATACCACGTATATATCATAGTTTCCTTTTGCGGCGGACTTATATTGGGTTTTATAAAATTCGCATTCTTCCGGTTCCCATTTTTTCAGTTCCTGCACACGGATATAAGGAGGATTACCGATGATACAATCGAATCCCTTATGCTCATCAAATAATCGCCCAAATCCGCGGGTATGACTGTTCCAGTCAAAGGCATTGATTCTGAATCTCAAATCTTCATCACCGCCAAACAAGCTTCCGAATTTATTGTCCCAATATTTATCAAAATCGGTCTGCGATAATAAGCTGTTGCCGCAACAAATATTATTATCCAGAGGCGGCAGTAATCTTGAACGGAGAAATTCCCGCTGCCAATTTGGTGGGCGTCTTCCTTCCAGTAATTTAAGATACAAACTCATAATGGTAACTTCAACGGCTTGACTATCTATATCTACACCATGAATACACGAAGCTAGTAACTGACTGCGAAATTTTGGTGTTAAATGCCAGTTGTCCTCATCATCTTTAAAGGCTATATCGATTTTTTTCTCTTTAGCACGGGGGCTTACCGGAATTTTTGCAGATTCCGGATGTTTTGAGACATATTTAATACAATGATCTATAAGAAACTGTAATGCTGTGATTAAAAACGAACCGGAACCGCAGGCAGGGTCAAGAATCTTCACATTAAGAACTTCAAGAGGACTTTTCTCATTGATCTTTGGCCCAATTACACGGCGAATAATTGTATCTACAACGAATCTGGGAGTATAGTAAACTCCGCCTGCATGGCGAACTTCCGGCTTTTCTTGCGCATCAACCTGGTTTTTATAGATAGTTATTACACTTCCAAGAAAACGCTCATAAATTATTCCAAGTATGTCATCTCCTATGGCATCGAATCTATAAGCTCCTTCCGGCAGATATAGCGAACGAATAAAATCAGCAAGTAATTCAGATGGCACCTTGAGTTGTTCTGAAAAATGCGGTTTAAACAAATAACCATTATATTCTTCATCAAAGCGTCTAAATCTTGCCGTAAGCAGCTGGTAAAGATCGAGTCTGTTTTTCGAAGAATTGTTAACAATTTCACGAAGTTCGCCGTAAGTAGTAATATCCCTGTCTTCGCAGACCCGAATAAATACAAGACGGTCTATTAATCGCTGGGTTGCTTCTGTCAGCCGGGCAGCTCCATGATGTGTATGAGGGTCAGGAAAATCAGCTCGGTTTTCATCGAATAAGGCGCGGGCAAATCTTAGCCTGAAGTCTTCGAGGTGTTTAAGAAAAGCACGATCAACCGGTTCACTTCCACGCAGATCAATTAAAAGCCTGTCAATCCCACGTATCCGTCTGCCTTTGCGAACATGTTTAATTTTAGCGAGAAGTTGTTCAAGAGAACCTTTGGCTACGGATTCTCTGCCGAATACTTTCTGCAGTATGCTCCATTGATTTATGTAATCTTCAAATCCAAGGTCGAATTCATCAATAATACCTCGTTCAGGCTCTGAATGATATGGTTTGATTGTAGCGTCAAATAATCGAAATTGTTCGAAATTCGTTAATATTACAAATGGTATCTGGGCACTCCAGGCATAGGTTTTTGCTTGGAAAATAGCGTCCTTGTTTTTTTTCAGGTCAATTGCCGGCTTTTTAGCTTCAACAACAAATCTCGGGAAACCATCAATTCTGAAAATATAATCTGGACGACGTGAACGGGCTTTTTCATTCTCTATTGTTCCAACAGTTGCCTCAATGACAACGTCTTTTTCAGCGGAGGAACGATGGGCACTGTTTGTAACGTCCCATCCTAATAATATCCAGAATGGATCGATGTATTCCTGTCTTATAACAGCTTCAGAGATTTGTTCATCGCGCAAATTGCGAAAATTGACTCGGAATCCATCGACTAATTTGTTTATCTTTTGAAGATTATTATCAAGTACATCCTCTGACATAAAACTCCTTATTTAGGTGTTTTTGATGATTATACCGTTATGAAAAGCGGTTTAGCAAGTGGAAAAACCCCGAAAGGTGTGAAGGTGGGAAAGTGTGAATGGCACGAACCCCGCCATAGTGATGGCGGGGCTAAACGAGATTCTTCACGTTCCGCCGTCGTTAAAACTGTGGCGGACAAGTTGTTCAGAATGAAACGATGAGATTGCCGCGGCCCCTGCTTTCTTGCGAAAGCAAGAAGGGGCCTCGCAATGACATTATTCAAAATTTAAAGCGGCGAATTGGCCGCGGTGTTCTTTTGCGGCAATATCATAAGCACGGGCGGCATCTGCATCGTCGTCGAAGTAGCCGAGGTGCTTTTTTTTGCCGTCAATAGATAAAACCGCGCGATAGCGGCTGCGAGCCTTGTCGAAAAAGACGCCTTTGTATTTAGATGTAGGAGAGTTGAAGCCGCGGCGGTTGTTGTGCCTGTTCTGGCGGTCGGTTGCAGGGCGCAAATTGTATCTGCAATTGTTAAGGCCATCGCGGTCTATGTGATCGATAATAACGCCCTTTTGGGCGCGCATAATGACACGGTGCATACGGATACGGCAGAGATAGCCGTTGATATATTTGGGACGCTCAGCGTATGCGGTGGTGTGCTTTTCGTAGAGGTGCCATTTGTAACGGATAAGATGACAAAAATCGTCAAAGTCAACGATGGTGTATCTATCTTCGCAGCGCTTTGAGGTGATATGGCCGGTGGGGGTTAGCTTTATACGCATAAAGGGATGGCCGAAGCGGAATTTTCGATAGAATAATATCGGCGCGCAGAAGAGGTGCAGAATAAAGACAGGGAGATAGATGTAAATTGGAATCTTCATAAAGAGATAAATCCTAAATCCGAATATCGAAATCCTAAACAAATCCGAAAATCTAAATATAAGTGCTCTAAAGTTCGGTATTTACTTAACTTTTTTGCGTATTATACCATATTTTTAACAAAAATCAAGGAAAAAGTGAAAAAAAAGGGGAAATTAGGGTATAGGAGGTAGGGGATAGGGGATAGGGGATGAGATTCTTCACTTCGTTCAGAATGACCCCGCACCAAATTACGGCAGTAGCCTATTTGATACTGGGCAAGCAGAAATTTAGTGTGTAATGGATTTGTGGAAGAGGCCTCCTTCGACGGGTCTTGAGCCGCGGCGCTCGGCGAGGGGCTTGTAGAGGACGATTTCAAAGCCGCCTGCTTCGAGCATGTCCTGGTAGTCCTGGCCGGTGGCAATGACCCAGGCTCCCTGTTCATATTCAAGGCGGGCCTGGTCAAAATCGTGTATTTCCGGAATCGTTCTGCCGGCGTAATGGACCGTACGGGCGGAAAGATAATTAAAGGCTATCAGCTTATCGCCGGAGGGAACCATTTGGCCGACTTCGGTTGAAAAGGTTCTGGAAGGATTATTGTAACTGAACGGATTTATAAAGTAAACGAAGAGTGTCATAATTATCGCACAGTAGCCGGCAAAGAAAAGTGCTGTTGCCATAGCTTTTTGCTGCTGACGGAATAGAAATATCACGATACCGAGAACAAGACTTACCATCATTATTATATGAACGCTCTGGCAGGCGTGGGATTGTCTCTTTGTAAAGGTCCAGTACAGAAAAGCTATCGCACCGGCTATCACAGCTATCGTATGACCGATGAAGAATCTTTTTACCTGCTTGGGTGTGAAGGCTTTTTGCTCGAATATCATATCGTAAAGACAAATGCCGGCAAGGATGCTAAAGGCAGGCATGGCCGGGAGGATGTAGTGCTGCCTTTTTCCGCCGGAGATTGTCATTACGAGGATCTGGACGACGAACCAGAGCCAAAGATACCACATTACAGGTCTTTTTTTATCCCAGACCGAAAAAAAAGGAGCAGAAAAGGCATTTATAACAAGTACAGAAAACGGGGCGGCAAGAAGAAATATTGTCGGAAGATAATACAAGAAGTGTTTTCCGCCGGAAGCATAGTCGCCTGTGAAGCGGTCGATGAATTCACGCTTCCAGAACATCAAACCTTCAGGGGCCCTGTGTGTTATCATTATCGGCCAGGGCAGAACTATTAATAAAAACAGTATTGGGCCGATTACAGGAAGGGTGAACTTTAATTTTTTCCACTGCTTAAAGATAATAAAGTAAAGAGCTATCGGCGGAATGACTAAAATCAGCGGCGCAGGGCCTTTGGCGAGCATTCCAAGAGAGAAACTTAACCAGAAGATCAGCATATACCATATCTGTCTTTTTCTTAACTCTTCCTGCATCGCAGAATAAAAGCTCAGCATAGATATTGCTACAAAGGTGCAGAGAGCCATTTCCGGTCTGGCTGAGTGAGAGTATCTGGCAAACGATAATGTCGAGACCCAGACAGCGGTTGACATTACAGCGATACCAAAGCCGAGATGCTTTCGGGTAAAATATAAAACCGCTGCTGCAGAGAGAATAGCAATCAGGGCACTGGGCAGACGAGAGGAAAATTCATTTACACTGCCAGTCAGCTTTGCGGTAAAAACAACGAGCCAATAGCATAACGGGGTTTTTTCGAGGCGTATCTCGCCGTTGTACCTGGGCATTACCCAATCGCCCGTCTGGAGCATTTCCCTGGCGGCTATCGAGACGTAACACTCGTGATTGTTCAGTGGACTTGCCGAAAGGGTCCAAAATGCTGAGACAACCGTCAGAAGCATGACGGCTAAAATCAAAATCATATTTGTTTTGTCAGTATTTTCCATCCCTGTTACGTTATTGGATCAAATCCCTTTTAGCTGTCAGTATCGCGGCAAAGGCAATTGCTGCGGTTTCAATTCTTAATATTGTATCGGTAATCCGGAAAGATTTAGCCTGTATTTTTTCAAGCTCACCAACTTCAGTCTGACTCAGGCCGCCTTCAGGACCAATGAATACACAAATATCATCAGAGCCAATATCTATATTTATAATAGATTCAGCATTTTTTTCAAGTGAACCAAAAATAATTTTCGCTGAAGACCGGCTTCTTAAATTATCGAGTACTGTTTTAAATTTCCCCGGTTTGTCTATAACAGGCACAAAGGTCCTGCCGCACTGTTTACAAGACTCTATAGCGATTGACTCAAATCTTTGTAAAGTCTTTTCTCCTTCGGCTTGTTTTACCGTCCGCTCAAAAATAACAGGGCATATCCTGTCAATACCAAGTTCCGTACATCGTGCGACAATTTCTTCAAATCTCTGAGCCTTGGCAATACTTGAGGCAATGGTAATCGTCGGACCGGTTTTCTTTTCTAATCTTTCTACGGATTGGACATTTATATGTGCGCTGTCTTTTGTGATATTTTCTATAACACCATGTGCGATGGTTCCTTTGCCGTCGAATAACTCAATGGTATCGCCTTTTTTTAGTCTGAGCACTTTGGTAAGGTGTCTAAGCTGAATATCAGAAATAATAACGCTGCCAGAATCAATCGTACTGCAGAAAAATCTTGATATCTTCATAATTATGACGGGGTGGTATGGATTTCAGGATTTTCAGTTGGCTGGGCCGGCTGAATTTCAACAATATCTGTGCTCTGGGCAGGCTGGACCGGGGTGCTGGTCTTAACATTACTCTTATTCTGCAGGTACCAGGCTATAAGATTGTAATCTTCGGCACCGTGGCAGGAAGGTTCATACTCGAATATTGTCTTTCCATAGCTTGGCGCTTCTGCGAGTTTGATATTCCTGCGAACGAAAACCGGAACTATCTCGGCCTTGTTCCAGGGACAATCGGTCTGGCGGGCAGAGTCGAGAAATTTATTAATATCGTTTGTGACCTCCTCGGAAAGAGATGTCCTGCTGTCGAACATACACATCAGTATGCCGCTTACCGTAAGTGCGGGATTAATTCTTTTGCTGACCAGCGATACGGTTTGAAGGAGTTTGCCAAGGCCCTGCAGTGCCAGAAAGTGAGGCTGAAGCGGAATGATAACTTCCGCAGCGGCAGCAAGAGAATTTAATGTCAAAAGGCCAAGTGAAGGGGGACAGTCTATCAGCAGATAATCAAAATCCCGTTTTGACGAGGCAACTGCTTCGCGGAATATCGTTTCCCTGCCGACAATACTGATCAATTCACTTTCGGCGCCGACCAGATGGATATTGGCTCCGAGCAGATAAAGATTTTCTCTTGCCTTTACGAGCGCATCATCAAAACCGGCTGCGCCTGTCAGAACTTTATATGTTCCTGCTTCGATCGAGCCGGGTTCTACGCCAAGGTGTATTGTGAGATGTGCCTGCGGGTCGAAGTCCGCAACGACAACTTTTGCGCCGTTTTTGGCAAGGGCTGCAGCAATATTGACAACTGAGGTTGTCTTTCCTACGCCGCCTTTCTGGTTTAGCATCGCTATTTTACGCATCATCGGCTGCCTCTGTCTTTAGTTTTCTATAAATTGCATCGAGCACACCATTGACGAATCCCGGTGATGATTCGCCGCTGAACTTTTTGGCCAGTTCGATAGCTTCGTTTATTATCACCTTTGCAGGTATATCGCTGCAATACTTCAACTGATATGTCCCGAGTCGAAGTATGCTCCTGTCAACCTGGTTCAATCTCGCAAGTTCCCATTTTGCCGCCGCCGCCACGATAAGGTCGTCACACTCAGCCCTGGTTTCCCACAGGCCTTTCGACCATTTTTCAGCAAGTTCTCTGACATTCTTGTCGTCGCTGTTCTCGGCAAAAAATCCGCTGAGCATCTCAAGTGCACTTTCGCCCTGTACATCAAGCTGGCAGGCTGCCTGCATCACAAGTTCTCTCGCTCTGCTTCTTTTGTCCATAAAACCGATTTGTAAAAAAGCTGTTTATCCTGATTATATCTGGCCGAGCACATCGACCATTTCCATGGCACTGACGGCAGCGGATGCCCCGGCGTTGCCGGCCTTTGTCCCTGCCCTTTCAATTGCCTGTTCGATCGTATCACAAGTGAGAATACCGAAGATAGTCGGCACACCGGTGTCGTAATTAATCTGACCTATTCCCCTGCTTACCTGCTGACAGACATTTTCATAATGACCGGTCTGGCCGCGAATGACGGTACCCAAACAGATCACCGCATTATATTTCCCGCACGATGCGAGTTTCTTTGCAGCAGGTGTTATCTCTATCGAGCCGGGAACCCATACAACTGTTATCTGCTCTTCGCCTGCCCCGTGTCTCTGAAGTGCATCAATAGCACCTTCGAGAAGCTTGGATGTAATAAAGTCATTAAATCTGCTTACAACTATCGCAAACTTCGCCTTGTCAGCATTTAAATTACCTTTTATATGCTTAATCATAATTTTTTTACTCCTTAATCTTTTCTTATGAATTCGTCAGCATTATAAGACCAAACGCCCTTTTTTTCCAGCAAAACGATTTTATCCGACAAATACCTCAAGTGCTCCGTAGACAAAATATTGCGTAACTTCTTTTTTTATAATGGGTTACAAAAAAGACTCTCGCGGCAATTCTATGACGGCGATTTTTTCTGCCAGGGGCGTTTTCCTGCCAAACACAGGCCTTTTTTATGCCGATTCGAAAACTGAGTATTTGATTAATTTACGGAGAAGCTATGCATTTTGACAATGGATTTGATGATTTTGAAGACGATATGAGCTTTAGTCCATGGAGCCAGGCTGAAAAAAACGCTGCCAAGGCATTCGAGTTTTATGAAAACGGCCAAATGGACAAAGCCCTTGTCGCGATGAATCAGGCGCTGGATATTAATCCCGCCAACGACCGCTGGCATTTCAACAAGGCTCTTACTCTCGATGCTATGGATAGGTTCGGCGAAGCCATCGAAGAATTCAGGGTAGCACTCGATCTGAATCCGAGCGATGCAGAAACACTAAACTGCCTTGCTGTTGATTATACCCGTACAGGACAATACGACCTTTCATTAAGTACGTTCGAACATATAGAAAAACTGAAACCTGATTTTGAGCCGTGCTACTGCAACAGGATAATCACTTACACTGAAATGGGACAGCACGACAAAGCAGAGCAGATGTTCTATATGGCTCAGCAGATAAATGAAGAATGTCCGTTATGCTTTTATAATATCGGTAATTCATTTTTCATCCGTGGAAACTTCCGCAAGGCAATCTGGTGCTGGGAAAAAACCGCATCGCTCGAACCGAGCCATCCTCAGATAAATTACCGCATTGCCCAGGGATACTGGAACATGGGCAACACCGAACTGGCCTGGAACCATTTTATCGAGGAGTTAAAGAATAACCCGGGCGATACGGATGTTATCTTTGATTTCGGCCTTTTCCTCCTTCACAACGGAAATATCGGCTCAGCAGCAGAAAAATTCGGCCGAATACTGGAGACAAACCCAAGTCACGCTGCTGCATTGTTTTATCTGGGCGAAGTAGAACTGAACTGCAATCGTCCTGATATAGCTGTGAAACATTATTCTAAGGCTATGCACCTTGACAGGCGATTGGCCGGCCCGAGATTCAGGCTCGGGCAATTGGCACTTAGCCAGGGCAGAATTAACGAAGCCTTCGGTCTGTTAGCATCCGAACTTGAACTCGATATTCAGCAGTGTGATGTCTTAGTTTCCATCGGCCAAATGATGATGCAAATGGGCAGAGTTGATTATGCCATACATTGCTTCCTGAAAGTTTCAGAGCTTGAACCTGCAAACAGCATTAATTTCCTGTACCTGGCAAAAGCATTGATACTGAGAAACGAATTCGAAGACGCTGAGCAGTTTCTCGATTACGTTATTGAACTTGCCCCGACAAATAGCCTTTTCGTCACCGAAGCAGTCAAGGCTTATCTGGTAATGAAAAACTACAACAAGGCGCTTTTAGCTATTACAACAGCACAAAGATGCAACAATGACCTGTCTTTCAGAAGGCTTAAATGCCTTATCAAATTTAAAATCCTCACTGCCGGCATAAAGGAAAGATTTGTATATCTTCTAAAACGCAGAAAAACTATTCATCGTTTTTGATTTTCATTCTTTTCTTTGAGAAACAGGCAAACGACACAACAACCAATCCTCCTCCACAGGTAAAAAGTATCGCTCTGCCCGGCTCAGTGGTACATCTGGAAAGCCATTTTGGTACTTTCGCTTCTTTCGGCCTATCATCCAACTGCTGCAGAACAGCCCGCACACGCCCGAGCATCTGCTCGGTCATTTGCCCGGCAGGATTATTACCGTCAACCGCCTCTGTCCCCAGCGACAAAGGCGCTATCCGTTTTAGAATATTAGGATCGCTGTTGATATGCGATATCAGAACCTGATGGTCGGATATGATCTTTTCGATCTGTTCGTTACTTAGACGGGTCTGCTCTATTGCAGAGTTCAATTCATACAGGTTTTTCCATTCCGGCCCGAGCGCTGCCAGTCCAATAGAAAGAATTCCCGCAGCACAGAATACCAGGAAAAAAAACAGTCTTGAGATATCTTCCATTCTCTGCATTTGACAATATTTTAAATGAGTCGAAAAAATAAGCTATGAAAATTTTATAATATTAAGGAATGAAATCTCCATCGGATATAAAGAAAAAAGGTTGCTTTGTGGATGAGCAAAACGGCTTTGCCTTTAAAGCAACCTTTTTAAGATTATCAATGCTATATAATTATTTTAGAACCTGCCAAAAACCTGTCAACAATTAATTGGCTTTCTTTAGATTTTTTTTAATCTGGATTTTCGGCGCAACAGGTGTATTATTAAAGCATAAAAATCGCAATTATCCGCATAGCGGGCACTTTTAAAGGATTTCGATGAACAAAATACATCCTAACAGACTTTATCTGGAAGAATATAGAACCAAAAAGCATAAATACGCAAAGGACGGCTTCTTTACCAGCTTGACGCGAATCCACAAGTGGTCGGCTATAATTCATTTTATCCTTAAAATTACCGGCCTGGCCGATAAAGGCCTTGCAAATGCACAGAATCTGCAACTGACCCGGACAACTGTCGAACTCGAAAATCTACCCGAAAACTTTGATAACTGCCGAATACTTTTCATCTCAGACTTTCATATCGAAGGCCTTGAAAGCATACCGGACAATATAATCCGATTAATCGAAAATCTCGAATACGACTACTGTATGCTCGGCGGAGACTACAATCATTACAACATGATGCATATGCCGACAGCAAAACAGCGTATGAAAAAAATCGTCGAACACCTCAAATGCAACGGAATTTACGGCATCCTGGGCAATCACGATTATTATGAAATCGGCGTTTTTCTCCAGAGTATCGGCGTTACAATGCTCATAAATGAGCACATCACTATCGAACGCAACGGCCAAACAATCTATCTGGCAGGCCTGGATGACTGTTATATCTTCGATAGTGCCGATATCGGCCGGGCAACAAAACACATACCGTCTGACGCATTTAAAATACTCCTATGCCACAGCCCGCAGATATATAAACAGGCTTTAAAATACGGCTTTAACCTGCAGCTCTCAGGCCATACACACGCCGGGCAAATCTGCCTGCCGGGTGGTATCGCTATATTCAAAGGTGTAAATATCCCGCGGAAAATCGTCAAAGGCCTATGGAATTACAAAAATCTGACAGGTTATACCTCCAGCGGCGTCGGAAGCTCCGGAAACGTAACCGCAAGATTTTTCTGCCTGCCTGAAATCGCCCTTTTGACGCTTAAAACGAAAAAATAAGCCCTCATATATTCAGCAAAAGAGGGTTTCATACTGCCCGCCGGCCTGTTATAATAGTCGGCCAGTAATATTCGGAGGCAATACTTTGGTAGATATGACTCTTCTTGAAACGCATGGGCTGGTAAAAAAGTATTCCGGCAGAACCGTTGTTAACGAAGTCTCGATAACAGTAGAACAGAGAACTATCGTCGGGCTGCTCGGCAGGAACGGTGCGGGCAAAACTACCACTTTCAGAATGGTAATTGGTATGATCGCACCGAACGGCGGCACCGTCGTCTTCGAAGGCACAGACATCACAAAAATGCCTATGTTCAAAAGAGCCAGATTTGGAATGGGATACCTATCACAGGAACCAAGCGTCTTCCAAAGATTAAGCGTTCGGGATAATATCCTCGCTATCCTTGAAACAATGTCGATTACACCGCAGGAAAGGAGAAAAAAAGCCAACGAACTTATCGAAAGATTCGCTCTCGATGAGGTCGCCACAAGCCAGGCAAGATTCCTCTCCGGCGGTGAACGAAGAAAACTTGAAATAGCACGTGCTATGGTCACCAATCCCTCGCTCATACTACTCGATGAACCCTTCAGTGGAGTTGACCCCATCGCAGTCGAAGAACTGCAAACTGAAATTCGAAGACTTGTCTCTTCAGGTGTCAGCATACTCATAACAGACCATAACGTCGAAAGAACCCTCGAAGTCTCAGACAAGGCTTATATTATCGACCATGGAAAAGTTATCGCCTCGGGAGGCCCGGCCGAAATAGTTAAAAATGAACTCGTTCGAAAAAGCTATCTCGGTCATACATTTAAAGGTGACGAATTTGATGACAAAGTTGAGGAAAATCGGTAATGGTTGACATAAATAAATGCTGTATCACACACTACCCGGCACTGGTGCTTGGACAAAAGGCAGAACCTGTCAAAGAAATCAATGACAATATCCGGGCACTTGCCGAAAAAATGAAAGATATAATGGTCAAAAATCAGGGCGTCGGCCTGGCAGGACCACAGGCAGGTGTAGGACTGCAGATTTTTGTCGCATCACCAGACGGCACAAAAGAAAACGCAAAGGTGTATATAAATCCCGTAATAACTCCATCAGGAAAAATCGTGTCCGCTGAAGAAGGGTGTCTTTCTCTGCCCGGTATCAGTGGAAGAATTCAAAGATATTCCAGATGCGCAATAAAAGCACTGGATCTCAACGGTCAGGAAATACATGAAGAAGCTGAAGGATTGATGGCAAGGATATTCCAGCACGAATGTGACCACCTTAACGGCACATTAGTCGCCGACAAACTCTCAACAGTGGCAAAGATCGCCGCTAAAAAGAAACTCAAAAGGCTTCGCGAAAATTATCAGCCATAAAAGGTAATTGATAGTTAACCACAATAGAAAATTATTCGAAAACGAGAACTCGGATGTCTATAGGATTAACCACAGCTATAATAAATTTAGAGGCGATAAATGGAAAAATCGATAATCGTAAAATTGCATAAAGGTTTCGAGCAAAGTGTTTATAAAGAAGAAAATACAGGAATGGAATTCTGGCTCGCAAGAGAATTACAAAACCTGCTGGGATATTTACAATGGCGAAGTTTCGAATCAGTGATAGAAAAGGCGAAAATAGCCTGCAAAAACGCAGGGCAAAAGCCTGAAGACCATTTTGCGCGCATGCGCAAAATGGTTGACCTTGGCTCTGGGGCCAAGCGGGAAATAGAGGATATAGCACTTACAAGATACGCTTGTTATCTTATAGCTCAGAATGGCGACCCATCAAAAGACCAAATAGCCTTTGCCCAGACATATTTTGCCGTTCAGACCCGCAAACAGGAAATAATAGAACAGAGAATCGCAGAAGTCGAACGGTTTAATGCCAGAAAAAAACTTACCTCATCAGAAAAACAATTATCCGGAATCATTTATGAAAGACTTCAGGACGAACGAAGTTTCGCACGTATTCGAAGCAAAGGTGACACCGCACTGTTTGGTAAAACAACCGGTCAAATGAAAGAACAGTTAAATATCCCGAAGTCGAGGGTACTTGCAGATTTCCTGCCAACAATTACAATCAAAGCAAAGGATTTCGCCAACGAAATAACCAATTTTAATATCAAACAGGATAATCTGCAGACAGAGGCGAAAATTACAAGAGAACACGTCAAGAATAATCAGGAGGTAAGAAAACTTCTTATCAAACGAAAGATAAAACCTGAAAAACTTCCGGCGGCAGAAGACATAAAAAAAGTGGAAAGAAAACTTGTTGCCGAACAAAAGAAATTAAACAAAGCGGAACCATTGGATCGAATACGATAATATTGGAAAATACTTATATTCGGTTAAAAAAATGAGAATTGTTTATTGCGGCTGCGGTCGATTCGGAATTGACTCCTTAAACGCCTTAAAGGCGTCCGACCATAAGCTGTTACATATTGTTACTCAGCCTGATAAACAATCAGGCAGAGGAAGAAAAATAACGGCCAATGACATAGCTCAATGGGCACAGGAAAATAATATACCCTTTACAAACACCCAAAACATCAACAGCCCCGAGTCAATAGAACTGATCAAAGAATTAAAGCCCGACCTGCTCGTCGTAATAGCATTCGGACAGAAAATATCCGAAGAAGTTATTAATATACCCCAAAAAGGCGCGATAAATGTTCACGGCTCACTGCTCCCAAAATACCGCGGCGCTGCCCCCGTCAACTGGGCTGTCATCAACGGTGAAACAGAAACAGGCATAAGTATTATCACTCTCGCCGACAAAATGGACTGCGGCCAAATCCTGGCTCAGGATAAACTGCAAATTAAAGATGAAGATAACGCCCAGAACATTCACGATGAACTGGCCCGGCTGTCCGGAGGCCTGCTCATCGAAACCATTGATAAAATAGATGCCGATACCGCAACATATACAAAACAGGATGATGCTAAAGCAACCCTGGCACCAAAACTTAAAAAATCTGACGGCATTATCAACTTTTCCGACTCGGCCGTACAAATCCATAATAAAGTAAGGGGCCTTTTCCCCTGGCCCGGGACAGTTGCGTCTTTCATATGCGATCAGACTAACAAAAAATCCCCCGTAACGATTATGGAAACCAAAGTTGTCGCCACAGTCGGCCAAAACAAAAATGTCGGTGTCCTCGATGAAAATCTGAACGTCCTGTGCGGCGAAGGAACCCTGAAAATCCTGAAGATAAAACCGCACGGCAGCAAAATAATGGACTTTAAATCATTTATTAACGGAAGAGGTTCAGGACCCGGCGATTGTTTTATAACTTTTGAGGAACAGCACTGATGGCAGCTAAAGCAAAAAATCATCGGCAGGCAGCCTGGCTGGTCCTGACCAACTTTGATATCAACAGGCACGACTCTGCCGAACTGATACAAAAATACTGCGGCAAAAAATGCAACCGCGCCGCTGTTGTCGATATCACCTCAGGTGTAATAAGAAATTCGATATTTATCGATAATCTTATCGAACAAATCTCAGGCAGAAGCACAAAAAGAATATCCAGAAAAATTATTAACTGTCTTCGTATAGGTGTCTATGAACTTATTTTTGGAAATCAGGCTGACTATGCCGTCGTTAATGAGATAGTAAGTCTGGCAAATCGCATCGGATCAAAAAAATCCGCAGGTTTCGCAAACGCTGTTCTGCGAAAAATCTGCTCCTTTATAAAAAATAAAAATACAGAGCTGGCTGCCGCCCCGTCAAAAAATATCCTGCCGATAGATCCGAAAACAGGATGCGAATTTGAGATCGAAATCCTTCCGGATGCCGACACTCAGAAAGAAAATTATTTAGCCGATGCCTTTTCACTGCCGCTATGGCTCATCAAACAATGGCTGGCCGAGTTTGGCTGCGAAAAAACACTGAATATCTGTTTTGCCTCGAATAGAAGACCATCGCTCTACGCAAGACCAAATACAAAAAAAATAAATATGAGAAATCTTTTCGCCGCCATTCATAACGAAGACATCGACTGTGAACTCATAGAAAAATATAAAATGGTTAAACTAAACAAACCCGGCAACATCTCAAGACTAAATACCTTCAAAGAAGGTCTTTTTATAATTCAGGACATAACATCTTCTTTAGTAGTGCCGTTATTAGACCCACAGCCTGGCTGGAAGGTCTTTGATATTTGCGCAGCACCAGGAACAAAAACAACACAAATTGCAGAACTTATGCAGGATAAAGGATGCATAATCGCAACTGACAAAGATGCGCAAAGATTGACAAAGCTCGAAGAAAACATTCAAAGGCTGGGTATAACATCTGTCAAAATAATGGATTATAATGACTTCTGGCAGGATGCGGATAATTTGGCCTCTGCTGATGCCGTATTACTTGACGTGCCCTGCTCGAATACAGGCGTACTTGCCAAAAGACCCGAGGCAAGACACAGACTTTATTCAAACAAACTCGATTCTCTTATAACGATACAACTCGAGCTTTTAAATCTGGCCGCCAAACTCGTAAAAAAAGGCGGTAAAATTGCTTACAGTACATGCAGCATTTTAAAACAGGAAAACAGCGAAATAATAAAAGAATTTTTAAAAGACAATACTCAATTTGAGCTGGAAAAAGAAAATCTTACACTGCCTTCCACAGGAAGTTGTGATTATGACGGCGGTTACGTCGCTATACTAAGAAAAATTCAAAAATAATCCGCCAAAGGCAATTCCCTAATTTTCAGTTTTTAGTTTTTAGTTTTAATTTTTTTATATCTTTCCACATTTTTTCCACAAGTTTTTTCTGGTTGTGCAAAACATGTTCAAAACAAAAAAGTTCTTTTGCAGCTTTTTTAAAATTAAAATTATTTCACTTTTTCAACAGTTTTTTTGCAAAACTCTGTTGATTTTGTTAGAAACTGCGGTTATATTCTAGTTAGTCAATTTTCCGTTTTTCAAAAAAGTTAAAAACACTTCGGGAAGAAGTAATCCCATGACTGTTGACATAACTATCATAGATGAGATCAGCGCAATAAATCAAAAGCTTGCAGAGAGGATCGGGCAGCAGAAGTTCCGTATCTGGTTCAAGAACTCTACGCATTTTACGCTTTCAGACAATTATCTGAAAGTCGGAGTTCCAAATCCATTTGTGGGAAGCTGGATAGAAAATCATTTTCTTATTGATATAACCGCTGCCGTAACCGCGGTAACCGGTTCTGCAAAAAAAGTAACATTTAATATAGAACCCGAGCTCAACGGCAATCAGCGCCGAAGTCAGCTTGACTATCAGGCCCAGCTTGTCCAGAAAGCTCAGAACAAAAGTACACGCAACAAGATTACCGCCGGCCGGCTGGCATCCAGGCCGGTGAAAATGACACTTGATACTTTCGTCGTAGGCCCGTCAAATCAACTGGCGTACAATGCCGCGACAAGTATGATATCCGATGAGGTAAGTCCGTTCAATCCGCTGTTTATCCATGGAGGTTATGGACTGGGAAAAACACACCTAATGCAAGGGATCTGCCAGGCAGTGTGTAATTCTCATCCGCAAGCCAGATGGCTTTATGTCTCAGCGGAGGACTTTACCAATCAATTCGTGCTGGCCTTGAAGACCAAAAAGCTGGACGCTTTTCGGAGGCGGTACCGACAAACGGATTTGTTGGCTATTGACGACATACACTTCCTGGCCAGCAAGCCCTCAACGCAGGAAGAATTCCTGCATACCTTCAATACGATAAATCTCGCAGGTAAAAAAGTCGTCCTCGCATCAGATGCACATCCGAAAATGATAGGCCAACTGTGCGAATCGCTTGTTAACCGTTTCGTCTCAGGTATGGTAGTAAAGATTGACCCGCCTGATTTCAGGACCCGCTGCAAAATATGCTCTCAGCGGGCTGCTGCGATTAATCATCATTTCGACGAAAAGGTTATCGCCTACATCGCAGAGAACATCCGCTCCAATGTTCGCGAGCTGGAAGGCGCCCTGTTAAAATTGGCCGCATATTCTTCGCTGTGCAATGAGCCAATCTCTCTTGCCACTGCTCGTCAGGTCCTTGCCGAGCACATCTCCAGAACCGATCCTATAGTCCACATCTCTGATATCGAATCTGCCGTCACAACTTATTTCGGCATTACTCCTGCCGATGTACATTCTTCGAAAAAAGACAGAACCGTAAGCTTAGCTCGTTCGTTCAGTATGTACCTCGCCCGCAAATATACCCAGATGTCCTTCCCTGAGATCGGCAGATTGATGGGCAACAAAAACCACGCAACGGTAATCCTTGCCTGCCGAAAGATCGAGGAAATGCTCAAGGATAATTCCAATGCTAATTGGCGAAGCCCTAACGGCAACAAAGTCGTCCCGAGCAAGGACATCCTGGCCCAGCTCGAAGAGACCATCGCATAAAAAAGCCCTGCCTTTTTTCATTTTACTTTTTCCCTTTTTTGTTATCATTTTTGCTATGTTCGATATCTTTGAATTTCTAAAAGGCAAAAGTCTTTCCACAAGGCTTGTGATGCTGGTCTGCGTCATCGGCCTTGTCACCATCGGCGTAATGATGATCTATGCCTCCGGCAATCCGCCTCAAACCGACGGACAGACAATCAGCGCTTGCAATCTCTGGAAAAAACAATGTATCTTCGCCGGCCTTGGTTTCATCGGTTTCATCATTATGAATTCCTTTCATTATCGCCGGCTCGGCGGCGCCAGTTTCTGGCTCTATATGATTATTCTCCTACTGCTCTTCCTGCTCGTGCTCGATAAGTTCGTCAATATCCCCTTCATTCCCGTAAAACACGGCGCCCGCAGATGGATAACTATCGGAACAATAACACAGTTCCAGCCGTCGGAATTTTTCAAGATTATCTATATAATTGCACTCAGCTGGCATTTGCGATACAGAAGCAACTTTAGAAGCTTTCCTATGCTCTTGCCGTTATTTATCCTGACATTTATACCAATGGTTCTGATTTTATTCGAGCCGGACTTAGGCACGGTAATGTTGATGATGCCGGTATTTTTATCAATGCTTTTCATTGCCGGCGCAAAGGTCAAACATTTAGCCGCTATAGTCTTTCTGGCAATTCTCGCTTTTCCAATTCTCTGGATAGGTATGCACGACTACCAGCGGATGAGAGTCAGCTCGGTCCTGCTTCAGAATAAAGTAGATGGCTCCGAAAGCTGGTTCAAAGCCAGGGCCCAAAAACATCCGCTGCTGGCCAAAGCATTAGGCGTCAGTCGCCAGCGCATAAGGAACTGGGAAATGGGCGACGGATTCCAGCTTACACGTTCCAAGCTCGCGATAGCCTCAGGCGGTGCCTACGGCCAGGGTTTTCGCGAAGGCCCCTTCATAAAATACAAATTCCTGCCGGACAGACACAACGATTTCATCTTCGCATTAGTCGCCCATCAGTGGGGCTTCGCCGGTGGACTGCTTCTAATAGGCCTCTATGCTTTGCTTATAGCTTGTGCTATCGATATAGCAGCGGCAAGTTCCGACCTGTTCGCAAGCTATACCGCCGCAGGAATAGCCGTGCTTTTAGCCATACAGATACTTGCCAATATAAGTATGACAATCGGCCTTATGCCGATAACAGGTATCACCCTTCCGTTCGTAAGCTATGGCGGCTCAAGCCTTCTGGTAAATATCACCGCCGTCGGCCTGCTAAACAACATCGCCAGAAGAAGCTAAGTCAAGCAAACCAAAATCACTGCCCTTTTTTAATACCACCCACGCCCGCCAATCCTTTTTAGATATCCAGCGTGGTTCAATAGTCCTGATATTTTCCAGCCAGACAAGCGTTGCAAATCTACTGTCAGATTTCGATTCCCAGTAATCGTCCGCCCCGCAGATTAAATGATTATACTCCCTCTTCATCTCGGCTATTTTCGATGGGTTCAATCCGCAGAATTGCTTAACACCTCTCACTCGTCCGACAGCACAAACCGGACCGCTGGACTGCTTAAAAAAAAGTCGGTCGCCGGTACTTACAAAATCAAAAGGCGCACACTTGCTCCGAGTCAGACGCAGCTCAACCGTCTTGCTGCCGTCAAGGATTTTATCAAGATAGAGCTTCTTTAAAATGACAAGATGATAATTCGCCATAGTAGATTAATTTCCGATATTAACCGACCACGCCGAGCCGCTTGAGCGTGTTCCTCGACCAGCGCATACTCCGCCAGAACGAGATCAGCAAAAACATCATCGCGATCAGCCACCACACAACAAAACGAAATATCATCCGGGATACCTCGGAAAAATCCGCGCTCCCAAAATCCTGCCACGCCTGTAACAGCTCGGCAGGTGTATATATCACACCGAACCAGAGACCTTTAAATAATATCTGCCACGGCAAGATCAAAACAATAACAGCAAATGAGAGAAATGTAGCCCTGGTAATATGACTTATCCCGCCTAACCTGCCAACAAGAGAAACGTTCATCGCAAAAAGCAGTGTCAAAGAATATAAGACTGCCGATATCACCAGCAGATAATTACAAACTACTATAAATCCCGAAAGATATTTGAATTCGATCTTTATCCAGTTAGGATGTATTGCCATAGTAGGCTTATATCCGGTTTCAGCTTTATTAGCATCCGATGTTAAAGCCTGTGCGGCTTCTTCTATCTGCTTGGCCTTGCTTTGGACTTCTACCTTTACCGCCTGCTCCGTCTGCTCCGCCGGCGACGAAAGCTTCAGCAGCATCGCTGTAACAGGCGCAAAACCTGTTTGAGCAACTTTATCGGATCGACTCACATATTCGGTGGGCACAAGCCAGAAAATCCCCTGCAATATCACAAGGCAAAGAAAAATTATCAGAAAAAAACCGTTTTTGATATTTCTAAGAGTCCCGACAGCTTCGAGACAATCGGTGGTTTCCAGGAGCTTATCATCCTTTTTCGATACTTCGCTCATTTTACCTCTCCTTAAATTTTCGATCCTTCCTTTAATCTTTTAAGGCTTTTAGACTATTGTCCGCTTTAGCTATCGTTTTTTCAACATCATTTTTAGTATGTGCCGCAGAAATAAACATCGCCTCAAACGGACTTGGCGCAATATAAATGCCCTGTTTAAGCATTTGAGCAAAAAATGCCTTAAAAATTTTCATATCCGCCGATTTGGCATCAGAAAAGTTTTTGACCGTTTTTTTAGTGAAAAAACAGCTCAAAAGCGAACCGATACGGTTTATCTTTAAAGGTATCGAGTTGCGCCTGGCCGCATCAGTCAAACCATCAGCCAGCAATTTCGATTTAGCCTCAAGTTTATCGTAGAAATTTTTACTTTTCAGGACTCTCAAAGTCGCAACCGCCGCCGCCGTAGCCAGCGGATTGCCGCTTAATGTCCCTGCCTGATAAACCGCCCCCATTGGTGAAAGCATATCCATAATATCCCCCCTGCCGCCAAGGGCCGCACAAGGCAGACCGCCGCCGATAATTTTTCCAAGACAGGTAAGGTCAGGTCTGATTTTAAATATCTTCTGCGCCCCGCCGTAACAGAGCCGAAAACCGGTGATCACTTCATCAAATATCAAAAGTGATTTGTTCTGGCTGCAAAGACTCCTGATTTTTCTAAGATACCCAGCCTTGGGCAGAACAACACCCATATTTGCAGCAACAGGCTCAATTATACATCCCGCTATCTTTTTGCCGTGCTTGTTAAAAACCCTCACTAATCCATCAATATCATTATAGTCAACAACTAACGTTCTCGATGCCAATGATTTCACAACGCCGGGCGAGAGAGGTTTTGAAAATTCCGCCGAACCCGACCCGGCCCGGACCAGCATCGAATCACTGTGGCCGTGATAACAGCCTGCCATCTTGACAATATAATCCCTGCCGGTAAAACCCCTGGCTAAACGGATTGCTGTCATTACCGCTTCGGTGCCGCTGCTGACCAAACGTACCTTGTCGATCGAAGCAAATGCATCACAGATAATTTCAGCAAGTTCAGTCTCCGCAACAGTCGGCGCGCCGAATGAAGTGCCCCTGTCAGCAGAATCCTGAACAGCCTTAATAACAGGTCCGTAACTATGCCCAAGTATCAAAGCGCCCCACGAACATACATAGTCAATGTACTCATTGCCGTCAATGTCATAGATTTTCGAGCCCTTACCCCGCCCAATAAATACAGGACCGCAATCGACCGACCCAAAAGCACGCACCGGCGAGTTCACACCGCCGACAATACAACGCCCGGCCCGGACAAATTGAGCCCCGGATATACCAAACCTATTAAATACCCTGGACATAAGAACCTTTCAAACCGGATATTAGCCTTAAAATCACGTTTTATGATAATCACTAAGTACCAAAAGTGCAAATAGTTGCGCAAAAACAGGCTCCGTTTTTTTATTGCAAAACAAACCAAAGTCCTTATACTGTGCTCTTTTAAAACAGCACTCACAAGCTCTTTATACTTGTGGGGTTACAGCTTTAAATAAGATTTTTAACCGTTTTTTGGAGAAAAAATATGCACCTGGTCAAGTGGTTTCGCAAGAATATGTCAAAACTTATGGCTATATTTGTCATCATTATTATGCTCGCATTCATTATGCCCAGCGTCCTGAAACAGCTTGCAAGACCTAAGTTCAAAAGCACTGACAAACCTATGTGGTTCTTCAATAAAGATAAATCCATCAGCAGAAATGATATCGCACAGGCCACAAGAGAACTTTCTGTCCTGAAAATGCTTTACATAGACGACTTCCTGCTGAGCCAGCCTGATTTGAGATTCAAACTGCTCGGACAACTCCTCTTTCCGCAGGCTGCCAGAGGTTCATTACTCAGTGATGATCTGAAAAGAACCTGCGTAAGAATGCAGTTCCGAATAGACCCGGAAAGAATAGATGATTTCTTCGCACAGGCCTCAGGAAGAGCAGAATTATTCTGGATACTCCTGAAAGCTGAAACAGAAAATGTCAGCTACACCATGACAGTCGAAACCGCAGGAAAGTTCCTGGATATGCTCTTAACAAAAATGACCGATGGAAGAGTAAATGCCGCTGCCGCCGTACAAAATGTCGGACGAAGTAATCAAATGACTGATGATATGGTAGTTCAAACATTTGCAGACCTCCTTTCTGTACTCAGGTATATAAAAACTGTTACAGGTATAGAAGACGTCACCGAAGCACAAATGGAATTCATCGCCGCAAAAACACAGGAAACTGTCAGCGCCGAATTTGTAGAGTTCGCCAATGAAATATTTATTAACGAAATAAAAGAACCCGGCGAAGAAAAAATCCTGGCCCAGTTTGAAAAATACAAAAATAATCTCCCCGGAATAATAACAGAAGACAACCCCTGTGGCTTCGGATACAAACAGGAACCAAAAGCAGCAATCGAGTATATGATAATAAAGCTCGAAGATATGAAAAAACTCGTTGATAAACCCACAGAAGATGAAACAGAAGATTTCTATCAGCAAAATCTTGATGCCTATACAGAACAATATCCGATAGACCCGAACAACCCAGACTCAGACATAGCAGAAAGACAAAGAAGTTATGCCGAAGTCGCTGATAATATCAAAGAAACTCTGATGTTGAGAAAAGTATCTGCAAAAGCAATGTCTATTCTGAACACCGCCGTCCAGCAGGCTGACGAAGGCTTCAGCTCGTTAAATTTTGATACCGCCGATGTCAGCCAGTTCAGACAGGCCGCTAAAGATTATGCACAAGTCGCCGAAAATATCGCTAAGCAGAACAATATAAAAATATACACCGGAAAAACAAACCTGGTAACACAAAAAGAATTACAAAAAAACAACAGCATCGGCTTCCTTGTCATCCAGGCCCAAAGCAGTATCCTGACAAGACTGCCAAGGTACGTCTTTGCAGCAGAACAGTTTGGTAAAGAAGCCGTCAAACTCGGGCCTTTCGAACCGGCCAAACCAAAAATGTATGTCAGCATAGGACCGGTCTCAGACAATATGAGAACGGTTATAGGCATCGTCCGCGTCATTGAAGCTGAAAATTCATCCGTACCTCAGGACATCAACCTCAGTTATAAAAAGAATTTGCCCTCGATATCTGAGAATGACAAAAAAGATGAAGATGCCTTCAGCCTGAAAGACAACGTCATACAGGACTGCAAAAAATTCGCAGCATTCGAATTAGCCCGGCAAAAGGCAAACGATTTCGCCAAAATGGCTAAAGATATCGGATGGGACAAGGCTGTCGACAAATACAATTCGTTATGTCCGGCAAAAGGTCTTCTCAATACCCAAAAAACCTTTGAAACAAAATCCTGGAACCAAAAACGAAGGCTTTCACAGGTAGATATAGAAACAGTAAAATTAAGTATGTCCCAGTCGCCGATTGCCGAAGAATTCATAAAAAAGAATATAACTAATGCGGCATTGGTAAATAAATTCTATTCACTGCTCGAACCGCAGCAAACAAAAATAGAAAACGTCCCCGTTGTTGTTGAGTTCGAACCGCAGCTTGCCTGCTATGTCGTAAAAAGTTTCAGCCGTCAGCCGGAAACCGTACAAAACTACGAACAGACAAGACAAAGAATCGCATTCAGAGAAGACTATATCATAACACAGAGTATCGCAGTTGAGTATCTTATGCCGGAAAATATCACTAAAAGAGCAGGACTCAGAATCGCTGACGAATCAAACGACTCAGAACAGCAGGAGCTGACAGAACCAAACGGAGTATAAACGTGGAAGAAATCGCTCCCGTAAAAATCGGGCCCAAAGGAATCGCGTTCCTTCTTATCGTCGGTCTTGGCGCCTGGTGGATACCAGGTACAGGACACTGGCTCATAGGCCAGCCCAAAAAAGCTGCCATTATCTTCTTATCAATTTTGTCTGCTTTTACATTGGGTATCTGGCTCGGCTCCATCGCTGTCATTGATGCCGGAACACCATGGTACTGGGCGCAAATGCTTAACTCACCGCTCGTCGCATATTTTGCCCACTTAAGCAGCAGCTTAAACCTCGAATCGTATGGAAAACCCAGAGAAATCGGAGAAATTTACACAGCCATCGCAGGAATGCTCAATCTCCTGTGCGTCGTAAATGCTGTGTACCTCGCTCATAATCTTAACATAAAAAAAGCAGACTAATGATAACTGACACGAATTTATATATCCTCGCAGGATTTACAGCACCTATCCACATAGGTACCACAGCCGGCGCATTGCTGCTCGCCCTGCCGCTAATCGCTGTCATCGCCATAATATACAAAGTAACAAAAATCGATGAGATTAAATTCGTTCATTTCGTCCGCCAGGTCGTCATCCTGTTCACCTCTATCGTAGTCTTTATGATACTGGCCGCCGCGATCATCTTCGGAATTATCAAAATAACGATAGGCTGATTGGATACAAACCCGGCCTTGAAAATCAAAAACGCTTTCTGAATCGCGCCGTAGGTATGTTCATAAGCTTGCGGTATTTCGCAACCGTTCTTCGTGCAATATCTTTTACACCCATTTCTTCTAACTTCTTACGGATAGCCTCATCACTGAGTGGCTTGGACTTGTCCTCTGAATCTATTATCTGCTGCATCTTCGCACGGATCGCCTCGAAACTCTCAGCGCCGCCGTCATCCGTCTCCATCCCGCCGCCGAAAAGATCTCTCAACGGCATGATACCCTGCGGCGACTGAATATATTTGCCCGCAACTGCCCGTGAAACTGTCGCCACATGCACACCGATTTTATCTGCTATCTGAGACATCGGCAAAGGTTTTAGATGCATCGTGCCTTTCTCGAAAAACTTTTTCTGCTCTTCAACAACAGCAATACTTACTTTCAGAAGAGTCTGTTTCCTCTGCTCGATCGCATCCATCAGCCATCGTGCAGAACGGATATTTCCCTTCAGAAAATCCCGCGTCTTGACATCCGTCTTTTTATCCGTCGCTATCCCGGCATAATACTCGTTTATCCTGAGATTGGGAATACTCCTGTCGGCAAGATAAACTCTAAACCCTCCTCTTTCATCAGCCTCGACAATAACATCCGCCTTTATTGGGTGATTCTGTTCCTTACTCACCGCCAGCCCCGGCGACATATCAAGCTTTCGCATCTTCAATATCGCCTCATTGACACGTTCGACCGCACAGCCCATCTTCTTTGCTATCTCAGGCAGCTTGTTTTCCAGAAGTTTATCGAGATACTTCGAGACAAGTTCCATCTCAAAACTCATATCATCGCTTCCCTGTCGCATCTGTATAAGCAAACACTCTTTTGTATCTCTCGCCCCGACACCACTCGGCTCAAGCTGCTGCACCAGTCCCAGTGCCTCTTCAAGATGCTCCATCCCGAAATCATTCTTATCTTTATTATGAAGCTGCTCCAGCCGGACCTTCAGATACCCCTTCTCATCGATATAATCGATTATCATCTGCCCCGCCGCCTTTGTCTTCTCCTCCGCATCGACAAACCGCCACTGATCCGTAAGATACTCATGCAGCGACTGCCCCTTATCAGCAGTATTACTCATCGCCGCCAGCTTAGCATCCATCTCATCTTCATAAGCAGGCCGTTTCGCAACTTCTGTCCGAGAAAGATAACCATCGGCATGATCCGCAAAATCGCTCAACCTCTCAAAGTCGTCCGCCTTGCCGTTCTCCGCATCGATGACAAGATCTTTTTCGTTCGCTTCACTGCCCTCCTCAGGCGCATTCACCTCAGCATCATCGCCCGGCTCTTCAACCTCAAGCACCGGGTTACTGTTAAGCTCCGCCTCTATTCTTTCAAGAAGCCCAAGCGTCGTAAGCTGCAATATCTCCATCGATTGGATCATCCTCGGAGCAAGTTTCATCTTCTGCTCCAGACGCATTTGATTTGTCATATTCAGCTTCATAGATACTCACACATATATAAGGGCTTGACCGCCTGCAGCGAGGCCTCAGAACACAAATTCAAAAATTATAACCTTCTCTTTGTGCCTTGGTCTGTCCCGCATCAAATACGGTGCGGGGTAACTTTGTGGCAAGCAGTTAGCAAAAACTGTTCCAGTCTTACTTAAATATAGCAAATTTGGACAAAAAAAACAATTATAAGTGTCAAAAACGCCGAAAATTTCTTAAAAAATCTCCCCAAATCCCCTATTCCAGCTCACTTCTGCCCAGTATCGCATCCGTCAAAACCGCTCCGCCGGCATATTCTATCTGGCTCCCGCCCGGCAAGCCCCTCGCTAATCTCGTAACTTTCACCTTCAAAGGCTTTATCAGCGAACTGATATATAACGCCGTCCCGTCCCCCTCAACCGTCGGATTCGTCGCCATAACAACCTCGCTCACCCCGCCTTTGCGAATCCGAGCAACCAGGTGCTCAACCGTCAAGTCCTCAGGCTCAACCCCCTCCAGCGGTGCGATACACCCGCCAAGCACATGATATACCCACTTGCAAAGCCCCGTCTTCTCCAGCGCAATAAGGTCTTTAAACTGCTCAACCACACAGATAATACTCTTATCCCGCCTCGCATCACCGCATATAGAACACAACTGGCCCTCTGCTAAGTTATGACAAACCTTGCACTGGCCTATCTCATTTTTCACCTTCATTATCGCATCAGCCAGTGCCCCGGCGTCTTTCTTTTCCGACTTCAATATATAAAACGCCAGCCGCTCCGCCGTCTTGGGACCTATCCCCGGCAGCTTTCCCAACTCGTCTATCAGCCTGTTCAAACTTTCCGTATACGCAGGATTCACTTACCTATTCTCCATTAAACCAAATCTCATTATACCCCACTTTTGCGAAATTTAAAGACATTTCCATTTAGCCCCCGGACCTGTGCCGGAGGTTATTTAGCCCCCAGTTTTACTGGGGGTTTATAAATTCCCCGCCGACCTGTCCTCCGTAGTCCCTTAGGGACGAAGGACGGAAGGCGGTTCCTAAATTTTTCATTTTTAGTTTTTAGTTTTAATTTTCTATAAAATTTCCCCCATTTCTGCAAAACAATTACTATGCTCTAAATAGAATGTAAATGACCATGGAAGGCCAAAAACGAGCCCAAAGACCCCGTTTCTGCCTGTAAAGGTTAAAACCGGTTAAAGTTGGAAAGGACAGTGACAATGAAAATACTTCTCAAAAAATTCTTCATGGCTGAAGAAGGACTCGAAACCGTCGAGTATGCTATTATCTCCGGCCTTATCGTGGTCGCTATAATAGCAACGCTTACAAGTATTGGCACATGGGTCAATACAAGGTTCGGTCAATTACTCACGGCCCTTAGTTCTTAGTTCTTTCGAACAATAGCAAATAAAAAACTATTCTCCGGCAGAACTAATAACCCCCGCAGGACTGGCGACTACCCCCCGCCAGTCCTGTCACTTTTTATTATTCACCAAATATATTCATGCCCATAAAATTCGGTTAGCCCCCAAGCCTGCTTGGGGGGTTGTTTTTATATATTTAGCCCCGGCATTTATACCAGGGTTGGTTTTATAATCCAAAAGCCCCCAACTTTATTGGGGGTTGAAATCCATGAAAAAACAGGGTATAATCTGCAAATGGATGAGGAAAATAATATGACAGAAAACCAGCAAGGCCAACAAGACAGCCAGATTCCACCTGAAACGCTCAAAAGCGCCCTCAAAGCATTCAAAAAGCGATTGAAATTGACCAGGCTCGATGCCGATTCGCAGCTCGGCCGGGGAGCCTTTTCCTCCGGCCCGTCAGGCCTGTGTGCCATCCAGCCGCCGAGACAATTCCCGCCCGAAGTCTGGAGGGAACTGTGCAAACAGGGAAAACTCCGCGACAGCGGCCATGGCCTCTACGAACTCCCAAAACAATAATCTCTGAGAAGAAAAAAGTGAGTTCCTCAAAATCAAAAAAATATAGAATAATACGAATATTCGTCATCGGGATATTACTCATCGCAGCTGTCATCCTATTCATCATAAATAGAACATCTGACAATTTTACCGTTTACTATTTCACCTCTTATGCATTCCTGTTTGTAGCATATCCTCTTACAGAACTACTTTTGAGATGGCTTGAAAAAAAACAGAACAACCTCTAAATCCACCCGCACACTTTTATTATCCTCTCCCTTCGCTCTTTTACTTCTTCGTCCTCAAAATTCAGTACTGCATACCGGCCATGATAGATTTTTGCCGCTTTGTCATAAGCCTTTGCGGCATCTTCTTCATTTTCGAAAGCCCCTAAACGTTTTCTTTCGCCATTATAAGATATACAAACCCGCCATTTCTTTTGGTCCTTATGCCATGTAACTCCTTTATACTTCGAACTAAAATTTTTATTTCTTCTTTTTCGATTCATATTATTCTGCGAGACAGTACCAATCCGCAGGTTTTGTCTTGTATTGTTTAGTCCTATTCCATCTATATGGTCAACTATCCTGCCCTTTGGAGCATTCATAATTTCTCGATGCATAGATATGACTCGTCTATTTTCCAGCCGGGCAGCATAATAATTAGTAGCTCTATTTTCCAAGAGCTGCCAGGGATAGCCAATTAATTTTTGATAGTCTTGTGGATCCACGAGCGCATACCGGTCTTCACCTCTTTTTGAGACGGAAGATTTGTCCTTTATTAATTTAATTCTTCTAAACGCAACGCCGTAATACCTCTTCCGCCAGCGTAAAAGGAAAAACAGGATTATGTTCTCAATGATCGTTGGGTAATAAATTGGCAAAAATACTTTTTTCATAATTCAATATCCAATATTCATTCTTCAATCTTCAATATATAAGTCCCTCTATATATAAGGAAAAACTTGCGCGCTTTTGGCCAAATATGTAAAAAGAAAATTTTGTCCGTAATCGTAAGTGTTTATGTGGAAGGGAGAAAAAATTTTTTATTTTTTCCAAGCGCGCAAGTTTTTACTTGCGCGCTTTCGACCAATATTGGACAAAAACAACCCAAAAACAACACTTGAAATTACAAAAAAACAATGTAAAATCGATAAGGCTATTCTGAGGAGGTCACATAAATTCAACAAAACGTAAATAGGAAAAGAACATGACACAACAAGAAAAACAAAATCTAAGAAGAAAATGGAAAAGGTGGTTTAAGCAAATATGTCAGCAAATTAGTTGGTTAGAATGGTCAAATCATGTATATGAGGAAATAAAAAGGACAAGTGAATGGCATCGTCTTTGGGGAGGAAAACGCATATTTTACCATTGGCTTACACAAAATTACTTTGGGACAACAGGAATAATCGTAAGAATGTTAGTGGAAAAGAAAAATTATAAACACAAAAAATATAACACCATCTCTTTCCGCATATTATTAGAAGATATATTTGACTATTATGAGGCTATTCCAATAGCGAATCGCATCAATAAAACTGAAATTGAAAATGATATAAAAAAAATAGAGCGCACCTCATTACCCATAAGCAAGTGGGTTGACAAAAGAGTAGCGCATTTTGACTTTAAAGGTAGCTATAATAGCCTTAGTGTACTTGAACCTGATAAATTCAGCAAGAATCTGGATGACTTTATCAAACTTATGGAGGACTTGTTTCAAAAATATAATCTATTACTTCAAGCTCGTGAACCATGCCTGTTCCCTCTTGTACCAGATACTTGGCAGAAACCGATCAAGCGAGCTTTCAGCAAAAAATAACACTTTAAAATTTTGAATTATTATTATTGATGGTAAAGTTAATCGGTTATATGGTTACGTGGACAACTTATGGCACCTGGCTGCAGGGTGATGAAAGAGGATATGTAAAAAACGGTGTAATTTTGCCGGGCAATAAAAAACTTAAAACTGCCAATAAAAACCAACAAAACTCTCAAACAGTCAAACTCAATCCAGGTCAAAAACAACTTGTCCGCAATGCAATACTTCAGGAGGCACAGAAGATCAACCAGAATATATTCGCAATTACCGTCTATTCAAACCATGTACACCTCGTTGCAGGAGTGTCGTCAAAATCTATCGAACAAATTGTGCACCGATATAAACGCCGGTCTTCTTTCGTCCTCAATAAGGCAGGCATGAATGGTAAAGTATGGTCAAGAGGATTTGATAAAAGATTCTGTTTTACGGACAGAGAAATAGAACAAAAAGTCAAATATGTAAAAAATCACAACCCTTAACCCGCCGGGGACTAGCGGGTCTGGTTAGCCCTGCCATCTTGTATGGCAGGGTTAGAATGATAACGATAAAAAACCCCGCCATCGGGGATGGCGAGGCTAAACAATTAGTAATCAGCATAATCAGCGATTAAAAAACTTTTACGCAACCATTAAACGACAACCGTAACGAGCCTCGCAATACCGTAAGGCATCCCTAACGGGACCGCAACCGTTTAATTACTCTCTTCCTTTACTTCAATAATATTCGCATCTAATTCGAACAGTATCGTTTTAATCGCCTCTGTATTCGCCGCCTCATCAATGGTCTTTTGGCTTGTCCTCGCCCCGGCAGGTCTCGGCCGGGCAGCCGTCTTTCCGTTATCAACGATTTCAAATGCAGGTTTTACACTAACCCCCAGCGCCTCGGACAAAACAGATTCAATTACCTCTAACCGCCCGCTATCTGCGCAAAGCTTCATTGAAAATTCATCATTTTTTTCAAACCCCAGCGTAAACTTACTTCCCGAAAACTTTAAAGGCACAGCCTTGCTTAACAGATCCGCAATTCTTGAATTGGCTTTGCCCCGCGCAAAGTCCACCACCCTTGGCCAATTACTTTTTATCTCTTCAATATCAGTCCCCGAAGCAAACACCGGCCCGGTTTGAATCTCAGTCTGTGTCTCTAAGTCTGTGTCCGTCCGTGTTTCAGTTTCAGTCCGTGTATTTGTCCGTGTCCCTATCTTTTTTTTTACCCCCTCTGTCTTTGTGCCTTTGTCCCTTTGTGCCTTTGTGCCTAATAATTCCGTGATATTCATAAAATGTTCACTCAGTGCTAACCTCAGCATTGCAGACTCCAACAGTGCTCTTGGATTATCGCTGTTCTTTATAGGCCAGCGTAATTTTTCCAGAAGTGTTACATCATAAACCAGCGCAGGCACATCGAACGCCTCTGAAATTTCCAACAGCTTCTGTTTCTCAGCCTCTGTTAAAATTACCGCAGACTGTTTAGCTGAGCCTGAGGCCTTTAGTACCATCATATCCCGAACAGATTCGATTAAGCTATCGAGAATACTTACACATCCCATCCCGGAATTTATAAGAGAATCTATACAGGTAAGTGTCTGTCCGGCATCGGATGAACCGATGTTGGACAGTAATTCATATATTTTTTGACGGTTAGGCTGACCCAGAAACTCTTCAAGCATATCAACAGTTAATTTCTCAGCGCCGGTACTGATAAGCTGATCAACTAAACTCAAGCCATCTCTCATTGACCCGTTGGCAAGACGGGCCAGTGCTATAATACAATCATCTTCGAACCCGATTTTTTCTTTTGTGAGGATATTTTTTAGCTGCCCCATAATGTCTGCTGGACTGATATTGGAAAAATCGAACCGCTGGCATCTGGATTGTATGGTGGCAAGTACTTTATTAGGTTCTGTGGTAGCGAATATAAATTTTACATGGCTGGGCGGCTCTTCTAAAATTTTGAGCAGTGCGTTGAACGCCTCTGTTGTAAGCATATGTACTTCGTCGATTATATATATCTTGAACCTTGCTCTTGCGGGTTTATATGAGGCGTTTTGTCTAAGTTCGCGTACATTTTCTATCCCGCGGTTTGACGCCCCGTCGATTTCGATAACATCTATATCTTCGCCGGTATTTACGGATATGCAGCTGTCGCATTTCAGGCAGGGTTTGGTTGTGGGCGAATCGCTTTCGAGGCAGTTCAGGCTTTTAGCTAATATCCGGGCCATTGTGGTCTTACCTACACCTCGTGTGCCTGTGAACAGGTATGCGTGAGCCACTTTATCGGATTTGATAGCGTTTTTCAGGGTGCTGGATATCGCATTTTGTCCGACTACATCGTCGAATGTTTGTGAGCGGTATCTTCTTGCCAGGACTGTATAGGCCATTTTTACTCCGGTTTGGTCTTTTTACAATTTACTGATAACTATGATAATTTGCCTTGTTGAATTAGTCAAATTCTATTGTTTTTTCCACCTTTTTTGAACCGCAAAACAGCCCAATTTCTCCTTGCCATTTGAGCCTGAGCCATTAGAATTACCCCTTTAATAAATTATGATTTAGCTCTTTGTTAATATTGGAATTATATTCAATCACCGTTGAATTATGCTCAATCACGATTGAATTATCTTTAATCACGGCCGGGTCCCAGACTATCCGGACCCATGAACCTGGTGAGGCGCGGAAGCGAGCAGCCATAAGTGGATGTCCTGTTGTGCCTGGCAAACCCGGCCGCCTTAAAAGAGAAAGGTGTGCTTTAGCAAGTTAGCCGCCTTGTTAAAAAAAGATGTGAAAGTATCAGGGAAAAGAAATGAACGTAAGTATAGATGATACGTGCACGGCGTGCGGGCTTTGTGTAGAGACCTGCCCGGAAGTATTCGAGATGGGCGACGAAAGAGCAGAAGTTATCGTCGAAGAAGTGCCGCCGCAATTCGAAGACGCCGTTCAACAGGCAGCAGATGAGTGCCCAGTAGAAGCTATCTCGATAGAATAACTCGATTTATCCGCTGGAAAGTTCTTCGCTTCTGTCGGCAGCGGCTTTGACAGCATCGTAAACCATCTGTTCAAAGCTGCACTGTGAAAAGACTTTCAAAGCAGCCTGGGTCGTCCCGCCAGGAGAAGTTACCTTCTTCCTCAAAACCGCAGGTGATTCGTTTCTGCCTCGAGCTTCAACAGCAAGAAGGCCTGCGCCCTGAGCGGTCTGCAGAACAAGCTTTTCGGCAAGTTCGTCAGGCAGGCCCAGTTTTTCAGCAGATTTTATCATCTCCTCCATAAGTAAGAAGAAATATGCAGGACCTGAGCCGCTGACGGCTGTTACAATGTCCATCAATTTCTCATCCTTTACCACCACAGCCAGGCCTACAGCAGAGAATATTTTCTCGACTTCGGGCAATCTCTTTTCGGCCTGTTTTGTCGCGTACAGACCGGCTGCACCGACAGCTATAAGGGCAGGAGTATTGGGCATAACGCGGATTACGGGGACGTCTCCGAGGATCTGCTGAATACGAGAGGTTACAAAGCCGGCGGCAATAGAAACTACTAAAAGATCAGGGGATATAACACCTTTTATCTCTTCGAGGACATCGACCATGTTCTGAGGCTTTACGCTTAAGACGAGCAGGTCAACAGATCTGGCAATATCTTTATTAATAGGCGCTGAGACTATTTTGTATTGGTCGCAGACCTGTTTGAGACGGTCCGAGCGGATGTCGCTGACGAGTATTTCAGCCGGTTGGTAAACTTCTGCAGTAATAATGCCCTTGATGACGGCCTCGGCCATATTGCCTATACCTATAAATCCTATCTTTGCCATTTACCCACTCCTTAAAAACAAGTTAATCAAAAGCAGGATTCTAAACGAAAATGAGCAGAATTGCAAATTGTTAAATCTTTGAAGAATCAGTTAACGGTTATCGGTTATCAGTTATCGGATATTGAATTAACCACGAATAAACACGAATTTACACTACTCTCCTATGAAGTATACTCTATAGGAGTATAGTGATATTGAGGTTTTTTAGGGTGGATTAAAATAGTTTGACAAGGCTTGCCGATGCGCGGAGAATAAGAATGGACATTAATCCAGTGTGTAAGGAAATATGTTCAATCGCAGATTTTTATCCGTCATAGCCCCTGTCCTACACAGCACATAGTGCGACGGAGGATTGGCGACGACGGAACGCCGATTTTTGTTGATTAATAATCATTTTAATCAGCGAAATCAGTGATTTCTAAAAAGTGTTCCTTTGTGTTCATTCGTGGTTTCTTATAGGAGGCGAAAAAATGCAGAAAAAAGCTGATTACGGTATGGCGATAAAGACAAAGTATCCTGAGCCGATAATAGTAGCTATCGCTAAGGATGAAAACGGGAAAATGAATCCTGTAACTATCGGCTGGAGTATGATAGCCAGCGGTTCTCCGCCGATGTTCGCGATCGCACTTACGCCCAAGAGACATACGACGGCGGCTATCAGGCACAGCAAGTGCTTCACGATAGTGTACCCGACCGATGAGATGACAGATGATGTGATGTTCTTCGGGACTCACAGCGGAAGGGATATCGACAAACTCGCAGAGGGAAATTGTAAACACATACCGGCGGAGGAAATTGATTCGGTGATACTGGAAGATGCGGTAGCGAATTTCGAATGCACATTAGAAAGCGAACTTGAGGCAGGCGACCATATAATCTTCGTCGGCAAAGTCGTTGCCTGTCATGTCAATACAGAAGAAAAGAGTAGACTGTACTCAGTAGCGTCAGGACATGTATTAGGCGGAGTGGTTAAGAAATGAATATTGAAGGGAAAACCCGAAATTCGAATATCGAATTTTCACACCGTCTTATACCTCGGTCCGCCTCCTCCTTCCGGCACAGTCCAGCGGATATTATCCAGCGGGCATTTCCTCTGACAGGTCTTGCAGTGCAGGCAGTTTGACGGATTGGCAGGTTTGACCTGGCCAGCTATCATTTCATATACTCCTGCCGGGCAAAATGTAATACAGGGCGAATCATATTTTTCCCTGCATTCCTGTGCACACGTATTTCTGTTGATAATAGTCAAGTGGCTCGGCTGTTCTTCCCGATGTTCAGTTGCAGCAAGTGCGGTAAAAGTATCTTTGTCATAGCTTTTGCCCGGCTTATATTTATATTTCTTGCTTGTCATAACCAGGTAATCTTTTTCGACTTTAAACAAAGGCAGCTTATCACCGAACACAGATATCGGCATACCAATCAACGGCCCTAATTTCGCGACCGTCTGCCTGAACTTCGCCGCATCTTTCATCTCCCTCATCACACCTAAGGTATTCAGCAGCTCCGTATATTTCGACACAGTCGCTGCAGGATTATTTTCACACTCTGCAATCGCTCTTCCCGCCGCGATGCCGGACTTTATCGCGTTGTGCAATCCCTTTATCTTGAGCATATTCACGAACCCAGCACCATCGCCAAGTATAAGAACATTACCTTTGCCGATACCGCTGGTCGCAGGATTCCGCGGCAGGGCATAATACCCGCCTTCCGGAATCATTTTCGCACCAGCCTCGACTATCGTCCCGCCTTCGATAAATTTTCTTACGAACCTCTGATTCTTAAAATTCGTCAGCGCATCCTGCGGGCTGAAATCACAATATTTCCAATCCAGCCCGACTATCATTCCCACCCAGATATGATTTTCACTCACCGGCATCAGCACACCTCCGCCGAACATCCCCGGCCCAAGCACAGGCGTCCAGATAGGATATCCCATTGCATGAACCACTCGCCCAGCGGTAAATTTCTTAAACTGCGCATCACTTACCCTGATAACCTCTTTGACGCCGACCGAATAAAGCTGATTTGCCTGCCGAACTAATCCCGCCTTTTCGATAAACTTTTCCGTCAAAAGCCCATCGCACCCCTCAGCAAGTATTATCATATCAGCATTTATAATTTCCCCCTCGGTATAGTTAGGCTGCTTATTGCCTTCCTTATCCAGTCCCTGATCGACAAGTTTTACACCCGTCGCGACACCATTTTCCGCATCATAAATTATATCTTCAGCCGCAAAACCGTGTATCACTTCAATCCCCATCTCTTTCGCTGTCTGGCACAGCCATTTTGTCAGCTTGCTTATAGATACGATATAATTGCCTTCGTAACTCATCTGCCCGAAATTCAAATTGAACTTCTTAGCTATTTTTATCGAAAATGCAATACTGAAATGAAAATTCTTACTCGCCAAAAACAGCAGATTATCTTTCGTTACTTTATAAGCCAATACATCTTGCGCCTGCTCGGATTCTTTCCAGTCCTTATTGATAGTATCCAGCAGTGTACTCAAACAATCAGGCTCAAGTATCGCACCTGAAAGATTATGGTTCCCTGCCTCTGCTGCCTTATCGATTACACAGATTTCGGCCTCAGGCTGTTTATTTTTCAGCGTAATAGCCGCAGCTAATCCCGCAGGCCCGGCCCCGACAATAAGTACAGATGTTTTATTCAGCTCGTTTTGACTCACATCAATCCTTTTTATTTATTCCCGCGATCGCCTCGACCAATTCAGGCACAACATCTTCGACAGTTCCATTTATATAGTAATCGCAGTGTTTGAATATCGGCGCCGCCGGGTCACTGTTCACCGCGATTATCGTTTCGCTGTTTGCTACGCCTATCAGATGTTGGATCGCCCCCGATATTCCTAATGCGATATATATTTTCGGCGATATGGAAGTGCCGGTCTGTCCTACCTGGTGTATCCTCTCGACGAATCCCTGCTCAACCGCTGCCCGCGAAGCGCCGCGCTCAATACTTACATCGAATTTGTCAGCGATAGCCGTCACGAGTTTACTTAATAACTTCTCATAGTTGTCCCTGCTCTGCATACCCTTGCCGCCGCTGACAACTATATCGGAATCGAGATTAATTTTGCCCGTCGCCTTTTCTGTCTTTATGATATCCAGGCTCAAATCTGTTTGGTTGAGTTGCACTTTATTTTTAATAATTTCACCTTTTCTTTTTTTGTCAGGCTCAAGTCTCTTCATTACCCCCGGCCGGGCAGTCGCCATCTGGCTCTTCGAATCCTTTGTGCATATCGTCGCCATAACGTTCCCGCCAAGCGCAGGCCTTGTCTGCATCAATATCCCGACCTGTCCCTTTCGCGAGCTGTCTTTTATCTCCAGCCCTGTACAATCCGCCGTCAGCCCGCACCTTAATCTGTATGCTATCATCGGCGCCAGCATCCTGCCCATCGACGTCGCGGCGAACAATACTATCTGAGGCCAATACTTTTCAATAGTCTCTGATATTGCCTTTCGATATGCCTTCGGGTCGAAAGTCTCAAGCATCGGATGCTCAACTGCATAAACCGTATCGGCCCCTGCGCTGATAAGTTCCTGACCAAAACCTTCTGGTTTTCCTCCCGCAACTACCGCACCCACTTTTGTCTTAAGAGACCCGGCCAAATCCCTTGCCTTGCCTATGAGTTCAAATGTCGCCGGATGAATCTTATTTCCATCGTGCTCGACAGCCACCCAAACCTCGCCGTTATATGCCGGCTCGGTCGTTTTAAACCCCTCCAGCATATCTTCCAGCGCATTTTTATGAAAATGCTCACCGGCCTTGCTCAAAATCTTCTCTTTTACATCATCTGTAATATCCGCCAGGCTCTTTATCCCGAGCTTTTCGATAATACCGGTAAGTATCTTATAATCTTCGCTTTCTTTATGCGTCCCTTCAAAGCTCCTGTCGAAAATATTTTCTCTCGCCCCCGGCAAAACATAACCGTTTCCATCCCCAGCTGCTTTTTCATCTTTCTTTTGCGACTCGTCTAAGCAGTCGGCAATTATCCCTGCAATTTTTCTCGCATCTGTTATTTCTTTACATTTCCTCGTCGTCCCAGGCGGAGGAAAAACTCTTATAACCCGTGTCTTAGAACCTTCTATCCCGGTATATTCCGCCTTGATATCATCCGTACCCCATTGAATAAGTTCGAACCTGTTGGCGCCCCGCTCGCCCGCAAAAGTCGCGAACAGCGGATACTCATATTTCGCAACCGTGATTACCGCCGGCACAGACCTACTCGCAACCCATTGATTACCCCCGCTGATGATCCTTGAAAACTCGAACCTTTCCCCGTCGTATTTGATATCCGTTACATAAGCAATGCAGGGCACATCAAGCTCTTCTGCGATTTGTGCCGGCACCTGTGCCGTATCCCCGTCAACCGACTGCATACCGCTGACGATAAAATAATCGCTGCTGCCGCCGAGAATATCCTTAACGATCTTGCGAATAGCAAAAGCCAGGGGATTCGCCGTCGCGCACGTATCCGCTCCCCCCAATGCTCTATCGGTCAGCAGCACAGCACTGTCGGCACACCTTGCCAGGCTGTATCTTAAAACCTCCGCCGCCATCGGCGGCCCCATAGTCAGCGAGACAATTTTCCCCCTCTCACCGCACAATTGGTTCATATAATTAGCCGCCGCCAGCGCCTGCGCATCCAGCTCATTTATCACACTGGCCAGTCTTGTACGTATGAGCGTCCCGGTTTCCGGATTAAAAGCATTATCGGTTATCTGGCTGACATCAGGTACTTGTTTGACAAGTACTATGTAATTGCTCATCATAAATCCTTTTATTTACGTTCTCCAAACCGGCATCCTAACACAGTTTCGCATTAATTTCACCAAATATCGCACTTCTTTCTTGATAATTCCGCCCGCAACCGCTTTAATATCCCCCTTAAGATGTAACAGAGCCCAAGCAACAGCGCAGGGAGAAAACAGAGCCGCGAGCGTAAGCGAGCGGTAATAAAGAATTAATAGTTCCACGGGCGTTAGAATAGGGTATATTTTTTAATCATTATTTAGGGGTTTATAATGGCAGATATGAACGCGTTAAGCCAGGCCGTAATCACCGGCGACCAGACACAGGCACTCGAACTGACAAAAGCCGCAATTTCAGATGGTACAAGTCCTGAGTCCATCCTCAACCAAGGCCTTATTGCCGGCATGAACATTATCGGCGAACGTTTCAAGAACAACGAAGTTTATATCCCTGAAGTCCTTATCGCTGCACGGGCTATGAAAAGCGCCCTCGAAGTCCTCGAACCAAAGCTCATCGAAGCAGGTGTTGAACCCATCGGAAAAGCCGTAGTAGGCACTGTCAAAGGCGACCTCCACGATATCGGCAAAAACCTTGTCGCTATGATGTTAAAAGGCGCAGGTTTCGATGTCATTGATCTCGGCGTTGACGTCAGTGAAGATAGATTCGTACAAAAGGCAAAGGAAACCAATGCAAAAGTTATTGGTATGTCCGCCCTTATTACCACCACAATGCCGTCGATGGAAAAAACCGTCCAGGCAGTAAAAGCCGCTGGCCTCGCCGTAAAAACTATGATAGGCGGCGCCCCCGTCACCCAGGCCTACGCCGACAAGATCGGCGCCGACGGCTACGCTCCCGATGCTGCATCAGCAGTTGATTTGGCAAAATCCCTCATCGGAAAATAAAGATTGGTTAGCCCTGCAAACACATTGGCAGGGTCAATAAAACGAACTCTGCCGAAGGCGATTCCATAATTTTTAGTTTTTAACTTTTAGTTTTCAATTTCATTTTGACACCTGGATATATGCAAAAAACTGCGATTTCCCTTGACTTTTGGCTCAAAATTTGCTTAAAATCACCGTTATGCGGAAGATAAAAAATCCTTTACTCGCTCAGCTCTTCACCGGCACAAGCTTTGTCCCCAAAGCCAAGCAGCTCGAACAGCTAAAGGCTGCCGAGGCCCTTTACAAAATAGTCGAACCCGAAAAGCACTATCCATTCGAATTTATCTACTTTAAGATTACCGATTATAGACCTAAAGACATCCCGCCGGAGCAAACCGTCAGCGGTGCCGATCTTATCCGCGACCTGCCGGTCTATATTCTCCGCGCCAGTTCCAGGCTGAAACTTCCCGCCGAAAAGCAGGGCGAAAAAATCTATTCCATCGAAGAACTTGCCGAAAAATTCAGCGTCTCAACAAGGACAATAGAACGCTGGCGTAAAAAAGGCCTGATGTGCAGAAGATATGTTTTCGCCTCTAAAGGCTCTGCCATAGGTTTCGCTGCTTCCGGGGTTGATGAATTTGCTGCCGCCAACAAAGAACTTGTCTCAAACGCTTCTAATTTTACCGCGGTTACTCCCGCGGTCCGTCAGGGCATTATCGAACTGGCCGCCCAGCTCGGCTCAGATACCAGCTTGAGCAGAACAGCGGTAATAAAAAAAGTGGCTGCACATTTCAAAAGGTCACACGAAACAGTCCGAACAGTTATTGTCGAATGTGAAAAAAATAAGAGACGGATATTCAAAAATCCTCACATCCTGCTCGGCTCGAAAGAGACGTCGCTTGTTTATAATATGCACGAATCGGGCGCATCTATCGACCAGATAGCCGCCAAATTCAACAAGAGCACCAGCACAATATACCGTACTATCAACAGGAAAAGGATAAGAAAGCTCCTCTCGGCCAGAATAGATTATATACCGAGCATAGAATTCATCGGCCCTGATGCCGAAAGTCAAATACTCGCAAAACCCGTCTCGGTCCGCAGAACACCAAAGGGCATTTTAGATAAAGCAGAAATAAATTCTGACGATGACTGGCACGAATTCGTAGATGCGATAAAAAAGATTCCCGCCCTCAACCGTCAGCAGGAAGCCGAGCTTTTCCGCCGATACAATTTTTTAAAGTATTCCGCATCCGAACTTGTCAAACAATTGAATCTTACCGAACCTTGTGCGAAAACAGCGAAAAAAGCAGAGCAGTACTTAACCCGGGCTGAGCGGATAAAGAATCTGATAATCGAAGCGAACATAAAACTCGTCGTCCGCATCGCCGGCAAACACGCATCAGCTACGAATTTTTCAGACCTCATCAGCGAAGGCAACATTGCCTTGATGAGAGCAGTGGAAAAATTCGATTATAAAAAAGGTTTCAGGTTCAGTACCTATGCCTCTTGGGTAATCGCCCGAGACTTCGCGAAATTCCTGCCCGCTGCCGCCCAGGCCGAAAAGGATGCCTCCAGCGCATTATCAGCCGCTGAGCATTTAAAGACCCGACCGGCCGGTATAGAACTGATCGAAACCACCCGCCAGTCACTCGAACAGGTAATAGAAGAAAACCTCACCGAACGTGAGCAGTACATCATTCGTTACCACTTCGGCCTTACGGGCTCGCTTGTCAAAAAGAAATTCAAGACGTTAAAGCAAATCGGTAATGAACTTGGTCTGAGCAAAGAAAGAATTCGCCAGATAGAGTTATTGGCCCTGGGCAAATTAAGACAAACCCTCAGCCCCGAAGAATTCGAACTCCTGACAGGATAAAAAAATTTAAATATTAAAAATCAAAAATAAAAACTACAAATTAAAATGAAAAATGAGGAAATTGATATGGACGCAAAAATTGAAAAATCCTGGGAAAAATGTTTACACCCTGACATTCTACGGACCAATCTTGTTGTCGCTTCTATATATATCACAGCATATGAGCTACTCGAAGACCGCATCATAGACAAAATACAGGAATTTTTTACATATAGTTCTCCCGAATACGAGACAAAGGTTCTCAGCCTACACAAAAAGCGATTAAAGGCTCATCTCCTTTGGCTGAAAGATATGAAGGCTATTGATGAGACAGATATTCAAAAGTTTAAGGAAATTAAAAAGTGCCGCAATACCTTAACCCATGAAATGTTGAAATTTATAATTGAAGGTATCAATTATGATTTAACCAAACTTTTTTCTGAAATGATTGAGCTAATTAGAAAAATAGAACTTTGGTGGTTTAAATCATTTGAAATGGAAACAAACCCAGAGGTTTACCCAAAAAACCTTGACCTGAATGAAGTGGTAACTGGACCTATGTTGGCATTGCAGATGACAATCGATGTTGCTCTTGGGCCAAATGAGGAAGCAGAAAAGTATTACGAGTACGTTACCAAAAATAGGGATAACCGAACCCCTTGATAAATCAAGGGGCTAAATATACCCCTCCCTTACGGTCTGGGCTCTGTTGCGCCGTCGTGCCGACGGCGGCTAAACGAACCCGCGGCGCAGGTCCGAGGGCTAATCCCACACTAATTTATTTTATCGTAGGGACATAGGAATGTTTAAATTCTTAATTGGTGCGGGACAGGCCGAGATTGCCGCGCTGCGCTCGCAATGACAGGAAATGGATTCCCAATCAAGTTGGGAATGACATTTTATTTATTTACCGAGGTAGGCGGTTTTTGGTAGGCCGCCTGTTAAAGGCAGAGCATATTCGATAAACGCATCTGTTATACCATTACCTGCTTCGTTAATAAATTCATCAGGCATATGTTTCGTCTTTTCAGCAACATTGGCAAGGTCTGTTCTGAAAAGTTCGGCTTTGTAGTCCTTGCCGGTAGCGAGACGCTTTATAGCAACAGAGCCGCTTTGGTTAGTCATTGCCAGTTTGACCGCCTCGGCGCCGCAATTGCGGGCCTCTGCGGCATCGACTGAGGACTGAAGGCCTGCGAAACTTCTTTGCAGATAGCCGAAGGTATCTGCGCGGACGCGTTTGACTTTCAGTTTTGCCCTTATTCGCATTGCGAGGTAATCGGCCAATGCTCCTGTGCCGGAGAGCTGGACGTTGCCGTGGGCATCGTGTTCATCTGTCTGTGTAACTTTTTGGGCCCAGGTAACGCCATCGGTATCGCTGATGCCTTCGCTCGTGGCGATGACACATCTGCCGATTTTTTCATAAACTTTTATAACATCGGAGAGGATCTGTTCCATAGAGACAGGTCTTTCGGGGAAGTAAACCAGGTGCGGGCCGTCGATTTCGCTTTTTCTGCCGAGTGCGGCGGCTGCGGTTAAGAAGCCTGCGTGTCTGCCCATAATGCAATCGACCTTTATGCCGGGCAGTGCCCTGTTGTCAAGGTCATCGCCCATTAATGCGCAGGCAACGAATTTTGCAGCGGTGCCGAAGCCCGGGCAATGATCGGTAACGAGCAGGTCGTTGTCGATAGTCTTTGGAACGTGAAAGGCTCGCAAATCATAACCTGCATCGCGGGCCATGTTGTTTATGATAAAGCAGGTGTTGGCAGAGTCGTTGCCGCCAATGTAGAAGAAATAGCGAATATCCTGCTTTTTGAATACGTCGAGAATTTTCTGACAGTACTCGGCGTTGGGTTTATCTCTGCTGGAGCCAAGGGCTGAAGAGGGACTGGCTGCGACTATGTCGAGAGTATCGTTTGAGACTTTGGAGAGGTCGATGAAGTCTTCCTTTACGATACCGCTTACGGCGTGGATGGCACCGTAGAGGGTTTTTATCTCGGGGTGTTTCTTCGCTTCTTCGATAACGCCTACGAGTGAGGCGTTTATGACGCCTGTTGGGCCGCCTGACTGACTGACGACAGCATTTGCTTTCGGGGCATCTGCCATTTTAAACCTTTCTGAATAAAGTTTCGTGATTTTACTGTTTTAATCCGCAGACGGGGATTATACTGAAATAGGCGCTTATATCAAGTTAAAAAGATGCTTCTAACAAAGGGCTGAAAGATGAAAATCGGCATAATCAGCGATACACACGACCATCATGCGAACATATTAAAGGCTATCGATATTTTTAATAAAGAGCAGGTTCAGTATATTCTGCACGCGGGCGATATCGGTTCCCGTTATGCTGCGAATGCGTTCGGGAAGGTGAGCGGTGCAAAATTTATCGCGGTTTATGGAAATAACGACGGCGAAAAGGACATGCTGAAACAGGTGATAGAGACCTTCGGCGGCGAAATTCATAAGGACCCTTACCAAGGGCAAATAGAGGATAAAAAAATCTTCATAACACACAAGCCGGCGGTTGCGGACATGGCCGCTGAAAGCGGAAAATATGACCTGGTTGTTTACGGCCATACACACTTCAGGGATATCCGTACAGAGGGGAAAACACTTGTAATCAATCCCGGTGAGTCTACGGACTGGGCCAGCGGCAAAGGAAGAATTGTAATTCTCGAAACCGAAAATTCGGAAATTACAGAATTCGAGCTTTAGAGACCTGGTAGTGCCTCTGGAAAGTACCAAAGTGCTGATACTCATCCGTCATTTTCAGTCTTGTGAGAATGCCTTTACATTTATCAGGGTCGTACCAATAATCCTTCTTTACCGGGAAACCATCTTTTATGGGAAAATCTTTTTGCTGGAGTTCTTCAAGCGGATAATTCGGTCCCATACTGAAGAGGACCCATCGCACAGGTGATTTTCCTGTTTTGCGGGAATCATTGTATTTAACAAGTGCGTCTTTTTCCATAGAGTAAGGAAAATTCTGCGGCACATAGAGACACTGCGTCATCGGCGAGCCGCTGTAATCATACTTTACTCCTGGTGCGATATACTTGTAAGCACAGCCCGGATTGAACTCATCTTCAATCATCGCAAAGATAATACTATCGTCTTTTGTACTTTTGCCGCCCGGTAAATAATCGCCTGTTATCAATTCCTTTGGTAATGCATAAGCATGTATTCTTGCATCTTCGTCACAATCGGTGCGGGTAGGAGGATATTTTCCGTCGTTGTTCATTGCATAGGCTTCCAGGGCAAGAGCGATGTGTCCGAGTTCGTAATTTACTTTTAGAATTTTTGCCTGGAGACGTGCTTTTGCTACTACCGGCATAAGGAAAGACAGTAAAGATGCAATAACAGTGATTACCGTAAGAATTTCAATCAGGCTGAAACCCTTTTTGGTCTTCATGATATCCAAACTCCTTTTAGTTACAACTACCGCTGCCCGGGGCACATTGCAGCCACTCGGCAGCAAACTGAGCGAAGTCCGTAAAATCTACAATACCATCATTATTAATATCACCGTATAAATTCCGAGGTTTGGGTCTTCGGTCAGTAAGAACTTTTCCGTTGCCGTCATAACTGGGCACCCATATTCGGTAGTCGCCTGTACTCGAACCTTCCTGGTCAAAGATTCCTATTACATCAATATAACCTGTGGGCATAGGGAAGTTTGAAAATCCCTTGCTCAGGCCAAGCAGGACATCAAAAGTCCGGCCGGTATCATCTGTTATTGTGAGCACTTCGTTCGGCGCCCATGTACCATCAGTAATATTGACATCGTTTATACGCACTAATCTGTTCTGATAATATTCACAGCCGATAGTTCTTGTATAATCGAAGATGAAATCATCTATCGCATCTTTTACCTGGCTGAGCGTAATCAGTTCAGGCTGCGGCAGACCGGCGGCCGGTTCAAGAAGTTCTACCGTAAAGTCATTATCAGAATCCGTGTCGTGCCTTTCGTTTATATTTGTTTTTCCGTTAAAAAATTTCAATAAACCAGTAACTCTGACTCTGTCGCCCGGCGCGAAATCATAGCCGGTATTAGGATCATGATTGACCCTGTACAGTTCTGCCAGCCATTCTGCATCTGTGTATGTGCCGTTACCCCAGACATTATCGTAACACTGCCCCATCCAAATTGCCGTGCCTGCGTGGTCGCCAGGGCCGCCCTGGATGTATATTTCCCACATTCCGCCGGGGCCTTCAGGAGCATATTCGTCAGGCGTGCCATCCACTATATATAAAGGATCATTTAATATTACACCTTCAACGGTAACTTTGTTCATTGTCAATAAATCCGGATGATTACCGTCGCCATCAGGCGTAATTCCCTGTACTTTCCAGTGTGTATCAGCGAAACAGGTTGCTGCCAATAAAATCACCGTAAGCCCCATCAACCCTCTTCCGACCTTCTGCATTCGTGAGATATTTCCTTCCTTCAAAAAGTTGCGCATAAAAGTTTGAAATTCGTGTTACTGTATGGTAGAATACAGTAACTTATTCGGTATGGCAATAAAAAATATGGAAAATTTTAAAAAAAAGTGTAGGATACTCTATACATCATATATTGAAAGGTATATAAGTGCTCACGAATAAGCCATTTGTCGAATCATTAAATGAAGATACAGAACATCAGCCTCTTTTGAATGGGGTTCCACAAACCGGAGGTATGCGTTCGGGAAAGGTTTATCTCGCCCCTGGCGCCGATTGCGGGGAGCATACAACAGGTGCAAATGAGGAGATGCTGATATTTCTTTTCGGCACCGGAGAAGCTATTATCAATAACAAAGAAAAGCTTAATGTGGGCGAGGGGAAGGTTACCTATATTCCGCCTGAAACCGTACATAATATAAGAAACAATTCAGACAAGCCTCTGTGTTATATCTACTGCGTCGCTCCGGCAGGGGCTAATTCCTTCGATAAACTCAGGACATCGGGAGGTAAATAAAATGACTAATATCGAGCGTATAGGTGTGTCGCTGGAAAAGAAGCTTCTTGCCGAGTTCGATAAAAGTATCGCCGGCAAGGGTTATAAAAATCGTTCGGAAGCGATACGTGATTTGATCCGTTCCAATCTTTCGCAGGCAAAACTCGAGTACAAAAGGACACCTGCTATTGGCGCGCTTTTTCTTATCTATGATCATCACACCGCACATATTTCGAATGTGTTTAAGAAGCTGCGGCACGACAAGCCTGTAAGAACTGTATCATCGGTGCACGTTTATATCGACAGCCATAACTGTCTTGAGATTATGATATTGAGAGGTATGGCTTCGGATATCAATAAGGTCGGCGAAAAAATAATAAGCCTTAAAGGCGTAAAGCACGGCTATGTCAATATCGTAGCAACTGGCGACAAGCCGGAGCACTAAGTCCCGGCTAATTACACGCTAACAGGACATCATAAACGGCATATAGCGAGGCCAAAGCCGCTGTCATACCTATCGGTCGATTTTCTCCTCAAAAAATTCCTTCTCAAAAATTATCTATAAAAGCAGAAAGCGGGACTGTTGAAACCCCTGAGATTGCTTCGTTGCTTTGCTCCTCGCAATGACCTAATGTGCATTTTTTTGTCATTGCGAGGCCTGTGAAACAGGCCGCGGCAATCTCAATCATTCGATTTCGACTTTTTCAACAGGCCCATAGTTTCATTTTTTGTGAAACCTCTGCAGTAACTTGTGCGACTAATATGCGAAACAATAATAATTTTTGAAAACAGAAAAATGAAAGGTATTGACATGATTGCTCAAATAACAATTTTAACGATAGGCAGCTTAAACCTTCCGGCAGCCATGATCGATTCTGAACCTTTCGCACTTATAATTCTGCCTTATGTAACTTTGATTTTAGGATCTATGCTGCTGATGGGGCTGAAATAACTTTAACGAAAGGGAATAACCTAATCTTCTTCATACTTTTTTCGATAATTGCAGCCTGTTTGATATTCGCATTAAATGTCCCGGATTCATTAAGGATTCGGGACATTTAAACTACAGGCGCTGAAAAACGGGGGTAATTTTTATTTGCGGAAAATATGCAATCTGCAGGATATTTGCTAATTTGCAGTGCTTTGTAGAAAACATTACTATTGTCATTGCGAAGGAGCCAACGGCGACTGTGGCAATCTCAATTATGAGTCCTGAGATTGCTTCGGCCCATCTTCATGGGCCTCGCAATGACACAACTGGACATCTTTTTTACAGAGCAAATTTGTAATTAAATCTATCTCCATTCAGCTCGTCGCCGGTGCGGTATCGTATAATGCATATGTTATTGCAAGAATCAGTATCGCATAACCCGCCCACAATTTCCACTGCTGCACAAAAACTTCGGCAGAGTGCATGATGAGAGGATATAATTCTGAAGGCCATTGCCGCGATATTGATAACAGGTTCGGAAACATCCAAAGCGATAATATCAGCATAACCGGGAACGATATAAATGCTATCCACAAGGCCCTTTCCTGCCAAATGACCTTTTTCAGGGCCTGTGTCTGTTCGAACTGTTCGAGTCTGCTGAGCATTTTTTTCGGAAAGTCGGCAGGTACCGGCTGGCGGTATTGTTTGAGCGCATCGGCTAACAGTTTATCGAAATTGTCTTTCTGATTGTTATTTTTATTCGACATATCAGCACAACCTTTCCATCTTTTCGCCCAGGAGCTCCTTTAGTTTTTGTCGGCCCCTGAACAGATAAACCTTAACAGTATTTTGACGTTTATTCATAATATCTGCAATACTTTTGATACTTTTTTCCTGTCGATAATATAAAACGATGGCCGTGGCCTGCTCGGCGGGAAGTTTTTGAACAGCAGACCACAGGATTTCGGCGTTGTCCTGTGATTCGGGCTCTTGAGCGGGTTGTTCTTCGTTGTATTCATTCTGGAGTTTTTTATATATTTTCTGCTGCTTGCTTTGCTGCCGAATATAACTTATCGCTTTGTTATACGTAATTCTCCACAGCCAGGTGCTTAATTTTGCCCTGCCGCTGTAGCGATCCAGCCCCTGGTAGGCGGCTAAAAAGGTCTCGCTTGCAACATCTTCGGCCTCGTGGGGGCTTAATCCCTGGAGGCGGCAGCATAAAAAGACCTGATTCTGGTACTTTTTGACAAAATCGCCAAAAGCATTCCTATCTCCGCTGCGAAGGCGGTGTATTAAACCTAAGTGCTTATTTTGGCCTGTTTTAACTGTCAAAAAGCCTCCTTTTCCAACAATTAGTCGCAAAAGGTGATAAAAAGTTTCAAATTTTATGAAACCTTTGAAACAAATCTTGCGACTAACTGGCGAAATATCAATGATAATCATTAAAAATTGAAAAATTTCATACAGGAAGGAAAAAAATGAATAAAAAGGCTCTTATTATTTGCTGTTTGTCGGTTGTCATATTAACGGCCGGTTGTATACCTAAAGAAAAATATGAAAAATATGTAAATTTAACAGCCCCGGCCGGTGAGGCTGAATCTTTCAGCGCTAAAACCCATAACGGTAAAATAGTAGTAAACGGCAGTGAAACTTCCGAATGCAATATTACTGCAAAAATTACCGGTGCAGCAATGACACAGGAAAAAGCAAAGGAATTGGCTGAGCAGGTAAAAATAGAACTCCTGCCGGAGGGAAAGATCATAAAGGTTAATATTGAAAGACCAAAAACCACAGGAACGGTTTATACTGCCGTGGACCTGGACGTGAATTTACCTGCTGGGATGAATCTATCTCTTGAGAGTCATAACGGCAAGATATGTTCCAGCGGTGTTACGGGTATGATACAGGCAGTAAATCATAACGGCAAAATTACAGTGACTGATGCTGTCGGCGGAGCTGATCTGGAAACTCATAACGGCAAGATAAACTATACAGGCAAACTTGCAGATTTGAGATTTAAAAGTCATAACGGCGGTATTGACATACAATGTACCGGGCAATCTGAAAAACCCTGCACAATAAGCGCTGAAACCCACAACGGCAGTATCGAGCTTATTACACCTGAGAATTTTTCAGCAGCTGTGGATGCCTCAACACATAACGGCTTAATCCATTCTGATCTGCCGATTACAATAACAAAAAAGACAGATAATAATCTGGAAGGTACTATCGGCGAAGGCAGGGATAAGTTACACATGGAAACACACAACGGTTCAATAAAAATAAAATAACCTTATTAAAGGAAAGGAGATAAAAATGAATACATTCCCTTATATTTTAGCTTTAACAGTTACTGACGGCAGTGACAAGGTTGAGGTAGGGGCGTGGCCTTTTATAATTGGTGCTTTGCCATTTATTGTGATGATTACCTTAGTTATAATGCTGACTTTGTATTTTCTTAATAAGAAACGCATGGAACATCAGCAGATTATGGCAGCAATTGAAAGAGGCGTCCCGGTATCTGCACTTATACCACTTAAACAGAAAGGTCCTAACTGGATAATAAATCTTACCTCAGGAATTGGTCTTTCCTTACTGGGGCTGGGACTGATAGTTGTTGTGCTGGCAGCTACTGGATGCAAAATCGAGGATGATTCCGGCATAGCATTATTCCTTGCACTGGTATTTCTTACTGTCGGAATAACCAGACTTATTCGCGGTATTCTGCAGCGAAAAGTCGATAAGGAAGAAAAAGCCAATGGAAATTCAGATACGGCTTTAGCCCTTGACGCAAATAACGGGCAGTAACTTTGCGACTTTTTTGGCGAGGGACGCGTTGACCGTTGCCTCGACAACAGCACTGACATTTTTATAAGCATCGGGGGCCTCTTCTGCCAGGCCCCTCATCGAACGTGATTTAATCGTAATTTTCCTCCCAGCTAATTCCTTCATAATCTGGCCGCCCTGCCATCTTTTTGTAGCCGCTGTCCTGCTCATACTCCGTCCTGCTCCGTGGCAGGCTGAGCTGAAGGCCATTTCTTCACTTTGACTTGTGCCGGCGAGGATGTATGAAGATGTTCCCATAGAGCCGCCGATGAGAACGGGCTGGCCGGTATCTTTGTACTTTGCCGGCAAATCATCTCTGCCGGGGCCGAATGAGCGGGTAGCGCCTTTGCGATGGACAAGAAGCTGCTTTGCTTTGCCGTTTACTTTATGTTCTTCGAGTTTGGCGGTATTGTGGCTTACATCGTAAAGCATATCTAATCTGGCTTTGGGAATTATTTTTGAGAAAACACGCCTGGTAAGTTCGGTTAAGATCTGTCTGTTGGCAAGGGCGCAATTTATGCCTGACCTCATAGCGCCAAGATAATCGGAACCTAAGGGGCTGTTTATCGGGACTGAGGCAAGTTCCCTGTCGGGCAGGTCTATGCCGTAACTTGAGGCTTGCGCAGCCATTTGTTTTAGATAATCTGTTCCGATTTGATGCCCCAGGCCCCGCGAGCCGCAATGGATGCTTACCAGACAATCACCTTTTTTCAGGCCGAAGACCTGGGCGGTAGTTTCGTCGAAGATATCGGCGATTTTTTGAACTTCCAGATAATGATTGCCCGAGCCGAGAGTACCCATCTGGTCTGCCTGGCGTTTTTTGGCCTGGCCCGAGACTTTTGCAGGTATCGCACCGGATGAACAGCCGGCTTCTTCTATGAAATCCAGGTCTTCTTTCGTGCCGAAGCCTTTTTCTACTGCCCATTTTGCGCCGCCGGTGAGCATCTCATCGAGTTCTTTGGTATTGAGGAAGATATCTCCTGTGCTGCCTACGCCCGCGGGGATGTCACGGAAAAGCGATTCTGCAAGTTTGTCCTTAACGGCGATTATTTCTTCGAAGCTAAGGTGTGTATGCAGGGCTCTTACGCCGCAGGCGATATCGAAGCCGACACCGCCGCCTGAGATAACTCCGCCGGCGTCCGGGTCAAAGGCAGCGACACCGCCGATAGGAAAGCCGTATCCCATATGGGCGTCAGGCATCGCGAATGAGGCTTTGACTATGCCCGGCAGTGCGGCGACGTTACAAACCTGGGAAACGGTTTTTTCATCTATGTCATTTATTAAAATATTGTCGGCAAAGATCACACCCGGCACTTTCATCTTGCCGAAAGGCTCTATCGCCCAAACATTTTCACTTGTTTGTTTTAGTCCAGGCCTCAAAATACAATACCTTTTATATAAAAGTCTGTGTAAGTCTGTGTCTAAACATCAACTACGCATCTAACGGTCCATTTTCCATTCTCTTCTTTTACGCTTAACTGGTTATAAGTCATTGCCTTGGGCTCAACCGCAGGGGCGTGTTTTTCATAATCTATTTTTTCGCCCCATATTTTTGCAGAGAGTTTGAGGCTGTTAATCTCAACTTCAAATTTGCTGAAGAGCATTTTTCTTACAGCCATCTCATATATAATCGCGTTTAGCCAGTCGATAAGAAGAATTTCATTATTTTCCGCGGAACATTCGACTTGCACAACCTCTGTTGGTTCTATTTCTTTTTCTGTAATAATCGCTGTAAGCGCTGAAGCGGCGTCTTCAAATGCACCCGGCAAAGAGTCTGCTTCGGCCTTGATGCCAATATCGGCCTGGTGCGAAAAATGTTCCCACATAATAAAAAATCCTAAGCACGAAATCCGAAATACGAAACAATATCAAATCACCAAAATTCAAATGTTCAAAACAGTTTGGAACATTTAAAAATTAGAATTTTAAGTTTGTTTCGAATTTTTATCCCGTCATAGCCTTTGGCGACGACGGATCGATATTCGGATTTCGAATTTTAACTTTTTAGTACCTATAATGTTCCGGCTTATATGGCCCTTCTATGGGCACGTTGAGATATTTTGCCTGGGCGGTATTAAGAACGGTAAGCGATACGCCTAATCTTCCAAGGTGGAGCCTGGCAACTTCTTCATCCAGTATCTTAGGCAGGGTATAGACTTTGTTTTCCAGACCGCCTGCAGCAAGCATTATCTGAGCAAGGCACTGATTAGTAAAGCTATTGCTCATTACAAAACTCGGATGTCCGGTAGCGCAGCCGAGGTTTACTAATCTGCCTTCTGCCAGAACGATAATTGACCTTCCCGATTCGAGAGTCCATTTATCAACCTGAGGTTTGATAATCTCTTTTTTACATTTCGGATTATTTTCAAGATAGCTCATCTGTATCTCATGGTCAAAATGGCCGATGTTGCAGATGATGGCTTCGTTTTTCATTTTTTCCATATGTTCGCTGCGGATGACATCACAGCAGCCGGTGGCGGTAACAAAGATATCGGCCTGTGCAACAACTTCTTCGAGAGTTTTAACTTCAAAACCTTCCATAGCAGCCTGCAGGGCACATATCGGGTCTATTTCGGTAACGACTACCCGTGCGCCAAAACCCCGCATCGATTGAGCACTGCCCTTGCCGACATCTCCATAGCCGCAAACGACAACATATTTACCTGCGACCATAATATCCGTCGCTCTTTTGATGCCGTCCGCAAGTGACTCACGACAGCCGTAGAGGTTATCAAATTTTGATTTGGTTACTGAATCGTTAACATTGACCGCGGGGAACATAAGAGAACCGTCGGTCTGCATCTGATAAAGACGGTTAACACCTGTTGTTGTTTCTTCTGAGACACCTTTGATCGCTTTTGCGATATTGTTCCATCTTTGCGGATCTTCGGTAACAGACTGCTTGAGGCGGTTCATAATTATCTGCATCTCGTGATTGTCGGATGGTTTATCCAGTATGGACGGGTTGTTTTCGGCTTTCAGCCCCTGATGGACAAACAGTGTAGCATCTCCGCCATCATCGACGATCATATCCGGTCCGCCGCCGTCGGGCCAGCGCAGAGCCTGTTCGGTGCACCACCAGTATTCTTCAAGCTTTTCACCTTTCCAGGCGAAAACGGCTGCCAGTTTTTCTTTTGCAACTGCGGCAGCAGCGTGGTCCTGCGTACTGAAGATATTGCAGGAGGCCCATCTGACCTTCGCGCCGAGCTGGACAAGCGTTTCTATCAGCATTGCGGTCTGAATAGTCATATGTAAAGAACCTGTGATTTTGAGGCCCTTTAAAGGCTTTTGGCTGCCGTATTTTTCGCGAACCGACATAAGTCCCGGCATCTCGTTTTGAGCCAGGTTCATTTCTTTCCTGCCCCATTCGGCAAGCGATAAATCTGCCACCTTGTAAGGCAGATTTGGGTCGTATTTTAATACATCCATCTGTTTTTCTCCGGTTTCTGCTATAGCTTGATTTTTAACCATATTAACTCTACTAATAATCTCCGATAATTGCCCAACAATATAAGCTAAAACAGGCTTTTATGCAAGGGTTCAAAATCGGTGGACAATTTACTTGACCCCGCACCTTCTGTAAAATTCACTTTTTTTGAAAATTTGGAAGGTGCGGGGTTGACAGAGACGGTCTATTCTGGTATTTTTTAGTCGTTATGGCTCAAAATCACGTTAACTATCGTTGTAGTTGTCCACTAAGGGATGCCTTACGGCAGTGGTGGCTTGTTGGCAAATAGCTGGCAGGTTGTGAGCCTGGTGTACGTTTAGGACAAATAATATATAAAATTTTCACAGCCTGTCGGTAGCGGCAGGCTGTTTTTTTATGTATAGTATTCAAGTTGTTTAGCCGTCGCCGCCTGTGGCGACGTAAAATAGGAAAGAATTTATGATGGATATAAACGACAAAATCAATGGAGCAAAGCCGGGGCAGATAGTGCCCATTATTAAGCAGATAGAGGTTTCTGAGCCGGTCGAATTTTTCGCGAAATTAAGCAATTACGGCAGGAAAAAGCACTGCTGTCTGTTCGAATCCAGGGAACATCTGCAGGCCGGCGAAGGTGAACTGACCTTCGGGACGGCAAATCCGGCTCTTTACGTGGCCGGCAGAGGCGCTGACTTCCAGATAGCTGCCCTTAGCCCGACCGGCAGGAGGATGATAAAATACTTCTCAACTGTTGCCAAAGGCAGGTTCGGTTTCTGCGAAGAGATAAACTTCGAGGCTGATAAAATCACCGGAAAACTGAAGCTCGACCACGATATCATCGATGAACAGGCGAGACTTAAAGCTGTAAATCAGATGGATGTAATCAGAGCGGTTAATTTTACATTTGAGCTTTCGGGTAAACCATTCCGCGTAACCTGCGGCCTGCTCGGTGCGATAAGTTATGACTTTATCGACCAGTTCGAAAAACTGCCTCCGAATAAATCAGTTATCCTCGATGTGCCTGACTATGAAATGTATTTTGCGGACAACATTTTCCTGATGGATTATAAGTCAGGCGATGCATTCGTGGTTGTAAATGCCGTGATAACAGATGACGATAAAGATGAGATAATAAAAGAGGCCCAGCAAAGCTTTGCCAATTATTTCAATGCTGTCGGATCTAAAATGCCTGAGCCGGCAAAGTATACAGGTGATTTGCCTAAGGGCGGCACCGATACCGACAGGGGCGAGTACGAGCAGATGGTCAGGACAGCAAAAGAACATATCATAGACGGCGACATTTTCCAGGTGGTATTGAGCAGGACAATTACCGAGCCTTGTCCTGATGAGCCGCTGGATGTTTACAAAAGGCTTCGCCAGTTGAATCCTTCACCTTATATGTTTTATCTCAATACACCAAGTACGGTTCTGACCGGTGCAAGTCCCGAGCTTAATCTGCGGGTGAGCGGAACAGAAGACCGTGTAGTAGAGATAAGACCGATTGCAGGGACAAAACCACGGGGAAGAATCAACGGTATAATTGATGAAGATACCGATTTCAGATACGAAGCCGAATTAAAGCTGGACCGCAAGGAACTGGCTGAGCATATGATGCTGGTGGATTTGGCGAGAAATGATATCGCACATGTCGCCAGTGAAGGTTCGAGAGTAGTTAATGAATTGCTCATAGCAGAAAAATATGAATCCGTTATGCATCTTGTCAGTAATGTAAAGGGAATACTCAGCAAAGAACTTGATGCGCTAAGCGCATACCTGGCGACAATGAATATGGGCACGCTGACAGGTGCGCCGAAGATAGAGGCTATGAAAATTATCCGCCAGCTCGAGAAAAACAAACGAGGTTACTACGGCGGCGCGGTGATGTATCTGACTGTTGACGGACAATTCGACAGTTGTATAACTATACGTTCGCTGCAGGTAAAGGACCACATAGCTTATGTCAGAGCTGGAGCGGGCATAGTTTACGACAGCGTGCCGAAAACGGAATTCGCCGAAACTCAGCATAAAGCAAATTCCTGCCTGCGGGCGGTAAGAGGAACATAAAATGGAAAAGCCAAAAGTATTGTTCATAGATAATTTCGACTCGTTTACATATAACCTTGTTGATGATTTCTGCAAAAGAGACTGTATCGCAAAGGTATATCGTGCTGATACGCCTTTGGAAAATCTAAAGCAAATCGCCGAAGAGTTCGGGCCTGATCTTTTGGTAATATCACCCGGGCCCGGCACACCTGCAAAGGCCGGCGTTACACTCGAAGCGATAGGTTATTTTAAAGATATACTTCCGATATTCGGCGTCTGCCTCGGCCATCAGGCAATTGTAGAACATTTCGGCGGGGAAATCGGACACGCTCCGAAAGTCATGCACGGAAAGGCATCGAGGGTAACACATAACGGCAAAGATATTTTCGAGGGTCTTGAAAATCCGCTTCAGGCGGGAAGATATCACAGCCTTTGTGCCAATCCTGCCGAGGTGCCTGATTGTCTCGAAGTGACGGCAACATTTGATGATATTATTATGGGCGTCAAGCACAAAGAAAAACCGATCTTCGGCGTTCAGTTCCATCCGGAAAGTATACTCACACCTACAGGCGGAAAAATAATACAGAACCTTTTAAGAATTTCACTGACCAGCAGGAGAAGTTAACTATGGCTGTTATAACTGAATATCTTAACTGTCTTCTCGAAGGTAAAAACCTGACGTATGAACAGACAAAAGAATTACTGGACATAATCTTCGAAGGCCAGGTCGCTGAGGTTCAGATAGCAGCGTTTTTGTCTATAATGAGAATGAAGGAAACAACGCCTGGCGAACTTGCCGGTCTGGCGCAATCGCTCAGGGATCACGCGATAAAGGTCAAAACAAAAATCGATAATCTCGTCGATACTTGCGGCACAGGCGGTGCGGCAATAAAGACATTCAATATCTCTACAGCTTCGGCATTTGTAACGGCAGGCGCGGGGGCTTATGTCGCAAAGCACGGCAACCGCGGCATTACGAGCAAGTGCGGCTCAGCCGATGTGCTCGATGCGCTTGGCGTTAAAATAGATTGCGGTCCAGAAAAAGTGGCGGAATGTATCGAAAATGCTCATATAGGTTTTATGTTCGCACCAATGTTCCATCCGGCAATGAAATATGTTCAGCCTATAAGGAAAAGCCTGGGATTCAGGACAGCTTTTAACATACTCGGCCCGCTGGCAAACCCTGCCCTGGCAAATGCTCAGGTAATGGGTGCGGCTGACGAGTCTCTGCTCGATAAAATTGCGGAGATATTCAAAATTCTCGGCACAAAACGCGCGATGATAGTTCACAGTAATGGTCTCGATGAAATAAGCACCGTGTCGGCTACGAAAGTTATTGAAATAAACGGCGGTGAGAAAACTTCTTATGAAATTAAGCCAGACGACTTTGGGATTTCTTCACCAAAGATAGAGGATCTTGCCGGCGGTGATGCCGAACATAACGCCAGTTTAGTGAAAGATGTGCTGGACGGAAAAAATAAAGGCCCGGCACGCGATATTATATTGTTGAACGCTGCTGCTGCGATAATGGTCGCAGGTATTGCAGATGATTTAAATACCGGGTATCAAAAAGCGGCCCAGTCTGTCGATAGTAAAGCGGCGGCTGGGTGTCTTGAAAAATTAGTTGAGATATCGAATAAGTAATGATCGCACCTAAAGTAAAAATATGCGGAATAACAAATCTTGAAGATGCCGTCAAAGCGGTAGAACTTGGCGCAGATCTGTTGGGATTTAATTTTTATCCCGGCAGTGCAAGATACATAAAGGCGATAGATGCCCAGGAAATTATCAAAAAGCTGCCTGCTTTTGTGGATATAGTCGGGCTGTTCGTAAACGAAGATGCGGATATCATCCGCAAAACTGCCGGCGATTTAATGCTCGACTGGATTCAGCTTCACGGTGATGAAAGCCCGGGATTTTGCGTTTCACTTAATAATATGGCTGCACAGATAATAAAGGCGGTAAGAGTAAAGGATAACAAAGACATCGAATATGCGAGAAATTTTTCCACTGATGCCATTCTGCTCGATGCTTTTCACCCTGCACTTTACGGCGGGACAGGTCAAAGATTCGACTGGAGCAGCCTGCCGGAACTTACCGGGCATGTTTTCGGCAGGACGTTTCTTGCCGGCGGCATAACCCCTGAAAATGTTGACGAGGCTATTGACTGCGGATTTTACGGCATCGATATATGCAGCGGAATCGAAGAGACACCTCGCAAGAAAAGTCATGAGAAAATGACTGAACTTTTTAATAATATAAGAAAGGCTATCGGATAAATTAAAATGAAATATGATGGAAGATTCGGCCAATTCGGCGGTTGCTATGTACCTGAGGTGCTCATACCTGCACTCGAGGAAATAGAGCAGGCTTTTTATAAATATTACAAGGATGAGAATTTCGTCGCAGACCTCGATGCACTCTACCGGGAATATGCCGGCAGGCCTACGCCTTTGTATTACGCTACTCGTTTCAGCAAACTTGTAGGATTTAAGGTCTATATCAAACGCGAGGACCTGCTCCACGGCGGCGCCCATAAAGTCAATAATTGCCTGGGCCAGGGTCTCCTGGCTAAATATATGGGCAAGACGAAACTCATCGCTGAAACCGGTGCCGGCCAGCACGGTCTGGCAACATCGATGATAGGCGCACTGCTCGGGATGGAGACGAAAATATTTATGGGCACAGTAGATATTGAACGCCAGAGTGTAAATGTCCACAAGATGAAACTTTGCGGCGCAGAAGTTGTGCCCGTCGAAGGCGGAACCGCAACTTTAAAAGATGCTATCAATGAAGCCCTTCGATACTGGACGGCAAATGTGACCGATACTTTTTATCTGTTCGGCACGGCTTGCGGGCCTCATCCGTATCCAACCGTTGTAAAGTATTTTCAATCGTGTATCGGCACAGAGGCACGTGCGCAGTGTCTTGAAAAGATCGGCAAACTACCCGACATTGTTACTGCCTGCGTCGGCGGCGGAAGTAATGCTATAGGGATCTTCAGCGCTTTTTATAACGACAAGGATGTAAAACTCGTCGGCGTAGAGCCTGCAGGTAAGGGTTTAGATACGGGCAAACATGCCGCCCCGCTTATGGCAGGTTCGCCTGGAATTCTGCACGGAACGAGAATGTATCTTATGCAGGACGAAGAAGGTCAGATACTCGATACCGAATCGATATCCGCAGGACTGGACTATCCCGGCGTAGGGCCTGAGCACTGCCTGCTTAAAGATTCCGGCAGAGCTGAATATGTAGCTGTCGATGACGAGGCGGTGCTGGATATTTTCGATATCTTTACCAAATGCGAAGGTATTCTGCCGGCACTGGAAAGCTCCCATGCCCTGGCCTGGGTGTATAGCCAGAAAGGAAAACTGCCCGCCGATGCAACGGTTGTAGTAAATCTGTCCGGCAGAGGTGATAAAGACGTTGGTATAGTCGAAAAACACAGACCAACACGGACTAAAACACAGACTAACACAGACTAAAAACAGGATTTGTTATGAAGAAATACAAAGAAGTTTTTAACGAATTAAAAAGAGCAGCTTTAATACCGTTTTTTGTTATCGGCGACCCTGATTTTGATACCAGCCTTGAGATTGTAAAGGCTGCAATTGACGCAGGCGCTGATATTCTCGAACTGGGCATAGCTTTTTCAGACCCGATTGCCGACGGCCCTACTATTCAAAAAGCCGATGTACGCGCAATGGGTGCAGGAATGGATATTGGAAAAGCGAAAGACTTTATCAGCAAGATAAAAGCTTATAAAGATATCCCTATCGGTCTTTTGATGTACTACAACCTTGTTTATCAATACGGCACTGAAAAGTTTTTCGCCGACTTTGCAAAGGCCGGTACAAACAGTGTACTTATCGCGGATCTGAGTATTGATGACGCCGATGAGGTTTATGAGCCCGCAAGAAAAGCAGGACTGGATACTGTTTTTATGGTAACACCTAATACAGAAACACAGCGGGCCAAAAGGATCGCTGAAAAGTGCAGCGGCTTTATTTATACCGTATCACTGCTGGGCGTAACCGGCGGCAGGGAGACACTATCGGATATGGTAAAACCTTTGATAACCAGGCTGAAATCTCTTACTGATGTTCCGGTTTGTGTAGGTTTTGGCGTAAGCAAGCCTGAACATGCCGTTGACCTTGCAAAGGCAGGTGCTGACGGTGTTATAATCGGCTCGAAAATCGTAAAAATCATCGAGGAAAACCTGGACAACAAACAAAACGCACCTGCAAAAGTAGCAGAATTTATAGGGCAGGTAAAACAAGCACTCAAGCAAGCTTAGCTGTTTACGAGCAAATAGGCTCTCAGCAGTTCGGCAACGCTCCATGCCTGTGCGAAAGCGCCGCGGGGCCTTTGAGGTTCATCGCCATCGAAAATTTCACTCACAGAATTTATACAGCCATCATCTTTGAAATGTCTTATAAGAGGCTCCAATAAAGCTGAACACCTTTTCTTGCTCTGCTTGTCGTAACTGTGCACCTTCAGATATGCTTCGATGAACGGACCCATCAGCCAGGGCCAGACAGTACCCTGGTGATAAGCGTTGTCTCTCTGTTCTGTGTCACCTTCGTATCTGCCTTTATACCGCGGATCGCCGGGGGCAAGAGTGCGAAGACCGAAAGGAGTTAATAAATCTTCCTCGACACATTTAACAACAGCCTGCTGCTGCTGAATAGTCAAAGGTGAGAACGGCAGTGAAACGGCAAATATCTGATTGGGCCTGACAGAAGCATCTTTGAAATCGTCACGGACACAATCATATAGATACTGCCCGTCATCATACCAGAAGCACGAACGGAAACTGGTTGCCGTGCGGTCTGCCATCTGGCTGAACTGTCTTGCCAGGACCGCATCTTTCGAACGATAGAATTCAGCGCAATTGCATATCGCGTTATACCACAGGGCATTTATCTCAACAGCTTTTCCCCATCTGGGCGTAACAGCAAGGTCGCCAATCTTTGCATCCATCCATGTCAGTTGTGTATCGATCCCCCCGCCGGTAATAAGGCCGTCGTCGTCTGCTTTTATATCGAATTTCGTGCCTTTACAATACGAATCTATTATCCATCGAATCGTAGGCATCAGCTTCGATGAAAACGTTCGGACATCACCGCTGAGTTTGTAATATCTAAACGCCGCGTGGATAAACCACAGCGAAGAATCAATACTGTTGAACTGTGCCCCGCTTCTATAGTCGCCAAAACAGTTGGGGATCATACCTTCATCTGCATGATACGCAAAATTGAGCAGGACCGAGGCAGCATCATCAAATCTCTGGCAGCACAGCAACAGACCCTCGAACGCAATAAAAGCATCTCTGCCCCAGTCCATAAACCACGGCAGGCCCGCAAGAATAGATTTGGTCTTAGCTTCATCGGTGTATCTGTCTATAATAAACTCATCACCGGCCAGAGCAAGAGAGTGGACCAGCGGATCTTTGTCCTTTAAATTTTCCTCAATGTGTTTATGCTGCAGCGTGAGGTCGTCAATAATAACATCGACATCGAGCCTTGACATTGTTTTTTGCATATCATCGCCGCCGAAGCCCGCCCACAGAACTATTCTTACCGGCGCATTGATAGTCCTTCTGAAAATGCCGGGTGAAAACAAATCCTCCGTATAATCGTAGCCCCGCTGTTTTTCCCGCTGATAGAAAAAGTTATACCAAAACTGCTGCTGCTCGATAAAAGAAGTTTCTTCGCTGGAAAAAAGAAGCTGTCCTGTACAGTTTTTGTTCCTGACCGCCAGGAATTCATCGTACCATTCGAGACAGAAATCGCCCTGGTCCGCTTTCTTCAGCGCATGATAGTCCCTCATTGCAACCATGGGACGAATACAAAAGTCGAACTCTTCTTCGATATCCTTAAAATCGTAACAGATCGCAGCAACATCCGCGTCAGGCAACAAATAAATGCTCTTTGTCAGCCCAAACTGTTCTGTTTCATATTTAAAATGAACGCCGATGTCCTGTTTCACCTCTCCAGGGAAAGGTTCGGGTATTTTATCTGACGGCGGGTCGAACTGATAGTGGCTCAATTCGTAACTGTGGTTTTTAGTTGTGACCGTTTCGACACAGCCGGACAGTGTAACGATCCTTTGCGCCGGAGGGGTTAAAGAACCGATAAGCAACGCGTGATATCGCCTGGTATTACAGCCGCTCAAAGTACCGCATGCGAAACTGCCCCGCTTATTGCTGAGCATCCACTCGGTCTCTAACAGGTGCGCATATCTATCAACCGTATCACGGTCTTGTTGTGCCTTTTTAATTTCCGCAGCAATCTGGAGCATCGCTGAGCCTCAACTATTTTACAACTTTACCTTTTATTCTTCCTCCACTGTAACTGGCGCCATAATTTTTTTGTACCTCTTCTCCAGATTGCCCATAACATTCATAAAATTTATATATGAATCGTATGGTGAGTCATAAGGATTGAAATATTTATGAACGTCTCCATCGGCAAAATATTTGGTGCACATATAATAAAAATGATCGCTGGTCTGCAGTTTTCTCCAGTCAGCTATAAGCTCTTCGTCACCTGTGTCTTTAATTTTCTTTTCCATACGGTAAAGCTCATGCAGGGCGCTGGACTGAAGCGGATTGCCAAGCCAGGCTGAAAGGTCCCTTTCGGTATCAGCCCAGCTTATCACGCCGGGTACATCGATAACATCCGTAATCGGGAATGATGCTATAACTTCGCTGGGGGTTTTAAAATTATTGTCCGGATGTTTCATAATTTCGCCCGGGAGATGACGCATAAAGTCGAATATGCCGGTATCTTCCCACTGATGTTCGCCGAACGTCTCGTAATCCATAAAAAGATTGACCACATAACCGTTGCCGTTGACTTTACTGACCCAGTCGCTGAATTTATACGCCATCAAAGGCCATTCGCACCAGCCTCTGTTGGAAAATCTAAAGGCAATATCATCGCTGAGGGCATAATTTTTCAGTAATAGTTTAATTCTCTCGCTCCGCGGAGAGCGGTAAATAAAGTTCGGACTCCTGCCGTAGAGTATTCTGTCGGCACCTTCGGTGAGAATCCCGTCAAATACACCCATAGATTCTATCGTGTCGGTAAGGTCATTGCTGTAAATAAGTTCGGTATTGCGGAAAACTTTGGGCCTGACGCCGAACAGCTCTTCAATGGTGTCGCTGTGCTTATATATCTGTTCTTTAAACTCATTGGGAGAATACAAAAAACTTAAGCTGTGATAATAAGTCTCAGCGAGAAATTCCACACAGCCGGTTTGTGCCAGTGCGTCAAATGTGCTCATAACCTCAGGAGCATATTCAGCCAACTGCTCAAGCAGAACACCTGTTATACTATAGGCAACTTTGAACCTTCCCTGATGCTGCCTTATCAGATCAAGGATAACTCTGTTGGCGGGCAAATAACATTTGTTGGCAACTTTGCGGCAAATCGAACGGTTCTTGAAATCATCAAAGTACCTGTGGTCTTCGTCAAATACCGTATAATGTCGAAGCCTCCAGGGCTGATGAACCTGGAAGTAAAAGCATACAGAAGGCATAGTCCATTATCTATCAAAAAAATAATATTTAAAATCGGCCTCGTCCGTAAGACCGAATATCTCAAACACCAACAGGCTGTGCTGCAAGCTGTTCATATATCTGCCTGCATCTTTCAGCAGCGTCTTCCCATTTGAGCTTTCTCACTTCGAAATTGCCGTGCTCTTTAAGGGCTACCTGCAAAGGCGGATACTTCAGCACTGCCACTATCTTGTTAGCTATTTCATTAACATCCCAGAAGTCTGCTTTCAAAACATGTTTGAGCACTTCTGAGACACCGCTTTGCTTGCTGATAAGCACCGGCACATCGTGATTAAGCGCTTCCAGCGGAGCTATGCCGAACGGCTCAGAGACGCTTGGCATAACATAGAGGTCCGCCATTTCGTAAACCTTGCGTACATCTTCGCCTCGCAGGAATCCGGTAAACAGGACCTTGTTGCCGATGCCGAGCTCGGCGGCAAGTTCTACCGACCTTCGCATCATATCGCCGGAGCCGGCCATTACAAACTTTACATTGTCCATAACCTCAAGCACTTTCTTGGCAGCACCGAGAAAATACTCAGGACCCTTTTGCATTGTGATCCTGCCGAGGAACAAAACTATCTTTTCGTCTTTCTTTATATCAGTGCCGTTGAAATTAACATTATTTCCGTTCTTTTCAACGCCGTTATATACTACTGCAACTTTATCGCCATCAACTCCATACCGGCTGATTATGATATTCCTTGTCAAAAAGCTGACCGCGATTACCCTGTCCGCTGCGTGCATACCCGCACGTTCGATATCATATATCATCTGATTGACATGCTCTCCACTGCGGTCAAATTCTGTCGAGTGCACATGAACAACAAGAGGTTTGCCTGTAACGGCAGATACCGCTATGCCTGCCGGGTAAGTCATCCAGTCGTGGGCATGGATCACATCGAAGCTGTCCTGCATTGCCAGCTTAACTGCTGCCGCTGCATAACGATGAACCTCTGTGTACATATCCCCGGTATAGTGTACATCGCCGCCCATTTCAACCAGACCTATCGAACCGGAGATCCTCTGTTTGGAACGTATAAGTTCTTCTATTTCACTTTTATAAGTCTCGGCATTTGCATAAGGCCGAAGTGCTGAATCGATCGCTCGGAATTTTACGTTTTTGAGCTCTTCTTCGAACTGCTCTGCGCTCAGGACAGAATAGTCTATATCCCCGGGCGTCCGCATCCTTACATGCGTTGTGCCCCCGGACATCAGGACAGGTCTGGGAAGGACAAAGGTCACCTCAAGCCCAAGCCGGCTCATCGCTTTGGTCAACCCATAGCACGCCGTACCTAAACCGCCACTAATGAATGGCGGAAACTCCCATCCAAGCATAAAGACCTTCACGATTCCTTGGTCTCCTAAAAACATGTTACGTACCGCCAGAAATACCCGACGGCACAAAATATATCGAAGAATAAATCAAATTGTCTCTTCTTATTAATATAATCGGCCTTTTGGCACTTTAGGTTTAATAAATTGTTCCTATAAAATTAGATTCTCAGTATCATAAGGCCTATATTTGAAGGTTATCGGACCTAAACCTAACAGGAATCTGAAAAAAGACAAGAAAACTACACAAAAACGGTGTTAAAAATAAAATTAGTTAAGTTTGCGCAAAAAAAAGCCGACCCTCCTAAGTGGCGCAAAGGTCGGCTTTACACTTCTAATTCCGGATAAAAATCTGCTATTACAGGTCTTGCGGCTTAACAGTGCTTCTCCTATTGGCCTTTGTACGAGCACATGCACAATCGAGAATACTATAAATCTGGTCACTCAACGCACCAATAGCATCCGATGATGTCATCATCTTCTTACTCTTGATATAAGCTTTTACTTTACTTGCTACTACCAGCGTCTCTTTACCCTTGCTTTTTGCTGCTGCTTTTTTCTTTTTTGCCATGTTAATAATCCTCCATGCAAAACAACTTAAATATTCCTTCTTTATCGGCCCTTTCCGACAAAGCCGACTTCTGAGTCGTATTTTGAGGACTTATCAGACTGTTTGCAACAAAAAAATACGCTAAAAATGCAAAATTTTGTACTTATTGAGCCGTTCGGGCAATTTTTGTAGTTATCTGACCGGCGTTTTTTGCCGAAACTGCTTAAGAACGCATTTTGTGCGGTGTTTTTGAATTTACTGGGAGCAAATAATATGAGCGAACAGGAAGATAAATCAAAAGCCGCGTTACACGAATACGTGACAGTGGCTATAGCCGATGATACAGAATTGGCCAACGAGTATAGAGACATTTTGGCCAAGAATGATATACCGGCTGTAACTGCCACTCAGAGGAGTTATTCTTCGGTTATCGTAGGCGTCGCGGTAATGGTGCCCGAAACCTATCTTGAACAGGCTCAGGAAATAATCGAATCCCGCCAGGAATTCGACCACTTTCTCGACGATGCCTTTAACGACCCCGATGAGATGCCGGGCGAACCAGATATGGATTACTTTGACAACGACGATGATGATTTCGACGATGAAATGTATTAAATAAATAATTTATTGAGGTAACTAAAGTGAGCAGCCATCAAACAGATAAAGAAAATTGTTTTACCGAAAGACGTCAGGAATCGGCAGATAGTCGCAGGAGAACACGCCGAAGTGCAACTGCCGACAGAAGGCTTGGCTTGAACCGCCGTCGCGGGCCCGGAAGGAGACGCACAGAAGACAGGAAGGCCGCCGAAGAAGGGCAGATGACCGATGAGCAATTCGAATTCTTGATGGCTGTGGACCAGTATAAGAAAGTAAACAGCAGACCATTCCCTACCTGGACGGAAATCTTAGAGCTTATCAAAGCATTAGGTTACCGAAAAGTAGCGGATCCATGCGGTATCAATCAGGTGGAAAATCAGGAGCCGGTTGAAACAAACGGCTAAGATTTGCGTCTGCGCCAAACAATCGGCACCTTTTTACTTCTGACGAAAACGGTTACTTCTATCCATCAGAAGAACAACTTTTTTCTGCAAGTCTTTACTTAGTCTGGCCTTGAGAATCTTCTTGGCATCCTGTATAAACGTCCTCTGACTCAAATGCGTAACAATAATATATTCGTTCTCAAATTCTTCGAGCATCTTTACAAAATCACCTATATGCATATGTGCCCCGGCTATTGCCCTGTCGATATGCTCTTCAACGATAAAGGTGCACTCGGCAATAAGAATTTTGCTCTTGGTAATAAAATCATATTTATTGAATTTGTCATACCTTGTATCTCCAAGATAGGTAACAAGAGGCACCTCAACAGGATAATCAATCACGATCTCTTTTTTCTTTAAAGCTACAATAGCATTGCTGTCCAGACCAATGTACTCTTCCTTGAGCTTCTTTTTCTTTTCCAGTACACAAAAGCCCAGACTTCCCCTGCAGTGATTGGTCGCGAATGCCCTGATAATAATATTAGGTTTTATCTGATATTCATCTCCGCTTTGCATACCAATAAGCTCAGCGGGAATCTTGGTGCCGTCAAGCCTGCCGAAGGCATCTATTATTTCCCGCAGCGGCAGCAGTGTATTGGCCGGCGTGAAAATCCTGCCCGGGCTCTGGCCGCAAAACTGCCTGTGCGAAAGATAATACGCAATCCCGGCAGCATGGTCCATATGACCGTGAGTCAGCAGGACATTGTTTATGCTGATGACCTGGTCCGGTGCCTTACCAATATCGAAACAGACATCGAGCTGCGGCATTGCAATTACCGTCTCTTCGCCTGCAACTGAATAGCCGAGGATCTCAAAATCTTCTATTTTCAGTTTTACCAGATTATGACTTGCCATAAATCGCCTTCCTAATCCTATATAGTGCTGCAATAGTAATCCCGATTTGGTTAAAAATCAAACCGCAATTGCCGGCCCCGCAGGTTCTTGTCCACACCATTTCTGTGATATTTATTAGCCTGTAGACCTATAGTACACCCCGCCCAAAGGACCCGAAAATGCCAAAAAATAGGATATTACAATATTGTACTTTAGGACAATACAAAAGAGGCTCTGAACGGCCATAAAAAGCTTAAAATCGCTTATAATAGCTAAATTTCGCAATTTCAGGGGCTTCTAAGAAAAATAAATACTACCTTTTTTCAGGCATTAGGGCAATTTTTTCTTAAAATTTACATTGAACCTGGATTTTCTGCTTGACGTATAATATATAGAAATGCTATCTTAGATAACCCACACGTACCTCCTCCTCTTTAGGAGGCGCACACGGCATGGCGGTTTCTCTCCTCGGCCGCCT
>JAFGGI010000061.1 GCA_016930635.1 Sedimentisphaerales bacterium | reverse complement strand
GCAGGGACTGTAGGCCTAACAGGATTTCCACATTATGGTCAAGCGACGCCTCCTGGGGGCAATGATTTTGTGGCCATAGCTGCAGGTGGTTATCATAATCTTGCTTTACGGTCGTCTCAAAAGTATTCCGGCGGGACAGGTGAGCCGAATGACCCATACCAAATCGCAGATGTAAATGATCTGCTCCAACTGGCCGCAGATACCAACGATTACGACAAATGTTTCATACTTGTAAATGATATTGACTTGGCCGGTTACACTTTTGATAAAGCTGTTATTGCGCCGGATGTAAATGATGTGAACATAGGTTTTCAGGGGGATTGCTTCAGGGGTACTTTTGACGGTAATGGCTATGTGATATCAAATCTGATTATAGATGCAAATGGGAATGATTATGTTGGTCTTTTTGGTCGTACAATAGCAGGCTGTCAGATAAAAAATCTTGACATCAGAGATGCAAATATAACCGGAAAAAATTATGTCGGCTCTCTGGCGGGAGAAAATTACGGAGGCAGTATAACAAATTGTTACAGCTCTGGGGTGGTCAAGGGGACAGTCTACTATGCTGGCGGGATGATAGGATATACTCGGAGCGGTGTAGCCAACTGTTACAGCAAGGCCACAGTTAGCGGAGCCTCTGGGGTCGGCGGACTAATAGGATATGGCGGCAACATAACAGATTGTTATGCTACAGGTACCGTTAGCGGAGCCTCTGGGGTTGGCGGACTAATAGGATATGGCGACGGCTATATCATTAATTGCTACGCTACAGGTGTGGTCAATGGAGACGGTGGCGGCCTGGTAGGAGGTCTTTATGGATATATCTCTAAATGTTACGCCACAGGCGACGTCAATGGAAATGATGCGAACGGGGTTGGTGGTTTGGTAGGAGATATGGCTTATAGTGATATTGTCGACAGTTATTCTACCGGTGCAGTTAGCGGGAACGATTACGTCGGCGGGCTGATAGGAGACGGTAGTTGGGGGCATGTAACAAACTGTTATAGTACGGGTGCGGTCAGCGGAAACAGTCATGTCGGCGGACTGACAGGTTCAGGTTATGCTGTGGCATCTTTCTGGGATATGGAAACTTCGGGGCAAGCAACAAGTACAGGTGGGACAGGTTTAACCACGGCCGAGATGCAGGAGATGGCAACATATGTAGATGCGGGATGGGATTTTTCATATACAGACGGCGACGATGCGGACTGGTTTATACAGATAGATGAGTATCCGATTTTGACCTGGCAGATATCACCTGCGGATATCTATACTGACGGCAGGAATGACTTCAGGGACTTTTCAGTCTTTGCACAATTCTGGCTGCGGGAGGATTGTGGAATATACAATTATTACTGCGACTGGGCGGACCTGGATTTTGACGGCGACGTTGATATAGATGATTTGGCGATATTAATGGATTACTGGCTCGAGATAGGCATATATAATTAATTTTGAATGTTTAATTAATTAGTTATCAGTAGTCAGTTATCAGTTATCGGTATAATGAAGATTGCTTCGCGGTGCTCGCAATGACGTTTTGGAAATTTGGATTTTAACTATTAGATATTGTTTCCGCCGTAAGGTGTCCCATAGGGAGGATTAAAAAATAGAAACAGAGCCGCGACAGTAATGGAGCGGTCTTTCAACTTACGGGAAGTGGTTTAGAATTTGAATTAATCTTATAGCTGCCAGTCTTTTGGGTATTCGATGTTTTTCTGAGTGATGTTGAATTTTCTGCTAAGTGCCTGGACGAGTTCTTCTGTCCTGTTGACCTGGTAATCCGAGGCGGGGCTCTTTCCTTCACTGATGACACATATCCTTATAGTTGTACTGCTGCCATACCATACCCCGCCGGGCAGTGCGGACCATTGATTTAACCATTTTGTTGTCGGCTGTATCTGGCCGTCAATGGCGCCAAGGTGATTGCATACGAGAAAATGAAAATTAACGTCTTCTTCACTTGTCAGGCCGTTGAGACTGGCCAGCTGCTTGATGTTTCCTCCGCGACTGTTACTGTAGAAGACCTCTATTTTATCCCACCTCTCGCGAGCTGTTACTTCTTTGGTTGCAATTACATCTGAAATCGGACCAAGTGATGAATAGCTTGCCAGGCTGAAGACCCCCGCTGAAATTGACTGATGATCGAGAGCCATCAAGACAGCAGCCCCTAAGGTCATAGCTACCACCAGGCTGATAAAGATTTTAGCTGCTCTTGGCTGATTAGTCATGTTTGCAATCCGTTAAAAAATACTCTTGAATCCATCCGACTTCGGCCGAAATGCGTCGCCCGAGTTGAGTACTTCCGTGTAATATAATTGGTATCGGTTGTGCGGTAAAGTTTTTATGAATGATTTTGTTGAAAAAGTTAGAAAAATGTAAGAATTTTTTTTGTTTGCTTCCGCACTGGTTTACTACAAAAGTTTTGCAGGTTTTTTCGGAACTTGCAGCAGGTCATTTGCGAACAGAGTTGCTGTGAGTTTAATTGGATATGTTGATGGAAGTTTGTTGTTAAACGGTACGTTACGAATGTGATATTACCAGGTATATTAATTTGGTTAGCCCCGCCATTTCCAATGGCGGGGTTTCCAACAAATGATATGTGTTTCCACAACGCAACAGAGCCGCGACAGTGATGGAGCGGTCTTTATTATTAAAAAACCCCATTTCCCTCAAAAAATGTGTTTTAATTGCTGTTTTTTGCGCAAAACAATGCTTTTTTATAGGCTTTTGCGCTTAACAACCTTGCCGATTTTAACTTTTTGTGGGAGAATAAATAGATAGGGGCGATGCAGCTGTATGAGGGTTTAAACTGGAAGAAGATGGGTTTTCGAAAGGAGCGAGAAGATGAAGAAGGGGTTAGCATTTCTCATTACTGTCATTGTAATTACTATTATTACTAACAGTGCATTTGCTGTGTATTACTGGGATCCTGATTCTTCCAGGGCACCGCTTATCGGCAGTTGGTCTAATGCCAGCAATTGGGTAGCTACAAACAGCACCATGCCTCCACTACCTGGAAATGCTCCACAGGTTCAGCCTGCTGATGGCGATCAGGAAATCCAGGTGTATGGTGCAGCAGGTCTGCCAAAGCCTATAGTTAATGTTGACAGTGATGTTACTTTCAGCGTTTGGTATTCCAATAGAGTAAGATTTTTCGGCGGAGCTACAGTAAATATCATTCCAGGCGGTACTCTTGCCGGTATCGGTTGGCTCCGTGTTGGTGAAGGCAGCCAGGCTAATGAAGGCACAACAAGCGCTGTTATTCAGACAGGGGGACTTATGGCCTTTGAAAATGGCATAAGAGATGAATACAAAGACCCCGCAGGATTGACAATTTCAGACGGCGGCAGCGGCTCAGACTGTGAAGGTCTCTATCATATCTCTGGCGGGACTATGACATATCTTCATCCCGAAGCTACTGCAGGAGGCCATCTTAGAATCGGTGACCGCGGCGGCGTTGGAACGATGAGAGTCACAGGCACAGCTCCAGTCGTCCATATGGGTGCACTGGAAATTGGCGGCCGTGCCGGCAAGACAGACCTGTCCAGGGTTGCTGACGGTACTTTGATGTTTGACATTAAGGCTGATGGTGTCAGTCCAATCATAATTGATGATTATGTTAATGTTCACACATATGAGCCGAGTACAACTCACCTCGTAGTTAACCTGACCGAATGTCTTAATGGTCCTTCTGATAATATTATCCTTGTTGATAATCGGGGTACAGACCCTGTTGTTGGTTACTTTGATACTTTCAACGGCGGTTATGCTTATGAAGGTGCTTATGCTGATATTGGCAACGGTGTTATAGTGCAGCTGAGTTACCATGCTGGTGATGGTAATGATATTGGATTTGTGCCCGAACCTGGGACGCTTGCTCTGCTCAGTCTTGGAGCTTTGATTATGAGAAAAAAAATCGAGCTTGATTTAGAATAAATAAACCTTGAAAGGAGAAAGAAGATGAAGTTAAGAAGTTTAATCGTTGTTTTGGTTTTAGCTTTTGCGGCAAACAGCGCATTTGCTGTGTATTACTGGGATACTGATTCTGCCAGGGCTCCGCTCATCGGCAGTTGGTCTGACGTCAGCAACTGGGTGGCTTCAAACAGCACTGAACCTGGACCAGCTGGAAATATTCCTCAGTTACAGCCTGCAGATGGCGACCAGGAAATCCAGGTGTATGGTGCAGCAGGTCTGCCAAAGCCTATAGTTTATGTTGATGATGACCAGACATTCACTTGCTGGTATTCGAACAGAGTAAGGTTTTTCGGCGGAGCTACAGTAAACATCATTCCCGGCGGTACTCTTCAGGGTATCGGTTGGCTCCGTGTTGGTGAGGGCAGCCAGGCTAACGAAGGTACAACAAGCGCTGTTATTCAGACAGGCGGACTTATGGCCTTTGAAAATGGTGTAAGAGATGATTACAAAGACCCGGCGGGATTGACGATTTCAGACGGCGGCAGCGGCTCAGATTGTGAAGGTCTCTATCATATCTCAGGCGGGACTATGACATATCTTCACCCCGAAGCTACTGCAGGAGGCCATCTTAGAATCGGTGACCGCGGCGGCGTTGGAACGATGAGAGTTACAGGCACAGCTCCAGTCGTACATATGGGCGCACTGGAGATGGGCGGCCGTGCCGGCAAGACAGACCTGTCCAGGGTTGCTGACGGTACTTTAGTGTTTGAGATGACGGCTGATGGTGTCAGTCCAATTATAGTTGATGACTATGTCGATGTTCATACTTATGAACCGAGTTCAACTCATTTGGTAGTTTGGCTGACAGAAGCTCTTGATGACCCTTGGGGAGACATTGTTCTTGTTGACAATCGGGGCACAGACCCGGTTCATGGTCAATTTGACACCTTCAACGACGGCTTTGCTTATGAAGGTGTTCGGGTTTACCTTAGCAATGGTACTTGGCGTATGCTGACTTATCGGTATAATGCTGATACTATGAGCCTCGGAGGTAATGACATTGCATTGTATACACCCGAACCTGCGACGCTGGCTCTGCTTGGTCTTGGCGCTTTTATTATAAAAAGAAAGAGATAAAAACCGCTTTTTTAAAGGCGGAAAGTATATTTTTAAGGGCTTTTTGCGCAAAATAGTGTTTTTGGTGATGTTTTTGCGCTTAATAGACTTGCCAACTTCCCTGTGTTTATGGGAAAATGGGTAAAACTAGAAGGCCAAATCAGTAAATGCAAGGTATCCGAACAGCAGATAGTCAGACTGTATGTCTGGATATTTTGATTTACTGCTCTACATATAATTGGGCCTAATTATTGGAAGAAGATGACACATGGAAAGGAGCGAGAAGAAGATGAAGTTAAAATTATTTACCATTCTTTTGCTGGCCGGCGTTCTGGTCAGCACCACATCGGCATCAATTTACCCTACAGGATCAGGAAATTGGGCTGAGCCAACATTGTGGGACAAGGGTTATGTTCCACTTGATGATGGCGACGAAATCAAAATCGGCAATGGCGATGGTTATACCGTTACGGTTAATACCGACGTCGGCGCTTACAACCTCACCAAAATAGATACCGCACGTGATTGCACACTGTTGATCACTGAGGGCGCATCTCTCCAGACAGGCAGAGAAATGCATATTGGTGATGCTGGTATGTCAGGCAGCGGAACAGATATTGGCTACCTGACTCAAACAGGAGGAACGCTTACAAATGAAGGAAAACTTCAGATCGGCTACAAGCTCGGCGGCGATGGAACTTATACCATCAGCGGCGGTGCTTTAACCGGTAGTGGCGGCAGAATTTATGTAGGCTGTTCCAGTGCAGATGGTTCCATAGGAACACTTAAAGTAGTCGGCAGCGCAGCAACTATAACGCAAGGCAACATGATGTATATAGCTAACGACAGCTCGAGCAGTTCGGGCAACACAGGTACTGGTACAATTGAATTTGAACTTGCTGCCGATGGCACCGTAAGTCCAATTCATGTAACAGAAACCATAGTTGATTCCATGAACGAGGAAGCCGCACTTGCCCAGCTTATTGTTACGGCAACAGGCGCAGATCCGGTAGCTCCTCTGCTGCTCATCGAAAATACCAGCGGCGAGCTTGTTCGCGGTATGTTCGACACAGTCAATGGCGTCGCAGGCGTGGAAGGCGCTTACGTTCCTGTTGGAAGCAGTGTTTATCAGTTAACTTACACAGGCGGCGATGGTAATGACATTATGTTGCTCATACCAGAACCAGCTACATTAGCGTTACTCAGTTTGGGTGTTTTTATTGTAAGGAAGAAAAAATAAAAATCGCTAATAGTGATTAGTTAACCTCTTAAATTACGGCCTCGAGCTCCTGAGGCCGTAATTTTTTTATAGCTATAGTATTGAGTAATAAACCTCTTGAAATATCGCTGGGCAGAATGTAAAGTTACTGCTTACCCGGGGCCCGTAGCTCAGCGGTTAGAGCAGTGGACTCATAATCCATTGGTCGAAGGTTCGAATCCTTCTGGGCCCATTTAAAATCACTTAGTCGGAAATCCATACCACCACCCAGTTACAAACAATTTTCATAACAGGCCAAATTAAAAGAGTGTTACTGTCCTAATTAATAAGGTTTTGGATTATTTGGACTGATATAGTCTGTATTATCGGACATTAAGGAAAAGTAGAAGTGGAGTCGCCAAGTCTTGTTAAAACAGACAAAATTTTCAAAATTTTTTAGAAAAAAAATAATTTTTTTCTTTTAACAATTGCAATTCAGGATGGGTTGCATATACTTACAAATTCGATTTTAGCAAAATCTTTGCAGGGAGTCCCTTTGCATTTTTGGATAAAGGGGCACGAAACTTGAGCTTTTCAGTACTGCAATGAGTGATTTAATAGTTTCTGTAAGGCGGAGTTTAAAAAAATTCGGCCCAATGGGATGTGTCTCTAATTTGCAGTAGTTGAAAAAATGCTGCTGTAGCTCAGTTGGTAGAGCGCGTCCTTGGTAAGGACGAGGTCACGAGTTCAAGTCTCGTCAGCAGCTTGGTTTGAATTTTTAAAAACTTACAGCGTCGGGTTAGTTGTCAGTTAGAAACCGATAATCGTCGGATTATTAAAGATAGAAATATAAAAGGAATTTAAGAAACATCTAATAACGAGTTGGAGGTTAGTATAATATGGCTAAGGAAGTATTCGAAAGAACGAAACCGCATGTTAATGTTGGTACAATTGGACACGTCGACCACGGCAAGACAACCCTGACCGCGGCAATGACGAAGGTTATGGAACTCAAGGGTCTTTGTAAGTTCAAAAGCTATGACGATATCGCCAAGGCTTCTGAATCACAGGGACGCCGGGACCCGACAAAGATTTTGACAATTTCAACCGCACACGTTGAGTATCTCACAGAGAACCGCCATTATGCTCATGTTGACTGCCCGGGCCATGCTGACTATGTGAAGAACATGATTACAGGTGCTGCTCAGATGGACGGAGCTATTCTTGTTGTAAGTGCATATGACGGCCCGATGCCGCAGACAAGAGAGCATATTCTGCTGGCAAGGCAGGTAAATGTGCCGAAAATCGTCGTTTTCCTTAACAAGGTTGACCTTGTTGACGACCCGGAGCTTATCGACCTGGTAGAGATGGAAATCAGGGAACTGCTGACCAAGTACGAATTCCCCGGCGATGACACACCTATTATTCGCGGCTCAGCCGTTACAGCGATGAACGCAACATCGGCTGATGATGAGGCCTGCAAGCCGATCGTCGAGCTGCTTACTGCTATGGATGAGTACATTCCGATACCGGAGCGTGAGACAGACAAGCCTTTCCTGATGCCGATCGAAGATGTGTTCAGTATTAAGGGCCGCGGTACCGTCGGTACCGGAAGGATCGAGCGTGGTGTAGTTCATGTCGGCGATGAGATTGAGATCATCGGTCTTAACAAAGAGACACGCAAGTCTGTAGTTACCGGCGTCGAGATGTTTAATAAGCTTCTTGATGAAGGACAGGCCGGCGATAACATCGGTGCACTGCTGAGAGGCGTTGAAAAGAAAGAGCTGGAGCGAGGCCAGGTTATTGCTGCTCCCGGTTCGATCACACCTCATACCAAATTCGAAGCAGAGGTATATGTACTTACCAAAGACGAAGGCGGACGTCACTCCCCATTCTTTGCCGGTTACAAACCGCAGTTCTATTTCAGAACAACTGATGTAACTGGCGGCGTACTGGCAATTAAGAGTCGTGAAGGGAAAGCTGCTGAGATGTGTATGCCGGGCGACAACATCGGAATGGAAGTTGAGATTATTTCACCTATCGCGATGGAAGAAGGTTTGAGATTTGCGATTCGTGAAGGCGGCAGAACTGTTGGTGCCGGTGTCGTAACCAAGGTTTTAAAATAACTGAACTAAAATTGAAGCAGCTATGCTGATTTCAGTCAGCAGGCTGTTTAATTAATTTTTATGCAGAGGCAAAATGGCCAAGGCTAAGAAAAGAGAAAATGTTTGGCTTGAATGTAAAGAGTGCGGTCAGAGAAACTACCGTACCGAAGTCAATGTTTCCCAGGGAACGCCGAAGATCGAACTTAAGAAGTTCTGCAAACACGAGCGAAAACATACGGTTCACAAGATAAGACGGAAATAGTCACTTTTATACTAAACCTGAAAAAAAGGGACGATGGTGATAATTTCAAAACAGGCCAGTAGCTCAACTGGCAGAGCGTCGGTCTCCAAAACCGAAGGTTGGGGGTTCGATCCCTCCCTGGCCTGCTGTTTGTGGAGTTATTAATTTTGAGTCTTGAATTTTTGAGGCATTAAATGCTGGTTGAAAAATACAAATGGGGCCAGGGCAAAAATACCCGGCTTTATAGTGCGGCGGCAATAGCGGTAATTACAGCAATCGGTTGCTGGAAGCTTTACCAGAAACTTCAGGCAACTATAAATGTTACAGAGACGACAGGGCTGTGGATAAGTGTCGTTACGCCGTTGGCCGTGTTCCTGGCAGTTGTACTTTTTCTCTACTGGCTTGTTAACAGACATACAGTAGCGGATTTTATGATCGCTGCCGAAGGCGAGCTGAAGAAGGTGAGTTTCAGTTCAAAACGCGAGATAGCGATATCCACCTTTGTTGTTATCGTAGTGGTAATTATAACTGCGGTAATGCTTGGTGTGGCGGACCTCTGCTTTAATCTGTTTTTCTCAGACGTTATAGGGATATAAATGCTGTTAAATCTCCCTGAGCAGGAGGGTATTTTTAAACTATCTGGATGAGTAAATTTTTATGCGGTGGTATGTTTTAAGAGTAGCCTCCAATAGGGAGGAACAGGTTAGGGAAACCCTTGCGAAAAAGGTTACGCTCGAAAGCCTGGAAGGTATTATCGGCAGGGTTATTGTTCCTGTCGAACAGGTCAAGCGTATCCGTGCGGGTAAGCAGCGCGTACTTAGGCGTAAACTGTATCCGGGCTATGTTTTTATGGAGATTGAGCCGGATGCAGATGGAAAAATAGATGAAAAAGCCTGGTTCCTTATAAAGGAAACAGTCGGAGTCGGCGATTTTGTCGGGACAGAAGGCCTGCCGGTTCCTATGAGTGATACGGATGTTGCCAAGATGCTCAGCGAGGTGGAAAAAGCTACCGAGCAGGCAGCGGCGAACATCAAAGTAGATTTTACAAAAGGTGATGTTGTTAAGATCAGGGAAGGTGCTTTCGAAAACTTTGAAGGTATTGTTGATTCGATAGATTCTGAGCGCGGAGTGGTCAGGGTTATTGTTACTATTTTCGGAAGAAGTACTCCGCTTGATATAGAATACTGGCAGATTGAAAAAGTATAAAAGTAAACTAAAAATTTAAAACTTAAAAATAAAAATTGTGGAATCCACCTAACGGCGGATGGCTTGTTTAAATTTTTGATTGTCTTTACGGGCATAAAATATCGAGTTGTGTAAAAAGGCAAAAAGATGGCAAAGCAAATAACAGGAAAGATAAAACTTCAGGCGCCAGGAGGACAGGCGACGCCGGCTCCGCCGATAGGACCTGCGCTGGGACAGCATGGCGTTAATATCGGCCAGTTCGTTCAGCAGTTCAATGCAAGGACAGCGGATTTGAATGGTACTACGGTACCTGTTGAAATAACGGTATATGCGGACAGGACTTTTGATTTTATCGTGAAGAGTCCGCCGGCTGCGGTGTTGTTGAAGCAGGAAGCACAATTGGCAAAGGGCAGCGGAGTGCCGAACAAGGAAAAAGTTGGCAAGGTAACCAAAGCACAGATAGAAAAAATAGCACAGAGGAAGATGGAAGACCTTAATGCATTTGATCTTGCACAGGCCTGTAAGATTATTGAAGGCACTGCAAGAAGTATGGGTATTGAGGTAGAAGGATAACTTAAACTAAAAGTTTAAAACTAAAAACTAAAAATTGTGGATTCCGCCTTTGGCGGAAGAAGCTTACAGGGCTTACCACGGCTGAAACCCGCCTTCGCCAGGGCTATGGCGGGCGAGAGTGGGAGCGAAAATTTATTAATGTATACCGCTTGAGGCGGGAAAATTTCGCGGAGTAAAGTTATGAGAAAGAGAGGCAAGAGATATTTAGCTTCGGCAAAGGATTTGCCAAAGGCCCCGATAGCTCTGGCCGAAGCGGTAAAGACCATAAAATCTTTATCGCCGGTCAAGTTCGACCAGAGTATCGATTGTGTTGTTTTACTTGGAATAGACCCAAAGCAGTCTGACCAGCTTGTTCGTGGTTCTGTGTCGCTGCCGCATGGTATTGGCAAGAGTAAGAAGGTAGTTGCATTTTGTGAAGACTCTGACATTGATGCTGCAAAGCAGGCCGGTGCAGTAGAGGCAGGATGCGATGAGCTGGTTACTAAAATTACCGGCGGCTGGATGGACTTCGATGTAGCGATTGCATCGCCAAAGGTTATGGGCAAGGTTGGAAGACTTGGAAAAGTGCTCGGGCCGCAGGGCAAGATGCCTTCACCCAAGAATGGAACAGTTACTCAGGATGTTATAACCGCGGTCAGGGAATTCGCTGCAGGCAAAGTGGAATTTAAAAATGATTCCGGCGGAAATATACATGCAGTTGTAGGCAGGCATAGTTTCGAAGAAGATAAGCTCATTGATAACATTCGGGCTTTTGTATCGCTGATAAAGAAGATGAAGCCTGCGGCAGCCAAGGGAACATATATCAGGAAGATAGCACTGTCTGCAACTATGAGTCCGGGCGTTCAGGTAGATATATCAGAATTTTAACCAGTAATTTATACAGGTGAAGATATGAGTAAGTACATAAAAGAGATGCTTGTAAAGGAGCTTCAGGGCAAATTTACAGATGTTAATGAATTTATCATTGTTGATATGACCGGAGTCGGCGGCATAGAAAATAATCTGCTGCGCGGCGAGCTTGGCCAAAAAGGCATAAAGATTATGATGGTCAAGAACGCTGCGATGCGTCAGGCTCTTAAAGAGCTGGATATGGCACCGGCAGTTGATTTGTTTACAGCGGGTCCCTGCACCGTTGTTTACGGCAGCGACAGCGTTGTTGATGTTGCGAAGGAATTCAAGGCGGCTACTGATGGAAAGGTCAAAATAAAATTCAGAGGTGCTTATACTGATGGAGCAGCTCTTGATGAAGCTGCAGCGGCTAACCTTGTTAATATGAAGAGTCGAGTCGAATTGCTGGGCGATATAGTTATGCTTGCAAATTCACCGGCACGACGGCTGGCTGGTGCGATCGCGGCGCCTGGAGGTATTATTGCCGGGTGTCTTAAGACGATTGCAGAGGGCCAAGAAAAGGAAGCAGCATAAACAGGCAGAAAAATTAATATGTGTTTTGCGGGTGTCCCCGACAGGGGTTAAACAGAACGGCGTAGTTTTGGCTGCCGCGAAGCAATTGTTTACAGGAGTATATAAGATGGCAGATGAAACACAAGAAGCAACGAAAGAGTTCAGCGCAGACATTAAGAAGCTGGGCGATGATATCGTAAAGTTGACACTTATGCAGGCTAAAGAGCTTGGTGATTACCTTAAGGAAATTCATGGTATTGAACCTGCATCCGGCGGGGCAGTTATGGTAGCAGGTCCTGCAGCCGGCGGCGGCGGTGACGCAGCAGAAGAGAAAACCAGCTTTGATGTTATCCTTAAAGAAGTCGGCGACAAGAAAATACAGGTTATCAAGGAAGTAAGAGCAATTACATCTCTGGGCCTGAAAGAAGCAAAAGACCTGGTCGATGGCGTTCCAAAACCTGTAAAGGAAGGTCTCAGCAAAGACGAAGCGGAAACCATCAAAAAGCAGCTTGAATCAGCAGGTGCTGTTGCTGAAATAAAATAATCGCAGAAATTCAGAATGCCCGGCAAAACACCGGGCATTTGTATCCGCCTCGGCGGGAAAAATAGGTTTAGCATTTATAAGCATTAATGATTTTTAGGTGCTGACAATCGAGCTGAATAATTTAACACATTTTTCAGGGAGTGTGTGATGGGCACAAGAACCGTAAGGGATTTCGGGAAGATCGCTGATGCGATGGACATCCCGGATCTTATCGAAGTTCAGCTGAATAGCTACGACAGATTCTTACAGGCAGAAATTCCAACGCAAAAAAGAAAAAATGCAGGTATCGAGGCACTCTTTAGGGAGGTATTTCCTATCGAGAGTTATGATAAGACTATGCGCCTTGAGTATATCGGATACGAATTCGACAAACCCAGATATTCTCCGAACGAGTGCAGGGAGCTGAGGCTTACTTATGGTTATCCTATGAAGATATCCTGTAGACTGCAGCGGGATAACGCAGATGATATCTCTGAGCAGGCGGTCTATCTGGGTGAAATGCCTGTTATGATCGGCGGAGGTGAATTTATTATCAACGGTGCCGAACGTGTTATTGTTAACCAGCTGCACCGTTCGCCGGGTGTTGATTTTCTTATAGAGAGCAAAGAAGGTGACAGAGTTCTGCATGGCGGAAGAATCATACCTGAAAGAGGAAGCTGGATAGAAATCTCGGTTACCAAGAAAGATGTCCTCGTTGTCAGGATAGACCAGTCCAGTAAAATTCCGGCTACGATGTTCCTGCGTGCGATGGGGGAAGAATACGGCACAACCGAAGGTATTATAAGGCTGTTTTATGAAACAAAGAATATTTCTGTCAGTAAACTCGATCCTTTAATGTGGGCTGTCGGGCCTGTAGTCGATACGGAGTCCGGTGAGATTATTGTAGAGGCAGGCACACAGATAGGCGACAGAGTTGGACAGATACAGAAGAGCTCGGTCAAGAAACTTGAAGTTATAGTAAAAGTAATTGATCCGCTCATTCTGAATACACTTGCGGAGGATAACTGCCAGAGTCATGAAGAGGCTTTGCTGAAATTATACGCAAGGCTGCGGCCGGGCAATCCTCCGAATGTTGAAAAGGCAAAAACACTTTTCGGCGAGAAGTTTTTCGATTGCGACAGGTATCGTCTTGGTAAGGTCGGAAGATTCAGACTGAACAGGAAATTCAAACAGGAAATAGACGAAAAAGAGATGACGTTAAAGCCTGAAGATTTTCTCAGTACGATGCGATATATAGTCGGGCTGAGAAACAATCAGGGTGTTGTTGATGATATTGACCATCTTGGCAACAGAAGGCTGCGAACGATAGATGAGCTTGCTGCAGATGAGATCAGGAAGGGACTTCTTAAGCTCCGTCGAACCGTTCAGGAACGTATGAGTATGAAAGATCCTCAGCAGATCGTTCGGATTGCCGACCTTATTAACTCCAAGAGTGTGTCAAGCAGTATTGATTACTTCTTTGGCCGAGGTGAGCTGAGCCAGGTTGTTGACCAGACAAATTCGCTTAGTCAGCTTACTCACGAGCGCAGGCTGTCAGCACTTGGGCCGGGCGGGCTTAACAGGAAAAGAGCCGGCTTTGAGGTTCGAGATGTTCATATCAGTCATTACGGCAGAATATGTCCTATCGAGACACCTGAAGGCACAAATATCGGCTTGATAGCATCGCTTGCTATCTTTTCGAAGATCGACGAGCACGGCTTTTTACTGACGCCTTATCGAAAGGTTGAGAAAGGCAGGCTTACCGGAGAGATTGCATATCTCAGAGCGGATGAAGAAATGGAGGCTACTTTTGCTCCGCCAAGTACGATAAGGCCCGATGGAGATAAACTGCAGGAAGGTATTGTACTGGCCAGAGAACAGGGTGAATTATCTCAGATTGACAGCAAAGAAGTAGGTTATGTTGACATTTCCAGCAAGCAGATTATTGGTGTCTCTGCTGCACTGATTCCTTTCCTTGAACATGATGATGCTAATAGAGCCTTGATGGGTTCGAACATGATGCGTCAGGCTGTGCCGCTTTTAAGAACAGAACCGCCTCTGGTGATGACCGGAATGGAAGAGCATGTTGCGAAAAATTCAAGTATGGTTGTTCGCGCGAGAAGTTCCGGCACTATAACGGCTGTTGATGCAAAAAATATCGTGATAGACGATACGGATATTTATGATATTGAGAAATTTGTCGGTCTTAACGAGAGGACATGTCTCAATCAGGTACCGGTAGTTTCTGTTGGTCAAAAAGTCAAAAAGAACGAGATTATTGCAGACGGCGGCGGGACAAAGGACGGCAAACTGGCGCTCGGCAAAAATGTACTTGCTGCATTCATACCTTTTGACGGATTTAATTTTGAGGATGCTATCCTTATAAGTGAAAAACTTGTAAGGGATGATACTTTCACAAGCGTTCATATAGACGAGTTCAGTATTGAGGTGCGTGAAACCAAACTCGGCAGAGAAGAATTTACCCGTGACATACCTAATGTAGGCGAAAAGGCTCTGAGGAATCTTGATGAAAGCGGGATAGTACGGGAAGGTACACGTGTTGATGCTGGTGATATTCTTGTTGGAAAGATATCGCCCAAGAGCAAAACGGAGCTTACGCCGGAGGAAAAACTCCTGCATGCGATCTTTGGCCGAGCCGGCGAGGATGTTAAGAACGATTCACTTGAACTGCCCAGCGGTTATAACGGTGTTGTCATAAAGACAAGCCGGTTTACCAGGAAAGGTGCGGGCAGCGAAGAGCAGAAAAAGGCATATAAGCAGAAGATTAAAGCTTATGCATCCGAGATGAAACAGCGGCAGAATGTCGTATTCAAACAGATGATAGATGAGATAGGTGGTAAATATGAGGTCAATATAGTTGACCCGTCAACCAAACAGAAAGTCGGTGCAAGTGACGATCCGGAAGTTATTTCGGAACAAATAGAAAACTTTGATATTACCTGGGTGAAACCCGCTGCTCTTCGTGAGGATGTTAGTGGTGTTATAGATAAATACATGCCGAAGATAACGGAGATCGCAGAAGAAGCTAAGCTTAAACTTGAAAGAATGAAGCATGGTGATGAGCTTCCGAGCGGTGTTCTTGAGATGGTCAAGATATATGTTGCCACCAAGAGAACGTTGTCTATTGGCGACAAGATGGCGGGGCGTCACGGAAATAAAGGTGTTATCGCAAGGATTATGCCGGTTGAGGATATGCCTTATCTCGCAGATGGAACACCTATAGATATATGCCTTAATCCTCTTGGTGTGCCGAGCAGAATGAACGTTGGCCAGATACTTGAAACCCATCTTGGCTGGGCAGCCAGGGTGCTTGGTTTTGATGCGGTTACACCTGTTTTTGCAGGTACAACTGAGCAAGAGATCCGGCAGTTGCTGAATGAATCTAATGAATATGTAGTCAATCGTGACCAGCAGCTGCGGCAGAACAAGACAGCTCCGCCGGCCGATGAGATATTTGCTCAGATAAACAAGGATATGAAGTCAACGCTGTATGACGGCAGGACAGGTTTGCCTTTCGAGCAGCATGTTACTATAGGTTACATATATATGATGAAACTTCATCACCTGGTTGACGATAAGATTCACGCACGTTCTACAGGTCCTTACAGTCTTATTACTCAGCAGCCGCTGGGTGGAAAAGCAAGGACCGGCGGACAGAGATTTGGCGAGATGGAAGTTTGGGCTCTTGAAGCTTACGGTGCAGCTTATACGCTGCAGGAACTGCTTACCGTCAAGAGCGACGATATAGAAGGCAGAACGAAAATCTATGAGTCAATGGTCAAGGGTAAAAATACGCTTGAGGCGGGCACGCCGATTTCTTTTGATGTATTGTGCAGTGAAATTCGGGGACTTGGACTCAATATCCAGCTTGAAAAGAAACGTATAGGTGCAAAAAGTCTATAGTTCCGGCAGAAATAAAAGCCTTAAAAATGTGAAAATCAGGAGTAGGCTTAAATGAATGAAAGTATTTATGACAAGATAAATGATTACGGTTCGGTAAAGATAGGTCTTGCCAGTCCGAATGATATTAGAAGCTGGTCGTTCGGAGAGGTTAGAAAACCTGAGACGATTAACTATCGTACTTACAGGCCGGAGAAGGATGGACTCTTCTGTGAACGTATATTCGGCCCCGAACGTGATTGGGAATGTTCCTGCGGAAAATACAAGGGAACCAAATTCAAAGGCATTATCTGCGATCGTTGCGGTGTAAAAGTAACGCACAGCAGGGTCCGGAGAAAACGAATGGGCCATATCAATCTTGCCGCACCCGCGGTACATATATGGTTCTTTAAAGCTATGCCTTCAAGGCTTGGTTCGTTCCTTGCGATGAAAACCGTCGATTTGGAAAAAATCATTTATTTCCAGGATTATGTGGTCACAGATCCCGGACAGAGCCCGCTGAAGAAAAAGCAGCTTCTTAATGAAGAGGAATATCGTGATGCTGTTTCCAAATATGGAAATTCATTTAAGGCAAGTATGGGCGCCGAAGCCATTAGAGATTTGCTGATTGACCTCGACATGGAACTTTTAGCCGGTGAACTGAAAGCCGGGCTAAGCAAGACCAGCAGTAAGCAAAAAATAAAAGACCTGACAAAAAGGCTTAAAATAGTTAATGCGGTAAAAGCAAGTCCGAACAAGCCGGAATGGATGGTACTTGATGTAGTGCCTGTTATTCCGCCTGACTTGCGGCCTCTGGTTATGCTCGAAAGCGGTAATTTTGCGACAAGCGATTTGAATGATTTGTACCGAAGAATTATTAATCGTAATAACAGACTTAAGAAGCTGATGGACTTAAATGCTCCGGAGGTTATTATCCGTAACGAAAAGAGAATGCTTCAGCAGGCGGTCGATGCGCTCTTTGATAACGGCCGATGCAGAAGGCCGGTACTTGGCAGTAATAATCGGCCTTTGAAGAGTCTTACAGATATGATTAAAGGTAAACAGGGCAGGTTCAGAGAAAATCTGCTCGGCAAACGTGTCGATTACTCAGCACGTTCAGTTATCGTTGTCGGCCCGCATCTTAAATTACATCAGTGCGGTTTGCCTAAAAAGATCGCTCTTGAGCTTTTCCAGCCCTTCATCATACGCGAACTGAAAGAACGCGGCCTGGCTGATACTATCAAAAGCGCCAAAAAGATGCTCGAAAGAAGAGAAGAGCAGGTCTGGGATATTCTCGAAAAAGTTATTCATCAGCATCCTGTGATGCTGAATCGTGCACCTACTCTGCACAGAATGGGCATTCAGTCTTTTGAGCCCGTATTGGTTGAAGGAAATGCTATTATGCTTCATCCGCTGGTTTGCAAAGGATTTAATGCTGACTTTGACGGCGACCAGATGGCGGTACATCTGCCGCTGTCGATCGAGTCACAGGTAGAGGCACATACTCTGATACTATCGACGAACAGTATTTTTTCACCTGCCAATGGTACGCCGATTGTCGGTCCTTCACAGGACATAGTACTTGGAAATTACTATCTTACCGCTGACCGCCCGGAAGCAGAGGGCAAAGGTATGATGTTCAGAGATGCGGCTGAAGCTATAACAGCCTATGAAATGGGCAAGATTGGTGTTTATGCGAAGGTGAAGGTGAAACTGCCGAAAGACAAAAAAGTCGTTACTGATGAGGGAACGCAGGAGCATACCGGCGTAATAGAAACAACGGCAGGGAGATGTATCTTTAATGAAATACTGTCTGACGAAATGCCGTTTTATAATTGCGTTATGACGCAGAAAATGCTCAAGAATGTTATCAGTGACTGTTTTACTTTATCAGACGGCAGAACGAGTCTTGGGCTGCTGGATGATATAAAAGATCTTGGATTTAAATACGCTACACTTGCAGGATTAAGTTTCGGTGTTAGCGATTTGAAAATACCTTCTGAGAAACAGTCTATTATCGATCGAACCCAGAATATAGTTGATAATATTGAAACAAATTATAATGACGGTGTTTTAACTGAGGGCGAACGGTACAATCAGATTATCGATGCCTGGACTCATGCACGTGTTGCTGTTACCCAGGCTATGATGCAGGGACTTAAAAACGATGTGAGAGATGGAATACCTTATCTCAATCCAATTTATCTTATGAGTGATTCAGGTGCGAGAGGAAGTGTTGACCAGATTCAGCAGCTTGCCGGTATGCGAGCTCTTATGGCAAAGCCGAGCGGCGAAATCATTGAGACGCCGATTAAATCAAATTTCCGGGAAGGCCTTAACGTGCTGGAGTATTTCAGCTCCACTCACGGTGCACGAAAGGGTCTTGCTGATACTGCTTTGAAAACTGCTGATTCGGGTTATCTGACAAGAAAACTTGCGGATGTTGCTCAGAATGTCATCATTAATGAAATTGACTGCGGCACGCTTCAGGGTATTACCAAAAGCACGCTTTATAAAGGTGAGCAGATCGATATACCTTTGAGAGAACTGATAATTGGAAGGACTGCAAGGGACAATATCAGGAATCCGATAACAGATGAAATGATTGTACATGAAAATGAAGTTATTACATCTGAAGCAGCAGATAAAATCGAGGCGCTCGGGCTTGAGTCTATACGCATAAGAAGCCCGCTTACCTGTGACAGTCCTTTAGGAATTTGTGCTAAATGCTATGGCTGGGACCTGAGCACAGGCAAGGTTGTCGAAGAGGGCCTGGCAGTTGGAATTATTGCAGCTCAGTCAATTGGAGAGCCGGGAACTCAGCTTACAATGCGTACTTTCCATACCGGCGGTATTGCTTCGCGTGAAATACTTGAAAGCGGCCAGAGAGCCCCAAGAGACGGTTTTGTTCAGTACAGGGACATAAACGTTGTACCTGTAAAACAGGAAGATGGTAAAGTACAGCTTGTTGCTCTTAAAAGAAGCGGCGAGATGGCTATAGTTGATGATAAGCAAAGAGAGTATGACAAGTTTAAGGTGCCGTATGGAGCTTTAATACTTGTAGAAGACGGCCAGCAGGTAGAGGCAAAGACTCCGCTGTTCCAGTGGGACCCGCACAGAGTGCCTATCCTGGCAGAGGTCGCCGGCATTATCCGTTTCGTTGATATCATCGAAGGTGAGACAATGCATATAGAGGAAGAACGAAAAGGTCAGAAAGGAAGACCGGTTGTTATTGAACATAAAGGTGATAAGCATCCTCAGGTTATTATCGAAGATGAGGCAGGTAAAATCCTTGATGTACACTATCTGCCTGCCAAGGCAAGGATTGAAGTAACTGAAGGTCAGAAGATACAGGCTGGAGAACTTTTGGCACGTCAGCCCAGAGGTGCAGGCGGCACGCAGGATATTACCGGTGGTTTGCCTCGTGTAACAGAGATTTTCGAGGCTCGAAAACCTAAGGAGCCGGCAGCAATGGCAGAGATCAGCGGCAAGGTCGAACTTAAAAGTGATAAGAGACGCGGCAAGATGACCATTATTATCCGCAGTGAGAAGATGGAAAAAGAACATCACGTCCCGCGTGACAGGCACCTTAACGTGCATACAGGCGACCATGTTGAAGCTGGAGAATCGCTGACGGACGGTCCTCTTGTTCCGCATGATATTCTCAGGATTAAAGGTGAAGAGTCGCTGCAGAGGTATCTGCTGGCTGAAGTACAGAATGTCTATCGTTCACAAAATGTGACTATCAATGATAAGCATATCGAGATTATTCTTGCGCAGATGACACAGAAGGTCGAGATAGAATCGATCGGCGACAGCGGTTTTCTGCCCGGGGATATTGTATCGAAGTATGCTTTCAAAAAAGCAAATGAAGAGCTTGCACAAAGCCTGAAGATTTCAAATGCAGGTGATACAGACCTTGTTGTAGGAGAGGTTTACACTAAAGCACAGATTTCAGAGGCTAACGAAAAAGTAGAAAAGCTTGGCGGCGAAATAGTAAAAGGCAAGAAACCACGGCCTGCAACGGCAAAAACACTGCTAATGGGTATCACAAAGGCGTCTTTGCGGTCGGAAAGCTTCATTTCTGCGGCCAGTTTCCAGGAAACAACCAAGGTATTGACTGAAGCGTCATTAACTGGTAAAGTAGATGAACTGCTTGGTTTGAAGGAAAACGTTATACTTGGACATCTGATTCCCGCCGGTACGGCTTTCAGGCCGCATCTGGAAATGGGTGTCAAGCATCTTGCCAAAGCACCGTTACCTAAGGAGCTTGCTGAACTTAAGGAATCTCACGAAGCTGAAGAAGAAGCAGATGCCGCAACAAGAGCAGCATTGGGCTTATAATGATATTTTAATAAATGGTTAAGTTTTTTCGGAGTAAAGATGCCGACAATAAATCAGTTAGTAAAGAAAGGCAGAGGCAGGAAAGGTAAGAAGCGTATCTCGGATATTACAGGTTGTCCGCAGAAACGGGGTGTCTGCCTGATAGTTAGAACTCAAACACCTAAAAAGCCTAACTCGGCGTTGCGTAAAATCGCCCGTGTCAGGCTGACAAATGGTAAGGAAGTTACTGCATATATTCCTGGTATTGACCACAATCTGCAGGAACACAGTACTGTTCTTATCAGGGGCGGCAGAGTCAGGGACCTGCCGGGTGTTCGATATCATGTCGTCCGGGGTGTTCTGGACAGCGATGGCGTTGCTAACAGAAAACGCGGACGAAGCAAATACGGTGCAAAGAAAACGTAAAACGGTCGCAGCTCGTATAGGTTTACGTTAGATGTATGACGATAAACGAGACGAGCCTGGCAACCCATAAACGAAAGACGAAAGGTAACAGATGGCAAAAAAGTTTACAGCTTCGGCAAAACAGTTAAAGCCGGACCCTAAGCTGAACAGCAAATTGGCTCAGAAATTCATCAATACTATGATGTGGCAGGGCAAGAAAAGCGTTACTCAGAGAATTTTCTATGACGCCCTGGATATACTTGCTCAGAAAGTAAAGGATGCCGAGCCGCTTGAGATTTTTAATACTGCTGTTAATAACGTAAAACCGCAGATAGAGGTTCGTTCCAAGAGAGTTGGCGGTGCAAGCTATCAGGTGCCGATGCCTGTTAATCCAAGAAGACAGCAGTCACTGGCTTTCAGGTGGATACTTGCCTCGGCAAGAAGTAAAAAAGGCAAATCAATGTCTCAGAGATTGGCCGCCGAGCTTCTTGATGCGTACAACAAGCAGGGCGGTGCTATGACTACCCGCGAAAATATCCATAGAATGGCAGAAGCAAACAAGGCGTTCGCACACTTCGCCTGGTAATATTGTTGAAAAATAATGCCCCCGTGCTTTCTTGCGAAAGCAAGAACGGGGGCATTTTTATATGCTAAAAAATAATCGTAAAGAAGAAAAAGTTAAATTGTTATAGATATAGGTATCGGTAACGTTGCGGTAATCGTTATTGGTTTTTCGTGCTTTGTTTTTTTACAACAATCTTGCTGAAAATGAAACCTTACCGATACCGATACCAAGACCTGTACTAAACTTATGCCCAGATCAATTGAAAAAGTTCGAAATATCGGGATAATGGCCCATATTGACGCCGGCAAGACCACCGTCACAGAGAGGATTCTCTATTATACCGGCAAAACCTACAAAATGGGCGAAGTGCATGAAGGCACAGCAGTTATGGACTATCTGGCTGAGGAGCAGGAAAGAGGGATTACCATAACAAGTGCGGCTACGAGCTGCCAGTGGAAGGATTGGACACTTAATCTTATCGATACCCCAGGCCATGTCGATTTTACCGCGGAAGTTGAGCGTTCATTAAGAGTGCTTGATTCTGCAGTTGCTGTTTTCGATGCCTCCGAAGGTGTCCAGGCACAGAGCGAAACCGTCTGGAGACAGGGGCAAAAATATAAACTGCCCTGCCTTTGCTTTGTCAACAAAATGGACAAAACCGGGGCAGATTTTGAAATGTCGGTTAATTCTATCAGAGACAAACTCCTTGCAAATCCTGTTTGTCTGCAGATTCCTATCGGTGCTGATAATGGATTTAAAGGTATTATCGACCTGGTAGGCTTAAAAGCTGTTTACTATAAGGCTGAAAAGCTTGGCGCCAGTTTTGAGGAAAAAGATATTCCTGAGAGTATGGCCGATGAAGTTGGAAAATGGCGGCATGATATGCTCGAGGCTTTGGCAGAATTCGATGAAGAGCTGATGGAGCAGTATGTTCATGATGAGCCTATAGATGAAGGATTGATACATAAAGCTGTCAGGATAGGAACGCTGGCCGGTAAGATACATCCGGTTTTCTGCGGCTCGGCTCTTAAGTATATTGGTGTACAGAGGTTACTGGACGGCGTTGGCAGGTATTTGCCTTCTCCATATGAAAAGCCTGATATCGAAGGACACCTGCCGACAGATGCCAAAAAGCTTATAACAGTAAAGTGTGACCCCAAAAAAAGCTTGGTTGCCCTTGCTTTTAAGATAATGAATGACAAGCACGGCGATCTTTATTTTCTGCGGATATACCAGGGAACCCTAAAAAGCGGCACGAGGATTCTTAATGCTAACAAGAATAGCAAAGAAAATATTACAAGGCTTTTCAGAATGCATGCCGGCAGTAGAGAAATTGTTGATTCTGTAAAGGCCGGCGACATTATTGCCTGTATCGGACTGAAAGATACTTACACCGGTGATACCATATGCGATACAAAAAATCCTGTGATCCTCGAAAGTATAACATTCCCGGAGACGGTTATCAGTATGTCAATCGAGCCTTTCAGTGCTGTTGACAAGGAAAAGCTGGCTCAGGCCCTGACTGTTTTGAGGAAAGAGGACCCGACTTTCAAGTGCAAGCTCGATGTTGAAACGGGACAGACTATTATCAGCGGTATGGGTGAACTGCACTTGGAGGTGCTTCAGCACAGGATCGTCAGGGATATGAAGGTTAATGTTAGAATAGGTAAGCCAAAGGTTGCATATCGAGAGGCAATAACACAGGTTTCCCAGGCCGAGGGCAAATTTATCCGTCAAACCGGCGGGCGAGGTCAATATGGCCATGTTGTTATTACTATCGAGCCGCTGCTGGACGAGACGGGACATTATGCAAAAGAGGTGGCATTTGAGAGCAAGATTATTGGCGGTAATATCCCAAGAGAATACATACCAGCAGTCCAAAGCGGGGTGAAAGAGGCTCTGGCCAGCGGAGAGTTGGCGGGATATCCTGTTGTTGGAGCTAAAGTTACGTTGATTGACGGCTCGTATCACCAGGTCGATTCTTCTGAAATAGCATTTGAGCAGGCAGCTATTTTAGCTATCCAGAATGTGTTAAAAGAGGCAGGCCCGGTACTGCTTGAGCCTGTTATGAAGCTCGAAGTTGTGGTGCCACAGGCTGATTATGGGGCTGTTCAGGGTAATATTATAGGTAAAAGAGGCATGATCACAGATACGTGGGTACACGGCAATATGAGAGTTATTGATGCCAAGGTGCCTTTGGCTGAAATGTTCGGATATTCCAGTGAATTGAGGGGGGTTACCAGCGGCAGGGGTAATTTTGTCATGGAGCCGAGCACATATGAAAGAGTTCCTGAACAAATTTCTGAAAAAATTCTATCTGGCTATTGACCAGTCTTAATATATCTGGTATAAATTTCGTTTCCTAAGCCGTAGCGAGCCTCTAAGTACTTGCCAGAGCAGGGAAAAGGGGCGTTCCGAGTTGGGCTGATAACATATCTGTAGCAGGACTACTGCGGCAATATAGCCTTGCGGACGTTTAATCGCAAGTGGGACAAGCGATATAGTTTGTCTTGTTTTGTGTTTAAATGCTGAAAAGGCGGTTTTTGTATAAAAAAGGCTTTTTTTAAGCATTATTATTGTTGATTATTTGTACTAAAAAGATTATCTTTTTACGTTTTCGCCTTTGCAAAAATGTCAGGAAGAGGGCAAAGGTGTTTTTGCAGAGTGAATGAAATATTAAAATTTTTCTTAAATAGTTTTTAAGAGAGCGGATATGGCAGTAGAAACAGAAAGAATTCGTATCAGAATGGAGGCATATGATCCACGCGCGCTGGATACTTCTGCCAAGGAAATAGTTGAGCAGGCCAGAAGAACCAATGCTAAGGTCAGCGGACCTATTCCGCTGCCTACACGGATCGAAAGATATACAGTTCTTCGCAGTCCGCATGTTGACAAGAAGAGCAGAGAACAGTTTGAGATGCGCACACATAAGCGTTTGATTGATATCTACGAGGCGAATGCCAGAACAGTTGAAGCGCTTAACAGGCTCGTGGTTCCAGCAGGTGTGTTCGTGAAGATAAAAGCATAGTAATGAAAGAAACGTAAAGCAAAATAAGCTTTACGTTTTTATTTTTGGTTTTTGAACGGGAAAGTTTTAAAAAAATGATGATTCTTGGCAAAAAAATCGGGATGACTCAGGTTTATGACAATGACGGCAGGATAGTGCCTGTGACAGTTATACAGGCAGGTCCCTGTACGGTTATGCAGGTCAAGACTACAGAGACAGATGGATATGAAGCAGTTCAGATGGGAATTGACAATGTGAAGAAATCCCGCCAAATCAAGTCTCAAATTGGTCATGCCAGCAAAGCCAATGATGTTCCAAAGAAATTTGTAAGGGAATTTCGCTTTGAAGGTTCCCCTGGAGAATATAAGCAGGGTGACAAGGTTACCGTAGAGGTTCTCGCCGAGGCAAAGCATGTTGATGTTGTCGGGACGAGCAAGGGGAAAGGCTATGCCGGCGTAATGAAAAGACACGGTTTTGGCGGATTTCCAGGAAGTCATGGCACAGAAAGGAAACATCGTGCAGGTGGTTCGATCGGCAGTCATGCAAGTGACAGAGGTCATGGCGGAAACGTCAAAAAAGGAAAAAGGATGTCAGGGCACATGGGCAATGTCAGAGTTACGAGTAAAAATCATGCCCTGGTCAGCATTGATGCTGAAAAGAATCTGCTTATAGTAAAAGGTTCTGTTCCGGGTCCGGCAGGCGGATATGTGATGGTTAAGGAAAGCAAGGTATAAAATTTATGATTACTGTTGCTGTACATAATGAAGACGGTAAAGAAGTTGAGAGCCTTAATGTTGATGAAGCAACTTTAGGCGGTCATGTAAGACATGCTTTGCTTAAGCAGGCTATAGTGATGTACCATGCGAATAAGCGTATGGGGACAGCTACCACAAAGAGCAGGGGCATGATTGAAGGTTCGACGAAAAAGATATATCGTCAAAAAGGCACAGGTAACGCCCGTATGGGTACGATAAGACAGCATGTTCGAAGAGGCGGCGGTGTTGCTTTTGCAAAAGTGGTGAGAGATTTTGGAAAAGATATGCCGAAGAAGCAGCGCCGACTCGCGACGGACTCGGCTATATTGGCTAAACTTCAGACGGGAAATGTTGTAGTTGTCGACCGGTTGAATTTTGAGCAGCCTAAAACAAAAGATTTTGTCCGGATACTTGGAAATCTTAAGATTGACAGAAGCTGTCTGGTTGCTGTCAATGAATCCGACCAGAATATCTATAAGTCGGCAAGAAATATTCCGAAAGTAGCGGTAATCAGGGCGGCTGATCTTAATGCCGGTGATATATGCAACAGGCAGAAAATGCTCTTTACCAAGGACGCATTTCTTGCGGTAATAGAAAAGAATAAAGAAGGCAATTAAGCCTGTTTACGGATAGTAAAATGGATGATCATGAAATAGTTATAAGACCGCTGATAACAGAGCAGAGTACGCATTTTGCGAACAATAAAAATTCGTACTCGTTTCAGGTGAACAGAAAAGCCAACAAGCATCAGATAAAAGGTGCTGTTGAAAGGCTCTATAGTGTCAAGGTGACAAATGTCCGGACTGCTAATCGTCGCGGCAAGCCGCGTCGGCGGGGCAGATTTATGGGCAGGACGCCTGAATGGAAAAAAGCGGTTGTTGTACTTGACGAACAATATCATATTGATTTGTTCTAAATGACGGGTTAAGGAATTATGGGCATAAGAATTTATAGACCAACGACAAACGGACGTCGAAATGCATCAGTGAACGATTATTCGGAACTGACGACGGATAAGCCGCAGAAGTCTTTGTGTGTGAGAATAAAGAAAAGCGGCGGAAGAAACAACCATGGCAAAACCACCTGCAGATTCCGCGGCGGCGGCGCAAGAAAGATCTATAGAATAATCGATTTCAAAAGGAATAAAGACGGCGTAGCTGCGACTGTAGAGACGATAGAATATGATCCTAACAGGAACTGTTTTATTTCTCTTGTGCGCTATGACGATGATGAAAAGCGATATATTCTTGCTCCGCAGGGTCTGACGGTTGGCCAGAAGATACAAAGTGGTACGGATCTTGAGCCGCAGGTAGGCAATGCGATGCCGCTGTCGTCTATACCTGTTGGAATGGAAATTCATAATATTGAAATGACTGCCGGCCAGGGCGGTAAGCTTGTTCGAGGCGCAGGTCTTTCTGCAAAGCTTATGGCCAGGGAAGGTAACTGGGCAACGGTTATTCTGCCGAGCGGTGAAATGAGAATGCTCCGTTCTGAGTGCAGGGCGACAATCGGATCTTTGAGTAATCCAGAATATCAGAATATTAAAATTGGAAAGGCCGGCAGAAAAAGACATATGGGTATCCGGCCGCACGTTCGCGGAAAAGCTATGAATCCTGTAGCACATCCGATGGGAGGCGGTGAAGGCAGAGCTAACGGCGGAAGGCATCCTTGTTCCCCAACCGGTGTACTGGCAAAAGGCGGAAAAACAAGGAATCCGAGAAAGCTCAGCAGTAAGCGGATTATAAGAAGACGAAAAGGCAGAAAGAAATAATAGCTGGTTTATAACTGAATCAAGGTGATTTGAGGTAGCAATGTCGAGATCGCTAAAAAAAGGACCTTTTGTTGATGCCAAGCTTTTGCAGAAGGTGGTAAGACAGAGTCAGATGGGCACTAAAGACCCTATTAAAACATGGTCCAGGCGCAGTACTATTGTTCCGGAGTTTGTTGGATATACTTTCCTTGTGCATAATGGAAAGATCTTCAATAAGGTTTTTGTTACGGAAGAAATGGTAGGACATAAACTTGGTGAATTTTCAATGACCCGTATCTTTAAGGGACATTCTGGAAGAAAGGTAGAACCGGGAAAGTAAGATGTTAAGCGCAAACAAACTTGACAATCTGATTAAAAAACAGGGTAAGAATGTTGCCGAGCTGGCAGCGGCTATAACACGGCCGGGGTTTGATGAAAAGCAGGCGGCAAAGGCAATAAAGAACTGGCGCAAAGGGCTTATTAAACCTGTGCCGAGAGGCAGAGATATTGAGTCATTGGCTTCGGCACTCGGAGTAGATGCGATTAATATATCCCAGTGGAGGAGTACTATTAAATACGCTCCGATATCACCGACCAAGGCAAGGTTGGTTACACAACTGGTTGCCGGCAGAGATGTCCAGGAGTCGCTTGATATGCTCAGGTTTACCGGGAAGAGAGCAGCCGATATGGTACAAAAGGCGATTAAAAGTGCTGTTGCTAATGCTGATGAAGATGCCGCAGATGTTGAAAATCTTTACATCTGTCAGGCTCGTGTTGATTGTGCCGGCATTAGAGTAGGTACGAAAAGATGGATTCCCAAGGACAGGGGAAGGGCTCATTCGATCAGGAAAATGGGAAGTCACATACACATTACTGTGACTGAAATATAAATAATTTTAATTGAATATAAAGTTTAAGGATTTTGTATGGGTCAGAAGGTTCAGCCAATAGGTTTTAGGACCGGCATAAGATTGCCGTGGCGGAGCACGTGGTTTGCACCGAAGGCAAATTACGGACAAATGTTGGTTGAGGACCAGCGAATACGGAATTATGTAGATACTAAATTTAATAAACAGCCGCCTTTTGCCGCTGTTTCAAAGGTTGAAGTTGCCAGAACGAGAAATGAAGTAAAAGTTACGCTGCATACCGCCAGGCCTGGTATTGTAATCGGCCCGCGTGGAGCAGAGGTTGATAAGTTAAGACAGGATCTTGAGCAGCTTATCGGCAAAGAAGTTGCGGTAAACGTTATCGAGATAAAGGAACCTGCACTTGACGCAAGACTTGTCGGCGAAGCCATTGCAGAACAGATGAAAAAGCGTATTGCGTTTCGTAAGGTTATGAAACAGCAATGCGAGCTGGCTATGCAGGCCGGTGCAAAGGGAGTTAAGATTGTCTGTTCCGGAAGACTCGGCGGCGCTGAGATGGCAAGGAAAGAAATTCAGATGCAGGGCAGTATTCCGCTGCATACTATTGATGCAGATGTTGATTATGCGATAGTAGCTGCGGTAACGACGTATGGAACTGTCGGTATTAAGGTCTGGATCTATAAGGGTAAGTATGGCCAGGAGAAAGAAGAATCGGCCGGCAAGAAGCTGGTTCGCAGACCGAGAGCTACAAGGACAATGAAAAAAGCTTCTGCCAAACCTGCCGAGGCACCAGCAAAACCGGCACCTGAGGCAGAAAGCAAAAGCGGCGAGACAACAGATACGCCGCCTGCGGCAGAGCAGAAAGAATAAGGAATTATAAGTATAGGTGAGGCACAATTATGGCACTTATGCCGAAAAGAGTTAAATATCGAAAAAGCCAGAGAGGCAAGATGCGCGGCAATGCAACAAGGACTAACTATGTTGCTTTTGGCGAATTCGGATTGCAGTCTCTGGAAACAAAATGGGTGACGGGAAGACAAATTGAAGCGGGCAGAGTTGCCGCCAGTCACTTTCTTGAAAGAGTCGGCAGGGTATATATAAGAATTTTCCCTCATAAGTCTATAACAAAGAAGCCTCTTGAGACAAGAATGGGTAAAGGAAAGGCTGAAGTTGAGCAGTGGGTTGCCTGTGTAAGGCCGGGGACAGTAATGTTCGAGATCGGCGGGGTTGCTGAAAATGTTGCAAAAAGAGCACTGGCAAGAGTGGCTCATAAGATGCCCGTCAAATGCAGATTTGTTTCGAGAAGGCATACTATAGGATAAGGTGGATTAATGAAGGCGTCAAAAATACGAGAAATGAGACCGGATGAATGGCAGAAAGATCTTGAAGATCTTGAAAAGGAACTGTTTGATCTAAGAACAAAAGCTGTTACGGAAAAACTTGAAAATAACCATCTGGTTAGAAATATAAAACGTGATATCGCAAGGCTCAAGACCATTATCAGGGAAAGCCAGTTAAAGGCGCAGAATAAATGAAAAATACAGAGCAAAGAAAAGAAAGAAAAACCGTTTCCGGCAGAGTTGTCAGTCGAAGCGGCGATAAAAGTATAAGAGTTGTTCTTGATTACAGGGTCAAACATCCTGTTTATGGAAAGTATATCAGCAAACGTACTAAACTCGGTGTTCATGATGAGAAAAATCAGGCTGAAGTCGGGGATATTGTCGAGATTTCCGAGTGCAGGCCGATGAGCAAGACCAAGAGCTGGCGTTTGCTTAGAATCGTTCAAAAAGTAGATAAAGATTTATTGTAAAGGGTGAAACTTTGATTCAGCAGGAAACAATGTTGGACATTGCCGATAACTCGGGCGTTAAACGGGCTCAATGTATTAAGGTCCTGGGCAGAAATGTTTCAAAAAAGGGCAAATGCACACGTCCAAGCGCTTCAATAGGCGACATTGTATGTGTAGCGTTAAAGAAAGTTTTACCGAGTTGCCAGCTTGACAGGAAAAAAGTTCACAAATGCGTGATAATAAGAACCAAAAAAGCTACCAGAAGGACTGACGGCAGCTATGTCAAATTTGACAGTAATGCTGCGGTGTTGATTGACGGTGAAGGTAATCCGATCGGCACGAGAGTTTTTGGAGCGGTTGCAAGAGAGCTGAGAGAGAAGAATTTTATGAAGATTATCTCTTTGGCAAGCGAGGTTGTCTGAGTTTGCTGCGGTTATAAGGCGAGAATAATTATGGCGAGACATATTAAAAAAGGTGATATGGTAGAAGTTGTTACCGGCGAACACAAGGGAACGGTTGGCAAGGTAATGCGTATTATCATTTCCAAAAACAGGGCTGTTGTCGAGGGAGTGAACAGGCGTTACAGGCATGTAAGGCCGAGCCGGAAATATCCTCAGGGCGGCAGGGTGCAAATCGAGCAGCCTATACATATGAGTAATATTCTGCCGGTAAACCCGAAGACGTCAAAAGGTACAAGAGTGAAGTTTGCAGAAGGCAAGAAAGGTGAGAAAAAACGGCTCAGTATTGACGGGACTGAAATAGGAGTTGTTAAAAAGGCTAAGTAAGACATGGCAAGGTTAAAAGACCTATATAAATCGAAGATAGTTCCTGCTCTGCAGGAGAAGTACCAATATACAAGTACAATGGCGGTGCCTAAGGTGCAGAAGGTAGTTGTATCTATGGGTGTCGGCAAGGCTCTTGTGGATAAGAAGTTTTTGGAACAGGCTCAGCAGGATCTGACGATGATCGTCGGGCAAAAGCCGCTTGTCTGCAGGGCCAAGAAGAGCGTTTCTAACTTCAAAGTCAGACAGGGAGACCAGACAGGACTTAAGGTTACCCTTAGAGGACTGAGAATGTATGAATTTATGGACAGGCTGATCAATCTGGCAATACCGAGAGTCAAAGACTTTAGAGGCTTGTCTCCTAACAGTTTTGACAGGCAGGGAAATTACTCGATTGGTATGAGTGAACAGACAGTGTTTCCTGAAATAGATCCTGCAAAAGTGGAGTCTCCGCAGGGTATGAATATAACCTTTGTTACGACGGCCAATACGGACGATGAGGCAAGAGAACTGCTGAGATTGTTCGGCATGCCGTTCAGGGAGAATTAATGACAACAAAAGCTCTCGTAAATAAAAGCAGAAAGAAACCTAAATTTAAGACAAGGACTTATACTCGATGTGAGCTCTGCGGCAGAAGCCGGGCGGTATACAGAAAATTTAAGATTTGCCGATTATGCCTGAGAAAGCTTGCTAATGAAGGCAAAATACCGGGAATGAAAAAGGCAAGCTGGTAATAAAATAGTTTGAATTATTTTTTACAGGATAAAACAGATGCACAGTGATCCGATAGCGGACATGCTTACAAGAATACGGAATGCCGAACATGCCGGCCGGGAAGACGTTTCGATTAAAGCTTCCAAGGTGTGCCATGGCATAGCAGAAGTACTGAAGACGGAAGGCTATATCAATGATTTTGACAAGATCGATGATGCAACAGGGCAGGGAATAATCAGGATAAAGCTTAAATACACCGATGAAGGTATGCCGGCAATAACAGATATCAAAAAGATAAGCAAGAATGGAAGACGGGTTTATAGTTCGGTTAAAACTCTTCCTTATGTTATGAACGGAATGGGAATAGCGGTTGTATCTACCAGCAAAGGTGTAATGACAGATAAACAGTGCCGAGAAAAGAATATCGGCGGCGAAGTAATTTGTACGGTGAGCTAAATGAGTAGAATAGGAAAAAAACCAGTTGAGATACCTGCCGGCGTAAAAGTCGATATTTCCGGCAAGAAGGTCAAGGTGACCGGTCCTAAAGGCACTTTAGAGATGGAATGCCATCCTAAAATAAATGTCAAGCTGGACGAGTCCGGCAAAACTGTTATTGTTGAAAAACAATCGGACCAAAGCCGAATCGAAAGGGCGATGCACGGAACTACAAGGGCGCTGATTAATAATATGGTGGTCGGTGTCAGCAAAGGGTTTGAGAAAAAACTCGAAATTTATGGTACCGGTTACAGTGTAAAAGAAGAAGGCGGCAACCTGGTTGTGAATGTTGGTTTCAGTCATCCTGCCAAGATGCCAATTCCTAAGAGCGTCAAGGTTCAGATAGATGTGCCGGCGACAAAAGGTAATGATATACCGGCGAAGTTTACCCTGACCGGGTATAACAAGCAGGAAATTGGGCAGTTTGCTACTGATGTAAGGAAAATCAGACCTCCTGAGCCTTATCAGGGAAAGGGTATTCGATTTGCCGATGAGCACGTTCGCAGGAAGGTCGGCAAGGCTCTGGCTGGTGCTGCGGGATAATATTAGAAATTGTAATTTTGTTGAGATTCTCTCATGCAGATTGACAGGATAAAAAAAGCAAGACTTAGAAGAAAGTACCGATCACGTAAAAGAGTTTTAGGTACGCCGGACAGACCTCGTCTGAGTGTTTTTCGTTCGAATAGACATATATATGCACAGATAATTGATGATATTGCAGGTGTTACTCTTGCTTCGGCAAACACGAGAAGCAAAATACTGCGTGATGGTCTGAATAAAACAGGTGGTATTGACGCAGCTAAAGTTGTCGGCAGTGAGATTGCCAAGCAGGCAACTCAAGTTGGTATTAAAGTCGTAAAATTTGATAGAAACAGATTTAAATACCATGGACGGATCAAGGCACTTGCTGAGTCGGCAAGGGAAGCTGGTTTGGTATTTTAGCAGGTTGGTTTAATTAATATATATGGTAGCCGAATTTTGGAGATTATGAATTGGCTCAAGAGTTGAGAAGAACTGTTGCACAAGAGAGCGGTCCTCTTGAAGAAACGGTAGTTAAGGTTTTCCGTTGCGCAAAGGTGGTTAAAGGCGGCAGGCGGTTCAGCTTCAGTGCTATGGTTGCTGTTGGCGACCGATCTGGGACTGTCGGAGTTGGTTACGGCAAGGCAAAAGAAGTGCCTATGGCAGTTGATAAAGCTATTAAAGATGCCAAGAAAAGCCTTAAGAAGATATCGCTTCAGGGTCAGACAATACCGCATCAGATCACAGGCAGATTTGGTGCTACTAAAATAGCTTTGGTACCGGCAAGTCCCGGTACTGGTGTTATCGCCGGCTCAGGCGCGAGAGCTGTACTGGAACTGGCAGGCGTTCATGATGTATTGACTAAGGTTTATGGAAGTACGACAACGAAAAATGTTGTAAAAGCGACAATGGATGGTTTATTAAGGCTTCGCAATTCCGAAGCGATAGCGGAACTTCGCGGAGTGGAAATAGAAGCAGTAAAAAGGTGGTGATAAAATCAATGTTGAGTCATGAAATAACTAAAATAGCAGGTGCGAACAAGCGAAGGAAAAGACTTGGCAAGGGTTCTGGCAGCCATGGTAAGACTTGCGGCAAGGGACACAAAGGCAGTCTGAGCAGAGCTGGTGCCGGTGGCAAATTAGGGTATGAAGGCGGACAAATGCCGCTGTTTCGCAGGTTGCCGAAGCGAGGTTTCAGCAATTATAAGTTTTCTCGCAGATATGAGATAATAAATGTCTCCCAGCTTGATAGATTTGAAGATGGTTCTAATGTTGATGTTGCAAGTCTATTTGGTGCAGGACTTGTTGATAGTGTAACGAGCAGAGTTAAGATTCTCGGCGATGGAGAGCTGACGAAGAAGCTTAATATAAGTGTTCATAAATTCAGCAAAACCGCACAGGATAAGATATTGAGTTGTGGCGGTGTTGCGAAGGTGGTTGCATAAATTGATAGGGAGAATAAATGTTTAATGCGGCTATAAATATTTTCAAGATTCCTGACCTGCGTAACAAGGTGCTTTTTACCATAGCACTTTTGATTATTTACAGGATCGGGTTTCATATACCGCTGCCGGCCATAGACCAGCAGCGAATGATTGGAGCTGCTCAGCAGCGTGACCAGAGCAGTCCTGTCGGCAGAGCGATGGAACATCTGCAGATGCTTAGCGGCGGCAATATGGGCCAAAGCAGTTTATTTGGTCTTGGCATTATGCCCTATATTACATCTTCTATTATATTGATGCTGCTTGGTGAGGTGATGCCTGCCCTTAAAAAGCTGAAAGAGGAGGGACAGACAGGTTATAAGAAAATACAGGAATACACGCGGTACCTTACGGTGCCGATATGTTTAGTACAGTCAATGATGTTTATGAAAATGATAACACCTTATAGTTATCCGGGTCTTGAGAAGACCGCTGTTATTATGGGTGTCATTGGAATGACGGCAGGTACTATATTTTTGATGTGGCTTGGTGAGCAGATAGATGAGTATGGAATCGGCAATGGTATAAGTCTTTTGATTATGGCAGGTATCATTGCAAGAATGCCGGCTACTGTTTACGGTGTTTGGAAAAACACCTCGTTTACAGTGGGTGCCGGAACAGCCGGTGGTACTTATGGACCTGCAAAGATACTGTTTCTGATAGTAGCCTTTGTATTTGTTGTAGCTGGAGCAATTCTTATAACGCAGGGACAAAGGAGAATACCTATCCAGCAGGCAAAACAAATGCGGGGCATGCGGATGTATGGCGGACAGAGGCATTATCTACCCCTGAGAATAAATCACGGCGGTGTTATGCCGATTATCTTTGCTTCCAGCCTTATGCAGTTTCCGCCGATTGTTTTTGGCCAATTATTAAGCATAGAAAAATTCGGCAATTCAGCTGTCCTTGGAAATATTTATATGGCAATGCAGCCGGGTGCTTACACTTATAATTTAATATACATCATAATGATCATTTTATTTGCTTATTTCTGGACGACAGTTCAGTTTCAGCCGAAGGAAATGGCTAAGAATCTCAGAAACACAGGAAGCTTTATACCGGGTCTGAGGCCTGGACATAGAACAGCTGAATATCTTGAAACCGTTATGGCCAGGATCACTTTTTATGGCGCTGCTTTTCTGGCAGTTATAGCGGTTGTTCCTACGGTTATTGCTCAAATGCCGGGACTGGATATAGACTGGCAGGTAGCATCGTTTTTCGGCGGTACAGGACTGCTGATCGTAGTTAGTGTTTCACTGGATGTTGTACAGAGAATAGAATCCAATTTGATAATGCGTAACTATGAAGGTTTCAGCTCATCGCGGATAAAGGGAGCAAGAGGATGATATTAGTATTACTTGGTCCGCCTGGAGCCGGAAAAGGAACGCAGTGTAAAAGGATTATAGAAAAGTATGAGCTGGTTCATTTGTCCAGCGGTGACCTTTTGAGAAGTCAAAGGGCAGCGGGAACGGAACTGGGCAAAAAGGCACAGGAATATATGGACAGTGGTCAGCTTGTGCCGGACCGGGTAATAATAGATATGATGGCCGGTGCAATAGCTTCTGCCGGCGGAAACTGTGTGCTTGACGGTTTCCCCCGAACTGTTGTACAGGCCCAGGAGCTTGACAAGGAACTGACAGGAAAAGGTCAGAAAATCGACGCCGTCGTAAACCTTGTTGTTGATGATGCGGTTGTCGAAGGACGTATGACCGGCAGAAGGAGCTGTCCGGCATGCGGTGCTGTTTATCATATTGATACGCTGAAACCAAAAGCAGAAGGTTTTTGTGATAAGTGTCCAAAACAGGAGCTTGTTCAAAGACCAGATGATAAGCCGGAAGTTGTAAAACAAAGACTGGTGACTTATCACCAGCAGACCTCTGCTGTGGTTGGTTATTATAGCAAAAGCGGCCAGAAGGTATTAGATATTAATGCCGATGGTCCGATTGATGATATAACAGCAGAAATATTTGCAAAACTTGATAGTCTTGCAGCGGCTGGATAAGTGAAATGGCGATTACATTACGAAGTCGCAGAGAAATAGAACTTATGAAGAAAGCCGGCAAAGTTGTTGCCGAGGTTCTTTTAAAATTGAAAGATTCTGCAGTTCCTGATGTCAGCACGGCTGAACTGGACCGATTGGCTGAAGATATAACCAGGCAGATGGGCGCGATAGCACTTTTTAAGGGTGTAAAAAATCCCGGCAAAGGCCAGGATTTTCCTGCCGTGATATGTGCGTCGCTTAATCAGCAGGTTGTACACGGAATACCTTCTGAAACCGTAAGACTACAGGAAGGTGATATTCTAAGCGTGGATTTCGGTGTTAAGCTTAACGGATATTGTGCTGATGCTGCTGTTACGCTGGCAGTCGGTAAGATAGATGATGATAAGCAGCGATTGCTGGATGTAACAAAAGAGATGCTTGATATTGCGATACAGCGTAGCAGAGCCGGAGTTAAATGGAGCGATGTTGCGGGCAGGATGCAGAGATGTGCCGAATCAGCAGGTTTTTCAGTTGTTACTGATTTTGTAGGACACGGGATAGGTACTCAGATGCATGAGGACCCGAAGGTCCCTAATTTTGTCAGCGACGAACTGCTGAAAAATGATATTTTGCTGCAAACCGGGATGGTATTGGCAATTGAGCCGATGGTTAATATGGGCACAGGCCGGGTGATTACGCTGAATGACGGCTGGACGGTTGTGACAAAGGACAGAAAACCGTCAGCTCATTTTGAGCATACTATAGCTGTTACGGAAAACGGTTGTGAAGTGCTTACAATAAAATAAAGAAGTATTTTTAGTTATGTCTAAAAGAGAAGCGATAAAAGTTGAAGGTAAAGTGCTTGAAACTCTGCCTAACGCTATGTTCAGAGTTGAACTCGAAAATGGACATATAATTACAGCTCATGTTTCCGGGAAGATGAGAATGCATTTTATAAGGATTCTTGCCGGCGACATAGTAACAGTTGAAATGTCGCCCTATGATTTGAGTAAGGGAAGGATAGTTTTAAGAAATTAATATTTAGAGGTAAGTAATGAAAGTTAGAAGCTCGGTAAAAAGAATATGCGAAAATTGCAAGGTTGTGCGCCGCAAGGGTGTTGTGCGCGTAATCTGCTCGACGAATCCTCGCCATAAGCAGAGACAGGGCTGAAAGTTTAAATAGAAAGGTGAATTATGCCTCGTATAGTTGGTGTTGATATTCCTAACAATAAAGTAATTCGTGTTGCTCTTACTTATATACACGGTATTGGAGCGTTTACCGCTGCAAAGATTCTTAATGAAGCTGGTATAGAACTGGATTTGAATGCCGGCAAGCTTACTGAAGATGAAGTCAGTAAAATCGCTCAGATAATTGACCGTGATTATGCTGTTGAGGGCCAGCTTAGGAGGCAGGTTTCTCAGCATATTGCAAGATTAAGGGATATCGGCTGCTATAGAGGCGTCCGGCACCGCAAAGGACTGCCTGTCAGAGGTCAGCAGACCCAGAGTAATGCTCGTACAAGAAAAGGTAAGAAGAAAACAGTTGCCGGCAAAAAAGGCGTGAAAGAAATGCGTGGATAATATTTAAGGTTTTTATTTATATGGCTAAAGGCAAAATAAGAAGAAATGTTGTAAAGGCTATTGTTCATATCAAAGCCACTTTTAATAATACTCAGATTACAATAACCGACACTGATGGCGATACGATTTGTCGAGCTTCGGCAGGTGTTGTCGGTTTTAAGGGTTCAAGAAAAAGTACTCCTTTTGCGGCTCAAAAAGCCGGAGAAAAGTGCGCTAATGCTGCAAAGCGCTCGGGCGTACGGGAAGTAGAAGTAAGAGTAAAAGGGCCTGGTTCCGGAAGGGAATCGGCGATATCAGCGATGCAGTCAGCGGGCTTGAGAATTTCTTCTATCGAAGATGTTACACCTATTCCGCATAATGGCTGCCGTCCGCCCAAAAGAAGAAGGGTATAATTTTAGAGAATATTTGGAGCAATTAGAAATATGGGACGTTATCTTAATTCATCATGTAAACTGTGCAGACGTGAAGGCATGAAGTTAATGCTGAAAGGGATCCGTTGTGAGACCAGCAAATGTCCGGTTGAAAAACGGCAGAAAAGTCTTGCGCCGGGCATGCATGGCTGGAGACGTAGAAGAGGCAGTGATTACGGAGTACGGCTGCGTGAAAAGCAGAAAGTAAAACGGTACTATGGACTGGCTGAAAAGCAGTTTATACGATATTTTCAAAAGGCTGAGAAAATAAAAGGAAATACCGGAGAGGTTCTGCTTAGTCTGCTGGAAAGAAGGCTGGATAATGTAATTTACAAACTTAATTTTGCTCCTTCCAGAAAAGCTGCAAGGCAACTGGTTGCTCATGGTCATATTTGTATCAACAAAAAGAAAGTCAACATTCCGGATTTCACTGTAAATATAGGTGATCAGATAACTCTTAAATCTTCAGAAAAGAGCAAGAAAAGAGTCAAGTCGCAGCTTGAAGTTAATCCGAATTTTTCTACTCAGGGATGGTTGCAGCTCGACCCTAAGACTCCTTCAGCAACGGTCGTTGCACTTCCTACAAGAGAAGATGTGCAATTCCCTGTTGAAGAGCAGCTTGTTATAGAATTCTGTTCGAGATAGTATTTATTTTGCGTTTGTAATCGCGTTTAAGCGGTTTGTGATGGTATATTAACCGGGCAATTAACAGATAGTAATTTTGAAAGGCAGGCCCCTGATGAAATTACTGAGAACAATTGCCCATAATAAGGAGGCCGAAAATGAGAATTACCTGGAGAGGGCTGGAACTTCCTACTCGTGTTGAACTGGACAAACAGGTTTCAACCGACAGATACGGTCTGTTTAGAGTTGAACCTTTTGAACATGGTTTTGGTACGACTGTCGGAAACAGTTTAAGGCGTGTACTGCTTTCTTCTCTGGAAGGTGCTGCTGTGACGAGCGTAAAAATTGCCGGTGCAGATCATGAATTCACTACGTTGCCCGGAATTCAGGAGGACATGACGGAGATTATTCTTAATATTAAAAACCTGATTATCAGAAAAACGACTGCAGAGCCGAAAGTTATTACGGTTTCGGCAAAAGAAGCAGGAATTGTTACGGCAGGACAGATTCAGTGCGACCCTACCGTAGAGATTATAAATAAAGATCATGTGATTGCAACACTGACTCGAAAAGCAGAATTTTCTGTGGAAATGACTGTTGAAACAGGAAGAGGCTATTCACCTGCTTTGGAAAGATTGGCGCAGGCAGATAGATTCGAACAGGAACTGGGGAAAATAGAGATTGATGCGATATATTCGCCGGTGGTTCGTGTTCGTTATAAAACAGAAGATACACGTGTAGGTCAGAAAACTAATTATGACAGACTTATTCTTGAGATATGGACAGATGGTTCAATTGACCCGGAAATAGCTTTGGTTGAAGCAGGGAAGATTCTTAGAAAACATGTAAATCCATTCGTTCAGTATTTTGAAATTGGAGATGCAACGATAGAAGAATCTGAGCCGGAAGAATCTGAAGAAGAATCACAGGTTGATGAGCAGCTTGCTGAAAAGCTTAAAATGCCTATTCAGGATCTTGAGCTTAGTGTTAGAGCAGGCAATTGTCTTGAGGCAAGTCACATTGAAACTGTAGGACAGTTAGCAAAGATGACTGAAGCCCAACTATTGAAGCTGAGAAGTTTTGGAAAGACATCTCTGCGCGAAATAAACAGGAAACTTGCGGACCTGGGACTTTCGCTTGGGATGACTGATGTTGATTAAAATATTTTTTAAGGTGTAAACAGATATGCGTCACAGAATTGCAGGCGGACAACTTAACAGGACAAGCGCTCACAGAGTAGCTATGAGAAGAAATCTTGCTGCTTCTCTATTTGAGCACGAGACTATAAGTACTACTATGCCCAAGGCAAAACACGTAAGAGGCTTTGCTGAGAAGCTTATTACTCTTGCTAAAAAAGGTGATTTAGCAGCCAGACGCAGAGCGATTGCTATTCTGGGTAATAGAGATATTGTTGAAGAGGTTGACGGTAAAATAAAGAAAAAAGGCACTGTTATTTCCAAGTTATTCAGCGAAATAGCGCCACGTTATCTTGACAGGCCAGGCGGTTATACCAGGATTATAAAACTTGCCAAGAGACGTCTTGGGGATAACAGCCAGCTTGTTTTGCTTCAGCTTGTTGGTCAGGAAAGTCAGGTAGAGGCTCCGAAAAAAGGCGGCAGGAAGAAAACTTCTAAAAGGAAAACAACAGAAAAGCCTGAAGCCGAACAGGCAAGCGAGTAAATCCATTTTAAGATCGAAGGGCTGATGATTGAGCGAGAGTGATTGTATATTCTGTAAAATTGTTGCCGGGACGATACCTTGTACTAAAATTTATGAGGATGAGAAAGTACTTGCCTTTCTTGATATCGGTCCTATAAGTGAGGGGCATACACTGGTTATAACAAAAGAGCACTTTACAAAAATGGATAAATGTAATTCTGAAACGCTTTCTGCGGTTGTATCTGTTTTGCCAAGGATTACCGCAGCAGTTTCCCAGGCAATGCAGGCTGACGGGTATAATGTTCTTTGCAATAATGGCAGAGCAGCAGGACAACTTGTTGAGCATATACATTTTCATATTATACCGAGAAAAACAGGAGATGGAGTTTTTGGTCGTTGGCCGTCATTTGAATATCCTCAGGGCAAAGCCCGGGAACTTGCTGAAAAAATTTGTGCCAAGCTGTAATTGAATTTATAAGGATAGTTTGGTAGATTGTTATATATGAATTGATCGCGGGGTAGAGCAGTCTGGTAGCTCGTCGGGCTCATAACCCGGAGGTCGTAGGTTCGAATCCTGCCCCCGCTATT
>JAFGGI010000060.1 GCA_016930635.1 Sedimentisphaerales bacterium | reverse complement strand
TCAGGGCACTAAAAATCATAAATGTTTTAGATTGCTTCACTTCGTTCGCAATGACATTGCATAAATAAATTTTCATGCAAAATGTTGATAGGTCCGGGGGTTAAACGAGATTCTTCGGCGTTGCCTCAGAATGACAAGGTATAAAGGTGGGAAAAGTGTGAAAGGGAATCAGGTTATCAGGATGAGATTCTTCGGTTTCACCTCAGAATGACAAAGTGAGTTTAGACTTTTACAGTGACTTGTGGTGGTTTTATTTTGCCGGCTTTGAGGAATTTTTCTGCGGCTTTTTCCACTTCCGTCTTCGGGGCGCGAGTCTTTTGCAGCTTTGTCGCGGCTGAGCCTATGTTGCGAAGCTTTTTATATCGGTTCTCGAGCAGATTCTCGAGTTTGGTCCTTTTGAGCTCGCGAAGAGTTTTGACAATATACTGCTCGACATTATAAACAGTATCGTGAATGTTTCTGTGGGCTCCGCCTAACGGCTCTGCGATTATTGCATCGGCGAGACCGAGCCGGGCCAGTTCCTTGCTGGTAAGTTTTAGTGCCTCGGCGGCCTGTTCGGCCTGACTGCCGTCGCGCCAGAGGATTGCGGCACAGCCTTCAGGTGAAATGACTGAATAGTAAGCATATTCGAGTATTGCGAATTTGTCGCCAACGCCGATACCTAAAGCTCCGCCTGAGCCGCCTTCACCTATGACGATACATATAATAGGTACTTGCAGGCGGGACATTTCCATGAGATTTACTGCGATTGCCTGGGCTTGGCCCCTTTCTTCTGCGCCGATGCCGGGGTATGCGCCGGGGGTATCGATGAGGGTTACGATAGGGATATTGAATTTTTCGGCCAGTTTCATCTTGGCAAGGGCCTTGCGGTAGCCTTCCGGATTTGGGCAGCCGAAGTTGCATTTTATCTTTTCTTTTGTGTCCCGGCCTTTGTTCTGGCCGACGAGCATTACCTTTTCTCTGCCGATGTGGCCGAGGCCGCAGACTATGGCGGCATCGTCGCCGAAGGTTCGGTCGCCGTGGAGCTGGCGAAAATCCTTTACCATTAAAGATATATAGTCAGAAAGCAGGGGTCTTTTGGGGTGTCTTGCGACCTGGACGGTCTGCCAGGCGGTAAGATTGGCGTATATGTGTTTAAAACGGGAGACCTGTTCGCGCTGGAGTTTGCGCAGCTCGGCTGAGTAGTCGATACCCTTGGCCGAACTTAGCTTTTTAAGCTCGGCAATCTGGCGGTCGATATCGACTATCGCTTCCTCAAAAGCGAGGTAGTCCTTTGTTTCTTTTGTTTGTGTTTCTGCCATCAAAACTTACTGAATTTAATTAAATGTCTATTACCGCTCCCTTACGGTCGCGGCTCTGTAACCCCCAACTAAAGTTGGGGGCTTTTGGATTACCGCTTACTTACATTCGCGGCTAAACACCCCCCGGCACAGGTCCGGGGGCTAACTATTTTTTCCTATTTCTATATATATGAAAAAAACTCCGCTCCCATCCGCTCGCTGCTGAGCCGATAAGGAGACAGGAGGCTCCGATTTGAACAACTATTTTCTGATCTGATTTATGTCAACGGGTAGATATAATAGCAATTTTGGGCCTTTGAATAAAGAAAAAAATTGACATTGGGCCTGTTCGACGGTACTTTTTAGGTGTCCGGTTAGATGGGCGGTTTTTATGTAAAAGGTTTATTTTAAAGAAGTTATATAAAGTTACAGCGGAAAATCCGGGCATTTGACATCCTTTATTGCAAGGGTTGAAAGCGGTAACAATTTTGGTGTAAAAACAGCCCGTGCGGATGGATAGAACTAACTTAAATCGAAGAAGGAACTGATGTGAAACAATGGCGTTTTGAGGTTTTCAGTAAGCCCGGTACCTCAGGCACAGGCGGCAGTGATGTCGGCGACGAAATAAAAGAGCTCGGCGTTTATACCGTCCAGGAGATCCAGTCGGCAAGAGTTTTTCTTATAGAAGGTGATTTCGACGAGGCCTTTGCAAAGCGGATTGCCGGTGAGTTATTGGCAGATAGAGTTTGTGAGGATTTTCATATCGGCCGAAGTGCTGCCCCGGCCGGTCTTGCGAAAGCTACTATAATAGAAATTCATCTCAAAAGCGGTGTGACAGACCCGGTTGCCCAGTCGGTGATGACGGCTATCAGTGATATGGGTAAAGACTGCCAGACGGTCAGGACCGCGAGGAAATATATTCTCTTCGGTGAAATTAATGACAAGCAGCTCAAAAAGATTATCCGCAGACTTTCGAACGATTGTATTGAAGTAGTTGTTATCGGCAGTGATGCCGAGCCGCCGAGCCCGCATCTTGCGCCGTATGAACTGGAGCTTAAAACTATCGATATAACAAAGCTGAATGAATCTCAGCTTGAAGAAGTGAGCAAAAAGATGGATCTGTTCCTCAATGCTGTTGAGATGAAGACCATTCAGGATTATTTCAAGTCGATCGGCAGAGAACCGACGGATGTCGAACTTGAATCACTTGCGCAGACGTGGAGCGAGCACTGTGTTCACAAGACTCTCAAGAGCAGTATCGATTTTGACTGCGATGGTGAAAAAATTCATTTCGATAATCTTATGAAAGATACCGTTTTCAGGGCGACGAAAGAATTGAACAAAGACTGGTGCATAAGTGTTTTTGAAGATAACGCAGGTGTAATAGAGTTCGATGAGACTGATGCGGTATGCTTTAAGGTTGAAACTCATAATCATCCTTCCGCTCTTGATCCTTATGGCGGAGCGGCTACGGGTATCGGCGGAGTTTTGCGCGACCCGATGGGGACGGGATTGGGAGCAAAGCCGATAGCTAATACGGATATTTTCTGCTTTGCTGAGCCTGACAAAAGTTTCGATGAAATACCGAAAGGTATTTTGCATCCAAAGCGAATTGCTCAGGGCGTAGTTGCAGGTGTAAGAGATTACGGAAACAGGATGGGAATACCGACTGTTAACGGTGCGATATTTTTTGATGATCGTTATCTGGGTAATCCATTAGTTTTTTGCGGCAACATCGGGATAATGCCGAGGGACAAATGTTTCGGCAAGGCACGGACGGGCGATCTTGTTATGGTCATCGGTGGCAGAACAGGCAGAGACGGGATACACGGTGCGACGTTTTCAAGCGGAGCACTGACCGATGAACATGAAACAGTTTTCTCGCACGCTGTACAGATCGGAAATGCGATTACGGAAAAGAAGATGCTCGATACTATTCTGCAGGCAAGGCAAAAGGGATTATATACCGCCATTACCGATTGCGGTGCCGGAGGTCTGAGCAGTGCGGTCGGCGAAATGGGGGCGCAATTGGGTGCCCAAGTCGAACTTGAAAAGGTGCCTTTGAAATATGCAGGCCTTTCATATACAGAGATATGGATAAGCGAAGCACAGGAGAGAATGGTTGTTGCGGTAAAGCCTGAAAATCTCGAAAAGATAAGCAGGATATTCGCTGATGAAAATGTTGAGGCGACAATAATAGGTAAATTCACCGACGACAAAAAGCTTACCTTAAAATATAAAGGCACGCAGGTCTGTCAGCTCGATATGGATTTTCTGCATGATGGTTTGCCTAAGTATTCGAGGAAGGCTGTATGGCAGTCGAAAAATCTGGCAGAGCCCAGGTTAGAAGAAAAGGAAAACTATAACGAAGAACTTTTAAGTATTCTTTCAACATATAATGTCGCAAGCAAGGAATGGGTGATACGTCAGTATGACCATGAAGTCCAGGGCGGCTCGGTCGTTAAGCCGTTGGGCGGGGTTACGAATGACGGGCCTAATGATGCAGCGGTGGTTCAGCCGAAATTTAATTCCAACAAAGGTATTGCTATCGGCTGCGGGATAAATCCTTTTTATGGCGATATTGACCCGTACTGGATGACGCTTGCAGGGATAGATGAGGCAGTAAGAAATGTTGTCTGTGTCGGGGCAAGGCCTGACAGGATAGCGATACTGGATAACTTCTGCTGGGCGGACTGTAAAAAGGAAGAAACTTTGGGTTCGCTGGTTCGCGCGGCACAGGGATGTTTTGACGGTGCGATTGCGTTCGGGACGCCTTTTATCTCAGGCAAAGATTCGCTGAATAATAATTTTATCTGTGATGACGGTACCGAGATATCCATACCTGCGACACTTTTAATAAGCGCGATGGGTATTGTTGACGATGTTAATAAATGTGTAACGATAGATTTGAAAGCTGCGGGCAACTTACTATTCATAGTCGGTATCACAAAAAATGAGTTAGGCGGCTCGCACTATTACAAAATTAAAGATCAGCTCGGTGCTAATGTTCCGAAAACAGATCTAAAAAAGGCAAAGGTAATTGCGGAGAAAATCTATAAAGCGATTGATTCAGGACTCGTCGCAAGCTGTCACGACTGCAGTGAAGGCGGTCTTGCGGTAGCGATGGCAGAGATGGCTTTTGCGGGCGGGTTCGGAATAGAAGCTGATTTGAAAGGATTGCCGAAAAGCGACGATTGCGCAAATTTAGGCGCACAGTTGTTCAGTGAATCGTGCTCGAGATATATTATTGAAGTTGAGCCTGACAGATTCAATGATTTTGCAAAGCTGATGCTGGGCGTGCCTTTCGGTCAAATCGGAAAAGTAACTAAAGATAAAAATCTTGTTATTAAAAGCGGCCTGGGCAGGAAAATTGTAGATGTTTCTATTGATAGTTTGAAAGAAGCCTGGCAGAAACTGTTGAGATGGTGATAAAAATATGGAACAGGTAAGAGCGTTAGTATTAAGGGCGGCAGGGATAAATTGTGATGTAGAGACGCAGTATGCGCTCCAGCTTGCTGGCGCCGAGGCGCAGAGAGTTCATGTGAACAGGATAATTGAAAATCCTGCTATGCTTGATTTGTTCCAAATAATGGTGATACCCGGGGGCTTTAGCTACGGCGACGATGTTGCGGCGGGGAAAATTCTTGCCAACCAGCTCATTTATCATCTTTATGACAGGCTGAACGAGTTTATAGAGGCAGGCAAAATAGTTTTAGGTATCTGCAACGGTTTTCAGGTTCTCGTAAAGACCGGCATCCTCGGTAAACTCAACGGCAGCGATGAACAGCAGATAACGATCACTTATAATGACAGCGGAAAATTCGAGGACAGGTGGGTTTACCTGGAACCTTCGAGTAAAAAGTGTATTTTCATTGAGCCCGGCCAGAGAATATATCTGCCGATAGCTCACGGTGAAGGGAAAGTTGTATTTGAAAACGACGGCGTACTTGAGAGGCTCAAAACAGATGACCGGGTTGCGTTCAGATATGTCGATGAGGATGGCAGCTTCGGCCCATTTCCTGTAAACCCGAATGGTTCGACGGATTCTATCGCGGGTTTGTGTGATTCGACCGGTCGTGTGTTAGGTCTTATGCCGCATCCGGAAAGATTTGTAAGATTTGTTCAGCATCCGCACTGGACGAGATTAGAGGATAAGTCAAGAGCAGATGGTATGACAATATTTAATAATGCTGTCAAATATGTGAAAGAAAACTTTATTTAGTGAAAAGTGAATAACGAATAGTGAAGAGTTGAGGAGCCGCCTTGCGGCGGGGATAGATAGTGAAAAGTGAAAAATTAAGGATTTGATTTTTAGTTATGAAAGAGTCCATATTAAAAGAGAAGAGTTATAAGTTCGCTATTCGTGTGGTGAAGTTGTCTCAACATTTACAAGCCAAGAAAAAAGAATTTGTTTTAAGCAAACAGTTCTTGCGGAGTGGCACAGCAATTGGTGCTTTGATTAGAGAAGCCGAATTCGGACAGAGCAAGGCAGATTTTGCACATAAAATGAGTATTGCTCTAAAAGAAGCAAATGAAGCCAATTATTGGCTTTTGTTATTAAAGGACACAGAATTTATCAATATCAAATTGTTTGAAAGTATGCAAGCTGACTGCGGAGAAATAATTGCTATGTTGATATCGACTGTAAAAACGAGCAAAAAGTAAATTCAAACTCTTCACTATTCACTTTTAGTTTTTCACTTTTATCTTATACCGAGTCTTTCGGCTTCTGCTTCAAGGCCGTATTTTTTCATTTTTTTGTAGAGTGTGGTTCTGTTGATCTCCAGGGCCTTTGCGGTGAGCTGTCTGTTCCATTTGTTCGCTTCAAGGGCAGCGCGGATAATTCTTCTTTCCGGCTCACTCATCGCATCTTTAAGGCTGGCTCTATTATACTCCTCAGGTCCATCCTGCGGCATGTGTGAAATTATTTTAACGGGCAGGTCTTCGAGTGTAATGTAATCGGTCTTGCTCAGAAGGACTGCTCTTTCCATAACATTTTCGAGTTCGCGGATATTGCCCTTCCAGTTATATCTCTGCAGGGATGTCATTGCCTTATCAGTGATTGATTGTTTTATTCGATTGTGCGATATGCAGAAGTTTTTCATAAAATAGTCAGCCAGCAGCGGTATATCGGCCGGTCTTTCGTTGAGCGAGGGCAGGTCTATAGTTATTACATTGAGGCGGTAGTATAAATCTTCTCTGAAGTTTCCGAGTTTTACTTCCTGTTCTACGTTTTTATTGGAAGCGACGATTACGCGGGTGTCAACGGTTATGGTTTTATTGCTGCCGACCGGTTCGAACTGTCTTTCCTGGATTATTCTCAAAAGTTTTACCTGAAGAGCGGGCGAAGCGCTGGAAATCTCATCGAGAAAAATGGTTCCGCCGTCAGCAGCGAGGAATTTTCCTTCTTTGTCGCTGATAGCACCGGTAAATGAGCCTTTTACATGGCCGAACAGTTCGCTTTCAAGCAGTGTTTCGGGCAGAGCACCGCAGCTTACTTCGACAAAAGGTTTGGTTTTCCTGCCGGAGCGGTAATGGATCGCTCTTGCGAGCATTGTTTTTCCGGTGCCGCTGGCTCCTGTCATAAGAATTGTGCTTTTGCTGTCGGCAACGGCTTCGACGAGGTCGAAGATCCGAGCCATTTTATAATCCTGGCTGATAATATTTTCGAGGCTGTACTTGCGTTCGAGCTGGCTTTTGAGGGTTTCATTTTCGCTGATGAGCGATTGTTGCTTTAAAGCTCTTTCGATAGTCAGTCTCAGTTCATCGTCAACGATCGGTTTAGTAAGATAATCATATGCTCCTATTTTGATCGCTTCTACCGCGCTTTCAATTGTGCCGTAGCCGGTGATTACGACCACTACAGTTTGCGGATGATTTGTTCTGATAAGGTTAAGCAGTTCCAGGCCGTTGCCGTCCGGCAGATTGACATCTGTGATAATGAGAGAAAATTTTTGTTTTTGTATTAAGCTGATTGCCTGTTTATATGATTCGGCGCCGAGGGCAATGTAACCTTCGAGCTTTAAGAACTCGCACAGTGAGTCAAGTATTATCCTGTCATCATCAACGATTAATATACTGCTTCGTTTCATATCAGCTTTTATTCCTTATTATATTTGCTATTCGGTTACAGGCAGATACACGGTAAAGATACTTCCTTGGTCGGGCGCGTTTTGAGCGATAACTTTTCCACCGGCCTTCTCCATTATATCTCTGCAGATAGCAAGTCCGAGTCCGGTTCCTTTACCTCCTGTTTTGGTTGTGAAGAACGGTTCGAAAATTGCTTCACTGTTTTGCGGCTCGAAACCCTGGCCGGTATCCTGAAACTTTATTATTGCGATATTGTCTTCGGAAACATTACAGCTTATCGTTACTTTCCCGCCGTCAGGCATTGCTTCGATCGCATTTTTGAGCAGATTGCAGAATACCTGGAAGAGATTTCCCACTTTCATTTTCGGCAGCGGCAGGCTGTATTGTTTTTCGATCTCGATTTCTGCGGCTCTTGCTGCCGGTGCCATAAAGCGGATGCTGTCATCGATCATTTTATCAAGGGGCATATCTTCGAGAGGCGAGTATTTATTACGTGAGAACTCGAGCAGCTCTGTAATTATCTGTACCATTCTTTCGAGTCCCGCCCCGGCGTGTTCAAGATATTCGACCGGCTTTGCCAAGCCCTTTTCGCTGATGGCTCTTTTTGCCAGGTTGATGTACCGCATTATACCGTCTATGGGATTATTGAGTTCGTGTGCCACTTTACTGGCAAGCTTGCCGAGAGCGGCGAGTCTTTCGGTATGTTCGAGCTGCTTTTTGATATTTGCTCTTTGGGTTATATCTTCCAACAGGAGGAGGCCGCCTTTTATATCGCTGGTTGATGATTCCCTTAATGGTGCACATGTTATCTCTAAAATTGCCTGGCCCCCGGCAACAGTAAAAGCAACATTATCAAACCTGCAGATTTTGCCTTTTTCGATTACCTCGAGCAGAGTACTTTGCCAATTGCCCCATATTTTTTCATTTGTTCCTGCCGAGAGTGTGGCATCGGCAGTTTTTCCTATCTCTATAAGCTCCAGGGCGGATGAATTTGCACTTATTATTTTAAGGTCGCGGTCAAATATGACAGCTGCCAGAGGCAACGACTGTAAAACGAAATGGTCTAAAGCGGCACATTTAGGGGTACCGGGCTCTTTGGGCAAGATTTCCTGCTTACTTGTATTCGACATAACACTTTATTATATAAACCGTTGATGGCCTCTGTCAAGCATCTATGTTGCAAAAAAGCAACAATATTGTTCCAAAAGTATCTTTTCTCACTGTCTGCCTGTTCGTACATAAGACATTTTTAAACAATATGTTATGTTTCTTTGCATAGATATGAGGGTTTTATCCGATATTTCTACTGCGGCCTAAACTTATAAAAATACAGCTTTTGTTGCTGCTTTTAAACGAAACTTGCTAACTTTACAACAGGCCAGGTTTAAAATTAGCAACGTTGTGAATGTAACCTTTTACAGGAAAAGTAGTTAGGCGAGTTAAAATAGGGAATTTGCAGGGTTGCATCATTGGTACATTATTTGCAATAGTCCTATAAAATATATGAGTGATATTCCTCTATTTTAGGGTGTAAAAGTGATAAACGGGGAAACAGAGCGGAGGAGGCATAAGCGCCTGGATGCCAGGATAGGGGTTGTCTGCAAAAAAATCGACTCGCTGCATTCACAGTCCTTTATCGGCAAAACAATCAACATTTGTCCTGACGGGCTATTAGTCCAAAGCAGCCAGGATATTACTGCTGATTTGGAAGAGCTTTTTACCATTGAGCTGGAGATACCGGACATAGACAGCACTGACCAGTTAAACGGCAGAGTTTCGGCATATGCCCGGGTTATAAGAATTTTTGATCCTGGTGAGCATAGCGGTCCGAAACAGATAGCCTTTCAGTTTTGTACCAGACCGCAGTTTGACATTTAGCATTTCTTAAACTACCATCAATCTTTATGAAGAAGTCTTTTTTGTATTCATTAACAGTTCTTTGTCTGATATCGTTTTCGACAGGGTGCAACCGTTCAAATAAATGGTCTGAAGATATCTGGCAAGACATCAAGGCGACAGAATTGATCGGCCGTCAGCATATTCGACAAAATGAGGTTATGACTGCCGGGTTGAGTATATATGTGTTCCGTATTTTGCCGGACAAGCTTGAGGAGATTCAGGATGTGATTACCCATGCCTCTGAGCAGGGTTTAGATTATAAAGATATGAATACTTTTATGGCGAATGGTTTTTTAGGCTTCAAAGGCGGCCAGGAAACCTGGCAGCAGATCGGACAATTGCTTGAACAATCAAAAGCTGTGACAATAAAACAAATCCGGGCAATGGTTACAGAAGGTATAAATGAGGATACTGTTGTCCTGGACTCTTTACCTGCCAGTTCGTTTTCTTATTATACCGTTGGTTCTGAAACAGCGGGAATAGGCCTTGATGCAGGCCAGGGCGTTCTGCGTTTAAAGGCAACCTCTCTTATTGGCTTACGCCAGGCTTGCAATCTTCAGATTGTTCCAGTTTATAAAGTTGTTACCGTACAGAAAACAAAAAAGAAAGATGCCGGTCATCAGGAAGGCTATGAATTTGTTGCCGATTCGGCATCGTTTAGCGCCCGTCTTGAGCCGGGGCAATTTGTGCTGCTTGTTCCGGCGCCTTTAGGAACAAGCCAGGTGCAGACAAAGACAATAGGTGATATTTTGTTCTATCCTGAAAAGCCCGAAAATGCAGCTCATTTATTCCTTGTCGCCTGTAATTATGTAAGGCATCCCCTGTAAAAATTTTTTTAGAAAACAAAAATAGTAGTTGACGAGTATTTAAAATAAGACTAAAATAGTCTTACTTTAATATGAAGCAAAGGTTAAAGGTTTAAAAATGGATGTGATACGGCGAAATACTGATTATGCATTAAGACTAATTGTTAATCTTGTTGAAAACCTTGAAACTGGGCCCGTTTCTGCAAGGCAGCTCGCCAAAAACAGTGATGTGCCTTATGAACTGGCCTGTAAAATGCTCCAAAAACTCAGTTCGGCGAAGCTTATCAAAAGCAGGATGGGAGCCAATGGCGGTTTTGAACTTGCAAAAAAAGCTGAGAGGATAAATCTATATCAGGTGATAGAAGCGATCCAGGGCGGCATTTGTCTTAACCGCTGTATTCCTGATGCCAAAAGCTGTCCGAGAAGGCCGAGATGTGTGGTGAGCAGAAAGCTTGTTTCGCTTCAGAAATATATTGAAGATTATTTAAAAGATATAACTTTGGAACAATTGCTTGCATAAGGATGTTTCTGTCATGATAACAGATAAAAGTCAGAACATTTGTGTGAAATTAATCGATGAAATGAAAGAAGTCTTTGGTAATGACAGCAGACGAATCGAGCATGCCCTAACAGTTCTTCAATACGCTGAACAGATATCTCAAAAGGAAAGCGGCGATATCCTGGCTGTTAAGGCTGCTGCTATTTTACATGATATAGGAATACATGAAGCAGAAAGAAAATATAACAGTGCCGCAGGACAATATCAGGAAATAGAAGGGCCGCCGATTGCCAGAAGGATTCTTGAAAAATATGATATAGATAAGCCAAGGATCGAACATATATGCAGGATTATAGCCAATCATCACAGCGCCAAGGATATAGATACAACTGAATTCAGGATTATCTGGGATGCTGACTGGCTAGTCAATCTGGCTGAAAGCGATAGTCGTTTTGATAAAGACAAATTAACTAAAATAATAGATAAAACTTTTAAGACGGACCGAGGCAGGCAAATTGCTCGTCAGGTATATATTGGAAAATAAACTAATTTGTTATTTGAAAGGGGATTGATATGTTTTGTTATCAATGTCAGGAGACACTCAAAAACGAAGGTTGTAAAATCAATGGAATATGCGGAAAGAAAGCAGATACCGCAAATCTGCAGGACTTGCTGATTTATGTTGTAAAGGGCATTGCTGTGATGGCTGAGAAAGCCGGAAAGGTTGATAAAGACACAGGCCATTACATTGCAAGGGCGCTTTTTACAACAATCACGAATGTGAATTTCGATGAAGACCGAATCATTGATGTTATCAAACAGGGTTTATCTGTTCGCGATAAAATCAAAGAAAAATATGCCATTACAGGCGATCTGCATGACAGCGCCGTTTGGAACGCCGATACAAAAGGGGATTTTCTTACAAAAGCTCAGACAGTTGGTGTTCTTGCTGAGGAAAATGCGGATGTTCGCTCGTTGCGTGAACTTCTTATCTATGGCCTGAAAGGTGTAGCCGCTTATGCTGACCATGCATCCGTTCTCGGCTTTGAAGATCAGGCGGTTTTCGATTATCTCGTAGAGGGGATGGCCTCGACTACAAAAGAACTCAGTATGGAAGAGATGGTTGCTAAAGTGATGAAAGCCGGGGAAATCGCGGTGAAAGCCATGGCCATACTCGATAAGGCAAACACCGAAACTTACGGCAATCCTGAAATATCTGAAGTAAATATCGGCGCAGGTTTAAACCCGGGGATTTTGATTTCCGGCCATGACCTGAAAGATATGGAAGAACTGCTTAAGCAAACCCAGGGCACTGGTGTTGATGTATATACACACGGCGAGATGCTGCCGGCAAATTACTATCCTGCCTTTAAGAAATATAAACACTTTATCGGCAATTATGGAAATTCGTGGTGGCTTCAGGACAAGGAGTTTGAGTCGTTTAACGGGGCGATTTTGATGACTACGAACTGTCTTATTCCTCCGAAAGATTCTTATAAACACAGGGTTTTCACGACCGGCAACGTGGCATTTCCGGGTGTTAAGCATATCGCAGACAGAAAGGATAACGGGCCAAAAGACTTTTCAGAGATAGTCGAAATGGCTAAGACCTGTCAACCGCCTACCGAAATCGAAACTGGTAAGATAGTCGGCGGTTTTGCGCATCAGCAGGTACTTGCACTTGCAGACAAAGTAATAGAAGCCGTTAAAAGCGGTGCTGTTAAAAAATTCGTGGTTATGGCAGGCTGTGATGGCCGGCAGAAAGGCAGAAGTTACTATACGAGGTTTGCTGAGTTACTGCCTAAAGATACTATTATTCTTACGGCCGGGTGTGCTAAGTACAGATATAACAAACTAAATCTTGGAACGATCGGCGGAATCCCGCGCGTTCTTGATGCGGGGCAGTGTAATGACAGCTATTCGCTGGCAATTATCGCTTTGAAACTCAAAGAAGTATTCGGGCTGGATAATATTAATGAATTGCCGATCATTTATAACATTGCTTGGTATGAACAAAAAGCAGTTGCAGTACTGCTGGCGCTGCTTTATCTCGGCGTAAAAAATATCAGACTTGGGCCTTCACTGCCGGCGTTTGTGAGTCCGAACGTTTTGAAAGTTCTGGTCGAAAAGTATGATATAAAACCAATCGGTGAACCTGAAAAAGATATGGCTGATATGCTTGGCTGATTGAAAGGATTGAAATATGGCAAATGCGGATAGAAATACGGTTATTGAAAGTTGCCTGGCAAAATCGGTTAATCTGGCAGGGCTTATTGAATACGCTGGAGATTCAGTGGTAAGCAAAACTATAATCGACAAGCCCGTCGGAACGATTACTCTGTTCGCATTCGATGTAGGGCAGGGATTGAGCGAACATCAGGCTCCTTACGATGCATTTGTTCAAATAGTTGAAGGGGCAGGAGTGCTTACAATTGACGGCAAGGAAGTTGCAGCTAAGGCAGGGGAAATTGTGATAATGCCGGCCAATAAGCCTCATAGTGTCCAGGCTAAAGAGAAATTTAAGATGCTTTTAGTAATGATAAGGGCATAAAATGGTTGTTCGAAATATTGTAAAAATTGATGAGGACAAATGCAATGGTTGCGGCCAATGTGTCGATGCCTGCGCAGAAGGAGCGATCAAGCTTATCAATGGAAAAGCAAAACTGATAAGTGAAACATACTGTGACGGTCTTGGTGCATGTATAGGCCATTGTCCTCAGGATGCGATAACTGTCGAGCAAAGAGAATGCGCCGAGTTTGATGAAAAGGCGGTACAACAACATCTGCAGGAAGAAAAGCCTGCCTGCGACAATAAAGGCTTTGTCTGTCACGGTTTGGCAGCTAAACAGTTCGCCCTTAAAACCGCTGAGCAAGGCGATGTCGGTTCGCAATTGACTCATTGGCCTATACAGCTCAAGCTCGTTTCAGTAAATGCGCCTTTTTTGCAGGGGTCTGACTTGCTCCTGGCGGCAGATTGCGTTCCGTTTGCTATGGGTGATTTTCACAGCAAAATGCTCAAAGACAAGAGTCTCGTTATAGCCTGTCCGAAGCTGGATGATAATACATATTATGTTGATAAGCTTAGTGAGATATTTAAAGCAAATAAGCTTAAAAGTCTTGCCATAGTGCATATGGAGGCGCCATGCTGTTTTGGTCTTACAAGAATTATTGCTCAGGCGATAGAGAAAAGCAAAAAGGCATTAGAGTTCGAGGACATAACAATAGGTCTCGATGGACAGGTCAGGAAAATAGAAACTGTCAAAGGATGAAAACCTGTGATTAATTTTTTGCAATCAGTCCTGACGGATTTCTGGGCCACTATCGGCCAGATGAGTCCGTATCTGTTATTGGGTTTTGTTGTTGCGGGGATATTAAAGGTTATAATTCCGACAAGTTTTGTACAGCGGCACCTTGGCGGGAAAGGAATTTGGCCGATAATAAAATCTTCTCTTTTCGGCGTGCCGCTTCCTTTATGCAGTTGTGGTGTGATACCTGTTTCGATGTCACTGCATAAACGCGGCGCGGGCAAAGGTGCAACGGTTGCGTTTCTCTTGAGTACGCCGCAGACAGGTGTTGACAGTATTTTCGTTACGCTGAGTTTATTAGGTCCTGTGTTTATGGTATTTCGTCCTGTCGCAGCACTTATCACGGGCATCATCGGCGGGATTGCAGTAAATCTGTTCGGCGGCAAAGAATCTGTTACATCGGAAACCCGGGAGGATCAGGATTCTTTAGAGAATAGAAGTAAATTTATGACAGGTTTTAAGCATGCCTTTGTTGTTCTGCCCCGCGATATAGGTCTTGCTATGCTAATAGGCCTTTTAGCAGCAGCGGTTATTTCGGTCGCTGTACCTGATGATTTTTTCGCTGAGAAAATCGGCACAGGTATTGGCGCTATGATATTAATGATGTTTTTAGGTATTCCTGTATATGTTTGTGCGACGGCTTCTGTGCCGGTTGCAGTTGCGCTGATAGCAAAAGGACTTAGCCCGGGAGCTGCGCTTGTTTTTCTTATGACAGGCCCTGCGACAAACGCAGCAGCTTTTGCCATTCTCTGGAAGGTTCTTGGCAGGCGGACGGCAATAATATATCTTCTCACCGTTATAGTCTGTGCTTTAGCAAGCGGGTTGATTATCGATGGGATGTTCAGCGGTTTGGGCGGCCAAATCCAGAATCATTACCATAAGATGGGGATATCGCCGCTCGAACATATCAGCGCAGTGATATTGCTTATAGTGTTATGCTTTGGAGTTTACAAGAAGTATCTGAAGCTGTAAGTCTTTTTAACCGCCGGATGGAGTTGGAGTAGGCGTAGGAGATGCGGGTGGTGCACATGTCGGTTTATAAGGACTTTTGTCGTCGCCGCCTCCACCGCCGCCGCCACCATGGCTGACGAATGCAAGAGGTATGAAACCAAGCGGCCAGAGAGGCAGAGGTCTTCCGCCGCAAATCTCCATAGGATAAATTTCTTCTACATCATATCTAAGAGCCTGGCAAACACTTCTCGGACATGGTTCCGGGATAAGCACGCACATATCTTTCTGAAGCTGATAGGTTCTTGCTGCAGCAAGATAGATGCTTGCGACGGGATTTACCACATTCTGTTCACAGGCAACCGCTGCACAGGCTGAAGCTATTTGTGCGGCATTTGCCACTTCCGATTGTGCCCAGGACGGCAGGCCTGCGGTTTCATTCGGGTCTACTTCCATCGGCTCCGGTATCAGTTCGATTTCCCTGACAAAATCTTCAAGCTCAAAGCCGAGACCTTCCATATCGACCGGCGCGGTGTTCGGCTCTGTTTTATATGTGCCGAATTCGTAACGGTATTGCTGGTCCATACTGTCCATATTTGTAGAAGCCAAAAAGACCATTGCGCTTACATATATATCTTCTGCATCGGTTTCATATACATATGGGTCGAAGAGGTAAACCGCGGCGATCTTACACTTGACATAGCCGTAACCTTCGATCTGCCGAAGAGCTTTTACCATAAACGGATCAGATATCGCACGAACAGCGACAAGATCGCCGAGCTCATCAGTCGGAACGGTGATTGATGTTACGGTAAATCTCAATTCGTCAGGAAGTGAGTAATGGTTGAACAGCCCGAGATTAAATCTGCATGTCCACGTATCACCGACTTCTTTTGGGGATTCGTCAGCAAGAACCTTTACACACTCATTATTCATCGTCCGCAAATGCAGCAGGTCATCGTCGACATTCGAAATGTATCGTTTCCCGATCAGCCCGTAGTTTATCTCGTCGATGCCCCTGTACAATTCATAAGAGCTCGGGTCACGAAGCTGAAAATCTGTGGTTATAAGATTGTAATGTGTCTGGTCCGGATTTTGCGGAGCGGAGGTAACTATAAACCATGGTTCGAGCTGATGACGATATCGCTTTTCTTCACTTCCGCGCTTCGCCATGTATTCAACAGTGGAAACAAGCTTGAAATACTCGGTTTTCTGCTGGGCAAGCTGGTGTTGCTGTTTGGCAAGCTGATATTGCTGCTCGGCATAAGCTATCTGCCCGACGGGCAGAGTAACCACTACCGCCAACATAAGCCGTAGCCATAAATCGGGCTGCAACCAGACTATCTCTTTTATTGTGGACACATCTTTCATTTTATTGCTTTTTATAAAGTCTCCTCCCGGCAAAAAAAGCCCTGGAAACACCCCCTCCATGGATGTGCGACTTTAATTTAGTACCAAAATAGAGTGGTACACATACTGTTAATTTTAGCAAAATAGGTAAAATTGTCAAGATAATTCGCTGTTTTATGGGTACAAGATAAGGGATTTAGCAAAAAATCAAAAAAGATATAATAAGTCTTTATTTTTTAGGGATAACTTATTTTAAAAGGTGATATTCTCGGACTATCTTTCAACAGTTTATATTCTGGAGTGGCAGGGTACAGATATTTGGCAATTATTTTGGGAAATTTTTTACCTTGGCGTAAGGATAAAATCATATTCTGAAACGTTTTGTTCGGCAGAGAAGACAGGTGACTTGGCCGGCACAAAACCATTAGCCTGCAGTACCAGTTGAAAATCGAAAGGCTCTGTAATGACCAGGTTGTACTCGCTGCCGGAAAATGTTGTTGGATTTGTCCTTTCCATCAATATTTCACCGGTGTCATCCTGATAATAGCTGACGATTATTTTAAATGTTTTTACCGGCTGATCGGGGTTGTCGCTTAGAACCTGGCCGGATATTTCGAACGGCTCAAGAAGTGTTAATACATAATCGTTTTCGCTTTGCATGCCGAAGCTGCGGATACTGAGATAACCTGGTTTGGAAATATCGAATAAAACCTCATCTTGCGGGGCATCTTTCCAGACAAAGAAACCGTTTGCATCTGTTGTCGTCTCAAAATTAAGCAGATCGAAACCATGCCACGACGACACTTCTACAACAGCATTTTCTACAGGTACCCCTTCGATGTCTACGACTTTTGCGCGAATAGTCTTTGCAGGTTCAAGCACGAAAATTATCGGTGGCATATCCGGTTGAACATCAACCTGCTGTATTCGTGGTGCTCCTCCCTGGCATTGTGCAAAAAAAACTTCGTTACCAAGAGGGACATTATTAAATTGGAACCAGCCGTCTTTGTCACAACGTACGCTTTTCTCATCCTGGTTATAATAAAGTCCTCTGGTAATGGTTGCTGACAAGGGACCCTCTGTGTAATCGGTTGCTCTGCCAATTACGGTTATACCCTGTTCGAGAATTGTGATATACATTAAATTTTTAAGTTGTTCAATAGTTGCAGGCAGGTAAGTTTCCTGTGATACATAATTCGGATGCGATGCTTTTATAGCAGCTTTTAGGCTGTCTTCGGGAAAAGTGTCACATTTCCAGAAACCGTTAACATCAGTTTTGAATACTCCGCTTATATCTATTTTTGGCATCTCGTCAATCTCGTCATCGTCGAAGTCAGCAATTACACGTACCTCTGCATTTTCTATCGGCTCAAAGTCTTCATCCTGAACTATCCCTCCTATTGTAATTACCTCGGGCATTCTGAAAAAGATTGTTTCAAGAGTAAACAATTCGGAAAGTTTCAAATCCTGCTGCTTAACGACCATGCTTGCGTAACCTTCTTTAGCAGCACTTATTCTGAACCAGTTAAATTTTTGTTGCGGCAATGTAAACTGGTATTGACCCTGTTCGTCAGTCAGGACCTGAAGTGGTTTTACCCATTTATCGAATAGAATTTCCAGATTTACAGACGGCAGAGGCTGGTCTATTTTTTTGTCGATCGTAGATATTAACAGTGTTTTTATCTCAGGCGGCATTTGTTCAGTACGATTGTCAGAATTAATTTCTTCTGTCGGCAGGGCAATTTTTATTACCTCGGCAAGATTGGAATCAGTAAGTTCCGCCAGGAATTTTGCAGCCAGGAGTCTCGAAGCGATGTCATCGCTTTTGAGTATTTCCAGGAGCTGGGGGATATTCTTTTCAGAAGCAAGCTTTTTGATTTTTTCAAGTCTTGATATTTCTTCCTGGTTTGGCGGAAGGTCTGCCTCAACTGCTGTTTCGGGTTGTTTGGAAATATTTTGTTGAGTGATCGAAGTCTTATTTGCGGGATAGGACCATAAAATAATTATTAGTACCAATAATAGCGCTGCACCTGCAGCCAGGTATAAGATTGACGGGTATTCTCTTGCCTGCCGGCGACCAAAAACAGAAGGTATTTTTGCTCGCAGCCTTGCTTTGTGGCCGGCATCCGGCGTATTGTCTATATCAAGTGTTTTTACGAGATTTTCAAACTGTTTTTCTGTCTCAGGCAATTCTATATCTTTAGTTTGCAGAAGAATAATTTTTTTGAGTTCATCAATTACTTCTGCAATTCTGATACGAATAAGGTCAGATCTTGAGTTAATAATATCAGCTATTCTGGAAATGGCTATATTTTCAAAAAATCTCATTACTATAACAGCCTGATCTTTTAGCCCGAGCTTTAAGATGGCACTGTGCAGTAACGGCCAGGTAATTGTATCTGATTTTGAATCTGAAGTTTGGGGTATATGTTGTGTTTTAAGATAAGAATCTATTTTTACGGTAGCTATTGTGTATAGCCAGTTAACAAAATCTGCCCTGGTTGTTCCCTTAAATCTGGAAATATCTCTGGCTGCAGACAAAAATGCGGTGCTTGTTATATCTTCGGCGGTTTGCCTGAAACGAATCCTGCCTATGCAGTAGCTGAATATTTTTTCATAATATATGTCGTAAAGCAGTTCGAAAGCAGCACTGTCTGAAGCAGCACGGCTTACAAGTGGGTCACGAACATTTTCTGCCTCGGCTTTAGCCATATTTTTGACCGGCCCGAATTTATAGTTGAGTTAAAGCAATTTGAATATTCTTATAATTTCCACGCTTTTGCAAATGCTCTGAAGCTGCGGTCATAGGTCTTTTCCACATCAGGCGGGAAACAGCAGCCGGGAAGTTCTTTTGATGCCAAATGCTGCTGGATACACTCACAGCAGATACCTCTTTTGGAGCACGGATATGTGCACTTACAAAATGCGAGATTTTCCTGCTTCTTACATTCCATTTTTAACTCCTTGAATAAACTATTGAAAATACAGGATAAACTTTTTTATGAAAAATGCAATTCTATAATATCTTTATCGCACAATTCATGAGTTCTGTGTACATTCTGGCCGTCATGAACACCGCTTCCCCAGCATCGAGCGGTTCTTAATTTTTCCGCAAGCTCTCTGTGTATCGACTGGGCCAGGTCCATTACTGTCGAGCCTCTGGGCAGAACGAACGGCTCGGTCATATCTGCGTGTTGCCCCGGCTTTTTTGCATAGACCCTGACAATATCAAGCAGCCTGAAAATATCTGCGATCATTACATCGAGACTTGTATTATCTTCTGTCGAGATTTCGACAATTTCAATTGGTCTTGTCAGCTTAGCCTTCAAATTATCTATCGCGTTTTGCGGTGCCAAATCTTTTTTTGTTGCGAGGATAAAACATTTTCTCGCCAGCGATTTACCGCTTTCGTCTATAATAGGATTGTCCGGATCGAGCAGGAGTCTTTTTGACTCAAGAAAATCAAAGCAAGCCCCGGCCTGTTCTTCGATGTCGCCGGCCAAATCTATAACAACTGCAATCAGGTCGCAGTTTCGCAAGGCATTAATCATACCCGGCATAACAAAGTCGGCTGTTATCGGAGGCATGTCAACGATTTCGATTTGTATATCCTCGAATTGCGCCATTCCCGGTATCGGCATAGGCGTTGTGAAGGGAAAATCAGCAACATGGGTTTTGGCGTGGGTAACAGATGAAACGATAGCGCTTTTACCGCTGTTGGGAAGTCCTAATAAAACTACCTGGCCTGCTCCGCTTTTTGGAATATGGAATGGGTCTACACCGCCGGCCTTTTTTTTCTTCTTTTCAGCATCTTCTTTTAGGGCGCTGTACTTTTTCCGCAAATCCGCCCGCATGTGGTCGGTGCCCTTGTGCTTAGGGATGACCCGCATCATCTCTTCAAGTGCAAGAATTTTCTCCTCAGTGGTAGAGGCCTGTCTGAACCACTGTTCCGCTTTGTGGTATTCTGGTGTTAGATTAGCAGGCACGGCAAATAAAATTAAAAGTTAAAATTTAAAAATCAAAATTAAGGAAGTCATCCCGCATCTGGATTGGACAGATGCGGGATTCCACAATTTTTAGTTTTAAGTTTACTTTGTAGAAGACATTACTATTGTCATTGCGAAGGAGCCGAAGGTGACTGCGGCAATCTTGTTTCTGAGTCCTGAGATTGCTTCGCTGCGCTCGCAATGACACAATTAAACATCTTTTCTACAGAGTATTTTAAGTTTTTATATTTCAGTTTGCGACTTCAGTTGCTACAAGGTCGCCGACTTCGCTGGTTGAGTAGCCCATTTTTCCGGCTGCCATACCCTTCATCTTGTTAGCCGTAACGAATTTGACGGCATCTTCGATTTTTTTGGCTGCTTTATCTTCGCCGAGCGTTTCCAGCATCATTTGCATTGCACATATTGCCGCCAGCGGATTGATAACTCCCTGGCCGGTGTACTTTGGTGCGCTTCCGCCGATAGGTTCGAACATCGAGACGCCTTGCGGATTAATATTTCCGCCTGCCGCGATGCCCATTCCGCCCTGTGTTATAGCGCCGAGGTCGGTAATGATGTCGCCGAACAGGTTGCCGGTTACAAGCACATCGAACCATTCCGGGCTCTTGACCATCCACATACAGGTTGCATCAACGTGGTAATAATCCCTGCGGATATCCGGATATTCTTTTTTGCCCATCTCGTGGAATGCTCTTTCCCATAGGTCGTAAATATATGTGAGTACGTTTGTCTTGCCAACAAGACCAAGTGTATTTTCTTTTCCTTTACCGCGAGCCTTTTTGCCGTGTTTTTTAGCGTATTCGAAGGCGTACTTAAGACACCTATCAACCTGAAATCTGTTATAAACAGCCGATTGCACCGCAACTTCATTCGGCGTATCTTTTAAAGTAAATCCGCCTGCTCCTGTATAAGCATCACCGGTGTTTTCGCGCACGACGACGTAATCGACCTCATCAGGCCCTTTGTCCTTCAGCGGACAGGGTACGCCGGGATATAATCTTACTGGCCGAAGATTAATATACTGGTCGAGCGCAAAGCGGGCCTTGAGCAAAATACCCTTTTCTAAGATGCCTGGCTTTACATCAGGATGGCCGATAGCACCGAGCAGTATCGAATCGAACTTTTTGAACTCTTCGATTGCGCTGTCCGGCAGAGTCTCACCTGTCCTTTTATATCTTTCTCCGCCGAAGTCGAAATCTGTAAGCTCGGTTTTGAATCCGAACCTGGCCTCAGCAGCTTTCATAACCTTTACAGCCTCAACCGTTACTTCCGGCCCGGTCCCGTCGCCGCCCATTACAGCAATCTTGTACGTCTTCATCTGTTCCTTTCTTCAATTATAAACACTGATTTACACTGTTTTTTAGACACGGACTAACACTGTTTAAAAAAGTTTTTTAAACTTGTGCATATTTGTGTTCATTCGTGGTTAACCTTTCTTTATATGGTTGAGTAATCCGCCATCTTTTATTATTTCAATAGCAAAATCAGGCAGCGGCTTAAACTTTATCTCTTTATTCCGGGTCTTGTTATTAATTACACCCTTTTCGTAATCGACTTCGATTTCGTCGCCGTTGCTTATTTTATCCGTTGCGCCGTCAAGTTCAATAGGATAGAACCCGCAATTGATACAATTGCGATAGAATATCCTCGCAAAGGTTTTAGCGATAACGGCACCGACTTTAGCGCCCTGAAGCGCCCAGACAGCGTGTTCCCTGCTCGAGCCGCAGCCGAAATCCTCATCGGCAACTATACAATCGCCAGGCTGACATTTCTTTACGAACTCAGTATCCAGATCTTCCATACAATGCGTGGCAAGTTCTGCCATGTCATCGGTATTGAGATATCTTGCAGGTATAATCTCGTCCGTATTTATATGGTCTCTTTTGTATACATGTGCTATAGACATCATTATTACCTTGTTGTTAAAATCCTAATTTCTAATTTCTAAACTCTAAATAATATCAAAATCCTAATTACAAATGCTCCAAACTACTAGGTACTTTTGGTTACGATGGAACCAAAAATATGCGTAAGTTCACGGGCTTCTTCCTGCAAAGCATGCTTTTCCTGCTCCAAGTCGTTTTTGCCGTCTGTATTCACCAGTTGTAGCCAGTATCTACTTTCTTTAGCTTCCTTACGACATATTTTAACACGCATAGCAAAGTCTTTTTTGCTCAAAGCTTCATTAGCCTCAATATAGTTTGCACCAATAGACCCTGACGACCTGATAAGCTGTTTGCTATCTTCTATGTTTGCCAGAGTTCTATCGATTCTTCTGATAAATTCTCTCGTCCGTTTTGCAAACTTCAGTGTCCTGTCTTCAAGGTCATATTGTTTTGGATTTTGAGTTTTTGTCATTTGTATTTATTTAGGATTTAGATATTAGGATTTAGAGTTTCCATTAAATATATTTTCTTGGGTCGGCAAGCTTGCCTTCAACTGCGCTTGCCGCTGCAGTTGCAGGGCTGGCCAGATAGACTTCACTTTTCGGATGTCCCATCCTGCCGACAAAGTTTCTGTTTGTTGTACTTACGCATTTTTCGCCTTCAGCTAAGATTCCCATAAACCCGCCAAGGCACGCACCGCAGGTCGGCGCAGAAATTACACAGCCTGCATCGTAAAAGATATCGAACAGACCTTCATCCATCGCCTGTCTCCAGATTTCAGGAGTGGCAGGCACGATGATAGTCCTTATCGCAACTTTTTTGCCTTTGAGTATCTGAGCGGCGATTCTCAGGTCTTCCATTCTGCCGTTGGTGCAGCTTCCGATGTAGGCCTGGTCCATTGCAACTCCGGCACATTTGCTTATAGGTTTTCCGCAGCTTGGAAGATGCGGAAAGGCAACTATCGGCTCAAGCCTGGAACAGTTAATTTCTATCGTCTGTTCATAGACTGCATCCGGGTCCGATTCGTAAACGGTATATTCTTTTTTATCCTTGAGGTGCTCATCGAGATATTTTTTTGTTACGTCATCGAAGCCGATAATGCCGTTCTTGCCGCCTGCCTCGATAGCCATATTCGTAATGGTCATCCGAGCTTCTGCCGACATATCTTTCAGGGCCGGGCCGACAAATTCCATCGCTTTATAGAGCGCACCATCTGTGCCGATCTTTGCTATACAGGCCAGGATCACATCTTTGCTGTAAACACCTTTTGAAAGTTTGCCGTTGAGTACGAACTTTATCGATGCAGGAACTTTGAACCACAGTTTTCCTGTAGCTATAGCGGCAGCCAGATCGGTTGAGCCGATACCGGTTGAAAAAGCCGCAAGTGCTCCATAGGTACAGGTATGGCTGTCTCCGCCGACGATAACTTCGCCCGGCCTGATATGACCCTGCTCAGGCAGCAGCGCGTGACAGACACCTGCTTTACCGACCGGATAGTAATTTTTTATTTTCTTTTCTCTTGCCCAGGTATCGAGCCTTTTATGCAGCTCGGCGCTTTTAATATCTTTGGCCGGCTGGAAATGGTCCGGCGTGACAACGATCTTGTCGGCATCGAAGACCTTATCGATACCTTTTTCCCTGAGCATGGAAATTGCCGGCGGAGTCGTCACATCGTGACACATAATGCAGTCGATCTTCGCGTCGATTACATCGCCGGGCTCAACTTTCTTTTTACCTGCCGCAGCGGCAAGTATCTTTTCCGTTATTGTCATTGACATTGTATTGCCCTGTTATTTTTTTGTTTTTTTCTCTTTTACAGTTGCGACCATCCTGTTGATCGCATCGACGTATGCTTTTGCGGAGGCCTCGATAATATCAGTCGAGACGCCTCTGCCTGTAAATCTTATACCTTTTTCATTTATCACTTTCACTGTTGCCTCGCCGAGAGCGTCTTTGCCGCCGGTGACCGCCTTTATCGAATAGAGGTCCAGCTTGGGCGATTGGCCGGTAGCGATTCTTATCGCTTCATAAGCGGCATCGATGGGTCCATCTCCGCAAGCTGCCGCGGTTGCTGGTTCATCTTTGTCTTTTATCTTTATTCTTACACTTGCTGTCGGCAGTGTTCCCGTCCCGCAGGCCACATGCAAATACTGAAGATCAAAAGTATGCTCAACAGTTCTCATCTCAGTACTGACAAGTGCTGCGATATCTTCATCGAAAACTTCTGTCTTCCTGTCGGCCACCTCGAGAAATCTCTGGTATATCTGGTCAAGCTCTGCTTCCGACATTTTATAGCCAAGCGCATTCAGCCTGTGTTTAAGGCCGTGCCTTCCTGTCCTTGCGGTAAGCACAACTGAGGTCTCCGGTGAACCGACATCTTCAGGCCGCATTATTTCATAAGTAAGCGTATTTTTCAGAACGCCGTCAACATGTATCCCGCTGCTGTGCGCAAAAGCATTAGCGCCGACAACAGCTTTGTTCGGCGGAACAGCGATTCCGAGCATTTCCGAAACCATTTTGCTCGTCTTATAGAACTCCTGTGTTTTTATTTTCGTATCTATTGAGAAAAAGTCCTTGCGAGTCTTTATTGCCATTATGGCTTCTTCAAGCGAGGCGTTTCCTGCCCGCTCGCCGACACCATTAACCGTACCTTCTATCTGCCTGGCGCCGTTTTTCACACCGGCCAGTGTATTAGCTACCGACATCCCTAAATCATCGTGGCAGTGTACACTAATGACGGCTTTTTTAGCGTTGGGCACTTCTGCGATGATGCCGGCTATTAACCGGCCGAACTGTTCCGGAATCGCGTAGCCTGTCGTATCGGGAATATTTACCGTAGTAGCGCCGGCATCGATGACTGCTTCGACCATCTGGTACAGATATTCCTTGTCCGCTCTGCCGGAATCTTCGCAGTAGAACTCGATATCATCGGTATACCTCTTGGCACGTTTGACAGCTTTGATTCCCATATCTATCGCATTTGCCTTTTTGTCCTTCAGCGTCCTGCCGTACTTAGGATCCTTGAACTTGCTTGCGATATGGATATCGCTGATTCCAAGACCTGTATGTATCCGGGATTTTTTGGCATTTTTCAGAGCCTTGCCTGCAGCATCGATATCGGCATATATCGCCCTGGAAAGGCCGCAGATAGTCGGGCCCTTTATCTGTTCAGCGATAAGCTGTACCGCTTCGAAGTCCTGTGGCGAAGAGATCGGAAAGCCGGCCTCAATAATATCAACGCCGAGCCGAGCCAGCTGCATCGCCAGTTCGAGCTTTTCACGGACGCCGAGCCTGGTGCCGGCAGCCTGTTCGCCATCCCTTAGGGTCGTATCAAAAACGATCAAATTTTTTCCAGCAGACATAATTTGTCTCCTTTTATTATCTCGAAACAGAAATTATGCAACAAATGCAGCGTAATTTCTACAATTAAACAAAAACAATATAGGGTATATGTGTGAAAAGGAAGTATGCGCCTTAGCGGCGCAACAGGAGGCTGAGCAGGATGGTTGCTGCTGGATTGAAGCCGACATTTTTTGTCTTATTAGCCATAGCCCATTATAATATAAAAACTTTTGGCAAAAATCAAACAAAAAACTGCTTTTTTGCTTACTTTTCTATCTTAACCTTGACTTTTTCAGTATGAATTATTAGTATGTTCCGGCTTTAAAACGAGTTAAGTAATATAAGAAATCAAAAAAGGAGCAAAAGAAATGGCAAAAACTGTAGCTGTCGCAGGTGTGACCGGAGCGGTAGGTCAGGAATTTCTAAAAATTCTTGAGCAGCGCGACTTCCCGGCAAAATCTATGAAAATGTTGGCATCAGCCCGTTCTCTCGGCAAGAAGGTTACATTCAAAGACACAGAATACCCGGTCGAAGAGCTGACAGAAAACAGCTTCGACGGCATCGAGATAGCTCTTTTCAGCGCAGGCGGTTCCCGCAGCAAGCAGTTTGCCCCGGCCGCGGTAAAGGCAGGTGCGGTGGTAGTTGATAATTCAAGTGCATTCAGGATGGACCCCGATGTTCCACTGGTTATCCCTGAAATTAACCCCGAGGCCATAAAGGAGCATAAAGGTATTATCGCTAACCCGAACTGCTCGACGATAATCGCAAATGTTCCTGTCTGGCCGCTGCATAAGGCTAATCCTGTTAAAAGGATGATTGTCAGCACCTATCAGGCAGTCAGCGGTGCGGGCCAGGCCGGTATGACCGAGCTTGCCGAGCAGACAAAGGAAATCCTCGCCGACAAAGAGCCGACCTGTAACAAGTTTAAATATCAGATAGCTTTCAATATCTTCAGCCACGACTCTGACATCGGGCCTAACGGCTACAACACTGAAGAAATGAAGATGGTTCACGAGACCAGGAAAATTTTCAGTTGTCCTGAAATAGCAATTACCTGTACCTGTATCAGAATTCCGGTTATGAGGTGTCATTGCGAGAGCATCAACCTCGAATTCAAGGATTCGATTACGCCTGACGAGGTTCGTAAGCTCCTTGAGCACGCACCGGGCGTGTCACTGATAGATGATACTGAGAATAACCGCTTCCCGATGCCTATAGACGGGACGGATAGAGATGATGTCTATGTCGGCAGGATACGTCAGGATGAATCTGTGCCGGACAACAAGGCTATTAACCTCTGGGTCTGCGGCGACCAGATTCGAAAAGGTGCAGCATTGAACGCGGTGCAGATAGCTGAAAAATTACTGTAAAACCGGAGTACAAGGCTCGAAAAATCCCTCAAAAATCGAACAGCGCTAACGTTGCGCCATGATTATTTGCAAGATTTCTTAGCTGTCGAGCCAGTTTATCTGTTTTTATATTTCCTCATGTAAAAAAGTAGCTTCAATTTAATATTTCTCATCAATTTCTCATCATCTTATCATCATAATATCCTTATTATATACACTAACTAAAAAGTTGAATTTTTGTCATATTCAGCATTATTATAGGAACAAGGATCGATCTCACAGTTTAAGCAAAAACTTGCGCATACGGTACATGGGGATTATCGCTAAGACAAGCAATGGGTAAACAGGGATGAAAAAGAAGAAGAACCATTGCGCTTATATGCATGGATAGAAAGGAGGTGTAACGGACAAACATTTCTCATCAGTATCTTTGTATATATACAACTGTTGCGATCATGCTTACATCAGGCAAATTGTTTTAAAAAGTTTTATATGAAAAGGAGGCTTGATTTATGTTAAAGTTAATGAAACTAATTCTTATAGTACTTATTCTCATGCCATCCGTTGCATTGGCCGTTGTCATACAGGAAAATGAGACCGGCTTCTGCAATGTAGATGGTGATATTGAATCTGAGCATTCAGGCTATACAGGTTCAGGTTATGCAAATACGGACAATGCCAGTGGAAATGGTATTGACTATAAGGCGAATGTAGGAACAGCGGGTACATATACCGTTACAGTCAGATTCGCCAACGGTTCAAGCTCTCGTTCGGCAGATTTGATCGTAAACGGTTTAACAATAGAGGCATTCAGCTTTGCCGGCACCGGTACATGGACAACCTGGGATACCGAATCAGTCAGTGTATATTTGTCGGCAGGGATAAGTGATATAGCTATTGAAGCTACAAACAGCAGCGGTCTGCCTAATGTCGATTACATAGAGATAACCGGCCCTGATGTTCAGGCAGCAAGCTGTTCTGCAACACCAACGCCGACACCGACATCTACACCTACGCCGACTCCTACTCCGACACCAACACCTACGCCAGGCGGCAGCACACTGGAAGTAGAGCTTGAAAGTCTCTCAGGCCAGAGCCAGTTTGCACCGCTTACGGTAATCAGTGATGGATCTGCATCCGGCGGACAGGCAATAGTATGGCCGGATAACAGCAACGATATTTTAAGCTCACCATCAGATTCTGCAGATGGTCAGGTACTGATATCGTTTACACTGTCGCAGAGTGCAAATGTACAGTTCCAGATTCAGGTAAATTTCTCTAATGGCTCCAATGACTCATTCCATTACAAAATGGATTCAGGCTCATGGAGTACTCAAAACAATACGCAAACAAGCGGATATTCAGTACTTTCTGTAGCTACTTTTAACAGCTTATCATCAGGTTCACACACTTTGAGGGTATGTAGAAGAGAAGATGGCAGCATATTGGATAAGGTCATTTTAACAGCATCTGCCGGGACTATCTCTGGAGGTGGCGGACCTACGCCAACCCCGACACCAACGCCTACACCTACGCCGACTCCTACTCCTACGCCAACGCCGACTCCTACTCCTACGCCAACGCCGACACCTACTCCTACGCCAACGCCGACACCTACTCCTACGCCAACGCCGACACCTACCCCTACGCCAGGCGGTGGTATTGTCATACAGGAAAACCAGACAGGATTCTGTGATGTAGATGGTGCAGTTCAATCTGACCATAGCGGATATACAGGTTCAGGTTATGCAAATACAGACAATGCCAGCGGAACCGGCATCGACTATATGACAAATGTAGTTACAGCAGGTACGTATACCGTTACCGTCAGATATGCCAACGGCTCAAGTGCCCGTTCGGCAAACTTGATCGTAAACGGTTCAACAGCATGTTCGTTCAGCTTCGCAGGTACAGGCGGCTGGACAAGCTGGACTACTGAATCAACCAGTGTATATTTGAGCGCAGGATTAAAGGATATGCGTCTTCAGGCTACGAACAGCGCGGGATTGCCTAATGTCGACTATATGCAGATAGATGGTCCTAACATTCAGGTTGCAAGCTGCTCGGCAACACCAACACCAACACCGACTGCAACACCGACACCGACTCCAACACCTACAGCGACACCTACTCCGACTCCTACGTCAACACCAACTCCGACACCAACGCCAGGCGATGATATAGTTCACAACTTTACAACAGATGGTCTATCAAGTTCTTTCTTTAACATATCCGGCAACCTTTCTACCTCATACGGCACTGTATTCTATGCAGGATTGACATTGACACAATGCTTGAAGATTGAATCCAGTACTTCAATTACTTTCAACGGATCAGGAACATTAACATGTGTATTCAACGAAGGCTGGAGCGGCGGTTTTAGAGTTGATGGAGTAAGCCAAAGTGTCTCAGGTGGAATACTTACTATAGAACTTGGATCAGGCGACCATACATTAAGTAAGGACAATGTAGCGTATCTTTTCTACATGAGCTTATCAGGTAGTGGCGGACCTACTCCTACTCCTACACCTACTCCGACAGGTTCACCGACACCTACTCCAACGCCAACAGGTACTCCTACACCTACACCTACACCAGTAACAGGAGATATTACTCTAAGCCCAGGTGATGATATTCAGGCAGCAATTAACTCAATATCTGCAGGACGAACCATCTGGTTGAATAGTGGAACATATAATATTTCCGGAACAATTTTGGTTGCAGAAAATAATTCAGGAACTTCGTCTTCCAGAAAATCTATCAGGGCAGCAAGCGGCACCCCGGTTCTTGACTGGAACGCCAGTGCTGATGATAGTTCTGCACGCGGATTTGTTCTTGATGGTAACTACTGGCATATTTACGGTATTACTATTCGTGAAGCCGGTGATAACGGTATGCTCCTTTCCGGAAACGATAATATTATCGAAAACTGTATTTTCACAGCAAACAGAGACTCTGGCCTGCAGTTGTCACGCTACAATACAGATGCTGATTCAATCAGCGAATGGCCGTCAAACAACTATATTCTGAATTGTGAAGCATACAATAATGCAGATTCAGATACAGAAGATGCAGATGGTTTTGCAGCTAAACTCACTTGTGGTACAGGAAATGTTTTTGAAGGATGCGTAGCTCACCATAATATTGATGACGGTTGGGATTTATATACAAAATCTGATACCGGTGCGATAGGTGTTGTTAAGTTTTACAATTGTATTGCGCACAATAATGGTACATTAACAGACGGTTCAACATCAGGAAGCGGCGACAAAAATGGTTTCAAACTTGGTTCTTCAGCACACACAATCAACCATGAACTGTACCGCTGTATTGCGTTTAGTAACGGAAAACACGGATTTACAGATAATGGTAACATCGGAAATATTAAGTTTATCAACCTGACAGCTTATGACAACGGTGATTATAATTATCATGTAAGAGACGGTGCATCACATACATTCAGAAACTGTGTTACATACCAGGGTAACCATACTGACAGAATTGTTGGAGATGCTCCGACTAACTGTAATGCTCTTGATGATACAGATTTCAACTGGGAGTATGTCACATCATCTTCTGATTTTGTAACATTAAATCCCGGGCCGAATAGCGATCCAACTTCAAACGGATTCCTGAATCTGGCATCCGGAAGTTCGTTTATTGATGCAGGAGTTACATACTCAGGTATCAGTTACAATGGATCACGGCCTGATTTAGGGGCAATTGAACATTAGTTAATACTTTTTAATAATTCCGGCTGTTTGAAAGAACAGCCGGAATTATTCTGTGAATCATCTTTTTTGAGAAGTGAAAATAGATAAATAAGTCCTGCCGGGCGTCGAGTCAAACTTGACGCTCGGTTATCTGGTAATTCCACCGGTATAATTCAAAAAATTCTGACACTTGTATTCAGGAGTGAAGGTTTACATTTTTGCGTATTAAGATTACAATAGGCCTTGAATTTTTCAGGGCCTTTTTATTTATGGGCAAACGCAATATAAAACTTGTCATTCAATACGATGGCAGCGGATACTCCGGCTGGCAGAAACAGCCCGGCGTTAAAACAATTGAAGCCGAAGTCATCAGTGCCATCGAAAATCTTACCGGTTGCGAAAGTGTCGAACTTAACGGCTCGAGCCGAACCGATGCCGGCGTAAGTGCGCTGGGACAGGTTGCAAATGTCAGGCTTGATACACCGATTCCTACCGAAAGATTTGCCAAAGCATTAAGCCAATATCTCCCGCCCGAAATTGTTGTTACCGAAGCGGTTGATGTGCCTGACGAATTTGACGCGATAAAAGATACGAAAAGTAAGATGTACCGCTATTCTATTTACACAGGCAAGAGCCGTCCTGTAATGCAGGTTAATCACTGCTGGCACAGGCCGGGCAGGCTCGATATCGAAGCGATGAATAAAGCAGGTCGGAAACTCGTCGGCAAAAAAGATTTCAAATCGTTCGCCGCTGCCGCTGATAAACGGACGAGTTCTGTACGAACAATTTTGCGTTGTGAAACAAGCAAGGATAACGAGTGGATATATATTGATGTTGAAGCTGATGGTTTTTTATATAATATGGTTCGTAATATTGTTGGTACATTAGTAGAGATAGGCAGAGGCCATTGGCAGGCGGGAAAAATCGAAGAAATTCTCGAAGCTAAGAACCGTAGTGCCGCCGGCCCCATTGCCCCTGCTGTAGGATTATGTTTAATGTGGATTAAATATTAATAATGACTGATATCAGCCAACAAATTCCATACAATTCCAGGCTGGCACGCTACCCCAAGCCGGCAATTGCACTAACAGCCGTTACCTATGTGCTGCTGGGCTTCATAGAGACGTTGCCGGGGAAAGTTATTCCGCCCTTGTTGTACTTTTTGGCATTGGGTATTTTAGCTTTGTATCTTATGCCCTATGTCGTAGGATTACCTAATGGTCGCAAGTCGCTTGGCGATTATTGTCTGGACATTAGATTGTTGCCTATGAGACCTCTGTGGCGAAATATTCTGCTTGGCTTGTTGATGGCAACACTTACATTATCCAGTATATTATTAGCCTCGTTGCTGACGAAACACTTTGTACTCGATTGGAGTACTGTGCCGGCATTACGTTGGCTAAAAGGTCTGACTCGCGGCATATGGGAAGAGGTTTTCTTTCGCGGGATTATTCTGGCGATGTTTATGAGGTTATATCGACAGCGCAGAGCGGTGCTTCTTTCGTCGTTTTTGTTTGCCGTGGTGCACCTGAATCCAATGGCCTTAAACCCGGAAATGATAGTCGATACAGTCAGTCTTTTCTTTATGGGATTACTCTTTATTTATATTATACTCAAAAGCGGCTCTCTTCTGCCGGCCATTGTCTTTCACTATTTACACGACATTTTTGTGCTATTGGTTCAAAATGCGCCGGGGGCGGATAAAATTCTCGCGACAGCACTTTTATATTCGTTTCTCTGGGTCGCTTTTATCATTGGAGCAGTGCTTACAAAATATATTGTCGAACACTGGCCAATAAAGGATTATGCTTAATGTGGATTAAATATTGAAGATAATACATATTATAACCCGTTTGATTCTTGGCGGGGCTCAGGAAAATACGATAATTACCTGCAAGGAGCTTGCTGCGCGGGGGCATGATGTAACTCTAATTACCGGCCCAGCCCTTGGGCCTGAAGGTGCACTTTTCGAGCACACGAAAAACCAAAAATTCAAAACCGTTGTTATCGATTCTATGCGAAGAGCGATAAATCCGATTTATGATATTCCCGCCTATTTGAAATTAAAGAAGCTGCTTGCTGAGATAAAGCCAGATATAGTACATACACACTCAGCTAAAGCAGGGATATTAGGGCGTTTCGCTGCTGCTAAATTAAAAATTAAAAATCCAAAATTAAAAATTATCCATGGCGTTCACGGTCTTTCGTTTCATAAATATCAAAGCGAGCTGCTGAACAAACTTTATATTACTATTGAACGAGCAGCCGGCAAGAAGACTGATGCATTTATCTGTGTGGCCGATGCGATGACAAAAAAATCTCTTGATGTATCGATTGGCAAAGTTGAGCAATATACAACGGCCTATTCGGCAATTGAAGAAGATGCTTTTTTAAATCCTATACCTCAGCAGGAAATCAGCGACTTTCGTAAAAAATATGATATTCCAACTGATGCAATCGTTCTTGTAACAATAGCAAGACTATTTCATCTTAAAGGTCATAAATATATTATTGAATCTGCCAGAAAACTTGCAGGCAGGTTTGAGAATTGTATCTGGCTGTTCGTTGGCGATGGGATCTTAAAGGAGCTTCTGCAAAAACAAATTTCAGATTATGGCTTGTCGGACAGATTCAGGTTTACAGGTCTATTACCTGTTGAAAAGATGCCTTTGGTAATTCAGTCTTCGAATATTTTAGTTCACTGTTCGCTTCGTGAGGGACTGGCCAGGGTTTTGCCGCAGGCTATGCTTTGTGGAAAACCTGCGATAAGTTTTGATATTGATGGTGCGTATGAAGTTGTAAATCCTGATACAGGCAGACTCATTGAACCTGAAAATATTGAGCGGCTAACCGATGCGTGCGGCGAGCTGATAGCGGATGAAAGCTTAAGAAACAGACTTGGTTTGGCAGGCAGGAATTTTGTTAAAGAACAATTCGCACCCAAGACTATGGTAGATGCAATTGAACAAGTCTATAAGGAGTTATTATGAAAAGCCATAAGTTAGTCTGTGTATATCCAGTATTTCACGACTCGCCCATTATTGTCGAATTTGATAAACAGCCATTCTGAATCAATCCCAATAAAACCCCTCTCCGGACCTAGATAATAGTGAATGTCGCAGTCCACTGCTCCATGCGGGAATTCCTTGCTATGCGGAAGGCCGAGAAGTTCGACCACCTGGTTTCTAGTTAGACCATCCAGTTTCCCGCTCGACATGAGGTTGTCAACCATGCAAAGACGATGTGGCCACATGCCCTCATAATTAAAACCTTCTTCACTTCGCCAGAGTTCCGCATCAAACCGTTCCCGATGATAATAATCTGTAACTATTGGGCCAAAAATCAAATATCCTACGAGAAGCATGAAAAGGCCGCACAAAACAATCCCAATTCCCACAAGGTATTTTTCGAAACGCCCTTTTTCTGCTTTACGCCTGGTAGAATACCATACACCAGAAACCAAACAGACAGGAACCAGAATCATTTGGATGAAATGATAAGGGTCGTCAGGAAAACCCAACTTTTCAGAAATAAGTATCAAAGGAATGCACACTAATACAGATATGCCTGAAACAAGAAAAACCCAAAAACTCATCGGTTTTTTCATACTACCCAATTCCTCTTATCAAGTATTCAACCATGCAATCAAATTGTTTAATTTCACAATAATATCAAAATGTTTTTATACCTGCAATCCTAAACTTCCAATGATTTTGTAATTATAAGAAATGACAGTTTTCATAACTATTTGCTTTGTTTTCACAAAGAGCATATAATTCTTATATTTATACAGGAGATTTGCTTTATGAAAACGCTGACAAAGGAAATCTGGATGAATGTGCCCCAACGCAGAGCTATCATTTCTATTCATAATGAAGTTGAGCAGCTTGTTAGAGAATCCGGTGTCCAAGACGGCATAGTACTGATTAATGCAATGCATATAACAGCATCGGTATTTATCAACGACAATGAATCAGGCTTGCATCATGATTACGAAACCTGGCTGGAAAAGCTTGCTCCTGAAAAACCTTATTCACAATATCGCCATAACGGCGCCGAGAATAATGCAGATGCTCATATGAAACGGCAAATAATGGGTCGCGAGGTTGTAGTCGCAATTACAGACGGTAAGCTTCATTTGGGGCCATGGGAACATATTTTCTACTATGAATTTGACGGCAAAAGGAAAAAACGCCTGTTGGTAAAAATTATAGGGGAATAAACTCAGCCGGTTCTATTTGCCTTGTCCTGCATATCAATTTTCCAGATGTGTTTCTGTGTACGGAAAATCACTATACACAAAAAGACTATTGATATTATAAGGATATAAACCAGTATTTTTTCGATCCATGCGGTGCCGAAAAAGATAAGCAGCGTATTGAGAACAATAAACCATATACGGATTTCAGTAGGACCGGTAGCAAGGTATGTTATCTTAAACTCGCCCGTTGCACCAAACGATAGAAATGAGCTCACCATAAAAGTTCCGAAAACAGGAATCAATAATAGCACTATGTCTTTGTTGATACCAGTCAGCAAAAAAGAGTAACCGACAAACACGCAGGCCATAAAGACAAAGTCCAGCAGATGGTCCATGAAGAACCCCCATTTAGGTATACCGGTATCTCGATGCCTGCCCAGTGCGCCGTCGAAACAATCGGTAAACCATTGCAGAAAAAGCATCACTGAGGAAAGCCAGAGCCAATGCAGATTATTTTGTGCCAGGTATCCGAATATCACAAGTCCAGCCGACCATAAAATCGTCATAAGTGTCAGATGATAACCTTGGATCCATGTCGGAAATTTCGAAACGTTGCTGTCTATAAGTCTTCTTTCATATCCGGCCAACAATGTCTTCATTGGGGCCTTTTTATCGCCGCTAAAATTTGTCTTTTTCATAAAAAATCCTCTGTCTTTGAATTCAGCAGGCATTAGGTTAAGAAGTCTTAGGCAAAAGTCAAATATTTATCAAAACCTCTATTGCATAACCTTTGAAATAACATTATAATCTGCTTTCGTTATGGGCAATCATAGTGTTATATTTCACTTTTGGGCCGGGATTATCGGGGAGTAATCTTGTCGATGAATACATCTAATCATTCAGGAAACAGGGACACTTCCTTTGAGGCTTTACGAGGGATAGCAATAATTGCCATAGTTGCCATGCATGCAGCGCCGATACAGGCCTATAAAAATTTTCCTTTTATTTCATATCGCCAGCTGCTTAACTTTGCTGTGCCGGCATTTGTTTTTATCTCCGGCTACTGGGCGGCAGATTGGCCGATTAATTCACTTGAAGACTATAAAAACTTTTTGACCAAAAGACTGTCACGAGTCATGGTTCCATACTTATTCTGGTCGGCTATTTATAGCGGATATGATGTCCTCAGAGCAGGTAAGATTAATATTTATAAAGATGTTTTTCTTCATTTACTTACCGGGGGAGCCACCCCGTTTTGGTTTATCGTATTAATTATTCAATTTTATATCTGCACACCTGTTTTTCAGTATCTTAATCGCAAACACTATGGCCTGGCATTAGTGTTCTTGTTAAATATGATATATCTTTCAATTCAATACCCCTTATGTTTACACGGCATCACGGCAGATAACTGGTTTATTGAATTTCATCTTCCAATCTTCTCATTCGCTATGTTCTATCAGGCTGGTTTATGGATGAGAAGTCATTACGACCAAAAACCTCTCGAGCGAAATATACGGTCTATTATATGGCCGGCCATATTGCTTTGTATATTGCTTTCGATATTGGAAGCGGCAATGATAATGTCCTATAACAATAATTGGCGAATGGCAAATTATCCCTTAAAATTTTCTTCTTTCTTTTATTCTATATTTGTAGTGTTTGGATTTATGCTGCTTAGAGAGCGTGTGAAAAACTGGCCTAAATTTTTGGTTATTATCGGAAATTACTCCTTCGGGATTTTTCTTATTCATATGATAGTTCTTCGCGGAATAGGCATGATTAAGCGAATAATCACTGAAAACAGCCTTTCTGGGCCGTTAGGCCAGATTGTAATTATTCTGATGACTCTTTTGATATGTTTTGTTATAATCCGGCTTGCTCGTAAGCTTTTGCCAAAGACCCTCTGTCGGGGGGTCTTTGGCTTTTGATATAAACGGAGGGATGGTTTTAATTAGCTGTGAAGGTTTCCCCCAAGTTCAATAAAAATAATAACATACAGCCGCAAAAGAGGCTTAAGGCCTTGCACGGAATAACCGATAATTTGTAGAGACAGTATAGTGTTATCAGGGCAATGTGACAACAAAAGGCAAGAAAGTGAATTGCTCGTTATGGATAATATAAAAATATCAGTTGTTATACCTACCAAGAACGAGGCGCCCACTCTGCGGGAAATAATAAAGGGCGTAAAAAAGTATGCTACTGAGGTTATTGTTATCGATGGGAATTCTACGGATGACACTGTAAAAATCGCAGAGGAAGAAGGCGTAAAAATATTTATGCAGCCGGACAAGGGAAAAGGCGGAGCCATCAGGATGGGTATAGAAAAAAGCGAAGGAGACATTATAGTATTCATTGATGGTGATGGTTCCCATGATGCAGATGATATTCCAAAACTTATCAATCCTATTATAAACGATACCGCCGATATGGTTATCGGTTCACGAATCAGCGGCGGCAGTGATGAACTGCATGGAAATGTAGACCGGTGTCTGCGATCTATCGGAAGCGCTATAATAGGAGGAATAATTAATTTACGATGGAAACAAAATCTGACAGATGCCCAAAATGGTTTCAGGGCACTGAGAGCAAAAATGGCCAGAACATTGGATTTAAAAGAAAAGATAACTACCATAGAACAGGAAATGACTATCAAAGTCATTAAAAAAGGATACAGAATTAGCGAAGTGCCCAGCCATGAGTATGAAAGAAAGTTTGGTGAATCTTCTATTCGTCTCAGAAAAGTATGGTTCAGGTATATTTATTCAATAATTAAAAATCTTTTCTAAGCCCGCCGACAGCTACAGTATTGTAGAGAGAAGCCAGTGGGAGAAGTAAAGATAGATGAAGTAAAGGATAAATACGTGTCAGATCATAATCACAAAGACACACATCTTTGCAGTGACCCGCCGCTTTTAGATTCCGATGATTTGAGACTCCGCCGCCGGTGTAATATAGGCATGGCAATTCTCCTGACGGCCATGTTTCTGTTGATATGCCTGATGAGCACAAGTGATATTTTTGGCACACCCTATGCTTTCGATGATATGGTTGCCTATATTTCAGGTACAAATTTTGCAAAGCATGGATTTGTTAAATTACGTTTCCTGCCTGTACATTTCGTCGGTCCTATGGGTGATGCGCCGCGATATTATCTGCATTATCCTCCCCTGCCTAATATAATAAGCGGGGTAGCACAATCTCTGGGCATAACAGGTTTGATGCCGATGAGGATCATTTGCGGCTTATTTTTAATCGCGGGTATGGCATGTATCTACAAAGCCTTGTCCCATGTCGCCGGCCATTTTGTTACATTATGCGGAATGACATTTCTCTTCATGACACAATATTTTGTACGTTTAGCCCTGAGTATTCACCATCACAGTTATGACCTTTTGTTTTTTGGGATTTTTCTGCTGATATTTCTGCGTACGATCGAAAAAGAGCAACCGGCAAAAAAACAATGGCTGCTGTGCTGGCTGGCTTTGATGCTGAGCTCTCTGTCAAGTTATGAATATATAATATATACACAGCTATTTGGCTGGACTTTTCTGCTCGTTAGTGGGAATCTGCGCAGGCGATGGTACGTATTAATATTTCTGGCAACGGCTCCTGTAGTCGGAGTTGCACTTCATTTCCTCCAAAATTGCTGGGCCATCGGTTTTTCCGCTGCATTGGAGGACAATCTTGGTTTCGGTTTTTGGCAGGGAGGTTTAAGCGCCGGTCGATTACGATATATGTGGGTAATGCCGCAGAATATCGTCAGGCGGTCACTTTATTATTACAATATCTCGTGCATTTCGCTGGTAATCTTCGCAGTTTTAGTGCCGGTGCTTAAAAAGCAAAAAGATGTTGTTTCGCAAAGACGATTCTACGCAGCGCTTCTTGGTGCTATTGTTGCACCGATGGGATGGCTTGTTCTCATGCCCGGACATTCTATTAAGCATCCTCATATAGTAAACCAGTTTCTGCCATTGCTGGTTATAGCCCTCGGCTGTGTTGTTGCATGTATGTTAAAGCTGTTAATGAAAAAAGACCATTCGCGATGGCATAAGGTTTTAATCATAGCTGTTTTACTGTTTTTAATTGCTTCACAGGTACAAAATTTTGTCAAAAATCATTTAAGGGGTTACTATCGTTCGCCGGAAAATACTCTTTTGCAGGCTATCGGTCCTGAAGGACTTCCGGCAGATGCGGCTTTACTGTGTAGTTTGCCGCCGCAATTTGCTGTCAATACGGAATTTTTACTGCAGCGGCAGTGCTGGACACTTAAAGGAACAGATATCACAAAGAGCAGACAGCCGGATCCTGATAACCCCCGTTTTTCACAAAGCTTCTTATGGGATGAATGTCTAATAGATTATTTGACGTATACAATTAACAATGATTATACACTTAAGCAATTATACCAATATCTTACAGGTATAATTTCTGATGATTGTCCTCTCCGCTACTTCTTATACTTGGGCAAAGACGGCTATACGAATAACCCATTATTTAAAATGCTTGCGGCTAATTGCCCCGGCCGGATAAAAAAAATTGAACCGGAGGATTTTGGCTCTCCAAGATATATTATTCTGTTTGATATCAGCGGCCTGCAGCTTCCTATGCAGGAACGTCCGGTATTAGCTGATAACACAAAACAGCAGCAGCTCGAAGGGGTTTTTCCTCCACTGAAAATAAATGGTTTTGAAGAACGGCTGAATACACAGGTTAGAAAGTATCATCTTTTTCATGTTTACAGAGGTGGTGAGGGGATGCTTAATTATAATGAATATGCCGTGAAAAGGCCGTAAAACTTATCGGCAAATAATATCATCCGACCCATAGTGCCGTTATCTTCTTATTTTTTTTGTCACTCCAGGCCGAAAATTTATTGAAACTCCTGTTGCATAATTTTTAAGGGCCTTTATAATTCTTTCTGCAATGGATTGTCACAGCACAAATTTGCGCCTCTGGGTGGCGGTGGGAATATGTATCTGCATATTTCAGTATTCGGCTCCGGCTGGAGAATATTATTCTTTCGGCAGATCTGTTAACAAATCATTTGGCGAAGAATACCTCAGGGATGTTGTATTAACTGAGGATATTTTTATACCGGTAGAAGGTACAATTATAGATGTGGACCTGGCGTTAGATATTGACCATACATGTATTTGTGATCTTCAGATTTACCTTCGAAGTCCTGCCGGCGAATATAGGTGCCTTTTCAGCTACGATTGGAGTAATCATAAGATCGGCACAAAAATACCCGACTTCTACTGGACGGTTTTTGACGATGAAAGCACTGTCAGCATTAATGACGGCCAAAGCCCTTTTTGCGGTCTTTATCGCCCCAACGGCTCAGGCAGCTTGAGTGATTTTTATGGCCAGCAGAGCTGTGGTATGTGGCAGGTCAAGGTCTGCGATCTTGTATATGGTAGTACCGGAGTTTTTAAAGGCGTAAGACTTGACTTTCATATCGATACAGAAAGCTCTATAGAAACTTTATCCGTTAATTCTACACCTGAGCCCTCGACCGGATTATTGCTTGTAGTATCTGCTTTAATCACTACTCTGCGCCGCAGTTCGAAGCCCGTTTAGATTACAGAAAACCGCTTTCTTTTGCCGATAAAAACATATAGCCTCTGCGCTTGTATTTTGCGCTTATAAGGTTGAAATCGATTTTTTTATAGGACTTTTTGAAAACATTTCATGAGGTAATATTTTGAAGAAAAAAAAGAGCAAATTAAGCAGGGTTGCCCTGTTGGTTTTATCACTTGCCGCAATAATATTTTTGTTCTTTAGCTGCGTCAGTTTCGATGCGGGCGATTTCCCCAACAGGTACGTCTGGCCGAACAATCATCCTGCCGCCAACTGGTGCGGTACAGCAGGAGCCTTTTGCGCGTTTTATCTGATTTATTACATCGGCCCCGGCATCTTTGTTTTATTGGCTGCCGCCTCTGTTACTATTGTTTGGCACCTTATGGGCAGACAGATAAATCAAACAGCTTTTCGTTCTGCCGGAATGATTCTTACAACCGTCGCGGTTTCATCGATAGTTTATATGTTCCGTCCATTCGGCACAGATTCTTTTCCTATCGGCAGCGGCGGTGTACTCGGGAGCGGAATAACGTTATTCCTTAGAAAAAACTTTTCTCTATTAGGTTCGGTTATTATTATCGCAAGTACTTTTGTGGTAGGCCTGCTTTTGCTTGCCGATACAGTTGTAATGCAGCTTCTGCATTTGTGCGGCTATTTAATGATGCGTATATTCGGAATATTCCTTCCTGCCTGGTATGCCGCAAGACAGCATTCCGAAAAACTTGGCAAGATATGGACCAGGCTCAGCGAAAAAAAGCCCCAGCCTACAGTTGCAGAATTGATTGCCGAAGAAGCACAGGCTCAGGACCAGATAGACGCCGAGCCCAGGCCTCTGCCCTCGCCGCATATTCACTCCGTAGAAACCGATGAAGAAATAGAAGATCATCTGGAGAAAAAAATTACTCTTGTTCCAAAGACTACACCAAAGCCTCCGACACCGATTTATCAGCCCGAGAGTTTCGATAACTACCAATTTCCTCCGCTTGAGCTTTTGACCGAGCCTGAATACAGCTTCGGTTCTGTGCAGGAAAAGATAATCAAGGCCAAGTCCGCTGCTCTCGAGCAGGTACTCAATGAGTTTGGGATAGATGCTAACGTTGTCGGCTCCGAGCCGGGCCCGACGATAACAATGTTCGAACTTGCCCTTGCACCGGGCGTCAAGGTAAGCCAGATATCGAATCTTTCCAATGATATCGCACGTGCATTAGGAGCCGCCGCCGTTCGTGTAGTTGCCCCTCTGCCCGGCAGGCATACAATCGGCATCGAAGTGCCAAACAGTCAGAAAGAAACGGTAAGAGTAAAAGACCTTATTGTCCGGGCAGGCCAGAAATATATAAAAATGGAAGTGCCTTTATTCCTGGGCAAGGATTCTTCCGGCCAGGCAATCATTTCAGACTTGGCCGATATGCCTCATCTGCTTATCGCCGGCACAACAGGCTCAGGTAAAAGCGTTTTCATTAACAGTATAATTATGAGTATTATGCTGACCCAGCGACCTGACGAAGTAAAGCTTGTCCTTGTTGACCCGAAGATGGTGGAAATGACAGCCTTTGCGAAGATCCCTCACCTGATGGCTCCGATAGTTACTGAGATCAGCAGGGCTGAACAAATATTCGAATGGGCTACTGTAAAAATGGATGAACGTTATGCCCTCTTTGCCGAGGCTGGTGTAAAAAATATCAAAGGTTACAATGCTCTCGGCGCCGAAGAGATAATACGCAGATTCAACCCTCAATGCCTTGAAGAGGAAGTCAGAATCCCCAAGAAACTGCCTTACTTTATAATTATAGTTGATGAGCTTGCTGATTTGATGATGACTTCTTCCAAGGAAATCGAAAGTTTCATCGTCCGCATCGCTCAAAAGAGCCGGGCAGTCGGTATTCATATTGTCCTTGCGACCCAACGCCCGCAGGCAACGGTTGTAACAGGCCTTATAAAATCCAATCTGCCTTCGCGAATCAGCTTCCGCGTTGCTTCGCGTATGGACAGCCGAATAGTACTCGACCAGAACGGCGCCGAGACACTGCTCGGCCAGGGCGATATGCTCTTCTTAAAGCCCGGCACAAGCGACCTCATCCGTGCCCAGGGCGCATTTGTCGATGACGTAGAGGTTCGCAAAGTCGTCAAATACTTATCCGAACAAGCTGCCCCTCAGTTCCATCCCGAACTGATGCAGCTTAACCGTATAGATACAAGCGGAGCGGATGCCGATGATCTGTTCGACGATGCCGTCCGGATCGTGCTCGAATCTCAGCGAGGCAGTGTATCCCTGCTGCAGAGAAAACTCAGTATAGGCTACGCCCGCGCCAGCAGGATAATCGAAGCAATGGGCGCATCCGGGATACTCGGCGAATACAAAGGCAGCCAGGCCCGTGAAGTTATGATGACGATCGAAGAATATGAACGGGCAAAAGAGCAGATGGAAAGGGACAAACAGGCAGGCTTTACCGATATGCAGGATGATGAGCCAGAAGACGAACACGACCTGGACGAACCGGATGAAGCAGATTTCGACGAAACACCCGTTACAGAAATTGAATATGACCAATACTCCTCTGCCGATGAAGAACAGGAAATTATAAATTCCTAAGGTAAATTATCAATGATCAAGTCTAATTGATAATTGGAAATTGATTATTGGGTATTTTTTATGATGGAAACACCCCAGGAAACAAAACAATGTCCATACTGTGCTGAGACGATACTGGCAGCGGCCATTAAGTGTCGTTACTGCGGCGAGTTTTTGAACCGTGCGCTCAGAGTGCCGGAAGATTATCCTGAATTAAGAGCCCCTTCTGCTCCGCCGCCGCTGAAGCAGCCCGAGGAAAAGAAAAACGAAATTCTTTTCGAGGCATCGCCTTCGATGTGGCTGATTACGCCTCAATTTATTAAAACAGCTGTAGTGATTGTATTCCTGGCATTTTTAGCCTTTTGGCCGATAAAAAATATACTTAACGACTTTGACCTTTCCAACTCCGCTATATACATCATCGAAAAGTACAGGGTTTTAGTCGGGCTTTTGCTGATGGTTATGTCTGTACTCATTCTCGTTTACAGGATGGTTAAAATAAAATACATCAGTTATCGCATAACGCCCGACAGGGTCGAATGGTCTCGCGGAATTTTCGACAGGCAGATAGATAATATCGATATGTTCCGTGTGATAGATCTGAACCTTCGCCGCAGTTTTCTCGATTGTATCGTCGGCATAGGAACGGTAACGCTGATTACTACCGACAAGACCGACCCGGAATTCAGGTTCAAAAAGGTACACAAGTCAAAACAGCTTTATGATATTATTAAGAAAGAAAGCATCGCCGCCGATTCCAAACGAGGAGTTATTCACCTCGAGTAAAAATACAATTGTTTAGCCCCACGACGTGTCGTGGGGTTGCTTTTATATATTTAGCCCCCGGTTTTACCGGGGGTTTGTTTTTGTTTAGCCCCGCCACCTGCCTGCCCTCCGTAGTCTTGACGAAGGATTGGTGCCGGGGAGTTATGTCATTCTGAGGTGAAACCGAAGAATCTCGTCTCAACTTAATGATGAAGTGGAAATGTATTGTTAATCTATTCTTGTCTTAAATACATGCTTCTGTAATTTGATCATCTGTGCATCAGCGTGCCATTCGTTCAGATAAACACCCATAGCAGGCTTTCGTTTGCACTTATATTGATGCATATAATGGTGTCCTAACTCATGAAATAAAATGCTTATAAAGAACATAATTAACACAATATCAGATTCCCATTCTACAATGATCCCATCTTTGGTATTAGTTATTTTTGCATGATAACGTCGGAGAGAAGCAATAAAACTTTTTGGCGGATTTGACATATTCCATTGTTTTTTAGGAACAGAGTATAGAATTATCTTTTTTGCACTGGGACTGTATTTACCAAAGGGGTCGCCAACATCACTTGAACGGGCTCTCAGCTCAATTTCCTTAAGACCATAGAAATATTCTAATGGAAGTTTATTGTAACTCACAGTAATTAGTTTTCGATTAAGTGGGTGTTTATCACCACGCTTTGGCTTTCGAACTACAATTCTGGGAAAAATAATTCGTCCATTTTTATCACGAGGCATTCGTGTTCTCGCAATAATATTTTTACTGCGGGTTCTATAGCTGTTAGACATCAATTCCTTTCAATTAATAACAATACTTATCATTTGCCGCTCAGTTTTAAATTTTAATCTGTGGTTTTTAATTTTAATTTTTAATATTTAATTTTTCTTCTCTGAATCAGCACACATCTCAAGTGTTTTTTTGACCTGCCATCTGACAAAATGCGGCGCACCGCAAATAAGATAAATCCCCGCGGCCAATAACATCAATAACGAAATGCAGGATGGAAGCATGGAGTTTTGAATAATATATTGAGTATCTGTTTGCATTCTGAACACCAATCTGCTTGCGATCTGTGTGATGTAGTACATTATGTGCCTGAAACAAGACAACCCCGCAATAACCGACATTAATCGATATGCGAAAGGTATCCAGTCTAACTGTGATCCAGGCGGGGAGTTCTCAGTTTCACCGACAATTTTTTCAGCTATTTTGCCTCGCTTATATAAAATTGTAATTATCAGAATCAAAATTATAATCTGGACTAATAACGAAACTATCATCATCACAACTGTTACATCAGCTTTGTCCATTTGCCGCATAGAATTAATAATATACCACGATTGCAGGGCGTAAATTCCGCCCGTTATCAGCCAGTACATGCCTATTATCGTAATTAAAACTTTTGCAAGCGTATGCATCTTATTCATTTTTATAACCCTCTGATTTTGGTATTTTAAAGGTTCGTTTCATCTGCCAGGCAACAAATTGCGGCGCCCCTGCTATCAGATATATAGCTAAAATTATTTTTAAAAAGTCGAATCCTTGTCGAATTACTTTCAGCCAATCTATACTGTCAAGTAGACCGCACGTACAGAAAATATTAGAAATTAATTCTCTGCCATATTGCGGGAAAGTTATTATTGATGTGATTACATAAATTATTTCTCTGCTTGAGCCGGCCAGAAGAATAAGACCGTAGAATATAAGCCCGATGCGCAAAGAAGTACAAAGCCAGAGCTTCTGATGTCTTGTCGGCAGCGGTTCTTCGGCAGGTAGTATTTTTTTCACCAGCCAGTTATTATTAAACACCATAAGAAACATAATAGCAATTACAGGAAGAATCCAGATAACTGTATAAAATAATCTTCTTAGTGCGGATACTCTATATGGTTCGAAAGTTGTCGGTAGTAGGACTATAAAATGACCCAAAAACTTAACAGAGACATAAATGCCGCAAAGAGTAATCAAAGATTTAGCGATCATCTGGATTTGGCCCAAAGACCCGGCCTTCGATTCGTCAGTAGGCATCTTATTTTCCTCTGCTATGTTCTTTGCGTTTTTCCGTAATTTAAAAAAAACTTTGTGCCTTTGTGCCTTAGTGGCTACGTCATCGCTATTGCGGAAATTTCTAATTTTACATTTTTAGGCAATTGTTTTACTGCAACTGTCGCCCTTGCAGGGAACGGTTCTTTAAAAAAGCCGGCATAAACTTCGTTCATTGCTGCAAAGTCATTCATATCTGCAAGGTACACATTTGTTGATACAACTTTACTAATATCACTGCCGCCAGCTTGGAGGACAGCTTTTAGATTCTCAAGTACCTGTTTGGTCTCAGCTGCGATTCCGCCTTCGACTAATTGTCCGCTTTTAGGGTCAAGACCGATTTGGCCTGACAGGTAAATAGTATCGCCTGCGACAATTGCCTGTGAATAAGGGCCTATTGCAGCCGGCGCATCTTTGGTACTTATTTTCTTAATCTCATCCATATTTTTACAATTTAGCCACTAAGACACGAAAACACCAAGTTTTTAATTATATATTTTTTTCTTTGTGTCTCTTTGCTTGTCCCGCCATTTTATCCCGTCGTAGCCTTGGCGAAGATGGAAGCCTCCGGCGACAGTGGATGTTCCCTGTGGTGAAAAAATTATCTCTGTGTTCTCTGTGAACTCCTATGAACCGGAGCCGGTCAAGGGACTTTTTCTTTTTTATTCATACTTTTTCCTTTCGCCCAAAACTTAACTTTCGAGCATTTTTCCCGCAGACGCCTTCACAATAACAGGCGTCGAGGACAAAAATGCGGCAGGATTCTAACAGGCTGACTGCCCAAACTCCTATTCGTGCTCACCTTGCCGGCGGCACATCAATCTTAATACGGCTGAAAACTC
>JAFGGI010000059.1 GCA_016930635.1 Sedimentisphaerales bacterium | reverse complement strand
ATCACCGGAAATATCAAGAGCACCATCAATGGTTACATTACCGGTTACATGAATACCAAGAGACATCGGCAAAGCTGCAAGGTCGTTGTCGCTGTCCGCTGTCGCACCGGCATAATAATCAGGAACTACAACAATATCTGTTGTACTTGGTACTACAAGATCAGAACTGAAGTCAAATACGGTCACTACACCGGCTACAGGAGTACCTGTCGCTATAGGATTATTTACATCATCCCAGTCACCGCCTGCTACCTTGAGGTGGCATTCGTAACCCGGAATTGTATGACCGCCGTAATCAACATCATTGTCATCTGTATTGAAAATAAGCTTGTAAGGCTCTGTACGGAAGTTCCATACATCACCATCTACATAAGTAGTAATTGTAGTATAATTGGTATCTACAACCCAGTAATAGGTCTTGCCTAATATCGGGGTCGCTACACTGGAAATACTTGTAGCAGTCTGAGCATAACCTATCTGAGTAGCAGCATTTCTGGCTGTTACCAGAGTCTCATCTGTGCCGAAGTAAACATCGAAATTCCTGCTGGATGTTGTGCTTGTGGTCCAGCTTATATCTGTTGTTCCGATGTTATTTACATCCTGCTCGCCATTATATGGGTCAGGATTGCCGGCTTTGCCTGTCTCTACCACGAATGACCATTCATGACCTGTATACGGGGTGCCGCTTATCGTTGAGTCAACACGCCAGTAATATGTGGTCAATGGTACCAGCGGTTTGCCGCCGTTAAGCTGACCATTCGATATAGTAGTGACTGCTGGGCCTACTGTACCGCCAGGTACGAGAGTCAGAGAACCTGATGTTGTACCGAAGTATACCCTCTGCTGGGTAAGACCGGCATCTCCTGAAGGTGCCCAGTTCAGGCTTGTAGCCATAGCTATATCTGTCTCTGCCGGTGCAGGATCCAATGCCATAGGATTCGGGTCATCCGGATTCCACTGTGACAGAATGCAGATCTGCTCGGCTGTCAGGGCCTTGCTGTAATGCCTTACCTCGTCTATCAGACCGTCATTGTCGTAATCACCGGTTCCTATTCTCATACGAGTATAGTTACTACTGGCATCAAATGTCGAATCTACTGAATCGTTGAATGCAGCAATGTCTGTAGGTATCTCAAGACCGTCTAAATAGATCTTGCTGTTATCTCTTGCACTTCTGTCGATAACAACTGCAACATGGTGCCATTCACCCGGCTCAACGCCCAGGTCAGCCAGTGACTGGGCTGAATCAACGGTAATATGACCGCGTCCCTCACGGAACTGAAATCTACCAGAATGAATGCGGAATTCCCACCACCAGTTTTTATAGTACTCTGTCGTCTCTGAATAGGTCAGCAGGTATCTTATAAAACTGCTTTCCTCAAGAACATCCTGAGCAACATATCCAGGTGTGTTTGGATCCAGGGAGATAGGTCTGTTTGTGTCCGGGTAGTTTACGGTGTCAAATGGTTCGCCCGGCATATTGTAGTCGGTGTCATTGAACCATAATGCCCAGGTGTGCTTCTTTGATGAAGTACCGAGCTCATAAGCGCCGGCTCCATTAAATTTTACGACAACATCGTTTGGATAACTGCCGAATGGCAGGTAGTCATTGCCGTAGTGTAAATTAGCACTTGTTCTGCGGATACCCGGTACAAAAAACTGATTGTGATCGGCCCAATCGACAGTGTTATAGTCATCGATCGTTCCGGTGACACTTCCAGGAGGCTTGACCGCATAGGTCAGCATCGCAGGGATGTCATTGTCCTCGAAATTAAGATTGAAGGTTAAATTAGGATCTGTGTTAGGATCCCATGTTGCCCAGGCATTGACACAGGTCAATGTCATAAACAATAGAACAACACACACTTTACTTTTCATCATTGCGCCATCCTTAAAAATAAAATTATAGTTTTTAATGAATACACTATTTATACACTCTAACACTATTTTTGGAGTAATTTTCAGGCATTACCTAGTTTCTGGTCTGGTAATTACCCTCCATCCTAACGATGGTTTTGAGTACTATCCACCCAGCTACGAAGATTTGGAAATTATACTATAGAAAAAAATGAAAAGCAACAAAAATATTTTCAATTACATATGCCGTTTTCGAGCCAATAAGCCGTTAATGCAGCAAAGTCGTTAATATCCGCCCAACCGTTAAAGTCCAGCACCGCCCGGTCGCAGTAATAGTTGTATTTCTGGCAGTTATTCCTTTAGCCAGTTATCGGCAAACAGTACAAAATCAAAAAAGTCAACTATACCATCTATTTTGATATCCGTTCCCTCGCAATTATTATTCAAACCACTGCAATCCGTCACGAGCCACCACTGAATAAAATGCTCCAGGTCTTCAAGACTAACTCCCTCCGGGCAGACAAAATCACCCAATAGTATCTGCCATGCCAGCTTCGGATATGTGCCATCGCATATATCCCATACAGGTGTATTAAAATCCCAGCCTGCGGATGTAAATGTGCTTTCAGTCTGCATCTGACTGGTTGGCAGTCCTGTTGCCCCGGCCGGGTCTGGATTAACACCGCCGACGCCATCAGCCGTTCCAGAACTGTTCACATCCCAGAAGGTATCGAAATATCCTGTTCCTCCCATCGCCATTCCTGTTAATCCGCCGACATATGAATTGCCGCTGACCGCACCTGTCGAATAACAATTGGTGATATCGCTGCCGTAGTTAAATCCTGTCAGTCCGCCGATATACAAAAGGCCGTCGACAGAGGCATGCGAATAGCAATCATCAATATCACCCTTATTATATCCGGCTATTCCGCCGATGCCTAAGAAACCATCGATAGAACCTGTAGAGCAACAACCAGTAATACTGCCTGATGATTCGTTATACCCGACTAACCCGCCGGCATAATCATCACTGCTGACAATTACCGCTTCGATGCAGCAGTTAATTATATCTCCGTTGTTATATCCTGTCAGTCCGCCCATATGAAGCCCGCCGCTCATTTCGGCATCTTCAATTACCACATTTTTTATCAAACAGTTCGCCCCTGTATATCCGAACAGACCGATATATCTATTGTCATTACCATTTATAGTCAGACTTGATATTACAAAACCGTCCCCGTCAAAGACACCGTCAAAAACAGTGCCCTGAAAATAATTTTGCACATTATCTGTATCCGGTGCAATAACAGCCGATGTGAAATTATACCCGGCCAGGTTAATATCATTTGTAAGTATGAAGCAATCGTTGTAATAGTTTACATCACTTGCCAACTCGAACAGACCATACACATTTGCTATCCTGTATGGATCATTCGGCTCACCTGTCCCGCCGGTGTAAGGCTCATAAGGTAATTGCCAGTAAAGCTTCGGATAATCTGTCGTTTCCACTAACATTCCCCATATATCCTCGCTGCCGTTTGCAGTTTCCCCGACAAAATCCCAGCCTGCCGATGTAAAAGTCGAAAGCATTTTCATCTGGCTCGTTGGCAAACCTGTCGCCCCATTCGGGTCAGGTTCAAGACTGCCAACACCATCTGTTATTCCAGACGTATTAACATCCCAAAAAGATGCACTAATATCATTTGCTTCAGAACAGTAACCTACCAATCCACCGACCAGATCATTACCATCAACTGTTCCTGTGCTGTAACAGTTCGTTATAGTGTGGCCTGATCCGGCCAGCCCACCGGTGGTACGATTGCCACCATTAACCGCACCTGTGCTGTAACAGTCCGTTATAGTGTGGCCTGCCCCCACTAGCCCGCCGGCATATAAATCCCCATCGACATCGACCGAACCCGTCGCATAACAGTTCGTTATATTGCTGCCGTCTCCAACCAGCCCGCCGGCATACCCCTGCGGCCAATACATTTGAGACTCCCACTGCCCAAAGACCGCACCGGTTGCATAACAGTTTGTTATATTGCCGCCTTCTCCTACCAGCCCACCGGCATACATTCTCCCATTGACCGAACAGTCTGCATGACAGTCTGTTATATTGCTGCCGTCTCCAACCAGCCCGCCGGTTGCCCACCATCCGCCACTGACCGTTCCCGTCGCATAACAGTTCGTTATATTGCTGCCGTATCCCACCAGCCCGCCGACATACTCAAAGCCACTGACCGTGCCTGTAACATAGCAGCCGGTTATTGTACCGCTATTAGACCCCGCCAATCCCCCGGAGCTAGATCCGCCTGTTATATTAACATCTTCAATCGCCGCATTGGTTATCACACCATTTTCATCTATCCTTCCAAACAGACCAGCATAATAATTATTGCCCGCATCAATAGTCAGATCTGATATCACATGGTCATTACCGTCAAAAACACCGATAAAAGGCTGGCTATATTCCGATGCTATAACTGCATTTGTAAAACTGTAACCGCTCAGATCAATATCGTTTATAACTCTAAAGCTTTTATCGTAGTTACTCGTATCAGCGGCCAACTCGAGCAGATCATTTACATCTGCGATCCGGTACGGATCACCAGCCGAACCGTCTCCTCCGGAGTAGGCAAAAACGCCAGAATATAAAAAGAAAATAATCCCGCTGATTAGTATGATTTGAAAAAACCCACGCATATTCTTCATTACTTCCTCCTATAGTCCTATAAAATACCCTAAGCCTTTATTATAACATAACTTTCCCTGGATTTCATCTTTAATCTTCAATATTTGATATTCTTTGATTCAATATTCACTCCTGCCGATTTGCATTTACCTGTTTTATTTCTTATATTTTCAATAGCGACAAGTAAAGAGGGCCGAAAGGCTTGTAACCTTAGTTTTGTGGGGGTGTTATGGGCTTCAGAAGTAAGTTATTATTCCTGTTAATCGTGTATTTCGCCGGTTTTGCGACAGCTATCTATTATCTGGCGCCAGCCGGTTCAAATCGCCATCAGACCGACAATCCCGATTATAGTTATTTCGAAAATAAAGGCACTGCTACTGGTGTTTTAGACAGATTCTGCGAAAAGGCTATCAGCAAGGCAACTGCGGGTTTTTCATCTATGAATTCTGACGATTTCAGGGCCTATTTAGACCAGGGATTAGAGAAACTCAGACAAATGGCCCAACCGAGTCAAGCCGAGGCATCTGAGGGTACAGAAGACAAATAGACGATTTTTTCTGTCGGCAACCATAGTCGTAGCCGGTCAGTAAACACACGAAGGCCGAAAAGGCGTACTTTTCGGCCTTTTATTATACCTATCTTAAACCTGACGGCCTGTAAAATCCTCTATTTTACGTAAATACCTGAAAAATAAAGAAAATAGCTTGACATTGCCGAAAGTTATAATGTATTATTTAGCATAGTTGATGTATCTGAATGGCTGGCAACAGGAAGTTATAGCGGATGCCTTTGCGAAGCAGATGAGCATAAAGCGATACTTATATTAGCCCGCCTGGACGAGACCGGTAGGAAATCGGAAATGCTCGTGTGTGTTAGTATAAGTCATTCGGTGGGTAGTAAAGGTATCTGGGGTGGAAGGACGGAAAAGGACTGACACAAATTTCCTGTGGCTGACCTCAAAAGGGCCAGCCTTTTTTTTATCCAAACATTTCCTCGTGATTCTTCGATCTCTCCATTGGCAAATCTGCTTTTTAGTCAGTTTATCCAGTCGGCACGTATTAACTTTCAGCATTTCTTTTGCTGGCTTCTGTAATCTGTTTTTTGTTGACTTGCCCAGACAATAAATTACCCTATAACTTGTCCATATTTTCAAGGAGATAAAGTTATGGCTAAGTACCTTCTGACAGTCGTCCTTATAACAATGACAATTCTTGCGGCAGGCTGTGCTACAGGTAAAAGCTCGGCAAGAACAGATTATGATTTTACCAAAATCTCAAAAGTAGCAGTTATCGATGTTGTCGGGCCGGTCGGTAGTGAAGGAGCAAAAAACCAGATAGGAGATATGCTGGCGATGAGACTTTTGGAAAAGGGATTCAGCCCGATAGAACGGTCGCAAGTCCAAACCCTGCTGAAAGAACAGGAATTTCAGGCTTCGGGTCAAACCAGTGAAGAAGATGCCGTGCAGGCTGGTAAAATCCTTAATGTACCGATCGTGATAATAATAAATATCCCCCAGTTCGAAGAGAATATCAGTATGACTATCAAAATGCTCGATGTAGAAGACGGCAGTATTCTGTGGCTGGGCAGCGGGTCCGGTACTACGGGCAAAACGTTAGGGACTATCCTTGGCGCGGCAGGAGGTGCGGCGGCAGGTATTATGATAGGCGGAGATGACAGCAGCGATAAAACAGCAGGTGGTGTAATAGGCGGAGTGCTCGGCGGAGCAACTGCGAATCTGCTTGCACCGCAAAAGGCCCAGGCAACCGAAAAGATAATTAATAAAGTCTGTAAAGATATGCCAGGGAGAATACCGGAGACGAAGAAGAAACTGTTAGATTGGTAACGGCGGAAATTTTTCAGAAGTAAATTATATAACACGGAGGTTATTATGGATGAACAAGCAGAAGCAAGTGAACCGGTACAAAGTGGTACAAGCAGTCAGTTAGCAAGCCGATGGCAGAGATTGGGCGGAGCTGTGGTGGATACGATCATAGCTATGGTGGTTACTCTTCCTGTGATGGCTATGTTTGGTATGTTTAGCGGGTGTGCAACTGAGAGTGGGGCCGGCTGCGGATTAGGGTTAGGTAAGCAGCTAATTGTTTTTGTTTATTATTATATAGTTTTTCTGGCGGTGCACGGATATCTTCTTAGTAAGTATGGACAGACGGTCGGGAAAAAAGTTGCGGGGACGAAGATAGTCGATATGGATGGCAATATCCTGCCGCTGGCGAAGGTGGTGGGTATGCGTTATATGATTGTGGGGATAATCTGCATGATTCCTGTCATAGGCGCAATATTCGGGTTGGTTAATGTGCTGTTCATCTTCAAAGAAGATAAGAGATGTATTCACGATTTGATCGCAGGGACGAGGGTTGTGAATGCGTAAAATGGCATGGATCGTACAGCATTTAGGAATGAAAATTGTATAATTGATAATTATCAAGCAAAGAGATATTTAACGTTCTCCGTAAGGAGTCCCAAGGACAACATTGAACGTTGAACGTCAAACGTCCAATGCAGACACGCCTACGGCGGGGGGTTTTATTGACCCCGTCATACAGGGATGACGGGGCTAAACAAACTTCTTGATGAATCAAGGGCTAAATATTTTTGATTCCCGACAAGATCGGGAATGACAGGAGAGATGAGTAAAAAAATCGTTTGGTTTTTGGCCGATTTTAGGGTACACTATAACGGTGAATTTCAGCCGAGTGAAAGGTGAATAAAATGAAGAAAATGCCCCTTATTTTATCGTTAATGGCCAATGTTTTTCTTTTATTGTCGATATTTGTGGTTCGCCTGCACTATCATAAGATGATATATCAAACACTTTATAATGTTACCTCGCACAAGGTGCGTTTTAATGAGACACTCCTGACAGAACTTAGGTCAGAAAATGAATATAAAGTAGAGACGGTTAAGGCTATGCTGGAGCATGATATTCAAAGAGGGGAAGAAAGGGCAGAGATATATAAATCTGCGGCAGAGAGGATAAGGCTGAGATAGATTAAAAATAAAAAATCAAGACGTAAAACTACAAGTTAAAATTAAAAATTGGTTTTCATCGGCCCTTAGTAAAAACTGAGGGCCAAATATTTTTATATGCTGTTCAGACTAAAAAGCGCCCCAGGCCTGTTTTCCGGGGATGTAGTAGCTGGGGCAGACGAATTTAAACGTGTTTGCGAATTTCCTTGCTTTTTCAAGTTTTGCCTGGCTTTCGGCTGCCATTGCTTCGAGTTCATCGCCGAAGGTATTCTGAAGATATTGGCCTGCTGCTTCGTGACGTTCTTCTTCGGTATTGAACAGGCTTCTTATTTGTCTAAGTTCCCCCGCGTCGAGCCAGATGCCGCCGCAGTTTGGGCATTCGTCAACAGCGACTTTGTGTTTGATGCTGAAAAAGTGCCTGAACATTATAATGTTTTGGCACTTGGGGCAGTTGAACTTTTTATTATGATCGACAACGATATTTTCATCTCTTTCGATGTCCAACAGGACCTGCCCGGCGGATTCGTGAGGCTCGTCGAATTTATTGATCTCTCGAATGTCAAACCAGATTCCTCCACAGCCGCCTTTGCATACATCGACTGTTATACCTTCAACGGTCATCTGCTGTAACGTATTTGAGCATGCGGGGCATTTCATAACTCGTACCTCCACTTAAACCACATTCCTTTATATGTATTTAATATAACTATTTACAGCAGGGCTGCAATGATAATTTATCGGCGATTTAGTGGGTAATTCTTGACTTTTGATGGGGTTAAAAGGTAGCCGGCAAGGGGGGAAATTATAGATAAAAAATGGGGATTTTATTATTAGGTTAAATGAAGGGAAGATGGTATAATCCTGCCTTATTTAACGAAAAGTTCCTCAAAAGAAAGGAAGTAAACAGTATGAATATTTATGCAGGTAACTTGTTGTTTGACGTGACCGAAGAGGAGTTAAGAGAGCTTTTTTCGCCTTACGGCGAGGTCACAGAAGTCCGTCTTATTATGGATAAGTTCAGCGGCAAAACGAAAGGATTTGGTTTTGTAGAAATGCCTTCAAAAGAGGAGGCAGAAGCGGCTATTGCAGAATTGAACGGCAAAGATGTTAGAGGCCGGGCAATGACAGTCAATGAGGCAAAGCCCAAGACTGACCGCGGCGGCAGAGGCGGCGGGCGTGGCGGTTACGGCGGCAGAGGCGGCGGGCGTGGCGGTTACGGCGGCGGTGGCAGCAGAGGCGGCGGACGCGGCGGCAGCAGCAGAGGCGGCGGCGGTAGAAGCCGTTACTAATAACCGATATTACATAAAAATAAATACACGATAAGCTGAGTAACAGATTTAAAGATGTTATGAGATGTTTTGTGTATAAGGGAAACCGATATGGGTGATAAGGGAAAAAGAGATAAGGGTGGCAGAGAGCAAAAGAAAAAAGCCCTGCTTAGTCCATCTGAAAAGCGAAAATTGAAAAGAGAAAAGAGAGATAGGTAATTTCCGGCCTCGCGGAGACTTTGGCGAGGCCGATTATTTCCAAATCAAATAATCCGTGAAATTTGCCGTGTTTGCGATTAAAATGAAATTATGGCAAAGTTCAGACTTACCTCTAATTTTACGCCTAAGGGCGACCAACCAAAGGCGATAAAGACACTTGCCGATAACCTCAAATCGGGCAGGCAGTATCAGGCCCTATACGGCGTTACCGGCAGCGGCAAGACATTTACAATGGCTAATGTGATCGCGGAGTATCAAAGGCCTGCGCTGGTTATCAGTCATAACAAGACTCTGGCGGCGCAGTTGTACGAGGAATTTAAGGAGCTTTTTCCGGCTAACGCGGTCGAGTACTTTGTCAGCTATTATGATTATTATCAGCCTGAGGCCTATATTCCGCAGCGGGATATCTATATCGAAAAAGATGCATCGAGAAATGATGAGCTGGACAGGCTTCGGCTTGCGACGACGGCATCTTTGACGAGCAGGGACGATGTGATTATCGTTGCATCGGTTTCGTGCATTTTCGGCCTTGGATCGCCTGAGGATTATAAAGCAAGTGTTATAGGAATAACGGCAGGTGAGACTGTCGAGCGGAATGAGCTTTTGGGCAGGCTGGCGGATTTGCAGTATTCGAGAAATGATATTGATTTTCAGCGGGGGACGTTCAGGGTGCGAGGGGATGTGGTAGAGTTGTGGCCGAGCTATGAGTCTTTTGCGGTAAGGCTGGAGTTTTTCGGCGATGATATTGAAAAGATAAATTATATCAATCCGACCAGCGGTGAGATAATCGCAGAAGAAGATCAACTGTTCGTGTACCCGGCAGGACATTATGTAATGCCTGCTGAACGAATAGAAAGAGCAGTTGAGAGTATAAAGGAAGAACTCGACCATCAGCTTATGCAGCTAAGGCAGCAAGGCAAGCTGCTGGAGGCGCAAAGGCTGCAGGCAAGGACGATGTATGATGTCGAGATGCTAAAAGAGGTTGGGTTTTGCAGCGGAATAGAGAATTATTCGAGACATTTGAGCGGACTGGCGGCGGGGGCAAGGCCTTATACGCTGATAGATTATTTCGGTGATGATTTTCTGTTGTTCATAGATGAATCGCATGTAACGGTGCCGCAGATACGGGCGATGTATGCGGGCGACAGGAGCAGGAAAGAGGTTCTGGTAGAGCATGGATTTCGGCTGCCGAGCGCATTTGATAACAGGCCCTTGAGGTTCGAAGAGTTTAAGGATGACTGGAAGCATGTGGTATTTGTTTCGGCGACGCCTGCCGAGTTCGAGTTGGAACTTAGCAAAGGTGCGGTTGTTGAGCAGATAGTAAGGCCGACGGGTTTGCTTGATCCGGAAATTTTCGTTCATCCAGCGGCGAGGCAGGTACCTCACTTGCTTGATGAAATTGCAAAGCATGTAGAGGCAAAAGAGCGGGTATTGGTTACGACGCTTACGAAAAGACTGGCGGAGGACCTGTCTTCATATATAGCTAAGAAGGGATTTCGGTGCAGGTATCTGCATAGTGAAGTTAAGACGCTTGAGAGGGTAGAGATTCTTAGGGATTTGCGTAGCGGTGAGTTTGATGTGCTGGTGGGGATCAATCTTTTGCGGGAAGGGCTGGATTTGCCGGAGGTTTCGCTGGTGGCGATACTTGATGCTGATAAGGAAGGGTTCTTGCGGAGCCAGACTTCGCTTATTCAGACTATCGGCAGGACGGCGAGGAACGTCAATGCCAAGGTGTTTTTGTATGCGGATAAAGTGACCGAGGCGATGCAGAAAGCAATTGACGAAACGACTCGCCGGCGTACAATACAGAAGCAGTATAATAAAGAGCATAATATAACGCCTGAGACGATAAAAAAGCAGATTTATACCGGTCTGCAGGATAAGTTGAAGGCAAGAGAGCTTGCCCGAAAGGCGGTAAGCCTGGGCGAGGCCGAATATGATGCTGCTGAGATAGCGATACAGATAGAAAAAGAGATGCTCGAGGCGGCAGAGAAACTCGATTTTGAGCGGGCGGCATTTTTGAGGGACCAGTTGAAGGAATTAAAAGAGCTGCCGCAGATAAGAAACTTAAGAAAAAATAAGTAAGGAAATAAAGATGAAAGTGAGAAACCCAAGCGCCAAGAGAGTGAGCGATCTTATCAATATGGCAATCGAGGAAGATTATGGCGGCAGCGATCCTTCGAGCGAACTGATGGTATCTGCCCGGGCGACAGGGAAAAGTTATATTATAACCCGTGAGGAAATTGTTGTAAGCGGTATGGATATCATCAGGAAAGTACTGAAAAAATACGATAATAGGTTGAAGCTTAGGATTCTCAAACGTGATGGACAACGCGCCAATGTTGCCGACAGGCTTGGAATCATTGAAGGGCCGATACGATCGATGCTGAGTGCTGAAAGAGTAGTGCTTAATTTTCTTCAGAGGCTTTGCGGCATAGCGACAATGACATATAAATATGTACATGCTACACGTGGAACAAGGGCGAAGATATATGATACGAGAAAGACTATTCCGGGCTGGCGGGAACTGGAAAAATATGCGGTCAGGTGCGGTAAGGGGTATAATCACCGTTATAGCCTGAGCGAAGCAGTGATGTTTAAGGATAATCATATCGCACAGCTCGGAAAGAATTTTGGTCCGAGGCTCAAAAAGCTTGTGAAAAAAGCAAGAGATATCAAGAACGTGAAGTTTATCTGTGTCGAAGTTGATCATGTGGATGACCAGCTTAATCATGTTTTGAAGGTGCCCGGCGTTGATGTTGTTCTGCTGGATAATATGGGTCAATGGCAGTATAAACATGCTGTCGAGATGAGGAATAAAATGTGCGGGTCCAAACCTTTATTGGAAGCCAGCGGAGGTATTACGCTCAACAATGTAAGGCAGATAGCACTTTGCGGAGTAGACAGGATTTCTGTCGGCTCGATAACGCACAGCGCTGTATCAGTTGATATTGGTCTTGACAGGGAATTTTAAACGGATGTCCGAGTACATTCCTTTAGATGCCGATTTTATAAAAACAAATCTCGATACCCGCAGGGTCGGCAGAGAGGTGATTATTTACGACAGTACGACAAGTACGAATGATATTGCTGCTGGCTGCGCCCAGAACAAGACTAAAAGTGACGGACTTGTAATATTTGCCGAGCATCAGACAGCAGGGCGAGGCAGACGCGGGAATCAATGGTTCGATGATGGGGGTAAAAGTATTCTTTGTACGGTGGTGCTTTATAATCCTAAAATCGAAGCGGATATGATAACTATAGCAGCGGCGGTTGGTCTGACAGAGACAATTGATAAGGATGCGAGAATTAAGTGGCCTAATGATATTATACTGGCCGGCAAAAAAACAGCCGGGGTCCTTGTCGAGACATTTGGCGAGAAAAGAAAAAAATATTACGCAGTTGGTATTGGAATAAACTGTCATCAAACTAAAAAAGATTTTCCTGCTGAACTTGCCAAGACGGCTACGAGTATTGATATACAAAGCGGGGTTCAGTGTGACAGGAACAGTCTCGCAAAAAGGCTGATCATGAATTTAGACCATTTTTTCGAATCTGCAGTGAAGAGGCCCGATGAAATAGTTGAAAAATGGCAAAGCAGGAGCATGCTTTTACACAGGCGGATTACTGTTGAGCATAATAGTGAGGACTTCACAGGTAATTGTATCGGTATCGAACCTGCTGAGGGACTTATAATTCAGCTCGAACGCGGCGGGGTAAGGATGTTTGACGCTGCATCTACGACGATAGTTAAAGTCTGGACAGATGGAGGTAATAATGTCTGATAAATTTGATGTTGCGGTGATCGGCACTGGGCCAGGCGGCTACACTGCTGCGATAAGATGTGCACAGAATGGCGCCTCGGTTGCGATTATCGAAAAAGGAGATATAGGCGGGACGTGTCTTAATGTTGGTTGTATTCCGTCGAAAGCTCTGTTGGCTTCGGCCCACCTTCTTGTACTTGCGAAAAATGCTGAAGCTTTAGGAGTCGAAATTGATAATGCGAAGATAAACTGGCAAAAGGCTCAGGAACGTAAGGATGCGATCATTGCGGGTTTTCGCAAGGGAATGGCCCGAGCTTTACAAAGCAGGAAGATAAAGATGTTCGAAGGAACGGGTATAATTACCGCAAAGAATAAGATAACGGCAGGAGATACTCAAATCAAGGCGTCGAAAATTATTATCGCTACCGGTTCTGTGCCTTTTGAAATAGATTCTGTTCCGTTCGATGGTGAAAAAGTTATAAGCAGTACTGAGGCATTGTCTTTTTCACGGGTGCCTGAGTCAATGGTGATAATCGGCGGCGGAGCTATAGGCTGCGAGATGTCCTGTATTTATGCTGCTGTCGGCTCAAAGGTTACTATAGTTGAGGCTTTAGACAGTATCCTGCCTTTTGAGGATGAATGGGTCGGGCGATTACTGGCGAGGGAGTTTTATAAACTCGGAATAGATATAATTGCCGGTGATAAAGTTACTGCCTGTGATAAATCCGGCGAGAAGGTTAAACTGTCTCTTGAGGATGGTGATTCTATCGAAGCGGAAAAAGTGCTGGTCTCGGTCGGCAGGAAGGCATTTTGTGACAGCCAGACGATTGAAGCTTTATCGCTTGAGATGAATGGAGGCGCGATAAAAGTTAATGAAAAGATGGAGACAAATATAAAAGGTATTTATGCTGTCGGTGATGCAGCGGGTAAGACCTATCTTGCTCATGGAGCATTTATGGAAGCTGAAGTTGCTGCCGGCAATGCTACAGGAAAACAGATGAGTATGCCGGATTATTCTCTTGTACCGAGGGTAGTTTATACATTTTGTGAGGTTGCTTCGGTCGGCAGGGGCGAAAAGCAGTGTAAGCAGGAGGGAGTTGACTGTACAATCGGCAAAGCATTTTTCAGAGCCAACGGCAGGAGTGTCGGGCATAATGAAACTGTTGGAGAAGTGAGGGTTGTGCGGGATAAAGAGACAAACAAAGTTGTTGGTGTGACGATGGTCGGTGCAGGTGCGACAGAAATGATTGCTGCGGGACGGGCACTTCTGGGCAGTGATGAAAAAATAGAGAAAATTTCATTTGCTCATCCAACTGTATCTGAGGTTTTGAAAGAGGCGTGGGAAAATGCCTTTGACCAGGCTCCTGGTTGACATCCAAAAGGCGAATAAAGAGCCATGCCGAGAAGATAGTTTTTTGTTGACTGTTAGTGCTTCATAACGTACAGTAGTGTAAAGATTTGACTAAATCTTATGTTTGTACGCAGTTAACGACCGATTATGGGTCGAAGCAAAAATAGACAACGGATTGTAAGTTAGGGGAAATGCAGGCTTTACGAGATTTTAAAAATTATTTTTTCAGGGGGCTCGCTGCTCTATTGCCAACTATTTTGACCGTCTGGATATTTATCCAGCTTTACACCTTTGTACAAAATAATGTCAGCAGTCATATCAATCGCGGTTTTGTCCGGTTTTTGGTGTTTGTAAATCCAGCCTATCCTTATATAAATAATGAAGAGCTAACTGTTTACATCAAGAATAATTTTCCTGCTGCTGACGATGAGCAGTTCCTGCAGGAAAAGATACATGATTCCGGAGTAAAAAGAGCTGCAAGAATAGAAGAGGCAGAGCGGTACTGGGTGCATGGACCAGGCCAGGTAGCTGGGTTTCTGATAGCATTTATAGTTGTGGTTTTCATAGGCGCTTTTCTTGCCAGTTTTATTGGCAGAAGACTTTGGCGAATATTTGAAAGGGCTTTTGTCAAGGCCCCTGTTGTAAACAGGATATATCCGCATATAAAACAGGTTACGGATTTTTTCCTTACCAAAGAAAAACTGGCCTTTAGCAGAGTTGTTGCAGTTGAGTATCCGAGAAAAGGGATGTGGTCAGTAGCTATGGTTACCGGCAACGGCCTTGAGAAGATTAATGTCAGTCATCAGAAGGATTTTCTGACATTGTTCGTTCCGACCTCGCCGACACCTTTTACCGGATATGTTGTTATGGTCGGTAAAGATGAAGTAGTGGAACTGGAGATGTCTGTAGAAGAGGCTCTTCGTTTTACAATAAGTGCGGGAGTGATAAGCCCGAAGATATTTAAAAATTATTCAAAGCAGAGGGAAACTTTGCCATTAGAAAAAGGATGATTATTTTTTAAGGAGCGGCAAATTGAATATACAGATAATTGGTAAACACTTAGACGTAACGGACGCAATGAAAACTAAGATTGAGGAAAAGATCTCCAAGCTGCCCAAGTATTATAACAGTCTTGATGATGTGGAGGTCATAGTGGAAGGAAATGAAGGAGGCGCGTCGAGCAGTGTTGAAGTGATTGCCAGGGCCAAGCACAATCGTGTTTTTGTTGCTAAACAAGCAGGTGTGGATATGTATGTTTGCCTGGATGAGGTTGTAAAAAAGATCGAGCGGCAGCTTACGAAACACAAGCAAAAGGAACGGGACAACAAGCATACTGGTGTTACAACAGAACAGTAAAAAAAAGAGAATTTATTTTGAATTTCAGGAGCTGTTATGAGAATAGCTGATTTTGTCTGTAGTAAAGCTATCTTACCAAAACTTAAATCTGACAAGAGAGACGATATTATTAAAGAGCTTGTTGCTGCTCTCGAGAAGGCCGGCAAACTCGGTGACGGTAAAGCTGCTGATATTGCCAAGGCGGTTATCAAGAGAGAAAATGAAGCCAGCACAGGTATCGGCAAGGGAGTAGCTGTGCCGCATGTCAGACACAAGACAATCAAAAAAGTTGCTGCTGCTATCGGTATTGTTTCCGGCGGAGTTGATTTTACTGCTCTTGATAAGCAGCCGGTTTACAGCGTCTTTTTACTTGTATCTCCCGCGGAAGGTGATGAGCATCTGCAGGCTATGGAAGCTATATTTTCTCATTTACAGCATGAGAATTTCAGGAAATTCCTTAGGCAGAGTGAAACGGTTAAGCAGATAAAGGATTTATTGGTTGAGGCCGATCAGGATCCTTCCTGGCAGGCCGGATAAATATTAATACCGGAAGGTAATTTTAAAAATATATAGGAGACAAGCGTTGCCTGATTCAGTTAGTCAGACTGAAGTTGAGATAAGGAATCCCAACGGTTTGCATATGAAGCCGGCGATGCAGCTTGTCGATACTGCAAGTCAGTTTAACAGTGATATCTCTGTAAGCAATGGCGACATATCGGTTGATGCCAAGAGTATTATGCATATTGCAATGCTTGCAGCGACGACAGGCACAAAATTGACTATAACCGCAAAAGGTCCTGATGCTCAGGATGCTATAGATGCCCTGAAAGACCTTATTGAGAATAAACTTTGTGAAGATTATAAAAGAAAGGACGAAGGAAAATCTACTGAGTGATTTTTACTTGGCATTATGGAGATAAAAAAAGGAATTGCTGTTTCGCCCGGCATTGCTATAGCAAAGCCGCTTATTATCGACTCGGAAGATTACCGGATTCCGAAACGGTCTATTCTCCCCTCGAGCAAAACATTTGAGGTCAAAAGGGTAAGGGATGCTTTTAAAAATGCTGCAGCGGAGTTGGAAACGAAGGCATCAAAGGATGCTGTTGCAGACGGCAAAATCAGAGATATCTTTGCTGTTCACTTGAGGTTTCTTAAGGACAAGAGTCTGCGAAAGAAAGTTACAGACCTTGTTTTTAATGAGCTTTTGACTGCGGAATACGCCATTTCAACAACGCTCCGTGATATTGCAAATCATTTTGCTTCTGTGCCGGACAGATATATCAGTGAACGTGCGACAGATATTTACGATATTGAAAAACGTTTATTACAACAACTGCTTGGCAAGAAACGAGAAGATGTAAAACATATCAATCGGGAAATGGTCGTAATTGCTCATGAACTTGGTCCGACTCAGACGGCAGGTTTTGATCGGAAATTCGTAAAAGGTTTTGCTACCGATGCCGGCGGAAGAACGAGTCACACAGCCATTGTTGCACGGTCGCTGGGCATACCGGCGGTAGTTGGTCTTGAGGATGTTACGAGAAATCTTGATCCGTCTGCTGTTGTGATAATCGACGGCAATCGAGGTATGGTTATAATTGACCCTGATGAGACTACTCTTAAGCAGTATCAGCAATTTGCCATTGAGTTTGAGCAGCTTGAAAGAGAACTCGATACGCTTCGTGACCTGGAGGCAGTTACGCGTGACGGTGTAACAATATCGCTGCTGGGTAATATTGAATTTCCGCATGAGGCGGAAATAGTGCTCGATAAAGGCGGGGGAGGCATTGGTCTTTATCGTACCGAGTTTTTATATCTTTACAGCGAGACTGAACCGACAGAAGAGGATCATTATAATGCGTACCGCGAAGTTCTGCGGGTCTTCGGAGGTATGCCTGTTGTGATAAGAACTATGGACCTTGGTGCAGACAAATTTACACAGAGTCAGCGTTTCGTGCAGGAGACTAACCCGTTTCTCGGCCTTCGTTCCATCAGGTTCTGTCTGCAGAATCTTGTTATGTTCAAAACACAACTGCGGGCGATTTTAAGAGCTTCAGTGTATGGAAATGTGCGTGTAATGTTTCCTTTGATAAGCAGTCTGCATGAACTGCGTCAGGCAAAGATGATACTTCGTGATGTGATGGAAGACCTCGAAGACGATTCGATCGAATATAACTCGGATATCCCGATAGGGATTATGATAGAGACGCCTTCGGCGGCTTTAACGGCGGGAATACTTTCAGGTGAATGTGATTTTTTCAGCATAGGAACAAACGACCTTATTCAGTATACCCTTGCCGTTGATAGAGGTAATGGACACGTTTCTACTTTATATTCAGGGGCGGACCCGGCTGTGGTCAGTCTGCTTAGAAGTGTAATCCATGACGCCAGCAAGGCACGTATAAATATCAGTGTTTGCGGTGAGATGGCTTCGGAGCCTGAATATGTAATGCTGCTTTTGGGGCTGGGCTTCAGAACGTTTTCACTTGCTCCGCCGATGATACCGGAAATAAAAAAGCTCGTACGTTCGGTGACGGTAGAGTCGTGTAATAGTCTTGCGAGAAAAGTTCTTTTGATGAATTCAGAACGCGAAGTGATAAATTATCTTAGAAATGCGGCGATGAAGGTTTTACCTGAAGTGTTTTAAAATATGATCGGCAGACGTCTGCCGACGGTTATAAAAAAATATAATTTTGGTCTTTAAGGAGTTTGGCAGATAAATTCTATCGCAGTTACCCTTGCGGGAAGATATAAGATACACGGCGATGTAAGGTTTCTGTCACATCAGGAAACCATGCGGGTTATTCAAAGAGCGATCATTCGCAGCGGAATCGGGCTGGTTTACAGCCAGGGGTATAATCCTCGTCCCAGGCTTTCGCTGCCTTTGCCTAAAAGTGTAGGTGTTGCCTCGGATGACGAACTTTTCTGTGTGAAGATCCGGCCGCAGTTCGATGATATCTGCTTTACTGATTTAATTGCCGCCCGGCTTCCTGATGGTTTTGAGCTTACATCTGTACAGATCCATGATAAGCCGGTCAGATATAGATGTGTTGAAGTTGAATATCTGGTAAAGACAGATGCGGAGGAAGAGAAACAAAATTTTGTTTCAAAGACAGAGATGCTCAATGAACAGGTTAAAAGCGGTAAAGAAATTCTGGTTGAAAGAACTACAGACAAAAAAAATGATGTTAAAACTGTCAATGTCGCAGAATTCCTGAAGTTTTTTGAGATTGTCGAAGATGGTGTGATGGTATTTTGCAGGGTTTTACCGATGGGGACAATAAGGCCTGATGAAATACTTAAGCTTTTGGATATGGATCCGGGCAGGGTCAGCACATCTGTTGTCAGGAAGCGGGTACATTGGCAGGTAGAACAATAATATTTTACAGGACGGGATACAGGTAAAGGTGTTATATGGCAAGAGAAATGCTGATAAATTATGCCGAGGCAGACGAGTGCAGAATTGCGGTTGTTCAGGACGGCAGTCTGGAAGAACTGTATATTGAAAGACCGTCTCTGGCAAGCCGGGTTGGAAATATATATAAGGGTAAAATCGTTAATGTCGAACCCGGTATCCAGGCGGTGTTTGTAGATTTCGGTCTTGGTAAAAATGGTTTTCTTCATGTAAGTGACCTTCATCCGCGGTATTTTATGCGGAAAGGCCAGGAATATACTGAAAATATCGGCAAGAGAAAATCATTGAAAGACAGGCCTCCTATTCAGCAATGTGTCAAAAAAGGACAGGATGTTATTGTTCAGGTTACAAAAGAAGGAATAAATACCAAAGGGCCTACACTGTCAACGTATCTGTCTTTGCCGGGTAAGTATCTGGTTATGATGCCCTGGATGCACAGCTTCGGTGTTTCTCAGAAGATCGAAGAAGATGATGAACGTGCCAGGCTAAGAAGTATCCTTGAGAGTGTTAAGCTTCCGGATAGGGCAGGTTTTATTCTTCGTACCGCAAGTGCAGGCTGTTCAAAAAGGGATGTGCAGAAGGACCTTGGCTATATAAACAGGTTGTTCAAGGCAATTCAAAAGAGGATCGACACCGTTCCGGCACCGGCAGAATTATACAGAGAATCGGATCTTGTTATCAGGGTTATCAGAGATGTTTTCAATAACAACATCAGTAAAATCATCTGTGACAGCGAAACGGTAGCAAGACGAGTAAGAGATTTTCTTGCTATTATTCAACCTCGATTAAGAAAACGAGTAACATACTATGACGGCAAAGTGCCGTTGTTTCACAAGTATAAGATAGAAGATGAGATCAGGAGTATTAACTCAAAGCGTGTTGACCTGAAAAGCGGCGGTTCAATTATTATCGAGCAGACTGAGGCACTTGTAGCTATTGATGTCAACAGCGGCAAATATAGAAAACATGGAAATGCCGAGCAGACTGCTCTTAAGATAAATCTTGAGGCCGCCAAAGAAATTGCGCGTCAGTTGAAGATACGCGATATGGGCGGTTTAATTATCTGTGATTTTATCGATATGCGGGACAGCAAGCACAGGCGGGAAGTTGAAAGGGTTTTCCGTGCTTCCTTAAAGAGCGACCGTGCTCACAGCAGGATACTCAGGATAAGTTCTTTCGGAATTATCGAGATGACAAGACAGCGGATCAGGCCTTCACTGCAGTTGAGTACTTATCTCAAATGTCCGCATTGCGGAGGTGCGGGAATGATCAAAAGCCCGGAATCTGCTGCGATAGAAATTATCAGAACTCTTAATATGGCTGCCTCTCGAAAGGAAATCAGGAGAATTGAGCTTTCTGTGCCGAAAGGTGTGGCTGATTTCCTGCTTAATCAGCGAAGAGGCGTTATTGTAAGGATAGAGGTGGACGAGCGAAAGCAGATACTAATTCGTCCTGATGCAACTTGCTCTGCAGAGGAATATAAGATAGTATGTTTTGACGATCGCGATAGTGTTGTGAAATTTTAGTGTTAACGTTAATGGAGCAATTTGATGGCCTTTGATCTTGAGTATGCAAGGCGGGTGATAAATGCCGAGGCTAAAGGCGTAGCGCAAATGACGGATCTTGTCGATGATTCCTTTATGCGTGCCGCAGAGCTTGTATATGACTGCAAAGGTTCTGTTATAATCGCAGGTATCGGCAAGGCAGGTATAGTTGGTCAGAAGATCAGTGCTACTTTAGCTTCGACAGGTACGCCGAGTCATTTTCTTCATCCAGCCGAGGCTGTGCACGGCGATATAGGAAGATTGAGAAGGGAAGATGTAGTAATTGTACTCAGCTATGGCGGGGAAACCGACGAAATAGTTCGGTTGATAAATATCGTCAAACAGCTTGAAATAAAACTTATAGCAATTACCGGCGACAAAGAATCCCGTCTTGCTGCTCACAGTGATATAGTTTTATGTATGGGCAAACTTGATGAGGCGTGTCCTTTAGGAGTTGCTCCGAGTGTATCCACTACCTGTATGCTCGCAGTCGGTGATGCACTGGCTCTTATGGTTATGAAGGCCAGGAAATTCAGTGTTGAGGATTACGCGAGATTTCACCCGGGCGGCTCGTTAGGAGCAAAGCTTATTACAGTAGAACAGTCTATGATGTTTAAAGCAGGTGAAAAACTGCCTTTGGCGAAGAAAACCGATACCGTAAAACAATTGCTGGAGAATAACAGTGAGATAAAACGGCATGGTGCGGTGATGATTGTCGATTCGAAAGGAAAACTTGCCGGTATTATTACCGATGCGGATATACGAAGGCTTATAGCGCAAAAAGGAACTGAAGTTTTTGATTATACCGTCAAAGATGTGATGACGGCAGATTGCAAGAGGATCAGATCTGATGCACTTGCTTCTGAGGCAATGGCGATATTTCATAAACACAGGATCGATGACTTGCCGGTAGTTGATGAACAGGACAAACCGGTTGGCCTGATCGATGTACAGGATGTGTTTGCAATAAAAATAGTTGGTTAGACCTGATGACGGATATTAAAAAGACAGATCTTAAACAGATAAAACTGCTTGCAATGGATGTGGACGGTGTTCTGACTGACGGTACGGTTACACTCGGTTCTGACGGAACTGAATATAAGGCTTTTCATCTGCTTGACGGACATGGAATAAGGATGTGGCACAGAGCTGGTTTGCAGACAGCGATGATAAGCGGCAGAGAGAGTGTTGTAACAAAACAGCGGGCTGATCAAATGAAGATAAGTTTTCTGTATCAGCCATGCCAGAAGAAACTGGTTTGTTTCGAAAAGCTTCTGGCTGATTTGCAGATTGAGCCGAGCAGTATAGCTTATATTGGCGACGATGTTTTGGATATTCCTATTGTTAAAAGGGTAGGCTTTGGCATCGCTGTGGCAAATGCAGTTGATGAACTGAAAAGTCATGCTCATTACATAACCTCAAGGCCGGGCGGTAAAGGGGCGGTACGAGAAGTTATTGAATATATACTGAAGAATACCGGCAAATGGACGGAACTTATGGAGCGATATCTCGTATAAACGTAAAACGGCTTTGATATGGTTTTAGGTAGAAAATTCAAAATCTGGCTTACTTCATTTGCTGTCATATTAGTTGCTTTTTTGCTGTACAGAAGCAATAGCGACGCGATAAAAATGGTCAGGCCTGATTACAGTTCCAGCAGCGGTGAATCGAGCACTTTAGTTACCGAATCTACAGCCGGCCAGATCGGTCAGGCAAGACTTGAGTATCTGGAACGTGCCCGTTTTGAAACGGTAGATGAAAGGACGAGAAAACTTAAACGTGTTGTAGGTTTTGAACAGGTATTGCATAAGACCGGCGACGAATGGGAACTTGACAAGCCCTATATGCATGTCTTTCAGGACAACCTGCGATACAATGTTACATCTGATAGAGGGGTAATTGAAATTGAGAACGTAGAAGGTGAAGACCCGGTACCTAAATCCGCAGTTCTTACAGGCAATGTCATTATACATATACTTCCTGAGATGGTCCCCAGTCTGTCTGACAGCTTTATATATCTTGATGAAGTTGAATTTGATTCTGACCGTTCGATGTTTTCCTCAGATAATGATGTTAATTTTATTTCTGCCGATGCGCATCTTTTGGGAAAAGAACTGGAAGTCGTATATAATAATATTTCTAATCGCCTGGAGTATATGAAGATCAAACACATTAACTTTTTGACTATAAAAAGGCTTGAACAAATTAAGCCGGTTGAAGAGGAGATGGAAAAGGCGGAGCCTGCCGAGATTAAAAAAGTTGAACCTGTCCCTGCAGCACCTGTACCTGTTGAAGCTGAATCATCTGTGACACAAACAGAAAATGAAGAAGAAAGCCGGGATAATTTGCAATGTATCTTCAGGGATAATGTTATACTTGAACATGAGAGTGATGAAGTTGTGCTTGCCAGCGAGATTATGATTTCTAACTTGTTGTTCTCTTCCGGGGAGTATCAACAGAGCGAACCTGTGCCTGTTGAAAATCCGGCAGATGAAGTCGTTGCTTCGCCGCCGACTGCACCGGCAGTTACAGCAGAAGCTGCCAATGAACCAGCCGGACAGGTTGCTGACCAGAATACTGTTGAACCTTTATCAGTTCAGGCCCACGGCCGGGCCATAGCATTACTCAATCAGCAAAAACCTATTTCTGTGAGAGTAAGGTGTGATGGACCTATGATAATAAGACCCGCCTCTGCTGCTGAGTTCGATGATTATAAACCTGACAAATTCAGGAGTTTTCATGATTTGCCTACAAGAACCCTTAAGTGGCTTGATGAGAGAAATGTTCTGCTGGCTCAACAGATAGATTATGACTACGGAGCAGAAATAGCAACTGCCAACGGCGAAGTCGAGCTTGTTTTTTATTCTGATACAGAAATCAGCAGCCAGGAGCCTTTTATAATAAGTGCCAGGAAAGGTGCTGAATTTATATCAGCGAAAAACCAGGCAATCTTTTATGGTAATGTCAAGGGCGGCTTTAATGAGAAGAAGGAATACTATGACGAGGAAAATGTATTCTATGGAGATAAGTTAACTATTGACCTTGCAGGTGCTCAGCAAAGTGCCGAATTTGTCGGGACATCTGATGTTTCACATGTAAGTGTTATTGGGCCGGGTGTAAGGCTTGAATCGGTAAAAAGAGCAGGCCAGACCAAACTGAGCCATGTAAGGCTTAAGTCAAAGAGAATCGATTATGACAGAACCACCGAAGACATAGTTGCTACAGGCAAAGGTATGATAGAGTACGGCAATATCGATATAAATAAAATTAATCCTTCAAAATCGGCGATGGAACAGCCCTGTTTTGCACTTGTAGAGGGTTTTGACAAACTCGTATGGGATACTAATTCGATGCGTATACAGGCGTTCAGTGATGAAAGTAAGGGTATTCATATCGGATATATACCTATCGAAAAGGACCGTTACGGCAACCGGATTACTATTGATACCCGTTATATTGACATCGAATATATCGAACCCGAAAAGGGTAAGACCAAATTAAAGAGCCTTTATGCCAAAGGCGGCATCGTTTATTACGAACAGCCGAGGTATGAGTTTGTCGGCCGGGAGTTATATTTAAATGGCATTGATGAGTTCCTTACGGTTTCAGGCTCTGACGATATGCCCTGTATGCTCAATGGCGTTTTTACCAGCGGTATCGAGTATGATATCGAGAAGGGCACAGCCAACGCTGTTCTCGGCAAGGGTATCGGAGTTATGCCGGTCAGGGAATAATATATCCTGTTTATTAATAATATCTGTTCTCAATTAAAAAAATAATCTTGTGCACATCAGATAAACTCTAATTTCAGATTTTTCTTGCCTTTGTATGTTTTAAATGTATAATACTATGCGGCGTTAAAGGAGAAATTTACAACATGTTTTTTTATCAGGAGAAAGGAAATGAGGACAAAAGCAGGAGTGGTAATTCTTTTAATAATTCTATTTGCAAATAGTGTCTTTGCACAATTTCCAATCTGGAATAAAGCCGAAAGCCAAGAATGTTCAGTATATTTCCAGCCGGATTCAAGTAATAGCCGTGAAAAGACCGGTACGACCAAATATGAACCATTTACTAATGAAAGACTCGAAACAGATTTAATATTTAAATCATCAGTCTTGGATGGTGATTATCAATTACGAACTGAACTTGATGGGGCAGTTTATGTAAATTCGGACATCACATCAAATACCATCTGGACAGCGGATAATACATATTACGTCTTACAGCTCATTGATGTAAATAGTGCTATGCTCGTTATCGAGCCTGGCACAACCATAAAGTTTGTTGCTGGTGTTAACGCAGGAATAAGAGTTTTAAATGGCGGAACGATTATTTCCCGTGGAACGCCAAATAAACCGATTTTATTTACATCAGATGCTTCATCACCTTGGATTAGCGACTACTATTACGCAATTCGTATAGATGAGACGGCTTCTACAGCAAGT
>JAFGGI010000058.1 GCA_016930635.1 Sedimentisphaerales bacterium | reverse complement strand
CCACCTGCTGCTATAGCTACAAAATCATTGCCGTCTGGCAACGGTGCTAGACCGTAAAGATCGTATCCCCAGCCGACTATGCTACCGTCAGACTTGAGAGCAAGACTATGCCCGTAGCCTGCAGAAATTGCTGTAACATTTTTTAAGGGGGCATTTGGTGTTTTTTGTGTGCCCCAGCCAATTATTTCTCCGGCATATGTCGGTGTAATAAAAACGGTTAAAAACAGAACGATCCAGATACTCATTAACAATTTGTTTTGTAACTTAGCCATGGTATTTCTCCTTTCAGTATTATGATATTATTTTATGATTCCTTAGACGCAAAGAACCGGTAAGTTCGCAAAAGATATTTGTGTAATGTCATTGTGAGCCCCCTTATTGCTTTCACAAGAAAGCAGGGGGCGTGGCAATCTAAAACGATACTGTCATTCTGAGGCGTAAGCCGAAGAATCTGGCGCATTCGTCCTGAACAAAATGAAAGATATAATGGATTCTTCACTTCCATCTTCGCCAAGGCTACGATGGACAAGTCGTTCAGAATGACAACGAGATTGCTTCGTCGTTTTACTCCTCGCAATGACAGAGCAGGCGGAGAGTTATATTTTCTGGCGAAAAATGTCGATGTGCAGACGGCCAAAATGCGCGGATAAAAATATAGAGAGGAAAACAGGGGAAAGTTCAGTACCGCATTACCACGACCATTACACATAACTTTATCCTCACTAAAGTTACAGTAATCTATTGGCTGCAGTACTAAAAATACAACAAACAGACTTGCTTGGCTGCAATACTAAGATATACCCTATCATAATTATACGGAAAAAGCAAGCTTTTTTTGATTCGAAATTTACTTGACAAAAAAGTCAAAGTTTACTATTAAAGCCTCTTTAGAACTTTAACAAATGGCCGAATCAGGCCTAAAAAGGCGATTTTACTCGCCAAAACTGTATACAAAGGACCCCTGGTTTCTTGCGAAGCAGGAGAGGGGGTTGTTTTTTTCCTCTGGATTTTCGGAGATTATTAAAATGTTACCAGTAAAGAAAACGAGTAAAAGCAGATCAAGGACACGCAGAAGCCATAACAGGCTTAAAGCGGTGAACTATTCAATATGCAAGAAGTGCCAAAGCCCGAAACTGCCGCACGCGGCATGTGAAAATTGCGGGTATCTCAATCCGAAGATTACGCTGGATGTTGCCAAGGAGGAAACGGACTAGCAATGAGGATTGCTATTGACGCCATGGGTGGCGACCATGCACCCGATGAAATACTTGAAGGTGCTATTGAGTCTATAAAGCAGCTCGATAAGGATGATAGTCTAATCCTTGTCGGCCAGGCCGAAGTTATCGAATCAAAGCTGGGGGCCAAAAATCTAAAAAAATATGCCGAGTCCCTGAAGATAGTCAATGCCCCTGAAATCATCGATATGGACGAAGCTCCTATCGAGGCCATAAGAAAAAAACGTCACAGTTCCATATCTGTTATGGTAAAACTCGCCGCTGATGGCCAGGCCGATATTGTTATATCAGCGGGAAATACCGGTGCTTTTGTAGCAGGCTGTCAGATGAGAATGCGAAATATTGAAGGGCTTAACAGGCCGGGGATCGCCGTTGTATTTCCGACTTTTGAAGGGCCTGTTACTATGTGCGATGTCGGCGCTAATATCGCCTGCAAGCCTATTAATTTTTATCAATATGCCTTAATGGCATCTGTGTATTCAAAACATATTCTCGGCATTGATAATCCGCGTATTGGAATTATGAGTATCGGCGAAGAAGATGCCAAGGGAAATGAAATTGTCAAAAAGGCAAGAGAGCTTATCAAAAGCGATCCAAAAATGAACTTCATCGGTAATATCGAGGGAAGTGATATATTCAAGGGCAAATGTGATGTAGCGATATGTGACGGCTTTGTTGGAAATGTCGTACTTAAGCTCACAGAAGGTCTGGTTGACGGACTTTTCAAGGTTATCAAGCACGAGATAATGCAGGAGTCGATGAGACTTGCATTGAAGTTCAAGCCCATTATGATGCGGATGTATCAGAAATATGACTATAATGAATATGGCGGGGCGGTACTTTTAGGCGTCAACGGCACCGCTATGATATGCCATGGTTCCAGCAAAAGCAGGACAATAAAAAATGCAATTCTGACCTGCAAAGAGTTTTATAATCAGAAAATCAACGAAAAGATAAAGGACTATCTGTCAACAACAACTGTTAAGGAAATCGATGAGCAATAAAAAAGCGGATACGGATTATGCTTTTCGGGCAGTCATTTCTGGTACGGGAAGTGCCATCCCCCAAAAGCAGCTTACCAATGAAGACCTTACAAAAATGGTCGAGACAAGCGATGAGTGGATTACTACCAGGACGGGCATAAAGGTCCGTCATATAGCCGCCGATGACCAGACAACGGCATCTTTATCTACCGAAGCTGCTAAGAAAGCTCTCAAGCAGGCCAAGGTGAATGCCGAAGATATTGAACTTATCATTGTTGCGACGATAACGCCTGAGATGGGATTTCCAGCCACAGCCTGTTTTGTTCAGGAACAGCTCGGCGCGAAAAAAGCCTGGGCATTCGATATCTCTGCTGCGTGCAGCGGATTTGTTTATGCACTCAGTATTGCACAGCACTTTATAATAAACGGCAAGTACGACAATATTCTCGTCATTGGCGCAGAGACATTGAGCAAAATTACCGATTATAAAGACAGGGCAAGCTGCATCCTTTTTGGTGACGGTGCAGGTGCTGCTGTTGTTACAAAAGCTGATGTCAACGGTTCACGCGGGATTTTCTACAGTACAAATGGTGCTGACGGCGCAGGCTGGACGAGTCTTAACTGCCCGGCTTACGGAAGCAGGCACCCGGCCGATAAACCGCTTGAAAATCCTAATTATATCTATATGCAGATCAACGGCAGGGAAGTTTATCAGCTGGCGGTCCGCAAGATAGTAGAAACGGTTGAAGACTGTATGAGTCATTGTGACTTGTCAGCCGACGATATAAAAATGGTCATTCCTCATCAGATGAACGCAAGGATCATCGAGTCTGTCGCAAAGAGACTCAAACTTACTGATGAACAGATATTCATAAATATCGACAAATACGGCAACACTTCAGCGGCATCTATTCCGATAGCACTGGATGAATATTTGCGCAGCGGGACAGTTAAGAAGGGCGATATCGTCGTACTGGTAGCTTTCGGCGGAGGTCTGACATGGGGCGCAAATGTAATTGAATTCTAAGAGATGTTCTTTTAGTTCTGCATAAACATAATTGATGTTTTAATTGTATAAATAAGAAGTTTAAAAGTTAAAGCTAAAAATTTAAAACTGCCGAAAGGCCTTCGGCCGACTAATTTTAAATTTTAAGTTTTGGTTTTTTTTAATAGGCGTATATTTGGATGGCAGTTAAAATCGCATACATATTTCCCGGACAGGGAGCACAAACAGTCGGTATGGGAAAGGATTTTTATGATTCTGAACCGATTGCTGCTGATATTTTCGACAAGGCAAATCAGATAGTCGGTTACGACCTTGGCAAAATATGTTTTGAAGGTCCTGATGATGAGCTGAACTCTACAGTTGTTTCCCAGCCGGCGATCTTTGCGGCATCAGTTGCTATTCTTGAAGTTTTAAAGGAAAAGGATTTGATCTCTCCTGCAAATGTAACTGCCGGTTTGAGTCTGGGTGAATACACAGCGCTTTATGCCGCAGGTGTAATTAGTTTTGAAGATGGTCTTAAGCTTGTCCAGAAACGAGGCCAGGCTATGCAGGCTGCCGCTGATGCGTCCAAAGGTTCTATGGTGAGTGTAATCGGCCTGGAACAACAGGCCGTCGAAAAACTTTGCAGCGATGTTGCCGAGGGGCAGTTACTGACTTGTGCGAACTTTAATTGTCCGGGCCAGATAGTAATTACCGGTGATGTTGATGCGTGCCGGAGAGCTGCAAAACTTGCCGAGAAATACGGCGCCTTAAAAGCTATCGAGCTGAAAGTTGCCGGAGCATTTCATTCTCAGATGATGGCCCCGGCCGCGGAGGAACTCCAAAAAGCTATCGAACAATGTAATATCGATCAAATTTCAGATATTGAAGTTATAGCAAATGTGGATGCAGAATATTATCGAACAGCAGAGCAAATCTCACAGGGTCTTGTTAGGCAATTGACTAATTCTGTACTCTGGCAAAAGTGTATGGAACGGCTTTTGGAAGACGGCGTAACTAAATTTTATGAGATAGGGCCGGGTAAAGTGCTGACCGGTTTGATGAGAAGGATTAACCGCAAGGCTAAAGTTATAAATATCAGTAATATTGCAGGCCTTGGCGAGTTAGAATAGAATTACAGATTAGGAGAATTATCAATGGCAGAAGTACCTAAGGCACAGGAAAAGAGACTTGCAGTTGTAACAGGAGCGGCAAGAGGTATCGGCAGGGCGATAGTTCTTGAGCTTCTAAAGCAAGGCAGGATCGTTGCAGGACTTGATGTAAATAAAGAACAGCTTGCAGAGCTTAAAAAAGTCGTCGCTGACACCGGCCAAGGCGTCATAACCAAATGCATTGATATCACAAAAACTGACGAACTTACCGCCTGTCTGGACGAACTGGCGAAGGAACATAACGGAATCGGGATTCTTGTAAACAACGCAGGAATCACGCGGGACAGGCTTATGATGCAAATGAGCGATGAAGAGTTCGATATTCTGATGGCGGTAAATCTGCGTGCTGCCTTTATGGCAACAAGAGCTGTCCTGCGGCCGATGATACGTAATAAATTCGGCAGGATAATCAGTATCAGTTCTGTTGCGGGAATTATGGGCCAGGCAGGCAGTACCAACTATGCCGCCAGCAAGGCAGGACTCATTGGTATGACCAAATCGGTGGTAAGAGAGGTCGCCAAAAAGGGCATAACCGCCAATTGTGTCGCACCGGGCTTTATAGTCACGGAAATGACGGATGTCCTGCCTGATGCCGTCAAAGAAGCCGCTCTTGCCGTGATTCCAGCCAAAAAACTGGGTACAACGGCCGATGTTGCCAAGGCGGTAGCCTTTCTGGCAAGTGACGATGCAGGCTATATTAACGGCCAGGTCCTCCAGGTGGACGGCGGAATGGCTATGTAATACGAAAAAAAATGATTGCAACGCCGGCCTCAGGTGGGTATATTACCGCCCGACTGAAATGCTGGTATCTGTTAGTATATGGATATAAAGATTCTTATTTCAAGGAGATAAAAAGTGAGTATTGACGTTCAGACTATTGAAAAAAAGGTTATAAAGATTGTTGCCGATCAGATGGGCACCGATGAAGCGGAAATAACGCGCGAAACATCATTTATCAATGACCTTAACGCCGATTCGCTTGATACTGTCGAGCTCGTAATGGAATTCGAAGACGAGTTTGACACCAGCATACCTGATGAGGAGGCTGAAAAGATTCAGACTGTTGGCGCAGCGATCGATTACATTGTTAGTGTACTGAAGCAAAAAGAACAGGGCTGATAACAGGCCGTTATAATGAATAAAAAACGAGTGGTCATAACGGGCCTGGGCTGCGTTACCCCCCTGGGAGACTCTGTAGATGTTTTCTTTGATGCAGTCTGTCAGGGTAAAAGCGGAGTTGCGAATATCGAAAGTTTCGATGTCTCGGAGTATCCGGTAAGGTTCGCCGGTGAGGCAAAGGATTTCGATGTCACTAAATTCGTTGATGTCCGTGAGGGCAAACGGATGGACCGGTTCTGTCAGCTTGCAGTGGCCTCGGCGATACAGGCTATCAAAGACAGCGGACTCGATTTTTCAAAGGAAGACTGTACACGATGCGGCGTTCTTGTCGGAAGCGGCATCGGCGGCATCCAGGAAATCGAACAGCAGCACATTCGTCTGCTTAACAAAGGTCCCCGGTTTGTTTCACCTTTCACTGTACCAAAGCTGATGGGTAATGCCGCAAGCGGTACGATATCTATGATGTACGGCCTGGAAGGACCGAATTTATGTGTTGTTACAGCCTGTGCCTCTGCTTCGCATTCGATAGGTGAGGCATTTTACAATATCCTAAATGACCGCAGCGATATTATGATAACAGGCGGCTCGGAAGCGGCTGTTTCGCCGGTCGGCCTGAGCTCGTTTTGTGCGTTAAAGTCGCTCAGTACCAGAAACGACGACCCTCAGGTAGCATCGAGACCTTTTGATGTTGACCGTGACGGCTTTATTCTTGCAGAAGGTGCAGGGATTATTGTCCTTGAGGAGTATGAACACGCCAAAAAACGCGGTGCGAAGATTTATGCCGAACTGCTCGGCTATGGAGCAACAGCAGATGCACATCATATAACTGCACCTCCGCCCGATGGCGGTGGGGCGGCAAGGGCGATAGAGATCGCGATGAAACAGGCAGGTATTGAAAAGGAAAAAGTAGATTATATTAATGCTCACGGCACAAGTACTCAGCTCAACGATGCTGCTGAGGCAATGGCTATTAAGAAAGTCTTCGGCGCTCATGCCTATAATTTGTCTATCAGCTCGACTAAAAGCACGATAGGTCATTCGCTTGGTGCAAGCGGCGCTATTGAAATGGTAACGGTTTGTAAGACAATGGAAAAATCCATAATCCATCCTACGATCAACCTCGATAACATCGATCCAAAGTGTGACACTAAACTTGACTTCGTACCCAACAAGGCAAAAGAGAAAAAAGTCAATTACGCTACGAGCAATTCATTCGGCTTCGGCGGCCACAACGCATGTCTGGTAGTGGGAAAAGTTTGAGCAAACCTAATTATTAACAGTATGTGTTTTCAATTAAAAAATAATCTTGTGCACCTCAAATAGACTCTAATTCCAGATTTTTCTTGCCTTTGTATGTTTTAAATGTATAATACTATGCGGCGTTAAAGGAGAAATTTACAACATGTTTTTTTAATCAGGAGAAAGGAAATGAGGACAAAAATAGGAGTGGTAATTCTTTTAACAATTCTATTTGTAAATAGTATCTTTGCACAATTTCCAATCTGGGACAAAAAGGAACGCCAAAACTATTTAGTACACATCCCGGCAGATTCAAATTCCGATGCTATCCATCCCTTCATCAATAAAAGACTTGGGCAAAATTCCTTATTCAAATCATCCGTCTGGGATGGTGATTATCAACTACGGACCGAACTCAATGGTGTAATTAATGTAAGTTCAGATATCACAACAAACACCATCTGGACAGCGGATAATACATATTACGTCTTACAGCTCATTGATGTAAATAGTGCTATGCTTGTTATCGAGCCTGGCACAACTATAAGGTTTGCTGCTGGTGTTAACGCAGGAATAAGAGTTTTAAATGGCGGAACGATTATTTCCCGTGGGACACCAAATGAGCCAATTTTATTTACATCAGATGCTTCATCACCTTGGATTAGCGACTACTATTACGCAATTCGTATAGATGAGACGGCTTCTACAGCAAGT
>JAFGGI010000057.1 GCA_016930635.1 Sedimentisphaerales bacterium | reverse complement strand
TCGCTGCCTTCGATAAATCTACGGCGGGTAAACGCTTGGGCTCTGTTGTGTTGTGTGCGCACAGATATAATTTGATGGGAACCGGCAAGATAAAGAGGAAATTGCGCGAAAGGATGTAACACCTTACCGATCCTGTCATTGCGAGGAGTGAAACGACGAAGCAATCTCCGGGCATTATAAATTATAACCGTTTTAGATTGCTTCACTTCGTTCGCAATGACATTGCACAGATATATTTTCATGCAAAATGTTGTTAATGGCGGGGCTAAATAAACCCTGCCATAGTGATGGCAGGGCTAACCATTTTTTATTAAACAACTCTGTGACCTCTGTGTTCTCTGCGGCAGATCTTTAATCAATATCGCTTATTTTGATATCATCGATGGAGACGCGGAGGGCTTTTAGGTCTGTTTCGCTTATTTGTCCTCTTATGAACTGCTGAACTACGGGGAACGGGTGTTTTTTTATATGTTCTGCATTGCCGTCGACGATTATCCTGCCGTTGTGCAGCATTATGATGCGATCGGATATTTTATATGCGCTGGTCATATCGTGTGTAACTACGATGCTCGTGACGCCAAGCTCTCTTTGCAGTTTCAGTATCAGTTCGTTAATGACATCAGACCTTATGGGGTCAAGCCCGGTTGTCGGCTCATCGTAGAGAATCACTTCCGGATTAAGCGATATTGCGCGGGCAAGGGCAATTCTTTTTTTCTGGCCGCCTGAAAGTTTGGCAGGATAATAATCCTGAAAGCCGTTCATCCCGACCATAGTAAGTTTTGTCTCTACTATCTCGTCGAGTCTTTCATAATTTTTGACACGGTGATGCTGCTTGATCGGAAAAACTATATTTTCATAAACTGTCAGGCTGTCGAAAAGCGCGCCGCCCTGGAACAAAAATCCCATACGTGTGCGTACCTTTTCCAGTTTTTTCTCCGGCTGGTCATCTATTCTTTTGCCGTTGAAATAAACCTGGCCGTCGTTCGGCCGTAATAGAGCTATGATATGTTTTATCAGAACGGTTTTTCCGCATCCGCTGGGGCCGATGACAACGGTTGTTTTACCTTTTTCAAAAGCCACCGAGACGTCGTCGAGCACGAGATTGTCGCCGAACTTTTTGGTAAGGTTCTTAATGACTATTATTCCATCACTGGGCTGGATATCTTTTTCCATCTTCACCTTTTTACAGCAGAATTTTTATCGGCCAGATCGACGCGTAGATAGCTTTGAAGACTACGACAAGTACGAAGTCGATAGCCAGGATAAGGATGAAGCTGCCGACGAACGCTTCTGTGCAGGCCTGGCCGACGCCCTGAGCGCCTTGTTTGCAGTGGAAGCCTTTATAGCAGCTCACTCCTGCGATAGCAGCTCCGAAGAAAAGTCCTTTTGCTATTCCTATTGACATATCCCACATTTCAACGCCTCCTGCGCTGAAGGTCCAGTATGCTTTATTATTTATACCGAGGTAGAGTACGCTTATTACGTAGCCGCCGACGATACCGAGGAAGTCGGCATAAACGATCAAGAACGGGGTCAGGAACAGGCAGGCTATTAATCTCGGCGCTACGAGGTGTCTGATGGGGTCTGTACCTATGCTTCTGACGGCTTCTATTTGTTCTGTTACGTTCATTGTTCCGAGTTCCGCGGTAAGTGCACCGCCGACCCGCCCGGCAAGCATTATTGCCGCCAGTACCGGCCCGAGTTCTTTTACAACCGACAGATTTATCAGCACACCAAGATGCTCTTCCACTCCCAGCCCAGCCAGTTGGTCATACGCCTGCAGCGCCAGCACCATCCCCACAAAAGATCCGGTGATCATCACGACGGGTACACTTCGGACGCCGATGGCGAGCATCTGGTTCCAGATGAGTGGGTATGTGATTGGTCTGAAGAATGCAGAGCAAGAGGCACGGATGGACTGGGCCTGGAACCTGGCGAACCGGCCGGAGTTTTTTATGCCGTTTATTACGGCTTCGCCTAATTGCGCTAATAACGATACTCTCGGTTGCCCATCCATAAGCTACCCAATTTTTCTACGCAAGTTTTTGTTTTATAAACTCAACGCCCCGCTGCAAGGCTTTTTGCAAATCTTTGCTGTTTTTTCCGCCGGCCTGCGCCAATTGCGGTTTGCCGCCGCCTTTGCCGTCCACTATCGGGGCAATTTCTTTCACAATATCGCCTGCCTTTAGGCCCCTGGCTATGAGGTCGTCACTTACACCTGCCAGCAGCATAACCTTATCGTCATCAACTATACCAAAAATTACCGCTGCTGAAGAGGCTTTTTTCTTTATCATATCTATAGCGGAACGGACCTCGTCAACCGGTGCGGAATCAAGAGTGCCTGTGACAATGGAGCTGTCACCGATTTTTTCACAATTATCGAGAAGCTGCCTGGCCCTGCTGAGACAATCGGTGCCGCTTTTTTTGGAGGCATTTTTGAGCTGTTTTGCAAGATTTTTATTGTCCTCGATAAGCTTATCTACACGAGCGCAAATTCCATCAGCAGGAACTTTAAGAGTCCAACTCAGTTTTTCCACGATTTTGCTTCTCTGGATATAAAAATCAGCCAAGCCTTTTCCTGTCAGGGCAGTAATTCTGCGGATGCCGGCGGCGATAGCTTCTTCCTTTATAATCTTAAAACTACCAATATCAGAAGTATTGGCGACATGTGTTCCGCCGCAGAATTCCTTGCTGAATGCTTCGTTAATACTTTTTTTGTCAGCGGCGCCGACGGCAATGACGCGAACGGTGTCGCCGTATTTTTCGCCGAACAATGCCATTGCGCCGAGTTTTTTGGCCTCTTTAATCGGCAGTGTTGTGGATGTTACCGGTATAGCGTGAGAGATTTTGTCGTTAACAAGATTTTCGATTTTTTCTATCTGTTCATCAGTCAATGCTTTTGGTGAAGTGAAATCGAATCTGAGATATTCAGGACAGACCAAGCTGCCCTGCTGAGCGACGGAGCTGCCGGCAACCTGCTGAAGTGCCCACTGCAAAAGATGTGTTGCTGTATGATTTTTCTGACTTTCTCTGCGAGCGGCATCAATAGTGACTTCAACTTTATCGCCTATATTTATTGTGCCCTGTTCCAATTTGCCTTTATGAATCACACAGTCGGCAATTTTGTCGGCAGAGGCGACATCGAAAGCTCCATTTGGGCCGGTTATTTTTCCGACATCAGAAGTTTGTCCGCCTGAAGCTGCGTAAAAACAAGTCTTGTCCAGTACGAGAGCAACTTCTTCGTTCGGGACGGTACCTTTTGTATGGAAACCATCATTGCTAATCCAGCCGAGGACTTCGGCATTTATTTTTTCATTAGAATATTTTGTCTCGTCATCGGTGTGCGGGAGTTTTGTATCTGTAACGAGCGAGGCAAAGTCATGAGTTTTTTGTGCGGCTTTTGCTCTTTCTCTTTGCTGGTCCATAAGTTTGTCGAAGCCGGCGGTATCGACTTTGAGGTTTTTTTCTCTTGCCATCAGTTGTGTCAAATCGAGAGGGAAGCCATAGGTATCATATAACTGGAAAGCATCTGCGCCGCTGATAGTGCCGTCGGCTGCTTTTTCGGCGGCTGTTGCAAAAATTTCGAGGCCCCTGTCGAGAGTTTTGCCGAAGCTTTTTTCTTCCGCTTCTATTACCGTTGTGACGAGTTCTGTTCTTTCTTTTATTTCGCCGAAGGCGTCGGCCATCGAATCGACGACGACATCTACGAGTTTGTAAATGAACGGTTCGTGCATATCGAGGGTTCGGCCAAACCTTGCGGCCCTTCTTAAAATTCTGCGAAGGACATATCCCCTGCCTTCATTGGACGGTATTCCGCCATCGGTTATTGCAAACACAAGGGTTCTGAGGTGGTCTGCGATAACACGAAAAGCGACATCGGCAGGGTCATCCTGGGAGCCTTTATATTTTTTGCCTGTAAGTTCTGCAATAGCATCTATAATGGTAATGAAAAGGTCTATATCATAATTTGATTTTTTTCCCTGCAGGAAACGTGCTACGCGTTCGAGGCCCATGCCGGTATCTACGTGTTTGGCAGGCAGCGGGGTGAGTTTGCCGGCGGAGTCGCGATTGAACTGGATAAAGACAAGGTTCCATATCTCAATAACCTCGGGGCGGTCTTTATTTATAAATTTGCCGCCGGATTTGTCGGGTGTATCGTCATAATGAATTTCGCTGCACGGGCCGCAGGGGCCTGTCTCACCCATTTCCCAGAAGTTATCTTTCTTATTGCCTTTGTGGATTCTCTCGTCGGGCAGGAAACGCTTCCACAGATCACGGGCTTCGGCGTCAGCGGCAAGAGAATCGTGTTTATCACCTTCAAAATATGTAACGTGGAGGCGGGATGGATCCATTTTCCAAACTTCTGTTAACAGTTCCCATGCCCATTCTATTGCTTCGGCTTTGAAGTAATCGCCGAAGGACCAGTTGCCGAGCATCTCGAAAAATGTATGGTGATAAGTATCGGTTCCGACATCTTCAAGGTCGTTATGTTTTCCACCTGCGCGGATACATTTCTGGCTGTTTGCGGCGCGACGGTAATCCCTGGCACCTGTGCCGAGGAAGACATCTTTGAACTGGTTCATCCCGGCATTTGCGAACAGAAGCGTTTCGTCGCCAATGGGAACTACGGGTGAGCTCGGGACAAAGGTATGTCCTTTGCCTTTAAAAAAATCTATAAATGATTTTCTAATTTCTGTTGTTAACATAGGACACAATATTTTTGATACATCTTTTAATTATTTATTATCCGCGCAATCAATTCATTGCTAATTTGGACTGCTAATTCTTTATTTATTTTAGCTGTTTCTATTATTTTTTCTACTTCTTCTTTTTGCATTAATGCAAATTGGTCTTGGTTTGGACATAAACACTCATTTAAGTCGCCAGGTTCAAGCTTTTCCAAGTTCCCACCATAACTCCTTTTATTCATTTTTATTACTGTATTCCCCACATCACTTAAGAAATAAACAAATAACTTATCAATAATATTATAACCAAGAAGGCTGGGGTAAAACGAATGAAAACATGTAAAATTTACCGCAGTTGAATAATTTCTTATTACTTTTAGACGCCCTCTGTTAAAGACACCAAACAAAATTGGTGCGGGTTGTCGGCGCTCTATTTTATACCAAGGGTTTTTTATTCTTGTTAAATACCTATTACTAAATCCTGCCTGTTCACCAACTTTTATATAGTTAATAACTGACAGGTCGTTATGATCTTTCACATCTAAACAATAAACCGGTTTATCCGCATAGAAAAGATCTTCAAAATCACTCTCGGTAAAAATTGTTTTATTTACTTGAGGACTTTTCGTGATACATTTCAGTAAATTTTTTTTACTTATATTCAGTTCCTCAATTTTAGACTTGCTTAGCGCAAAAAATTCATTTGCACCGGTAGCTATGCCTCTCTTAAACGCCCCATATAGGTAAAGCTCACAAAAACCTTTCGGAATTTTCTGTTTTGAAAACAAAGATAAAATAACAGGTGACCACTTTTTGTCATAAGGCAGATTATCTGGATGAAGTTGTCGGCAAGGCAAGTCATCAATATCAGGCCTTGTATTAATTTCTTCCTCTGATTTAATAAGTGTGATCTTAATATTCTCTTTTTTATTATCCCTTTTACAAAGAAGAATACAGACTGTTGTGGTTGCCTCTGGAAAAACCTCTTTTTCGTTTTCGAAAATTATAATATGCTTTAAAAGATGTTTTTCAAGCAAACTTCTCTTAACCTCTTTGCCATAGCCTGTATTGAAGAACTCAAGAGGCATAATGAATGCCAGTCTTCCATTTTTATTAAGTTCACATAAGGATTTCATAAGAAAAATCGAAGCGATATTTGAGTATCCAACAAGTTTCTTTCCAATTTTTTCTTCGATTTTTGGCAATACATCATGACGTTTTAGAAACTTTTGAAATCGCATATATGGAGGATTGCAGATAATCCCATCAAAGGAGCCTGTATCTGCTTCTAGATAATCGTCATTAAATAATCTTATATTGTTCCCATAATTATTATGGTAAAAATAATTTAGAATATTTTCGTCAATTTCATACCCAGTAAATTGGATTTGCTGATCTGAATCAATCTTGCGTACTTCATCATAAAAAACCCCAAGGCCAAATGCGGGATCCAGTATAGTTTCAGGGTGGTCTTTCATAACCCACTCTACCATAATACGTGCAACCGCAGGCGGAGTAAAAAACTGGCCATAATCCTTTCTGTAATCAAGAGGTGTTTCTGAAATATATACAGTCTCATGCATTTATAACATCCCTCATAAATACTTCGTTATCGAGATATCCTTTTCCTCCTTTAAAGGTAACATAAAACAGCAAACGACCTCTCTCTAACTCTTTCATAGCTGATTGATGTTCCGGCATATCAATTCGGCCAAGAACTTCTTTGCCAACCTGTACATCTATTTTTATGGTGGTTTTCCCTTGATTCTTTACATCTCGTTCAATCGAAAATTTGTTTCCTTCGTCATTATCACTTGAAACTAACGTAAGAATATCTTTAAATGATATAACATACGCTTTATCAAAGAACACTTGCAGATAGAAATGTTTGACGTTGTAATTCTGTATCCATCTATTGACGAGAGCTATATCTTCCATCTTTGGTGTAATACTCAAATAGTCTCGTTTATGTAGAATTTTAATATTTCTTTTAAGGCTTTTTAATAAAGCGGTTAAATCCCTCAACTCCTGCGTTAATGACCAAGAGGGGCATCGAAAATCCAACTCCTTGAACGTATTATCTGTCGCATTTGAAATAAGATTGTAGATCATTTCACTCTTTTTCTTTAACAGATTGCTAAAACTACCCATAATACTATCACGAACTTTTGCACATTCGCTAATAGCTTGCTGTTGTCTATTCCGCATAAACACTGAATATTTTTCTGCTAAAAAAGAACTTGACCTAACTTCTAATGCAGCAACAGCTCGTTTAACATGCTCATCATTTTCTATGTCAACTTTTTTGTTAGGTAAATCTCTTAACTGAAATATAAGAAGGTCTGGTCTTTTACCTATAGTGTTAAGTTCTTCCTGATATTCTCTGTAGAAATCAGAAAAGCCCTTATCTCCTGCTGCTATTGATTCAGACCGCCCATACTCAACTGCAAAATAATCACCGGAAAATTCGTTGATTGCCTTGAAAACAATCTGCTCTGCCCAGTCACCTTGTTCTTTATTCGTCAGGAACTCTGAGTTTGCCATTGTTGGCGGTCGTCCATCCATTGTTATTTCTGTGTCAATCTCCAATGGAGATTGTATGATCAGTTCCTGGATTTCATCCTTATACATATTTAATCCTTTTGAATACCTCGTCTGTTAACATAGGACACGGATACCTAAGGCATAAATTTACACAGATTAACACTGTATTCGATTAAACAAGATTGCTTCGCTTCCGTCTTCGCCAAGGCTACGACGGACAAGTCGCTCGCAATGACGTTGGCAAGATTCTTCACTTCGCCCCTAAGGGGCAAGTTCAGAATGACAAGCCCCCCGGCACAGGTCCGGGGGCTAAATAACCGGCACAATCGCAATGACAGGAATATATTTTTAATTTCTGTTGTTAACATAGTTAAAATAGTTATCAGTTGTCGGTTATCAGGACAACCCCAACCACAGGGGTCGGGGTTAAATAATTGTAATAAATACCGCTTACTTATATTCGCGGTTCTGTAACCCCCAACATTCCGCCGTCGTTAAAACTGTGGCGGACAAGAAAGTTGGGGGCTTTTGGATTACCCCGCGCTTACGCTTGGGGCTCTGTAATTCCTAATGTTACGAGGATTTTGTCTTTTATTTCTTCTGTCAGTTCCTTATTTTCAATTAAATATTTTTTGGCATTTTCTCTTCCCTGGCCAAGTTTTAAATCTCCATATGTTATCCAGGCACCGCTTTTAGCTACAACGCCGCAATTAGTTCCTAAATCGATCAAATCACCTTCGTAACTTATGCCGGCATTGAACATAATATCGAATTCGGCATCTCTGAACGGCGGAGCAATTTTATTTTTTACAACTCTTGCTCTTACCCTGGAACCCATAGCGGTAGTTCCTTCCTTAATCGTAGAGATTCTCCTTATATCAAGTCTTACCGAGCTGTAGAATTTAAGTGCCTTTCCTCCTGTTGTGGTTTCCGGGTTGCCGAACATTACGCCTATTTTCATTCTTATTTGATTTATGAAAATCAGACAGGTTTTACTTTTATTTATAACCCCTGTGAGCTTTCTCATTGCCTGGCTCATAAGTCTTGCCTGGAGTCCTACGTGAGACTGTCCCATTTCTCCTTCGAGTTCGGCGGCAGGTGTCAGGGCAGCGACAGAGTCAACAACAATGACATCGACGGCGTTTGATTTTATGAGCATTTCAGTGATATCAAGCGCCTGTTCGCCGGTGTCAGGCTGGCTTACCAGTAATGAACTGACATCGACGCCGAGTTTTTTTGCCCAGGTAGTATCGAGGGCATGTTCAGCATCAATAAAGGCGGCGACACCTCCTTTTTTCTGTGCATTTGCTATGATATGCAGTGCAAGTGTGGTTTTTCCGCTGGATTCGGGGCCGAAAAGTTCTATTGCCCTGCCTCTCGGCATTCCGCAGCCGCCCAGTGCTATGTCGAGTGAGAGCGAACCTGTAGGGATTCCTTCTATTCTTGCATATTTGCTCTCGTCCATCTGCATAATTGAGCCGCTGCCGTACTGTTTTTCTATCTGTGCGATGGCCCTTTCGAGTGCGCCTTCTTTCGACGACAATTTTGTTACCTTTTGCGAGGCTGTTTTTTTATCTTTGGCCGTCTTTACCATAAATATTCCTCCTGAAAAGCTCGTTTATATTTTAAATTCATTTAACAGAGTATATACAGGGCCGTCCGGTGTCAACTGACTTTTATACAGACAGGCTGAATTGACAGAAATCGGGGGTAGATTCACTTTTGCAAAATCGCCGGCGATTTGCTGTATTAGTCTACCTGCAGAGTGGTCTTTTATCCTGGCGAGGGTCAGATGGGCGTTAAACTCTCTTTGTTCCTTTTCAAAGCCGAGACTTTCGAGGGTATCTTCGATATCCCGAGCGAGATTAGCCAGATTTTCATTTTGTTTTTCACTGCCCAGCCATAGGACCCTTGCAGGTCTGGAGAAGGTGCCGACTTTTGCGAAGTTAAATTCGAAAGGCTGCTTGTCTTTGCAGGCAATTTCTACAGCGGTGTTTATATCATCAATTTTACCTTCATCCGTTTCGCCGAGAAATTTCAGGGTCAGGTGCATAAGCTTCGGGTTGACCCATTTTATGCCGGTTTGTTTTTTCGTTTTGTCTTTGAATTTTTTCTGAAGGTCTGCTACGGCAGTGCGAAGTTCTTCATTTATATCAACAGCGATAAATAATCTCATATTATTCGGTTATTGGTTATTGGTTATTGGTATAACCCCGACCACAGGGGTCGGGGCTAAACAACCCCGCCATTAATGGCGGGGCTAAATAATTGTAAATATTTTTAAAATTCAGTCATTTTTCGGAGTTCTTCAAGCCGGGCATCTATTGCCGATCTTCCGATGGCTGCAACGGCTGAAATTGAAAAGCCTTCGATGACCAGCGAAGATGTTACTATTCCATAGGCAAGAGCTGTGCGGAAGTATCTGTCATCTGTTCTTTCCACACTTGCCAGATACCCCATAAGCGCGCCTGCGAAACTGTCGCCTGCGCCGGTCGGGTCTTTAACATCTGCTGTGGGATATGCCGGCAGCGCGCAAAAACCTCTGTTGCCATCGAGAGCAATTACGCCATTGGCACCTTTTTTAATTATTATCACCTGCGGCCCGAGGTCCTGTAATTTTTTTGTGGCTGTCGATAAGTTGTCTTCCTGTGTCAGCATTTTCGCTTCGGCATCATTGACTATCAGCGCGTTTATTCTGGCCAGTAATTGTTTTAGTTCATCTGCATGGTTTTGGATCCAGCAATTCATTGTGTCAGCGACGATGAACTTCGGGTTTGTCAACTGATCGAGAAGCTGCAGTTGTAATGCAGGATGAGTATTTGCGAGGAAGACATATTCGCTGTCCGCAAAATTTTTGGGCACGGCAGGCGGTTTTTCTGCAAGCACATTCAACTGCACCGCATCAGTCAGGGCATGGCTCATGTCGCCCTGGTAGGAGCCTTTCCATCTGAAAGTTTTGCTGCCTGGTCTTGTTTCAAGGCCTGAAAGGTCAACGTCCCGGCCGGTGAAAACTTTTGCCAGATCAAACGGGCAATCATCTCCAATAACACCGACGAACCTTACGGGCGAAAAGAAGCTTGCTGCCATGCTGAAATAGACAGCGGAGCCGCCTAAACAGTTTTCACTTTTTCCCAGCGGTGTTGCCACCGTATCAATTCCTATTGAGCCTGTTACCAATAAAGACATTTTTATATTCCTAAAATTAATACTTCTTCTGAATGATTAGTGCTCAATACATATTTGTAACTAGTTCGTTTTATTTCTCGAATATCTGATTTGTATTTTTTCATAATATTTACAAGTTCCTCAATAGCAGGAATTCCGTCAGCTCGATAAGATACTACTAAAATACTTTTTCGGAATTTTTCAAATAATCGACCAAAAGCTTCTATAATTTTATTCTTGTTTGTCCAGGCGCTCTCATTTCTTTTTAATCGTTTGTGCCGAGATTTATAATCAATCATTTTGTCCCATTGAACATAATTTACTAATCCTTCCAAAAAGTGATAAAAATCCAAATAATCCACACCAACCCCCCTCCGTGAAATATAGGGTGTATCTATATACACGAGGTCATATTCTTCTTCTATGTCAAAAACATCGAGATTTAATGCTTTGTTCTGTTTCCCATTGCTAAAGACCGCTTGATTAGCCTCTATAACAAATTGTCTGAAATGGTCTTCAAAAGGTTTGTCCCAAGTAGTTTTATTGCCAAAACTTCTCTCCACATCGGACAACCTTATATATAAATTCTTTCGATGAAAAAGATTATAAGGTCTTTTAATAATGCAAGCCTGAAAAAGAGCAAAATAACCAAGAGCTTTTTTATAAAAGTCTTCGAGCAAAGATATATTTGTAACAACTCTATCAATCCATTGATTTTCTTCGTCAGTGAAATAAATATCGTTAAAAGTGTTGCTAACAAATGTCGGATACTTTACCTTTGTGTTTTCATTCAAAATAAAATCAATATCTTCGTCGGACAGAACAATTTCGTCATTTTGAATGAGAGCAGAGCCGATATACCAGTTAAATTTTAATATATCATTGTAAGTTATTTGTTTGTTGTGCTGCTTTAACATATAGCCTACGCTACCTGCTCCGCCGAAAGCGTCGAGAGCCGTCTCAAATTCCAAATTGCAGACAGCATTCCAAATCCAGTCGGTTATCTTGAGCTTGCTGCCCTGGTACCGTGTTGATGGGAAAATCGCATCGTCGCCCATAAAACTCATTTGCAAGTTATCAATTGTAGTTTTCCTTGCTCTCATCAAAACTATTCCATTTTTTTATATTTTTTGTATTCCGCCAAATTCTTGTATGGCGGGTTTTTCAAATCAATCGCTTTTGCCATATCCTTTGTCAAATAATACATCCAGTAATCATTAAAAATATCTTCGCCAAGTTCAGCAAAAAGCCCGCATCCATTTATCAGCTTATCAATATTCGTCAGAGAACCGATATTTTTAGTGTTTCCACTTCCAGGTCTATCGGCGGCTATACGGTATTTTTCCTGAACAAAAAAGGTGAAATCTCTAACCACTGAAGTAATTTTATGAAGATCGCTAAGTTCATAAACCTTTCTTTCGTCTTTAGCATTATCCGTTCTGGAATATATAACTCCAAGCACAAAGTGGCCGACATATTCATCATAAGTAAAAGTAATGTTCTTATTGCTCGTTCTATCTCGAAAATATCCAGTAAATGCCCCCAATGTCATACCATTTACCTCTTTTTTGTTTTTTCGATAAGTACTTTTTATATCAACGGCAAATTTGTTGTCGTTTTTATCAATAAAAGAAATGTCAGGGTAGAAGTTTTGTTCCTTAGAAAGAACCATCTTGTAACCACCCTCTTCGGCAAACTTACACAACTTAGGAAAAAGAAGTAGCTCCATTATCTTTGAAATAACCTTTGTGTCGATGGAAATAGTATAAATGTTTTTGGTAATATCAATAAAGCCTTTTATAATCCAATCCCCCTTATTCGTGGAAACAGCAGAGTTAAACAACTCTATATGTGATAAAATATCTTTTCTAAAATTTTCTTTTATCTTATCTCTTTCTTTCTGGTTAGTCATAGTGTCTTCCCGCTAAATTTTGATATTGCATTGTCAATTCTTTTTACTGTTTCTTCAATACCCAGCATATCAACAGCTTCGAATATAGGCAGAGAGACGGTTGTGCCGCAGATAGCTAATCTGAGCGGCTGGGCAACTTTGCCGAGGCCTACTTCTTTTCTTTCTGCTAAATTACGGAGCATATCTTCTATTGATTTTTCGCTTACTTCCTTAAGGTCTAAAAGCTGCTGTTTTAATTCGGCGAGCATCGCAAGGCCCTGGCCGGAGTTTTTAAGAAATACTTTTTCTACCGATTTCTGGTCGTACTTAATATTATTCGCATCAACGAACAGAAAGCTGCTTTTAAATTCAACCTCGGCAAGTGTTCTTGCGCCTTCGCACGCTTTTAATATTCTTAATAACAGTTTATCATCAGCGGAGGCGGGTGAATTTGTGCCTGACAGAAAATCTTTATATCTTTGTAAAAGTTTTTCTTCGCTGAGGAGTTTCATATGCTCCATATTAAACGCGAGAAGTTTTTTACGATCGAAGAGACTATTAGTCTTACTTAACCGGGACAGGTCAAATGTTTCTATCAGTTCATCGAGAGTAAGAATTTCTTTGTCTGTCGGCGGGCTGTAACCTAAAAGGGCAATAAAGTTCACCAGGGCTTCGGGGATGTAGCCGCTTTTGAAAAAATCTACGATATTTATTTCGGGAAGTTTTATTCCAAGAAATTCTGCCATTGCATCAATAGCCGGGTTGTCTGGGGTGCTGTTGCCTTTGAGGAAATCGTCAAAATCCTGAATTGAGATATTTCCTACAGAGGCGATTTTTTCCTTGTCGGGATTTGCTGACTTTATTGCATCTTTGAGAACTTTTGCTTTGTCGCGTTTTGACATTTTTCCGCCGCCTTCGCTGACGGTCAGAGCCATGTGGGCATAGACGAGTGTTTTAAAGCCAAGCGCTTTTTGCAGGGCGATGTGGCCGGGGGTGTTCATTAGATGTTCCTGGCCCCTGATAATATGTGTAACACCCATAAGTTCATCATCAACAACGCATGCGAGATGATATGTCGGGAAGCCGTCGCTTTTCCGGATGATAAAGTCGCTTAGTTCTTTGCCGGAAAATTTGACCCGGCCTCGGACAGAGTCTTCAACAATGATATCGTCATCAGTCATACAGAAGCGGACTGCAACCGGTCGGCCATCGGCGCGTGCCTGATCGGCCTGTTTTTCGGTCGGGAATTGGCTTGGCCGGGGATAGAGGAAATTTTTTTTGGCAGCGGCGGCTTTGTCGCGCATCTGGGTTAATTCTTCGGGAGTATCGAAACAATAGTATGCTTTTTCGTCAGAAATGAGCTGGTCGATATACTTATTATATATGTCGAGTCTTTGCGACTGGAAGTACGGTTCGCCCGGGCCGCCGACGTCTGGTCCGTGGTCCCATTCGATCCCGAGCCAGCGCAGGTCGTCCATCACCTGTTTGGCGGCGGTAGGAGAATTTCTGCTCTGATCGGTGTCTTCGATACGCAGAATAAATTTTCCTGACGTTTTCCTGGCCAAAAGCAGGTCAAACAGTGCCGTTCTGGCCCCGCCAATGTGAAGATAGCCTGTTGGAGACGGCGCAAATCTCGTTACTGCCATTACTTGCCTTTCAGTTAGAAAAACCCAATTTAAATGGCAAAACGGCTAAAGTCAAGGGGATTACGATGGCCGGCGAGTAGGTGGCGGCTGCTTGCTGAATTTATCTGTCTTAACAAATCTAACAGCTTGACTTATGCGGATTGAAGATTTATTCTATAGCAATAATCAGGCCCGGTGAATGGATTTAAGTTATGACAAATAAAGGATTTACGCATCTTCACCTTCATACGCAATTTTCGCTGCTCGACGGCGCGATTGTGCCGGCGAAATTGTTCGAGCGGTGTAAGGAATTGGGTATGGATTCGGTTGCTATAACCGACCACGGCAATATGTTCGGGGTTGTCGACTTTTATATAGCTGCTCTTGCGGCGGAGATAAAACCTATCATCGGCATCGAGGCTTATGTTGCGCCGGATTCGAGATTCAATAAGCAAAAGTCCTCCATCTCCGAGGCGGCACATCATCTTGTCCTGCTGGCGGAAAATAATACCGGTTATCGCAACCTGCTGAAGCTGGCGAGTATCGGTTATGCTGAGGGGTTTTACTATCGGCCTCGAATAGATAAAGAAGTTTTGGCGGAACTTAATGAAGGACTTATCTGTTCAACGGCCTGTCTGAAAGGTGAAGTTAACAGTGCGCTTATAAAGCAGGATGCCGAGGCGGCGGAAAAAGCGGTTGAGGATTATCTGAAAATTTTCGGCGAAGACAGGTTCTTTCTCGAGATACAACAGCATGAGCCGACGGATTCGCCGTGGGTAAGGCAGGCGATTATAGACCTGGCACAGAAAAAATCGCTGCCGCTGCTGGCGACGAATGATGCGCATTTTCTCTATGAAGATGACTGGGAAGCTCATGATGCGCTGACATGTATAAGCACGGGCAAGCGGGTGACGGAAACGAACAGGATGATGTATCCGAGAGATGTTTTTTTTAAATCTGCCGGGCAGATGCGTGAGATGTTCAGCGATGTGCCAGGTGCGTGCGATAATACACTGCTGGTTGCGGAGAGGTGTAATGTTGAGATCGATACGAAGAGCAGGCATGCGCCGACCTTTACTCCATCCGATGGTTCTACGCCGGAGCAGTTTCTTACGAAATTGTGCTATGAAGGTGCGAAAGAACGATACGGGAAAATTGACGACCTGATAAAGCAGCGGATGGATAGAGAACTGGAAGTTATCGAGAGCAAAGGTTTTTCGAGTTACTTTCTGATCGTCTGGGACTTTTGCAGGTACGCAACGGAAAATGATATACCAACCGGCGCTCGCGGAAGCGGTGTAGGAACATTGGTCGGATACTGCCTGGGTTTGTGCAATGTTGACCCGATCAGATATGACCTGCTGTTCGAGAGGTTTATGGATCCGCAGCGGAATGAAATGCCCGATATTGATATCGATATATGTCAGGACGGCAGAGCAAAACTTCTCGATTATGTTCGTGAGAAATACGGGCATATCGCACAAATTATCACTTTCGGAACAATGAAGGCGCGCGCTGTTATCCGCGATGTGTGCAGAGTACTCGATGTGCCATTGGCAGAGGCAGACAGGCTGGCGAAATTGATACCGCCAAGTCTGGGTATCACGCTTGATGATGCGCTGAAGCAGGAGCCCGAATTAAAGAAAGCATACGAGACAGACCCTGCGACAAGAAAAGTAATCGAAATAGGCAGGAAACTCGAAGGGCTTACCCGGCATGCTTCGGTTCACGCCTGCGGGGTTGTGATAGCTGATGAGCCTTTGACGAATTTTGTGCCGTTGTACCGTGACCCGAAATCGGAAGACATCATCACGCAATTCGAAGGACCTGTAATAGATAAGATCGGTCTTTTGAAGATGGACTTTCTGGGCTTGCGCACACTAAGTGTTATTCAAAGGACTATCGACCTTGTTGAATCAACGCACGATATAGAAATAGACATAGAAAAAATTGATTACAATGATGCGAAAGTTTTTGAGATTTTTGCTTTAGGCAGGACAAAGGGGGTTTTCCAGTTTGAGTCCGGCGGGATGCAGGATTTACTGATGCGACTCAAGCCTGACCGCATCGAAGACCTTATCGCAGCCAATGCACTCTATCGGCCCGGGCCGATGGCCCTGATAGGAGATTTTGTCGACCGCAAACACGGGGCGAGATGGCATGTGCCTCATAAGATAATGGAAGAAGTGCTCGCTGAGACGTTCGGTATTATGGTTTATCAGGAACAGGTGATGAGGATCTGTAACCGGCTTGGTGATATACCGCTGCGGCAGGCATATACCCTTATCAAAGCAATCAGCAAGAAACATGGGTCGGTAATTTCAAGACAGAAACACAAATTTATCGAAGGGTGTCAAAATAAAGGACTGAGTGAAGAAAAGGCAGATGAGATATTCGAGCTTATAAAACGATTTGCAGGTTACGGTTTTAATAAGAGTCATGCGACACGCTACTCGATAATCGCTTTTCAGACTGCGTATCTAAAAGCATACTGGCCTGTAGAGTTTATGGCGGCGCTGCTGACTTATGAAATGGGGGATTCAGATAAGGTTGCAGATTATATCGGCGAATGTAAAGCTATGGGGATCGATGTGCTGGGGCCTGATATTAATGAAAGCTTTACTGATTTTACGGTTATCTACCAGCAGGAACACGAAAAAAAGTCAGAGACTGCCCTGATACGTTTCGGCCTGGCTGCTGTAAAAGGTGTCGGCGCAAAGGCGGTTGAACAAATCGTCAAGGCAAGAGAAAGTGTAGGGCAGTTCCACAGCCTGTTTCATTTCTGTGAGAATGTCGATATGCGGCTGGCTAATAAGCAGGTTATTGAATCGTTAATTAAGGCTGGCGCTTTTGACAGGCTCGGCGGCAGCAGAGCGCAAATGATGGCAGCACTTGAATCAGCGATGAAGGCCGGGGCGGATATGCAGACCGACCGCGCGAACGGCCAATTAGGTTTGTTCGGGACCGAAGAGATGAAAATAGATTACCAAAAGGATCATCAAAGACTGCCTGATGTGCCGGCCTGGCCGGAGATGCAGATGCTTGCATTCGAAAAAGAGGTGCTCGGTCTTTATGTAACCAAAAATCCATTGAGCAAACATGCAGATACAATCAGCGTTTATGGTACGGCGAATACTTCCGAGCTCACCGAAGACAGGGCCGGCCAGATAATCGTTGTCGGCGGGATGATACAGAAGATCCGCAATATTATAACGCGCAACGGCAGGAACGCGGGGGCGAAGATGGCGGTGTTTACGCTGGAGGATCTGCAGGGAAGCTGTGAAGTTGTTATGTGGTCGGACTGTTACGCAAGGTACGGCCATACCATTGCGGTTGACCAGGTTCTGTTCGTAAAGGGCAAACTTGATTTTACGCGCGAGATGCCTCAGATAATTTGTGATGAGTTAATAGATATATCGGAGGCGGGGAGGAAGCTGGCGGCGAATATAACTATTTCGCTGGATGAGTCTGAGATAACAAAGGAGAAAATCGTCCACATAAAAAGTATCTGTTCTGCACATCGCGGCAAGAGTCCTGTCTATGTAACAGTAAAGACAAATAAAGGTGTTACGGTAAAGACCGCTGTGGGCAAAACGCTAACGGTTAATCCGAATACGGATTTCTGCCGGCAGATGGAACAGCTTGTCGGTAAAAAGAATCTGCAGTTAAGGTGATAAATATCATTGCGAAGGAACCAGAGGCAACTGCGGCAATCTCATTACGAAGTTTTAGATTGCTTCGCTGCGCTCGCAATGACATAATGGGTGTTGTTCGCAATGATATAAGAAACCCCGCCATACAAGATGGCGGGGCTAAACAACCCCCGGTAAAACCAGGGGCTAAATATAAATAACCACGTCGCCGTGGCCGGCGACGGCTAAACGAATTTGGGACCCCCCGGCGCCCATCCTTCGATAAATCTTCGGAGGGCAGGCAGGTCCGGGGGCTAAATAAGGTACTAAAAATATGAAACGCAAAAAACCAATCCTTATTTTGCTCATAATCCTGTTTCTTCTTTTGCTAATAACCGGATCTTATTTAATTTCTGTAAAGAACAGGGTTCGAGGCCAGGTAAAAGACTGCCTTAAAATGAATAAGAAGCTTCAGGAAGAAGGCTATTATATGGGGGAATTCGAATTCAAGCTGATGGGCATTCTCTATTACCTGGACAGAGGCCAGTACAGAAAAGCATTATCGACGCTGTCGCGTTTTCATCGGCAACTGAAGAATAAAGAAAACCTCATCAAAATTCCCGAATTTAAGGATGCGCAGGAGGAGATGGATTTTTATCTGAATCTTCAAAATCCGAAAACCGGCGCCTTTATGGACGATTCCTTTCCGTACTGCACTTTTAATGCGCCAACAGGAAATATCATCGCGCATCTCGATTTACTGGCAAAAGAACTGGGTGTTCGGCTGAAACTAAAATATCCGCTAAAATATCTCGACGAAATCAATACCCCGGCCAAACTTTATGCGTTCCTTGATGATGTTTCTAATGTCAGCTGGCTGGGGTCACGGTTTCCTGAGACAAGTTTCTTTTTTGCCCGGGATTTAGCCGACTGGGATATCGACGGCGCTGTCACTCGAAATAACCTGTATAATTTTTCTGACGATTATAAAACGGCTTTGCTTAAATGGTTTTATGATAACCAGGATCCTGCGACCGGTTATTGGGGGCCGAAGAACCGAAGAACCGGGCGGTCGGCAAAAATCGACTTAGACAACACCGCGTCACTCATTAAATTATTTGTCGATAGAAATGGAAACGATATTCACGAATCGTTCCCTATAAAAAATAAGGATAAAATTTTCAAAACTACCCTTGAATTCTTTAAAAAGCCTGTGCCTGGTGATGATGAGCTTGCTGAATGGCACGGTTGGCATCTGGAAATGAATAAAGGTATAAAGATGCTCCTGCGATATCTGTGGAAAGATGCTTCAAATGAAAACAAACAGGCCGCGAGGCAGGTGATCGAAGACTATGTAAAAATTCTGTTCGAAAGGTTTTATGTCCCGGCTGAAGGGGCTTTCAGTTACTACCCCGATTCAGAACATGCTTCGCTGGACGGCACGGGCGGGTTTATTTTTAAAGACATAGGAGCTTATTCCTATGAAAAGCAGAAAAAACTGTGGGGCCCGGCATCTGAAAATATCAAGGACCTGGGGCGATTTGAAACAGTTGTTCTTTCGCTGGCTGATTTGGATTCAATAACAAAGTATCCCGAAATTAATTCGCTTCGCATATATAGTGATGTGCCCGACTATAATAATTTGACGGATAATGCCGTTATACTTGTCTATCCTCACGAAACGAAAGTGCTCGATGTTATGGAGCTCATCGGCGGTATAAAAAAGTGGCTGGATACAACGACTCTTTCTTCGGGCAACTGGTCATCGCGGGTGGAAATTGAAAAACAGTATTCCTCGTTAAACATCAAAGAGCCGATTATCTACAGGCAGACTTTTCCGCTCGAGAAGATGAATGAGATACTGCGGCAGGAAAAGGAGTTTTATATTATTGGTTTCGATATACTTCAAATTCCGAGATATAAAATAGTATATTTGAAGTCGTCTGAAAAATAGTATCAACGAACCCCGACCACAGGGGTCGGGGCTAAACGAATTTATTCACCCCCACTAAAAGTGGGGGCTAAACAACCCCCGGTAAAACCGGGGGCTAAATATAAATAACCGCGTCGCCGTAGCCGGCGACGGCTAAACGATTCTGAAGTCCCCCGGCGCAGGTCCTGGGGCTAAATGAGATTGCCGCGCTGCGCTCGCAATGACATAAAAAAAGGCCCCCGCTCTTGCTTTCGCAAGAAAGCGCGGGGGCTTTTTAACGGGTGAGAGAGGGGATTCGAACCCCCGACCCCTAGAACCACAATCTAGTGCTCTAACCAGCTGAGCTACTCCCACCGTGATATATTCAATTTTAATTCGAACATATACAGTTGTAAATTACTTTATTGCCGCCTGCGCCGCTGCGAGTCTTGCTATGGGGACTCTGAACGGTGAGCAGGAGACGTAATTCATACCAACTTTATGGCAGAAAGCAACGCTGTTAGGCTCGCCGCCGTGCTCGCCGCAGATACCGACTTTCAGTTTCGGTCTTGTAACCCTGCCGAGCATTGTGCCTATTTCTACCAGTTTTCCGACACCTGTGGTATCGAGTACCTGGAACGGGTCGTTGTCATAAATGCCGTGCTCAACGTATTCGCCGAGGAACTTGCCGGCATCGTCACGTGAAAAGCCCATAGTCATCTGGGTCAGGTCGTTGGTGCCGAAGCTGAAGAATTCTGCTTCTTTGGCAATTTCGTCAGCGGTCAGAGCGGCTCTCGGCACTTCTATCATTGTGCCAATCATATAATCGATTTTGCTCTTCTTTTCTTTGAAGACCTTGTTGATCTCGTCGAGCACTTCTGTTTTTACGAACTGAAGTTCTTTAATCGAGCCTACCAGAGGAATCATAATTTCGGGCAGGACTTTTTTGCCGCTTTTTTTAATTTTCAGCGCCGCTTCGATGATCGCTCTTGTCTGCATACGATAAATCGCAGGATATGTCACGGCGAGTCTGCAGCCTCGATGGCCGAGCATCGGGTTGAACTCGTGAAGTTTTTCAACTTCTTGTGCGACTCTCTTCGGAGTGATTTTAAGTCTTCTTGCCATTTCGGCCTGGGACTTTGCATCCTGCGGGAGGAACTCATGCAGAGGCGGGTCGAGCAAACGAACTGTCACGGGGTATCCTGCCATTGCCTTGAAGATACCTTCGAAGTCGCTTCTTTGATAGGGGAGCAGTTTCTTTAATGCACCTTCGAACTGCTTTATCGGTTTTGCATATTCTCTTTTGACAGCGGCTTTTTCTTTATCGGTTTCGGCGGCCTGGGTTTTTTCGAGCATTACATCATAGTCTTCAGCAGCAAGGATCATTTCGCGTACTGCCCAGATCCTGTCGCCTTCGAAGAACATATGTTCGGTTCTGCAAAGGCCGATGCCTTCTGCTCCGAAGTTTCTTGCTCTTTTTGCATCGGTTGGTGTGTCGGCATTTGTTCTTACGCCGAGCCTGCGAAGTTTATCGGCGAGTTTCATAAACTGGCCGAAGGCACCTGAAAGTGTAGGTTCGACTGTAGCAAGTTTGCCTGTCATTACTTCACCCTTTGAGCCGTCGAGACTGAGCCAATCGCCCTGCTTAATATTCAGTTTTCCGACTGTCATTTTTTTGTTCTTATAATTTATGTTCAGGTCGCTGACGCCTGCGACACAGCATTTACCCATTCCGCGGGCAACAACTGCTGCGTGGCTTGTCATTCCGCCTCGGGCGGTGAGGATACCTTCTGCAGCATCCATACCGCCGATGTCTTCAGGACTTGTTTCGATTCTGACGAGGATAACTTTCTTTCCGCCGTCGCGCCACTTTTCTGCAGTATCTGCATCGAAGACTACCTGTCCGACTGCAGCGCCGGGTGAGGCGGGAAGGCCCTTGGCAACGACGGTGCGTTTTGCTTTGGAGTCAAAGCTTGGATGGAGAAGTCTGTCGATCTGTTCGGGTTCTACTCTCATAATCGCCTGTTTTTCGGTAATCATTTTTTCCTTGAGCATATCGACCGCTATTTTTACTGCGGCTTCTGCGGTTCTCTTGCCTGTACGTGTCTGTAGGACGTAGAGTTTCTCTTCCTGGATAGTAAATTCCATATCCTGCATATCTTTGTAGTGTTTTTCAAGACGGGTCATAAGGCCGGTGAGTTTTTTATAGGCAGCGGGCATAACTTTTGACAATTCTTTTAGCGGAACAGGTGTTCTAATACCTGCAACAACGTCTTCGCCCTGAGCGTTCATAAGGAATTCGCCGTAGAATTCTTTCTTGCCGGTGCTTGGGTTTCTTGTGAAGCAGACGCCTGTGCCGCAATCTTCGCCCATATTGCCGAATACCATTGCCTGAACGTTTACTGCTGTGCCGAGTAGGCCTGTAATGTTGTTAAGCTGACGATATTTAATAGCTCTTGGCGCGCTCCATGAGCCGAACACTGCGTTGATAGCGTGTGTGAGCTGTACTCTGCCGTCCTGCGGGAAGATTTTGCCGACGTGTTTTTTGTAAGCCTGTTTGTATTTGGCAACGACGTCTTTGAGCTGGTCAGCGGTGAGTTCATTATCGTTTTTAACGCGGGCTTTTTGTTTTGCCACGTGGATGATCTCTTCGAAGTTTTCGTGATGACAGCCCATTACGACGTCGCCGAACATATCGATGAACCTGCGATAGATATCGTAAGCGAAACGGGCATTGCCTGTTTTCCTGATGATGCCGGCAACAACTTTATCGTTAAGACCGAGATTGAGGACGGTATCCATCATACCCGGCATCGACACAGCGGCACCGCTTCTGACGCTGACTAATAGTGGTTTATCAGGGTCGCCGAGTTTTGCGCCCATTACCTTTTCGAGTTTTGCGATATTCGCATCAACTTCCTGAGCGAGGCCTTTGGGCCATTTGCCTTTTGCTTTATAATATTCGCCGCAGACGACGGTCGAAATCGTAAAGCCTGGCGGAACAGGTACGCCTAAGTTTGTCATCTCGGCCAGATTGGCACCCTTGCCGCCGAGATATGCTTTCATTTTGGCATTGCCCTGGGCTTTGCCGCCGCCGAAGAAGTAAACCAATTTCTTACTTTTAGCCATTTCTATAAGTCTCCTAAAATAAACTAATTGTCTTCATAGACAGGTAAATTAAAAATTACACTTAGATAGCAAAAATGAGAGGCGTAAGTATAAGGACGGGTACAGCGACTGTCAAGGCCAAAAAGCGTGTTTTACCAGGACAAATTGGTCGTAAAACGGCTTTAAATATGGTTTTAGAGCTGAATAGCGGGTTTGGCTTTTCTGATGCTCAAAAAACCGCTGACGACAGTGATTGTTACCGTGGCCAGATAAACGGCGCTTGTGAACCAGTAGCCCCATAAATCTGTCTGGACGTGGGCCATTTTTACGACGACGGTGCCGACGGCGAAGGCCTGGAGGAACATCTTTATTTTGCCTGAGAAAGTGGCGGGAAACTTTATGCCTTTGGCTTCACTGTAGTGACGAAGAATAGTAACAAAGGCTTCTCTTGCAATGATGATGCCTGCAAAGCCCCACTGGATTATGAGATGCTGGGTATCGGAGAAGTCGAAAAGCCTGGGCTGGCCGATCAGAGCGAAAACAATGAACGAGCCGCAGATTAAAACCTTGTCGGCGAGCGGGTCAACGATTCTGCCGAATTTGCTGGTGACGTTTAATTTTCTTGCCATTGCGCCGTCGACCATATCTGTCAGGCCGGCGATAACAAAAATAATGAAGGCAGCATCGAGATAACCGGGAAATGACATATCCCTGTCGGCAGGCAATGAGGGTTCGAAGAAAATCATTGCCAAAAAAACCACGCTCAGCACAAGTCTGCCGAATGTCAGAATGTTAGGCACATGTCTTATCATCATCTAAAAGTGTACCGCAAAAATTGGCCAATTCAACTTCAAAATAGCCCTGTTTCGGCACAAAAAAAGCGGCCAATTTTCTAATCAGCCGCTTATGAATTTGCCTTTTTGATAATTAACTGTCTTTGGCTTCGAATTCGGCATCGATGACATCGTCGCCTCCTTTGCGGTGTACCTCGGCCTGATCGCCCTGCGGCTGGCCGGCGGCCTGGGCGTCCGGAGGCGGGGTCTGGGCGGCTTGTTTTTTGGCTGCTTCTTCGTAAAGGATCTTGCCAAGTTCCTGGGCGGTGGTATTGAGATTCTCCATCGCCTTTTTTATCGCATCGCTGTCTTCGCCCTTGGCGGCCTCTTTCAGGTTATTTACCGCAGACTCGATTTTGCCGCGTGCATCGGAGGAGACTTTATCGCCATGTTCTTTGAGTGTTTTTTCTGTGGCATAGATCAACTGGTCAGCCTGGTTTTTCAGGTCAACCACTTCACGGCGTTTTTTATCTTCGGTTGCGTGCTCTTCGGCGTCTCTTTGCATCTTTTTGACTTCGTCGTCGCTGAGGCCGGAGCTGGATTTGATCTGAATCGACTGTTCTTTCCCTGTGCCGCGGTCTTTTGCAGAGACGTTCAGTATGCCGTTGGCGTCGATGTCGAAAGCAACTTCAATTTGCGGGATGCCGCGAGGAGCAGGCGGGATATCGGTAAGCTGAAACCTGCCGAGCGTGCGGTTGTCTCTTGCGAATTCTCTTTCGCCCTGCAGGACGTGGATGTCAACGGTTGTCTGGCTGTCGGCTGCGGTTGAGAATATTTCCTTTTTGCTTGTCGGAATCGTTGTGTTTCTTTCGATGAGTTTTGTCATAACACCGCCGAGTGTTTCGACACCGAGAGACAATGGTGTAACATCCAGGAGCAGAATATCTTTTACGCCTGCATCGCCGGCGAGGACGGCACCCTGAACTGCTGCGCCGATGGCTACGACTTCATCAGGATTCAAACTCTTGTTCGGCTCCTTTTTGAATATATCTTTTACTATCTGCTGAACTTTCGGGATTCTTGTCGAACCGCCGACAAGAAGAACTTCAGCTATTTCAGATGCATTCAGTTTGGCATCTCTAATCGCCTGGACGCAGGGATTTTTCAATCTTTCGAATATCGGCTCAGCCAGGGCTTCGAACTTGCTGCGGGTGATGGTTATCTGCAGGTGTTTCGGGCCGGAGGCATCGGCAGTAATGAACGGCAGATTAACTGTAGTTTCGACCTGAGTAGATAATTCACATTTAGCTTTTTCAGCAGCTTCTTTGAGCCTCTGATGCGCCATGGCATCGGTTCGGAGGTCGATGCCTTCGGTTTTCTTGAACTCATCGGCCAAATAATTCATAAGGACATCGTCAAGGTCATCGCCGCCTAAGTGTGTATCACCGTTCGTGCTTAATACCTCAAAGACGTTATCGCCGATGTCGAGAATTGAGATATCAAAAGTTCCGCCGCCGAAATCGAAGACAGCAACTTTTTCATTCTTTTTCTTTTCAAGACCATAGGCAAGAGCCGCAGCGGTTGGTTCGTTTATGATTCGCTCGACCTTAAGACCTGCGATGGTGCCGGCATCTTTGGTGGCCTGTCTTTGTGAGTCGTTAAAATATGCAGGGACGGTAATTACGGCACGGTCAATTTTTTCGCCGAGATAATCTTCTGCGGTTTTCTTCAAATCCCGGAGCACCATCGCTGATATTTCAGGCGGGGTGTATTCCTTGGAGCGGACGGAGACTTTTACAAGCTCGTCGGAAGCGCCGATAATTTTATACGGGACGATCTTTTCTTCGCTGGCAACTTCGTTATGTCTTCGGCCCATAAACCTTTTAATCGAAAAAATGGTATTTTCAGGATTTGTGACCTGCTGATGACGGGCTATCTGGCCGACAAGTCTTTCGCCCTTGTCGGTAAAGCCCACAACCGAAGGTGTCAGTCTGCTGCCGGAGGAATTTACGAGCACCTTGGGAGAGGAGCCTTCCATCACAGCAACAACTGAATTTGTCGTTCCTAAGTCTATTCCTATAATTTTCGCCATTTTCTGTTTCTCCTTTCGACAAAAAATCTTCTTTTAATTGTATAAGTGCAAAGGCTGTGCCAGCGAGAGCAGAAAAATTTAAATCTTTGTATTGCAATATGTTATGCTCGGGAGGCACGTCTGACAGCGTGCCATTTTGGCAGATAGTCCGGTCGTGGTGTAAGATAGATAATTTTTTCGATTTTTTGTCTATACTTTTCGTCCTGCTGTAATATAATTCGCAAGTTAATTCTGACAAATATCTTTGTATTTTGTTTTTATAATCGCATTTGAAGGGAACTAAAAATGGCAAGTATTCCTACTGATTGTCTTGTTCCATCAAGGGTTTTTCTGACAAAAGGCGTCGGAAGGCATAGATATCAATTAAAATCTTTCGAAGAGGCTCTGCGTGCAGCCGGGGTTGCCAACCAGAACCTCGTGCAGGTTTCATCAATTCTGCCTCCAAAATGTAAGATGGTCAGCAAAGAAGCCGGCTTAAAAGATCTCGTCCCCGGCTCCATATGCTTCTGCGTTATGGCCCGGACCGCTACAAATGAACACGGCAGGCTCATAGCTTCATCTATCGGAATTGCGTTGCCGAAAGATAAAAGTAACTGGGGATATCTCAGCGAAGTGCACGAATATGGAATGAACCAGCAACAGGCCGGCGATATGGCAGAAGACCTTGCCGCTGAGATGCTGGGTACTACGCTCGGCCTTGAGGTTGACCCTAACACGGCGTGGAGCGAAAAGGAACAGGAATACAAATCCAGCGGTCTTATCATCAGAACTTCAAATATAACCCAGGCAGCAAGCGGTAAGAAAGATCAGTGGACAACTACTGTTGCAATTGCAATGTTCCTGTTCGATTAATTAAAATGTTATCGGTTATCAGTAATTCAGTTATCGGCGAAATTCTATTAATTGACAATCGTATTTCTAATCCTCTTCCCTGAGAAATAAATGGCACATAAAAATAACTTTTGCGGTCTCCCGGAAGAATATTGCGATTACGAAAAGGCAGTTGTTGTCATCCTTCCTGCGCCGTTCGATGCTACGAGTACGTGGATAAAAGGCGCTGATAAAGGACCTGAGGCGATTATCGAAGCTTCATGCAATATGGAAACCTATGATATCGAAACCGATTCAGAGGTTTATAAACAAGGCATTTTCACCGATGAACCAATAAGAGAAAAAAAGTCGCCCGAAAAAATGACTGTCGAAATCAAAGATAGGGCCTGCGAACATATCAAAAACGAAAAATATCTTGTTACAATCGGCGGGGAACATTCTATAAGTGCCGGCGTGATAGAGGCACATGTACAATCGTTTGATAATCTGTCCGTGCTGCAGTTTGATGCTCACGCGGATTTGCGGGATGAATATCACAACTCCAAATACAATCATGCCTGCGTGATGGCGCGGGCGAAAGAACTTCTGCCGATCGTTCAGGTCGGGATCAGAAGCGCGGATATTTGCGAAAGAGATTCCATAGTGAATAAAGATAACGTTTTCTGTGCACAGGATATTTACAACAATAAAGACTGGTTTGAAAAATGCCTGGGCAAATTAACTAAAAATGTTTATCTAACAATTGACCTCGATGTATTCGACCCTTCGATAATGCCTTCGACCGGCACACCTGAGCCGGGCGGGCTTTTATGGTATCCGACACTCGAATTTCTTAAGCGACTGATGAAGGAAAAAAATGTTGTCGGCCTGGATGTTGTTGAATTATGTCCTAATCCTGCAAATAAAGGGTCTGACTTTTTAGCTGCGAAATTGATCTATAAACTTTTGAGCTACAGATTCGAGATATAAACAAAAAAAGAGGCCTTTGAGAAAACCTCAAAGGCCTCTTTGCAAAATTCAGCTGTTATTTAATCAATTCAACTGTTGCTTCGCCGGTAATCTTCATCGGCATTGTCATTCCCTGAGGCATATATTCGTTTGCTTCCATTTTTGTTACGCCTTCGAAGTTCATTGTCATATTACTTTTTTCCGTAAGGCCGGTTTTTTCATTTACTAAGCTGGCCATACTCATTGTGCCGGACATCTGAAAGGATGCCTTTGTCGGTCCCATATCAATAGGTTTTGCGGTGTCACCCATTTCCATTTTAGCAATGGCATCGATATAGGCAGATCCTTTTTTAACGTCCTTTAGTGTATAGGTTGTCTTAACATCCATTGGAAAACCAACATCCAAGTCGAGAGTATCGTCCCATGTATCGCCGATATCTACAGGTTTGCCGGGAAATACTCCAAACATATTCCCTGACATTTGCTTCATCTGTTCTTCGCCGAACATTTGCTCGGCAAATTCTTTGGCCATTTGTGACTGGAGTCCTGCCTTTTCCTGTATTTTATTAAACATTTTTTCAAGGCCCTGTATATCAGAGGTCTGTCCTGTGGGAGAGACTTTCATCTGAAGCTTGGTGCCTGCTATTGCTGAAAACATCCCTGCCATCATTTGCGCGGCCGGGTTGTTGGAATCTACCGGTTTTAGATTGCCGGAATCTATTTCTATATGCCCCATCGGTCCATCCATAGTCATCTTCATAGATTTATAGGTCACTTCGACATCCATCATGCCGTTGGCATCGACACCGAGGCAGTCCATGCCTATAACCATTTCCTGGCTCTGTGTCATATTCATTTGGGCCTCGTTCATCGATTGCATGATGTTCTGGGTCTGGACCATTTTCATTTCATGTGAGTCGCCTTTTTTAAGACGCAATCTAAGGTCAACTTTACCCGCTTCGGCAGGACATACTGCTACTGATAAAACAAGAATGCCAATCGTGATCAGAATTGTGCTTTTAAGCCTCATTTGAAACCTCCTTAAAGAATATCCATTTGGCAACAGGATACCATAAAGAGGTGTTTATTGCAGTAAAATTTTCCCTAAATTTACTGGTCTTAAAGGCCAATAAATCCCACACCAATAAAAATTGGTGTGGGGATAAAAAAGGTTCCCGTGGGGCTGTTGAAAAAGTCAAAATCGGATAATTGAGATTGCCGCGGCCTGTTTTACAGGCCTCGCAATGACATTAAAAGGAACATCAGGTCATTACGCCGAGGAAAACGACAAAACAATCCCGTTGTCATTCTGAACGAAGTGAAGAATCCGGCTAGATTCTTCGGCTTACGCCTCAGAATGACAACATTATTATAGATTGCTTCGCTGTGCTCGCGATGACATCTTTCTCGAGATTTCCGCCCTGATGGACCGTGCACTTGTGTTTCGGTCGATGCAGCTTATAATTACGGTATGAATATTCTGGGGATATCGGCATTTTATCATGACAGCGCAGCAGCCTTAATCTGCGATGGTGAAATTACCGCCGCCGCACAGGAAGAGCGATTTACGAGAAAAAGACACGATAATCAATTTCCGTCAAATGCCGTTGAATATTGTCTTGAGGCAGGCGGACTTACTGCTGATAAGCTTGACTATGTCGCCTTTTATGAAAAACCGCTATTAAAATTTGAGCGGCTTCTGGAGACCTATATAGCTTATGCCCCGCGAGGTTTCGGACAATTTTTAATGAGTATCCCGTTATGGCTTCGCAAGAAACTATACCTGCCAAGAGAAATGGATAAAGCCCTCAATCACCAATATAAAGGCCGATATATCTTTACCGAACATCACGAATCTCATGCCGCCAGTGCGTTTTTTCCTTCGCCTTTTGAAGAGGCGGCTATTTTGACAATGGATGGCGTTGGCGAATGGGCAACGGGCAGCTTTGGTTCTGGGAGGGGCAACAAAATTGAACTGACGAATGTAATGGGCTTTCCTCATTCATTAGGCCTTTTATATTCTGCTTTTACGTACTTCACCGGTTTTAGAGTGAACTCAGGTGAATACAAAATGATGGGTTTGGCACCATATGGCGAACCAAGATATTACGACCTAATAATGAAAGAGCTGGTCGACTTGAAAGAAGATGGTTCGTTTCGTCTGGCAATGTCCTATTTTTCATATTGTCATAAGACCGTGATGATAAGTTCCAAATTTGAAAAGCTATTCGGCGGCCCTGCCCGCAGTCCTGGATCGCCCATAACCCAGCGAGAAATGGATATTGCCGCCTCGATTCAGGCGGTTACAGAAGAAATTATGCTCAGAATCGCAAGGCACATATATAATCAGACGGGGATTAAAAATTTGGTGTTGGGCGGCGGTGTAGCCCTCAATTGTGTTAGTAATGGCCGTATTCTTCAAGAAGGACCTTTCGATAACATCTGGATTCAGCCCGCAGCCGGGGATGCCGGCGGCGCACTCGGCGCAGCGATGTTAGTGTGGTATCAATTGCTTAACAATGAACGAAAAGCAGACGGGAAGACTGATTCTCAGAAAGGCTCATATCTTGGGCCGGAATATAGTAACGATGAAATACAGAACTTCCTGACAAGACATGATATTAAATACACAAAACTCAATGATGAAGACCTGTTAACTCAAACTGCTAAACTTCTCTCCGGGGACAGTGTTATCGGATGGTTTCAGGGAAGGATGGAGTTCGGCCCGAGGGCATTAGGCTCAAGAAGTATTCTTGCTAACGCATGCTCCGACCAGATGCAGAAGAAAATAAATCTCCGAATCAAATTCCGCGAATCATTCAGGCCTTTAGCTCCTTCTGTCCTGGAAGAGGAAGTCTCGAACTATTTTGAGATTGCAACGAAAAGTCCCTATATGCTTCTTGTCGCAAAAGTCAAAAAAGAAATTCTAAAAGAAATGACCAAAGAACAAGAAAATCTGTTCGGTATCGACAAACTGAATGTTGCCCGCTCTCAGATCCCGGCCGTAACACATACTGATTATACCGCTCGTATTCAGACCGTCTATAAAGATACAAATACGAGATATTGGAAATTGATAAAAGTCTTTCAGGAATTGACCGGCTGTGCGGTAATAGTAAATACATCTTTTAATCTCAGGGGCGAACCGATTGTCTGTTCTCCTATAGATGCCTACAAAACATTTATGAAAACTGAAATGGACTATCTAATTATTGGTAATTACCTGTTGGACAAAAGACAACAGGGTGAATTTTATGATGATTTTGACTGGCGGCAGGAATCGCCGTCCGATTTACAAGACAGCGCTCTAAATTCGAAACGGTTATGATACAGCAAATGACAGATAATCCTGATATTTTTATATGCCCGGCCTGTGGAGGCAGTATTAAAACGGCCGGTAATAAAATCGAGTGTTTACAGTGTCACAATCAATATCAGATCGAGGACGGGATACCGCTGCTTTTTGAGTCTAATGAATCGGATGGCTCTGAAAGAAACGTCACGGCTCTTATAAAATCCTTTTATGAGGAGACGCCATTTCCAAACTATGAAAATCTTGAAAATGTCGGCGATCTCATACAAAAGGCAAAAAGAGGGGTTTTTGCACGTTTGCTGAACGATCAAATCCCCTTCAATATAAGAATTCTTGAAGTCGGCTGCGGCACAGGTCAGATGAGCAACTTTTTCGGCGCTTCTCAAAGATATGTTTTCGGCACTGATATATGTCTTAATTCTCTCAAGCTTGCGCAACAATTCAAAAAAAGAAATAATCTGCAGAGGGTCGGGTTTTACCAGATGAACCTTTTTCGGCCCATATTCAGAGATGAAAGTTTTTCTCTTGTGATTTGCAACGGTGTTCTTCACCACACAAGTGATCCATTTGCCGGTTTTCAATCTATCGCCAGGTTTGTAAAAAAGGGTGGACACATTCTTATCGGCCTTTACAACAAATACGGCAGATGCTCAAATGATCTCAGGCGATTCCTTTTTAAGATCAGTAACAACCGATTCAAATTTCTCGATTCCCGTTTAAGAGATAAAACCATCAACGACATTAGAAAGCTTACCTGGTTCAGGGACCAGTACAAAAACCCCCACGAATCAAAACACACCTTTGGCGAGGTTTTGAGATGGTTTGAAGAAACCGGCTTTACCTTTGTCAGCAGCATCCCCAGGACAAAAGCCTTCGAAACATTTTCGGAGAACGAAAAATTATTCAACCCTGCTTCCTGTGGCAGCCGATTTGACCTGTTTATAACTCAAGCTCGCCTGCTTTTGGCCTTGAACAATGAAGGCGGTTTTTTTATAATGATCGGCAGAAAAAAATTCTAACCTTAAGAATTTATCTAAACGGCCGGGTATGAGGCTTAATGAGGTTTTCAAATGCCGCTGATTAAAGTAAACTGGAATCCGAACCGCAAAAAGCTCCGTAATTTCAGCAAAATCGGGCTTGTTATATCAACTCTTGTCTTGGCATTTTTTTATGCCTTTAAAGGTATGAGTTTGCATTTGGCCCTTGTTCTTTTCGGCGCTGTCCTTATTATCTTTATCAGCAGTATGACTTTTACTGGGCTGGCAAGAGCAATTTATATTATTCTGATAATGGTGACTGTTCCAATTGGTGTAGTCATAAGTTTTCTTTTACTCTCGGCGTTTTACTATCTGCTGCTGACACCTATCGGCTTATTTTTTCGGTTAACAGGGCGCGATCCGTTACATCTGAATTTTGATTCTAATACACAAAGTTACTGGATTGCCCGGCAAGGGCCCGAACGCCTCGACCGTTATTTCAACCAATTCTGAAAACAAGAGAATATAAATGTGCCAGGATCATAAACATAAAGACGAGGACGAATTCGAGAAGCTTGCACAGGAAAAACGCATTCCTTTGGGCCTGGAGTTTTGGCTTTTCCTAAAACACAACAAAAAGTGGTGGCTGCTGCCTATGCTGATCGTATTATTACTCCTGGGCCTGCTCATATTGCTCGGCGGTACAGCAGTAGCGCCGTTTATTTATACGCTTTTCTAAACGCCAATCACTTTATCGATCGTTTTCTGAAATAATTTCATAAATAAAGTCTGCTATACGTTTATTGGCAACGTGATTAACGTGAAAACTATCTAAATAAAATCCATCATTTTGCGACCATTGATCAAAGATGTCCGTCAAATCAAATGATTTTACACCTTCTGCCTTTACGGCATCAGATGCAGCTTTGAGCTGAGGATATGCAACGGCAAATGCCCTGTTCATTCCAATATACTCTTGCAATGTATTGGCGATCACTTCTTTTTCGTATTTAGAATGTTTGGGAAGTGTAAAAATACAGGGCTGAAGAAAATGATAAAACTCTCCCTTTTTTTCAGTTACATAGTCATTTGCTTTAATCAGGGCCTGTTTATAGTTTTGCCCGGCTTTTTTTAGATTTTCATCCAATAAGCTGCTATCCGTCAAAGTAATCGGTCTTTTGCGTTCGAGGTATTTGAGGGAGCTTTTAGCAATAGCACTGATATTACTATATTTCAGGCATAACGGATACAAACGCCGCTGCAGCCAATTTAACTCTTTTGTTCCCCTGCTGAGACTGCGACCCGGAAGCCATCCCGCGGCATTGCCATAATAGACAGGATATATAACATCGTTAGTTCCGTCATAAAATATGACCACATCATCAGGATTCAACGGCGTTTGAAGTAATCGTTCTGTTTGCTGAGAAGCAATCATCGATACTGTTCCGTAGTTTTCGACAATTACGTCATCTTTGCCGTTTTCCAGAAACAACATCTGCAAATAGCTTGCGATAGTATGCTCATCAGGGACTTCCTGAGAAAATACTGTCGAACCCCCAAAAAGAAGTACCCTGCGTTTATAAGAAGACGGTTGATGGCAGGTGTGCCGTTTACCATTTTTAATATTGAAATATTTACCTGTAAAATCACCCGGTATAATAAAATTAGCATCCCGAGCTCTTCTAATCCCTGTTATGCATCGCATGGATTCATCAAGAAATTCCTTGCCAAAATAATCGGCATCTTTATACGGCACAGGACGGGCTGCACGGAATTCCCATTTCCCCATATAATTAGTAGATGGGTAAAACAACAGAAATAATCTTAAAGACCCCTCGGCGGTTAACAGGCCTAATACCACACCAATCAGAATAAGAAATAATCTTTGGAATATCTTTTTCATTAATTAAAAAATCTTTTCCAAAAAACGCTGAATAATATTTGTATTTCAAAGGCTATATAACTTTTTAACCAAAGTCAAAACATATCCACAGAAAGTGAGAAATCAAATTTATTCAGGATTTACGCCGAGCATCTGTGTGATGTTGTCGAACTCATCGAGCGAATAAAACTCTATGATTATCTTTCCCCGCTGGCCGTTCTTGCGTGCCTGGATGTTTACCTTTGTGCCGAGCCTGCTGCGGATCTTTTCCTCGAGGTCTCTGATGTGCGCGGGTTTTTCTATGACCTGTTTTTGTTTTGTTTCATCTTTTTCGCTCAGGGCAAGTCTTACAAGCCTTTCAACTTCACGGACACTCAGCCGCCCTGCTAAAGCACGGTTGGCGAGACGTTTTCTCAAATCGTCCGTTGGCAGCGCAAGTATCGCTCTTGCATGGCCCATATCGAGCGAGCCATCTACAAGCATTTGCTTTACCTCGGCAGGCAGATTGAGCAGGCGTATATAATTGGCAAGTACTGAGCGGTCCTGGCCGAGCTTTTGTGCTGCCTGTTCCTGTGTCAGGCCGAAGGTGTCTATGAAACTCTGGTAGGCCTTTGCCCTTTCGATAGGATTCAGGTCAGCCCGATGGATATTTTCCACTAGAGCAAGGGCCAGCATCTCGGTGTCATTTGTATCTCTAACCATAACAGGGATTCTGGTCAGGCCGGCAATTTCAGCAGCTCGAAATCTTCGCTCGCCGGCTACTATTTCGTATCTGCCCTCTTTTGGTCTGACGATAATCGGCTGAATGATACCGTTCTCCCTGATAGAGTCAGCAAGCTCGCGCAACTGGTCTGCGTTCCAGTTCTGCCTGGGTTGATAAGGGTTAGGACTAATTTCATCAAGAGGCAATCCTGCCCTGCTTTGCTGTAACTCCTTGTCAATAGGGAAGTTAACAGCCTTATCGGCAAAAGCAGTATCGGATGTTTCTTGTCCGATATTAGTTATCGGACCCATTAGAGATTCCAGTCCCCTGCCGAGATGTTTTGGTTTTTCTTTTTTAGCTGCTGCCATAATAAGCCTCCTTTTTCATAGACTTGATCATCCTTGCATAAAACTATGGCAGAGAGGTTAGCAGGTTCATTTCTGCTTTTCCAGCAAAAAATTTCGATTGTTTCACGTGAAACGGGCTTAAATAGGCCGGATTTTGACCAAATCTTCGGTAGGGGGGCTAATTTTGGGCTGTGGAAAAGAAAAGCAGAGCGTTCCACGTGGAACAAAGAGAAAGAAAAGATTGCTTCGGTCGTTCTTGAAGAACGCCCTTGCAATAACATAATCTACCCCCCTGCCGAGTAAATTTTGGGGAAATCAAAAAAATATTTTCAAAAATACTGTTTCTATTCTTGACCGCTCCCTTACGGTCGCGGCTCTGTTTTGCTGTTAGCATAACAGCAAAATAATAGTGCAGCCTAACCGAAAAATCCGAGCTTGTGGACCTGTTTTTGGTTTTGTTGCTTTATCAACTAACCAGCTTATTTTTCTTTACAGCAGGGGGTTGGCAAAAATTATTAGACCGCAGGGCGATGTTTTGATAAACTGGCGTGATAAAATTTCTTTTGTTTTACAGGAGTGAAAATATGATCAGTGCGTTAGAGCAATACGATCCGCAAGTCTATGAACTGCTGCAGCAGGAAGCTGCCAGGCAAAGCGGTTGCATTCGTCTTATCCCATCGGAAAACTATGTCTCCAAAGCAGTTATGGCAGCTACCGGAAGCTGTATGACCAATAAATACGCAGAAGGTTATCCGGGCAAACGCTATTATGAAGGCCAGCAGATAACTGATCTCATAGAATCTATCGCTATCGAAAGGGCGAAGAAATTATTCGGCGCTGACCATGTAAACGTTCAGTCTCATTCAGGTGCCGTTGCAAATATGGCAGGATATAGTGCTGTTGCTGCTGTCGGGGACACTATTATGGGACTTTCGCTTCCTCATGGCGGACATTTGAGTCACGGCTGGAATGTAAGTTTGACAAGTAAGGTTTTCAATTCTGTAAGTTATGAAGTTGATCCTGAAACAGGGTTGTTTGATTTCAATAAGATCGAAGAGCTGGCAAAAAAACACCGGCCGAAGATTATTATCACCGGTGCAAGTGCGTATCCGAGAAAAATAGATTTCAAAACATTCGGCCAAATTGCGAAAAGTGTTGATGCATATCATCTAAGCGACATCGCACACATCAGCGGTCTTGTAGTTGCGGGAATTCACCAAAGTCCTGTGCCTTATGCTGATATTGTTTCGACAACAACACATAAAACTTTGCGGGGCCCGAGAGGCGGTATGCTGCTTTGTAAGGAAGAACTTGCAAAGGCAGTTGACAAGGCTGTCTTTCCGGGTTTGCAGGGCGGGCCTCATATGCATACGATAAGCGCTCTTGCTGTTGCGCTGAAAGAAGCCGACTCGCCTGAGTTTGTTGCTTATGCAAAACAGGTCGTCAGGAACGCAAAGGTTCTTGCTGATTGTCTAATGGAAAAAGGTTTTAAACTTTTCAGCGGCGGCACGGATAATCATCTTATTCTTATTGATCTTCGCAACAAAGAGATACCGGGCAAGAAACTTTCAAAGGCACTTGACCGGGCACGTATCGTAACAAACTACAATACGATTCCGGGCGATCCTGCAAAGCCATTCAATCCTAACGGACTTCGGCTCGGTACTCCCGCGATTACAACAAGAGGTATGAAAGAAGAGCAGATGAAATTGCTTGCCGATTTTATTAGTACAGTTGCTGAAAATCTTGACAATGAAAATACTATTGCCCAGGTTGGCGAGAAGGTTTTGCTTTTGTGTTCGGAGTTTCCTGTGCCGGAGCATTTTATAATACCGCCAAAGAAATTCCCGTTTATATAAACTATGGAAAAGGATTTTAAAAACATGTTCAGGGATTTGTTCGCCAAACAGGCCGAGTTGAATAAACGTACAGGCTTTGACGCTAAGGCGCTTCGTGAAAACTTCGACAACGCCACAGCAGGGCAGTGGCTCAATAATTATATCGCTGCGATGAGTAACGAACTTGAAGAGCTTAGAGACTGCACATACTGGAAGCACTGGTGCGCAGAAGCCAAGCAGGGCAGAAGGTTTGAATTAAACGATTTGCAAAACGCCCGCGTAGAAGTAATTGATATGCTGTTTTTCTGGATCAGCCTGGCTCAGTGTGTCGGTCTTGATGCAGATGATGCATATAATCTTTATATGCAGAAATTAAAAGTCAATCATTCCCGCCAGGACGACGGCTATTCAATGGCACAAAAAACAGAGGATGATAATAAAGATATTGCTCTGTAAGTTTTCGCAGACGGAAGCGCAAAATGAGCATCGGCAAACTTAAAACCGCATCTTTAGGACTTGGCAGGGGGGCAGAGTATCTGCTTGACCTGGCCTGTTCAACGGGTCTTTACGAGGTTGTTTCCGTATCGGACAGCATTTTATCAAATGCCGCTGACGCTGTTCAAAAATACTACTGCAGTGCATTTGACGACTACAGGCAATTCGTTCTGCAAAATGATATTGATGTTCTTCTTGTTGCTGAGCCTCTTTATAAATGTATAGAATATGTAAGGATCGCGATAAATAAAAAATGCAATATCATTAAATTAATCCCTACCGCAACGAATTTTGAGCAGGCCGCTGAACTAATAGGTCTTGCTGAGAAAAACAATGTAAAATATATTACCGCCGCACCTGCCCGATTTGCGCCGGGGTTTGAGCGGTTGTGTGACTATCTTAAGACTATCGATCGCAGGGAACTTTCTTTTGTTAATATATGCGCCTCGTTCGGCGGCGATTTTTTTCAGCCGATAGTTTCTAATCAACAAGCTGATCCGAAACTTTGCGGCGGGGGTGTATTGCTGACAGATTGTTTCGAGCTTCTCAGCCTTATTGTCGAAAACTTTTCTCTGCCGCAGCAGATCCATACGCTTATGACGAGCACAATAGCCGACAGGAAAGCCAAACAATATCTCGGTGAAGATACTGTGACTGCGTCGTTTGTCGGCGATAACGGATTGATAGGAACTTTTCTTGCTGCCAAGCATGTCGGCAGCGGCACAGTTGTGCCTGTGAAAATTTATGGTCCACAGCAAAACATTATTGCAACACCGAATCGGCTTGCTGTTATGGATGATGAAGGTTCAATAATCAGCGAGAATAAATATCCTTTAAAGCCTGACAAATGTATAACTGAAATGTTCATCGACGCCGGCAGAGCATTACTTGAGCCGGACAAATATAAGCTGCGGAACAACAGCGATCTTGACCTGGCAACGATGGCATTGGTTGAAGCGGCATATTTAAGCTCAAGAACCGGCGTACCTGAATCGCCGCGGAGATTTGTGGAAATGACAGAAAGAGAAAACTCTCCGTTTGTTTAGCTTGCTTTGATACGCTCATCAAGCTGATTTTTTATATGCCGTATGACCTCACGGATATCCTTTGTATCGGGCAACAATCCTGTCATCTGGTCAAGCAATTTTCTTTTTTTCATTTCTTTAAGTGTCGGAATAAAGTTTACATCTATTATCCAGCCGGACATCGCAATAATCATATCATTAATCGTTTTAAGTTCTTTGTAAGCGATGGTTCTGTTTTCGAGAACAGCCTGGATTATCTCCTTCGAATACCCCTCACTTGCCGGGAAGCCGAAAGTTGGAAGATACTTTTCAGGATTATCACGAAGATCATCAAAAATACTGATTGTCACACAATAAATATCAAGTTTATCAATGTCGCGAACAAGTTTTGCAAAAAGCTCTGTCTGCCCATCGAGGTTTTCAGGCAGCTCTTTATCGCCATGAAGCCTGACAGATGTTTCGATAATTTGTCTTTCGTCTGGGTCTAAATCGTCGAGAATCTTATGTTCAGCAAGCACTTTCAAGGCAAGCAGGGAGTGATTTTCGGTATGCACATCATTATAGGAACGATATTTTCTGAACTGCTCGAATCTGCCAACATCGTGAAACAGTGATATTGTCTCTGCAATGATCTTCTGCTCTTCGCTGAGGCCGAGCTGGCCGGCTATTAACAGGGTATCTTCGCACATCCTGCGGGTGTGGTCCTCTTTGAGCCTGATATTGTCATTGTTGATTTCATCATCATTATAAAAATCAGCTACATAGTCATAGAACCATTTCTTAAATTGTTCAAGTTGTTGCGGTGTCATACTTTTACCTTTTTCAAATAAGACGGCCAATTTACCGCAATAATGCGTTTGTCTCCACTGTTTAAATGAAAAAATCTTGAATCTGTGTGCCAATTTGCCTAAACTGCTGATGAAACGAATTTATTTAGAGAGAAAATAAGGAGTTCCAAATGCCTACTGTCAAAGATGTTATCGTTAAAAAGCCCTCCGCCGCAGAAGCTGAAAAATGTCAAAGCTGGCCTATCTGGACCTGTGATGTCAGCACATTCGATTGGGATTACACTCAGACGGAGCATTGTCTGATCTTAGAGGGCAAGGTTACTGTAAAGGATCGGCCGGGCGATGAAGAGGTTTCGTTCGGGCCGGGCGATTTTGTGACTTTTCCGATCGGTCTTAAATGCACCTGGCAGGTCGCAGAGGCGGTGAAAAAACACTATAATTTCGAATAAAAACGCTGTTTTCAACCTGATTGGACACAGCTACGGCATCGTTACCCACTGCGGACGGTATGACAGTACGGCGGAATTCTCCGGTCAAAATCCAATGAAAGTGTCAATTTGGGGGTATTATGTAATAGTAGTCTCTTGATCTTTCGGTCAGCCTGAAATTGTTAATACGAAATACCGAGCCTTCGGGCACTGAGGAGTGTTTTACTTTATCAGCATTGCACGTAAATTTTATTGTATGCCTGCCTGGTGTAATGATCAGCTCTTTACGAAACGTAGTTCCTTCCACGTTTACCAGATAATGCTCTGAAAACAGGTCGCTTTCCATAAACAACTCACTCTTTTTAAGTGAATAATTAGAAAAGGACATTTCTAAAATAATTTTCCTTTTGTAGGAAGAGGTATTGTTAATCTCCAGCATTCCTTCGGAAGAGCACCATCTCCAATTATCTGCATCCGTTCCTTCCAAATCAAAGAAGCCCCGGTACCATTCGGGCAGTACAAAATAAGGCGCGTCAAAGCTCACTTTCTTAAAGTTATAGCACACTTCTCTCAAATCGGTATCCTGCGGTGTCTCAGGAGGCAACTTAGCTTTGAGCTCAATTATGTTTTCGCCCTTTTTGAACGTTAAACAATTAATACTGCAGTTATTGCCGTCCGGGCAGTCTTTTATTTTAGCACCGTTCATATAGACAGATAAGGAATTGTTCTTATTCAGCGGTTCATATTCAAGGTGCAGGCTGGCCTGGGTGTTCACAGATTCAGTATTGACTATTATTGATGCTGTTTGTGAAGTTGTCCAGCGTCCGCTGTCTTCAGGGAACGACCAGTTTTCCCCGACTCCCGCAAAAAAATCCGGCTCAGTTTGAAGCAGTTTTGTGTTCAGGATAATCCCCATTGGATTTCTATCGAGAAAAACAGGTATTTGCGCGGCAGTAAACTCCTCAGCATTCTTAGGGATAAATTTATTTCCTGTAGCTTTCCAGCTCTCATCTGCCAGGACATTGCCGGTAACAATATACTCCGTTAGCACCGGTATGTATTCCTGTGTCCTGTCAAAGCCGGGAGTAAACCAGTTGTAATATAAGAATCTTCGCGTACGGAGGTCAGAATCTTTCAGGCTGAATACTGATTGCCCGCTGCATTGGGCAGGTAAATCGAGTTCTGAAAATATTGTCATGGACAGATCTGACAAGGAGACCGGGGCATCTGAGACTGTCATTGGGCCTTTGCCGTTAAATTTTTTAACCAAAAAAAGCGGGGTCGCCGAGGCTTTTACAACCGCCCCGTAACCATGGTCTGCTATAACAAAAATCATAGAGTTGTCAAACACCTGCAGACTTCTTAATTCATCAAGAAATATTTTGGTGATTTTCAGGGCACCGCAACCCTGTTTTTTGCGAGTACTCTTTTTTTCATATTCTATTTTCTCATTCATTACAAGCGGGTGATGACAGCCGTCTAAATGATAGTATTTGAAAACATTTTTACTCCCTACAACATTCGAATACTTCATCATATCCGAGATGAACCGGACGTCCGCAAGTTTTTTCAAAGCCTTTTCACTAAAAGCCGTTCGCGGTTTTTTGACAGGTTTATCTGAAGCTTCTTTTTTGACAGACTCTTCGGGACCTTCGTGTATAAACTCACGCAAAAGCCATCGGCCACTATTAAAGATATATCCTTTCAGAAAATCCGGCAGATACCGAAACATCGCGGCATCAAAAACAGGTACCACTTTGATAATCTTCGGTTTCGAGCGGATCTTCAGATTCGAAATTATCTCTGTATCGAAGTACATTGTGTACAGAGACCCGAAATAATCAACCTGAAATCCGTTTGTCTTCAGTGTTCGCGGGATAGAGCCGGGGGAAAAATACGCTTCTTTAATAAACTGCTGCAGCGGAACAGAGTTGTCGTAATACTGCCCCGTCAGGATATTGGGGACCGCTACGTTGGTCGTAGGAAGGCCGCCCACCGCATTTCGAAAATAAGTAAATCCTTCGAAAATATCCTTATAAGAACTGTCTTCATCAATTATTTCCTGGAACAACCCGGACTGAAAGGCGTCAAGCACTACTATAATTACGTTCTTTTCCGAGGAGAAGGTGAATTTATCACTACTGGACAGTTCATACTTATTAAAACTCGGCATTGGCGGTTTTTTATAGACAAGAAAAGATGTCGATATCAGCTGAATAACAATAAATGTATAACTTAACGTTCTGGCGTGCTTATAAAAGAACGCAGATTTTAAAAGGACAAAAATTATCACGCCTGCCCATATCAGCGTATCGACAATTAAAAAGGCAGTGTTAAATTCAAGTTCCTCGCCTCTTAATAATCCGTAATCCCAAACCAGTATATTGCCCTGGAGCCACAACAAAAATGATAATGATAATATCAGTGTAACGCCTTTTTGATGGATGGCCGGCTTTTCAGGAGAAAATTTTGCCAGTAATACCGCCAACAAAAAGAATGGCGCTGCTATCAACAACAGATATGAAAGAAGCTCTGAATAGAAAAAATTAAACTCCACCAGGTTTGTTAAAAACACATGGCTCGGCGCAAAGACAAAAACCGTCAAAACAAAAAATGCAGATACGACAGCAGCAGTTAATTTTCTGTTCCCGGCATCTGTCATCTAATTTACTCTCCTGTTCTTCATCAGATAAACGGTCCGCTGTGAATTCTTTATTTGCGCTGTTTCGATAATATCAAAAACGCTGTTGAATTCTTCTTTAAATTTGTCCTCAGTATAGTCAGGAAAAACGTCCTGCCGGGAGCTTAACAATATTTTAACCTTGTCATCGCCTTTTGGCACAAATTCTATGATAAGCCAGTTGCAGTACTGTCCGAAAAATTCAGCGATACTCCTGAGGGGCACGTTGTTGGATATTGCCAAGTGATGAATAAGGGCCAGTGCAATTGCCAAATCCGTCGGCCCGCGCCTATGCAAAGATGCTCTTTCCTGATTATTCCAGCCGATGTCCGAACTGGGATTGGTTAAATCAATAACCAAAGGGAGAAGATTGGCTTCGCTGTTGTTGAGGCTTTCTATAAAATTTTTCTCCACAGCAGAAGGGTCTATATCAAAAGAGACCGTATTAATACCTCTTCGGCTGGCAAGCCTGCTGAAAATTCCTGTGTTTGCGCCAAAATCCCAAACATTCTTCGGGCCGACCCTGTCAAGAAATCCGCTAACAATCTGCTTTTTATGTTCTAACGCTTCATCGGTATAATTGGTGATGTCATAATAATCGGCCCATTCGGTATTGCCCGGGGGCCATTTTAATTTCTTAACTGCTTTTTCGAGACTGTCGATGAAGCCGAGCAGCCTTATTCGTCCCATTTTATAACTGCTTACATCTTTGCGTTTATCCGAATAATGTTTCTGGCTTTTGGCGTGCAGGTGAATGTGAGCAAGGAGTGAAAAATTAAAAGAGGTGTGCCAGGGAAGAAGTTTACTTGCCAAATCCAAAGGTATCCCATCGATAAAAATGCGCAGTAACTGATTCAGGCGTATATCCGTATGGCTCATCAAAGCCAGCGGTGCAAGAAAATGCTGACAAAACTGCCTATAGGCGATCCAGGGCGAGCCTTCTTTATAAATCTCAAAAGAAAGTGTATCTATCAGGACCGGCCGGCTGTCTATAAACTGGATGTTGTATGCGCTGGCGTCTTTTAAAGACATTCCAAAATCCAAGGCTTTCTTCTGTATTTCAAGAGTCGCTAAAGCGGCCTGTTTGAGCTGGCTAAAACACCATTCGTACGGAAATGAAATAAAAGGCACTGGTTTGGGCTTAATAATTTTGTAGCAGGGCTCTTCCATATGTGCCGGGGCCTGTTCGATATGAGGAATTAACAGGCCGGCATCTACGAGTCCCTGGTAAAGGCCTGAATCAATCAAGTGGTCGTAATTTGCTTTATAGACTAAATTGATTTGACGATAAATTGTCCCGCCGTCTTCAAATATAAATCCGGACGGGTCCCTGAAAGAGGCGCCTATTTTTTGCTGGGTTTCAACTTTTTCCACTGTCCGATTTTCTTGAGAATAGATTTTTAAAGAAATCCACTATCCGTCTGAAATAAAACTTGAGCACAAATGCTGTTCCTACCGCACCGGCGATAATTACCTGCAGAATGATACTGCCCGAGCCGGGATCTATATAGGCAGGCATAGAATCGTCCGCAACTGCTTGTTTAATTGCTATTGATATCAGGATGAATATTGCGGAAATATGTTTTATCCCCAAAATTCCTCGTTTAGCCGGCAGAAATCTCAAAAACTCCATTATTCGATATCTCCATATTAATTCAAATCCCTTTAGCTTCACTATAATGCCAAAATTGCCTCTGGATTACAAGTATTAAACTGTGCTTATATGGGTGGGTATCATAAAAAACCCCCACGCCCCTTAGGGGCAAGAGTGGGGGTTTTGGGTTTTAAAATGAGCAGGGGGGTTATTTCAGTTCATCGCTAATCCAGCCTGTCAGCTCTTTCACATCGGCTAAGGTAATGTCGCCCATATGCGCGATCCTGAAAGTCTGCTCTTTCAATTTACCGTAGCCGTTGCCGAATACGGTGTTGTGTTTGGTCTGAATAGCCTTTATCACATCACCGACAACAATGCCGCGGGTATTCTTGATAGTGGTCAAAGTGTTAGAAGCATATTTTTCCTCGCAGAACAGGTCAAAATTCTCTTTTGCCCAGCCCCTGACGTACTCAGCCATTTGGCTGTGTCTTTTCCAGACGTTTTCCATACCTTCTTTGAGGAGTTTGGCACACTGGTAATTCAATGCCATTATATGAGGAATTACAGGAGTCGTCGGGGTCTGGTTCTTTTCTGCGCTCTTTGCGAACTGCTGGAAATCGAAGTAATAGCCCCGGCCGGTAACTGTCTTACTCTTTGCCATGGCACGGTTGCTTACCGCGAATACCGCTAATCCCGGCGGAATCGCAAAGGCCTTTTGGACCGATGCAAAAACTACATCCCAGCCGAGCTCGTCAAAATGCAGAGGCAGGCCTACCATTCCGCTGACCGCATCGACGAATACGAGAACATCCGGATATTTTTCCTTCATCATTTCGCTTATCTCGTAAACCGGATTCGTCAGGCCTGTACTGGTTTCGTTATAAACGATCGTTACAGCAGAGTATTTACCCTCGGCCAGTTTCTTGTCTATCATCTCAGGTGTAATGGCCTGACCCCAGTCGACTTTGAGTTCTTCGACATTCCTGCCGCATGACCTGGCAACATCTGCGAACTTGTCACTGAAAGCTCCGCACATCGTACACAAAACTGTCTCGTTATGGTCTACGCAGTTACGAATACTGCCTTCCCATACACCTGACGCTGAGGAGGTACTCAGAAATACGTTCTGCTCGGTGAACAGAACTTGTTTAAGCATGTCGACAGTTTCTTTGTGCAGCTGGGAATACTCCTTGCCTCTGTGGCCAAGGGTATATCTGCTCAACTGCTCAAGTACCTCGGGCAGAACATGCACGGGCCCGGGGATAAACAGTCTTGGCGGATTTTTCCAGTCAACCATGTCTTTTCTCCAAAAAATTACATTTTAATAAGGCCACTGATTTCAACAAAAACGCAAAGAAAACCGTTAAGCGGCTGCGTTTGCGAAGCTCGTTTCGTCTTTCGTTTAACGTTAAACGCGACGAGCCGCACAACCGCAGGACGTAAAACGTCTTTGATTGCCCATTTTATTTATCTGCGGCTCACGATAACTTATTTATTGTTAAGCCTGAAAAAATCTTCGGGTAGAAAAACGTAGATTTCTGAGGCATCTTTTCATTTTCGGCGGCAACTTCCTTTACCTGCCGGGCACGAGTTGCATTCATAAAGAAAACAAGCTGCTTTTGGCCGCTGTCGACTGCCCTTATCGCTTCGTCAACGGCATCGCCTATGTCCTTGATATATGTTACATTTGTCTGCTCTGCGAGCTGCTTTTCGCCGATGCCGAGCATATCGTCCAGGATTAACTGGTGCAGTATAACAACATCGAGAGATTTGGATGCATTACTTACAGGCAGCAGATCAAGTTTCTTTCGGCTGGTAAGTACAATGAAATAAAACTTGCTGCTGTCGTAAATTCCGAAAGCGCTTTGGCGGTGCTGGAAAGCTTTTTGCATTCTCTTGAACATCAGGCCCTTTGCCTTTTGTTTTGAATCATCGCTGCTGTAAGTAAATGAGGTTATCTTGAATTCTTCCTGCAGCTTTTCAGTCAACAGCTCCATATCGAAATTTTCGATATTTCCGACGAGCCTGTGGGTAGGCAGGACAACAAGGCCTGCGTTCTGCATATTGACAAACGTCATCATCCGCCATTGCGCGGCAGGATTATTTGTCTGGCGGTAATAATTAAGCGCTGTTTCATATCGATGATGGCCGTCAGCGATAAGCGCCTCTTTGCTTTTCATCATTTCTGTTATCGCCGCGATATCCTGCGGATCGCTTATCGCAAATAATCTGTGCCTGACTTTATCTTCATCGACAAAATCGACTGCTGCTTTTGGGCCGGCAATTATTTTGTCGATAATTTTATCTGCTGTCTTCGTCGGGTCGTCATAGAGCATAAATATCTGGCCGAACTGCGCCGCGGTTGCCTGGGTAAGTTTGAGCCTGTCGGCTTTCGGGCCGTCGAGGGTTTTTTCGTGAGGCTGGACACCTGCGCCGAATTCTGTCAGTTTGCCGAGAGCGATGAAGCCGCCCCGGCAGTAATTTTCGCCTGCAATTTCAAAATCCTGGACGTAGGCATAAATAGCTTCTGTATCGTCGGGCTTTAAGGCTCCAGCCTGAGTCCATTCATTCAAAAAGGCCGCGGCCCTTGTGTATTGATTATTGTCGCCGTCATCGCCGGGTTCGGTTTTGCCCTTGATTATCCTGACTATATTGTAGGGGCTTTGTGCGTAAAGGCGCTCGCGCTGCTCATCGTTTATGACATCATAAGGCGGGGCGGCACAATTGCCGTTGTCGCCGACAATGTCGGGGTTAAATCGATACGCTCTAAACGCCTTTATTTCCATTAAAAAGTCCTTAAGCCTTGTATGAATAATTACTTGTGTCAATCCTGTCCCGGGCTGGCAAATGAAAAGCCAGATATTACCAAACTTACCTTGTCTTTGTCAAAACAAATCCCAAATGCCGATTTAGCTTGACTTATCGCTGGTTTAGGCAAGAATGGACATATAATAAACAGGGTTTTTTAAGGAGAATTGAAGATGTTGCGAAAAATTCTGCTAATAGTACTTCTCATTTCTTTAGCTGTCTGCTTCGGCTGTAAGAAAAAGGAATCCACCTCCACCACTATTCCAACTGCTACCGAGATCGAAGAACAGATCGAAGAATCAAGCGCCGAAGCTGAAAAGGCTGCAGCTGAGGGTATGAAGGAAATCGAGGCGATGGAAAAAGAGGCTGCTGAACAGGTTCCCGATTAAGGACTAAAGTAAGCTACGCCGCTAAAAGCCAAAAATAAAACACCGGCTCATCTGCCAAAGGCAGGTTTGCTGTGTGTGTTTGTCTTTCGATAAAAATCTCGCCCGTGTCATTCCGAGCGAGCCGCAGGCGAGTCGAGGAATCTATTCAAACAGATTTCTCCACTTCGTCCCTATGGGACTCCGGTCGAAATGACAAACAAAAGACTTTGTTCCTGGAAATAGCGTTACTTGAAAAAAGGAGAGCAAATGAACTGCTGGCAATGCGGAAAAGAAAATCCCGACGATGCAACCATCTGCCAAAACTGCAACAGCCCGTTGTCCGAACAAACACAGGCCGGCCCAAAAACAAGTAAACTTGTAAAGCGGATATTTGTAGCCACCACAATTATTTTGCTGATTATATTAGCAGTATTAATACACGGACTAACCAGACCAAGATGCACCGCTCGAAAAATACCGTGCGCAACAAACATGGCGGCTATTGATAAAGCGATATTGCTTTATGCCAAGGATCATAACGATACTTTTCCTCCGGCTGAAAACTGGTGTGATATTCTCATAGAAAACTATAATGTGAATCCAAAAACATTTCACTGTCCTGAAAGTAATGCGAAAAAAGGACAGTCCAGTTATGCTTACAATATAAATGTTGCAGGCAAAAAGGTCTCGGAAGTCCCGCCTGATGTTGTGCTGCTCTTTGAAACAACGCCCGACACGAATCCCGCAGGCGGGCCGGAATTATTAAGCACAGAAAACCATCAAGGCGACGGCTGTAATATTTCATATGTGGACCAGCATGTATATTTTGAAAAAGATCCTAAGCCCCCATACCTTCGCTGGACGGTAGGGGATGTAGAAAATTAGCTGTTAAAGATGCGCCTGCCAGTACCGTTTCAAAATAAAGGGTTACGTTTTGTCATTCTGAGGCGTAAGCCGAAGAATCTGGCAAGATTCTTCACTTCCATCTCCGTCAAGGCTACGATGGACAAGTCGTTCAGAATGACAGAAGATTGCTTCGTCCGCCTGAGGCGTCCTCGCAATGACACAAAATGAGCATCAGGTCATTGCGAACAACGTGAAGCAATCTCAAGGTTCAGGATTAAGATTGACAAAGAATAAACAGTTTACAGCAAAATAACCTTGTACTTTTGAAACGGCACAAGTATAAAATAGTTTCAAATGTCCCTGGACTATTCAATTATTATCCCTGCTTATAATGAAGAGCTTCTTTTGGCCGACACTCTCAAGTCAGCACAAGATGCACAGAAGGCTTTATCAAATTTTACCGGCGAAATAATAGTAGTCGACAACAATTCAACCGACCAAACTTCACAAATAGCAAAATCATTCGATGTAAAAGTAGTCTTCGAGCCGATTAATCAAATTTCCCGCGCCCGTAACTGCGGCGCAAAAGCAGCGGCAGGACAGTACTTTATTTTTTTAGATGCCGATACGCTGCTATCGGCGCAGCTTTTAAAAACGGCTATCAAACTTTTAGAAAGCGGAAAAATTGTCGGCGGGGGGACTGTGCTCGACCACTCTATTGCAAAGCAGCAGAAAATTAAAAGGCTCGTACAGCTTTGGAACTTTATCTCGAAGTTCAGAAAACTCGCTGCAGGGTCGTTTATGTTCTGTCTCAGACAGGCCTGGGTGGATATCGGCGGGTTTGACCAAAGCGCGTATGTCGCAGAGGAATTGATACTTTCCAAACAACTGAAAAAATGGGGTAAAAAACGCGGGATGACTTTTCGTATTCTTGATATACCTGTCGTAACGTCATTTAGGAAATTTTACCATTTTAATTACTTCACTATCGTTACGAGCCTTGCTTTCGGCCTATTGGTAAAGAAGAATAAAGATAAGTGCCGGATATGGTACGAGAGAGACGGCAAAATGCCATCTTGAAACTCGAAGCACTAAATCCGAAATCCTAAACAAATCCTAAAATCCAATTTTCAAATGTTTCAAACGCATTTTTTGGAAATTGGGATTTTGATATTGGGTATTGTTTAGGGTTTAGAAATTAGAATTTAGGATTTTATAGTGAAGTGGATAACTGTTTAAATATTTTCCCTCTTCTGCTATAATTGGCCTGTTGTTAATCGTTTCTAAATTTTGAGGCCAAGATGGCGGTGCCGGTAGTTACAATTGTAGGCCGACCTAACGTCGGCAAGAGTTCGCTATTCAACGCACTTGCGGGCGAGATGATAAGTATCGTCGAGCCGACCGCAGGTGTGACGAGGGACCGTATAACCACAATTATCGAGGCAAATGAGCGATATTTCGAGCTTGTCGATACCGGCGGATACGGCATAGTCGATTCCGATGAACTCAAGGACCATATCGAAGGACAGATAAAACAGGCTATCGGGTCGGCGGATCTGGTTCTGTTCGTAGTTGATATCCGCGACGGCCTTACACCCCTGGACACACAAATCGCGCAGTTACTGCGCAAAAATGATCTGCCTGTTTTTCTTGTCGCCAACAAAGCCGATGAAGCGAAGATGTTCCCGGCCGCGGCAGATTTCGGCAGGTTGGGTTTCGGCGATGCCTTTTGTGTCTCGGCGACGAACAATTTAAATAAAATGGTAATGGTCGAGAAAATAACCGAACTGCTTAAAGACCACGTCAGCGAAAAGCCGAAAGATGTTGAAATGCACATCGCGATAGTCGGCAAGCGTAACGCGGGCAAGAGCACACTTACAAACGCAATCGCGGGCGCCGACCGCGTGATCGTCAGTGAAATCCCCGGCACGACCCGCGATGCGGTGGATATTCGATTTGAAAAGGACGGCAAAACCTTTGTCGTTATCGACACGGCGGGAGTCAGGAAAAAAAGCAGTATCGCCGACAGTATAGAATTTTACAGCTACACAAGGGCGGCCAAATCCGTCCACAGGGCAGATGTCGTACTTTTTCTAATTGATGCAGCCGAGCCGATATCACAGGTCGATAAGAAACTTGCCGCGATGATAACCGCTGAATACAAGGCCTGTATTCTTGTCATAAATAAATGGGATCTGGCCAAGGGTCAGGCATCGAGCGATGACTATGCTGAGTATCTTTCAAAGGTTATGCCGCAGCTAAGCTATGCACCGCTTGCTTTTACTACCGCAACTGAACATAAAAATATCCAGTCGGTACTTGATCTTGCCCGCGAGCTTTACAAGCAGGCAATCCTGAAAGTCCCCACCACACAGTTGAACAAGGCTATCAAACAGATAGCCGCCGAGCGCCCGGCCGGTAAAAAAGGTGTTTCACATCTGCCTAAAATTTATTATGCTACACAAATCGCGGTAAAGCCTGTTACGATACTTTTGTTCGTAAACAAGATCGCGCTGTTCGACGAAAACTACAAACGGTTTCTCGTCGGCAGATTGCGTGATCATTTAGGTTTTGCCGAGGTGCCTATAAGACTTTTAGTCCGGCCCAGAAGAAGGGATTGAAATGGAAAGGAATTAAAATGCAGACGCTAATATTAATGGTCGTTTGTTTCATCGCCTACATCATCGCCTATAATACCTACGGAAAATTTCTCGCCCGAAAAATATTTAATCTAAGAACCGATGCCTCCGTACCATCTTCTGAGCTTAAAGACGGTATAGACTACGTACCGACGAAGAAACCTATAATATTCGGTCATCATTTCACATCAATCGCCGGTACAGGTCCGATCGTCGGCCCTGCTATCGGAATCATATGGGGCTGGCTGCCGGCAATTCTATGGGTAACCATCGGCTGTATCCTTATGGGTGCCGTTCACGATTTAGGCGCATTGGTAGTATCCCTCCGAAACGAAGGCAAGAGTATCGCCGACATCGCCGACAGGTATATCAACCGCAGGGCAAGGTTTATTTTCTTCGCGATAGTGTTCCTTGCATTGCTGATCGTCATCGCGATCTTCGGCGTTATCATAGCAGTGGTTTTCGCCCGCTTCCCATCATCAGTTCTGGCCGTCTGGCTCCAGATCCCCATTGCTATGACACTGGGTTTTATGATTTACAAAAAGAACGCCAATATACTTCTGGCAACAACCATCGCTGTCGCCTGTATGTATATTACTATCTGGCTCGGCAGCATATATAAATTCACAATGCCTGAAATTTCCTCCATCCCTCCTACCGGGGTATGGACGATCATCCTTTTAATTTATGCCTTTGTCGCCTCAACTCTTCCGGTAACAACGCTGCTTCAGCCCCGTGATTATATCAATGCCTGGCAGCTTTTCATTATGATGGCCTTATTGGTAGTCTCTGCCGCTGCCGTATCGTTTACTAAGGGGCTGCCGCTTGTGGCACCGGTTGTTAATTTATCACCTGCCGGTGCTCCACCGATGCTGCCGTTTTTGTTTATTACTATTGCCTGCGGTGCGGTAAGCGGTTTTCATTCGCTCGTTGCAAGCGGGACAAGTTCCAAGCAGGTCGAAAAGGAGCCTGATGCCCTCTTTGTCGGTTACGGTTCAATGCTGACCGAAGGAGCCCTGGCTGTTTTGGTTATTGCCTGTGTCGCTGCGGGAATAGGGCTGGCCTATACCACTTCTGATGGTAATGTTTTAACCGGCGTATCTGCCTGGCAGCAGCATTATTCCTCCTGGTCCGGTGCCGAAGGGCTCGGCGCAAAAATCACCGCCGTTATTGTCGGCGCTGCTAATATGATGGACTCTATCGGCATACCGCAAGTGGTCGGTTTCGCCTTGATGGGAGTTTTTATTTCTTCCTTTGCCGGCACAACGCTCGACACCGCCACAAGAATCCAGCGGTATATCATCGGCGAACTGGCAACCAGCATCAAACTGCCGAAACTCGCCAACAGATACATTGCAACTGCTTTTGCTGTTATTACCGCAGCGGCTCTTGCTTTTGCTACGGGCGCTGACGGTAAAGGCGCTATGAAGCTTTGGCCGCTGTTCGGCGCTGTAAATCAACTCCTTGCCGCCCTGGCCCTGCTTGTTACGACGATGTATCTTAAAAGCAAAGGCGGGGCAAAATTACTCTTCACTTTCATCCCGTGCCTGATAATGCTAACCCTGACAATATGGGGAACTGTTTACAAACTGAAGGATTTTATCCAGGCCAAAAATCATCTGCTGACAGTAATGGGTTCTATAATGCTTGTACTGGCTGTGTGGATGATCGCAGAAACTGTAATGCTGCTGTTTACTCGGAAATCGACAACGGCGTCTGCTTAACAGGAACAAGTCTGAACTTTGCTTCGGCGGGGTCGCCTTTGAGACGGATCTTATCCTCGCGAACATACTGCACCGGGAAATTATAAATTACCTGCCGGCTAACCTCTTCCTTGCCCACATCTTCATCTTTAATCCCGAGTAATACTTCAAAAGATTCTTCCTCGTAGGCTGCCTTGGCCTCGTCAGTAGCAAATATAGTAATGCTGCCTATCTCGGGCTGTTTGATAAATTCCACATCATATTTACCTGCCAGGTTCGCACTGAAAACAAATCCGAGCGTGCCGCTGATAGTATGCTGCTTCATATTCTGAATCGCTGTCGGCAGAGTAACTTTTACAGTCAAATCGGAATATCTCATCTCTCCGTTGCCCAGCGCGACATACGGTTTTTTGTCTATCGTTCCGCCTCGAGCCTGTCTTTCCTCGATTGACGATACTATTTTTACTCTCGCTTCTATCACATTATCAGGCACAAGCATTGTAATAATATCGGGAATTAAACGAGCTCCTGTTATTTTGTTATCTTTGTCGTCAACACATGTCAGCGGCAGAGTCTTTTCTTTAAGCTCAACAACTTTTATATTTTGCAGCTTGTCCGGCCGGGCGGCTTTGACTGCCAGGCCATACTCACGGATTTTCTCGCTTTCAGCGAGGAATCTTCTGACATCCTGCAAAGTATATTCCCCAGCCTCGGCCATATTCTGCGATTCAGCATCAAAGACAACATCAAGTTTTTCCTTGCCGGCATTTATTCTTCCGACAAGCTCGGTTATTCTTTTTGCCGGGCCTCTAAAATCAGCCTTTACCTGTATCTCGGGCTTGCCGTCAATAGTTACCCACAAATTTGGATTGCCTTTACTGGTGATCACGGTAACAGTCTGATCGGCCAGGTCTTTATCAAGCGACAGGTCCGCCCAGACCCATATCAGACAGGTTATAAAAACTACAATGGCTGCTTTTTTGAACTTCTCAAACATCGCTTCTATATCTCCCGGTTCGCCGCATCAGGCAGTTTTTTGTGTTCAGCTTCTCTTCGCAGTTTATCCAGCAGTGAGTTTTCATCAATAATCGCACTCGTCAGTCTTTTGCGAAGGACTTCTTCGTTTATATATCTGTCGAGCTGTCCGTTTTCAGAAATACTTATCGTTCCCGTTTCTTCACTAACTACTATAGCAACTGCATCACTGCCGGTAGTTATGCCGACCGCTGCTCTGTGTCTTGAGCCGAGAGAACCGCCTACAGAGCCGCTTTCGGCCAGTGGGAGCTGGACTCTTGCCGCTGCTATCCTGTCTCCGTGGATAATCACCGCAAGGTCGTGCAGGGCTGTATTAGGGTAAAATATCGTCATAAGAAGCGCAGCTTTTACCTTGGCGTCGATTTTCACCCCCGTTTCAACAAATTCGCCCAGAGCGACCTTTCTTTCAAGAACTATGATTGCCCCTGTTTTTTTGTCGGAAAGCGCTTTTACCGCGCTTATTATCTCCTCGACGGTTTTAGAAAGCTGTTGTTGTACAGAGCTGCCGAAGCTACCGGTCTGACCTATCCTTATCAGCATCCTTCTTAGCTCCGGCTGGAACGCAGCAACAGCTATGATCATAACCAACAAAAGAAAAAAGCTGTAGAGATACTGAAGTCTTGCAAAATCAAACGTTGAAATCACCAGCTTAATAGCCATTGAGACGACAAGCAGCAGGATGAGAATCCCTCTAAACAGACGTTCACCGCGAGTGCCTTCGAGGAAATTTACCGTCCAATAGACAACAAGACCTATTAGAAACAGCTCAATGAGAACAATAAGCGGATTGTATGATGCCAGACGACTGAAATATTCAAAAATCGCATCCAATTACGTTCAGTCCTAAAATCCTTTTTATCTCGACCGGCACCGGCCTTCCTTGTGCCGTTATATTACCTTACAGTGTATTCGCTAAGCCTGCTGGGCCTGTTCTGCTGCAAAACGGCGTCAATATCATCAACCATTAATGACCCATTGACCCTGAGCTGCCTTAGATGGTCGTCGGTTCTCTCTTTAGAGGTCTCGCCGGCACCATGACAGCCTATTGCTGATATCGTCAGAATCGACAAAATAGCCGCAAGTAAAATACTACATAAAACTTTTTTCATTACAACTAACCCCGCTAAATTATGCTAACTATAGTTTTATACAAAGGTTAACAGCAACACACTGTTTTGCATAGCTTTATTTTACCAGATTTTGGTCCAAATGTCAATTTGGGCAGACTTTGAAATTGAAATTTAATTTAAAAGGCCCCAAATTGCTGAAAATAAGCTGTTTTTAGGGCACTTTGTCTTCCTTTTACCGGACTATCTCAGTTTTTTACCGACAGCCGGCTTGAATTTTTTCAGATATTTGCTACCTTTCTGCATACCTATGAAATTTCCCGAAAAAACAACGGTTCAATCTCAACAAATAACCGTTATTCCCCGTTATTGCGAGACCGACCAGGCCGGCGTCGTTCACCATAGTGTTTTCCCTGTATATTTCGAAATGGGCAGGACCGAACTTCTTCGCGCCAACGGTCTGGCATATAAAGACCTTGAAAAAGAAGGTTTTTATATGGTCGTCGCAGAACTTTTTATCAAGTATCGCAGTCCTGCATATTACGATGAGAAACTGGACCTTGTTACTGAATGTACAAAAGTTTCTGCTGCGAAAATAGAACACAGCTATAAACTAACTCGGCCGGGGACCGGAATACTGCTTGCCGAAGGCTCGAGCATCCTTGCGTGTGTAGATGATAAGGGAAAACCCAAACGTGTGCCGGGATTTATGTATCCTGAATAATAAAAAAATATAAAAAAAGATATGACAGAAGAGAACAACGAACAACCTGTCAGTGAGTTGGATCCGGAGCAAAAGAAGGAGTTAAAAAAAACCCTTCTAAACAGCCCTGAAGGAAAATGTCTGCTGTTCGGCGCTGTAACGGCCTTTATGTATTTTCTCTGGCTAAGTGTAAAAATGATGCTCTCTCCCACAGCAGGACAGACTTTTCTTGGAATGACCGCTACACAGGCAATTTTCGGCAGAGCGGTTAGTATCGCTTTCGGATACTCTATGGGTTTCGGATACGGCACCGTGATTGCTATCTGTATGATAGTTGAAACTATTGTAGTACTGATATTTTATCCGTTATTTGTCTTCAGTTGGCGGCATTTATTAGTAATAAAACAGCTTAAAATTTTATTTGACCGTATCCGCGAGTCAGCGGAGGCCAACAAAGATATCGTTTTAAGATACGGCATCGCAGGATTGTTTCTTTTTGTCTGGTTTCCTTTCTGGATGACCGGGCCATTGGTCGGAAGTGTGATCGGCTTTATGATGGGCCTGCAGACCTGGCTGAATCTCACTGTAGTACTTTCCGGAACATATGTAGCTATTATCGGCTGGGCTATTTTTCTTAGGCAGTTTCACAACCAGGTATCTTCCTATAGCTCTTATGCTCTGTTAGTGCTTTTGATACTAGTATTTGTTATAATCCTCGCTGGGCACCTGCTGCATAAAATGCACCACGAGGATAAAAATAAGGAGTAGATATCGTTTGATAGAACCATCAACAACAGAAAAAGGAGAGTAATATGGATACTATAACAGTGGGCAACAAATCTTACGAACCAAAAGAAATAATTCATCAGGCAGAAAAGGCCTGCGGCTGGTTCGGGGCTATCGCAGCGTTTTCGCTGATCAATTCTGTGCTGATTTTCTTTCAGGCTGAAGTCACTTTTGTCATCGGCCTCGGTATTACTATGATCGTAGATGGTTTTATAGCTGCCGCCAGAGAAGAATCGGCAGGAACATTTGCAACTGTTTTGACCATCATTGGAATTATGATAAATCTCGTACTGATCGGTGTTTTTGCTTTGTTCTGGTTCCTGTCCAGGCGAGGCAGTAAAGCCGCCTATATAATTGGCATGGTGCTGTATCTGCTGGACGGCCTTCTTTTTTTGCTCTTTGGCGATTTCATAGGTCTGGCTTTTCACGGATTTTTCCTGTATATGCTCTTCGGCGGGTGGGGTTTTGTAAAATTAAGAGCCCAGGCCGAAAGCCTGTTAAATACCGAACACCATCTTCAGCAGCCTTTGCCGCAGGCAGAAGTAGAATAATATAAGAAAAGTTAATGTTGATACTCTATGAAAGGGGTCATTATGAAAAGGAGAGTTTTTTTATTAATACTTATCCTGCTGTCTGTTTGTTTCATATCCATTGTTTTTGGTGCTAAAGAAGTCAAGCCGGGAATAATACAGCGAAAGGCCGGCCCCGGCTCCTCTACGATGCAAAAACAGGCAAAGACAGGCCTGCCTGACCAGCCTCGATGCGGCACCCAGGCTCTGCCAGATATCATTATTGAAAATATTCGCCTTACCGGTCCCTCCGGTGCGCTTAAGCCTTCTCAGCCATATGATGTTATTGTCGGACTCAAAAACGTCGGCCAGTGTCAAACAGGTATTTTTCTCGTTACCCTGAAGGTTCGTGTCCAGGCACCGCAGGATAGTGTTGACCAGACAATAACCCTTGAGACAAAACAGGTCGCTTCGATCCAGCCTTGCAAAACAGGATCCTCGACAGGCACCGCAGAGGTATTGTTCAACTACGCCACCGGCAGCTACCGATGGGCACAATATAACTTCACCGCAACTGTGGACTCTTCGAGCCATATTGAAGAATGGGACGAGCTGAATAATGAAAAAACCAGCTCCGACCAGATCGTCGATACAATGAGGCAATAATTCAGAAGAATTTTTTGACCGATTTTAAGCCGGTTTGTTGTTAAAAAACGCAAAAAGGGTAGTTTACGAGCTTTTTTTGACGACACTTTTTATCTGAATTATTGACTTTTCACCATAATTATGGTATAAGGGGACTGTATCTATTTTTAAGAGATTTATATGAAAGGAGGAAAATATGCGCACTTTCAAAAAATTCCAATTAGTTGTTATAGCGGCAATATTTATCTTCGCATCCACAACATTTGCTGATGATTGCTGCACCCAGCCTGACAACGGCAGCGGGACTGTTGACCTGCCGCCGGTAGGCTGCGATTATACTTCGCCTGATGAAGTCTGGATGATTATCGACGGTTTGCCGCCCGGAACAACCATCGAAGGCCTAGGTACACACACAAATTTTGGCAATATTATCCGGATGCCTGGCGGAATACTGGGCGGTGAAATGGAAATGTTCACTTCTACACTGCAATTAAGCCTCCACGGCACCGGTGACCTGTTAGGGTTTCAGCGGAATATCAATATAGAGATTGACTGTGAAGTCCACACCGGCCCGCGAAATCCGGGCGACCCTGTACAAACGTTTCCAACTGACATGTTTCGATTTATAGGCGGGATTTACGGCGACCCTGATTTTGACATGTTAACGGTTACAGCCGGCACAGATTTTGGTCTGCCTGGGCCCGGACAAACTATCTTAACAGAACTTCCGAGCGGAGATTTCGCGGTGGATAGCTTCTTTGATATTACTTACCAAATCGAATTTGTCGGCGCACCGGGCAGTCAGCTGGATGGCTTTGCAGGTTCGACAATTGCAACAATCCGGATACGAACAGCCAATGATTGCTACAACTGTACAGCTCCGGATAACGGCAGCGGAACAATAACTTTTCCTGCTTCGTGTTCTTATTATAATCCAGACACAGTTATTGTTATCTCTTCAGGCCTGCCGCCAACTTCTTCAATGGTATTAGAAAGTTCACTGGGAAACTTCAGCGGTGTTGTTTCTCTTTCCGGCAGCGAGGAAGATGGTAAAACGGTATTCTTTGATGCCGAACTCGACCTTGATGTTAACGGCACAGGAGACCTGGCAGGCTTTAACAGAAGTATCTCCCTGCCTGTCAGCGGAGAACTGCATACCGGCCCGCGCAATCCTGGTGAGCCTGTACAGACATTTGTGAGTGATCTGTTCCGTCTGGAGGGCGAAATCCATGGTGATCCTGATTTTGATTTATTAAAAATCACCATCGGTACCGGCAATGGCCTGCCAAGTGAAGGCAAAACAATTTTGACAGAATTGCCGAGCGGTGATTTTGCCGTGGACAGCTTTTTTGATATCACCTATAAAATCGAATTTGAAGGTGCTCCGGGAAGCATTCTTGAAGGAATGGCTGGAACAACTACGGGTACCATTCTGCTATTTACCGGATATACATATGAAACCTATATTGCCGGCGGATATGATTACCTGGCAACTATTGAGGGTTTAATGGATTTCAATTCAGTTGAGATTGATTCGGTTCCGTCAGATTTCTTCGGCCCCGGTTCAGATCCGTTCGATGGAGTAATCTGCCTTAAAGGTGAACCGCTCGGCGAACCGGATTTTGGAGAGTATGAACTTGCAGATACGATAGTACGCCGCCGTGAAGATATACCTATCAGGTCGCCGAACGAGCCCAACAACACTGGTTTGATAGAGACAGAAATAATCGCGCTGGACCTGAAAAGCTGCAGGCCTATCGAAGTTAACTACCCCAGCCTGCCGCCGGAGTATTATAACGTCAAGGTTATTTTGAATCCAGGTATCCCGTCAATAGGTTTTATGTATATACAGGGCTCCGAGGCTGGAGGAACTTATGATATGGCCTTCTCTGCATATTTAAGGTGTATTTTTACAGAAGTCGGCGGCGGGACCCCGCTCGTTTATGACCTGCCAAGTCCGGTTACGATAAGTGCGACAGGCGTCAATTGGCACAACCAGCCGCAGATCCAGACGGTACCTCCGAGAGGAGGGCACGGGCAACTCTATTGCGGAACTCCTGTTCCCGGCAGCATTATAAGGCCCAAACCTTATGGCGATTTCTTCAGCGAGCCTGTAGTTTTGCAGATAGGCACTGATGGTGGTTTTATGGATGTTACTAATGACGATCCATTACCTATGGACCTTAACGACGACGGTGATGTAAACTTCTCCGACCTCGCCATTTTTGCCAATAAATGGCTGTTCTGTCCATAATTAGTTTTATATTTGATATTCAAGAGCTGCAGGTTTAACCGCCTGCAGCTCTTTTTTATTATCCTTGTATTTTAACGGATTTTATCTTAACTATAGGCCTATGAATGATTCGGGCCGAACATATAAGGTTTTTTTAAGCGCTGCTGAGGCCAGCGGTGATAATGCCTGTGCTAATCTTATAAAGGCATTAAAACAAACCGGCAGTAATTTTGAATTTGTGGGTTTCGGCGGAGACAAGATGGCCCAGGCGGGGTGTGAGCTTGTTTTAAACACCACCCAAAAAGCTGCTATGACTTACAAGGCCTTTGCGCAGGTTTTGTTTTTTATAAAAGCAATAAATCTCGCCAAAAAACATTTTGCCGCAAACAAACCCGACCTTGTTGTTGTCTGTGACTCACCAAGTTTTAATTTCCATATTGCAAAGGCCGCCGGACAAAATGGTGTCAAGGTCTTTTTCTATGTCGCTCCTCAATTATGGGCATGGGCGCCATGGCGGTTGAAAAAACTTAAAAGATTATGTACTGCGTCAATGGCTTGTGTGCTGCCTTTTGAGCCGGATTGGTTCGGCCAGAGAGGTCTGCAGTGCAATTTTGTCGGCAGTCCTGTACTTGAAAACATAGACGCAAAACAGATAAAACCTAAAAATTACAGCAGGTATTCTATATCTGCCGGACACATTGCTCTTATGCCTGGTTCAAGACCGTCAGAGATAAAATCGCTCTGGCCGGCGATGCAGCATATCGCCAGAAGACTAAAAGCACGTCATCCGTCGATAAAATTTACTGCCGTTGCCGCTGACGATAATTCCCTGGCGGTACTTAAAAAAGAGGCATTAAAGACCCTTCGGTTAAATTTTGTTACCGATGCCGTTTATAAAACCGCATGCAATGTCGATTTTGCCTTGGTCGCCAGCGGCTCAGCAACCCTGCAGGTAGCTGCCGCCGCGTGCCCAATGGTTATAATGTACCAATCCAATAAATATTTATGGGAATTTGTTGGAAAGAGGATTGTAACAACCAAATACCTGTCGCTTGTTAATATTCTGTCGCAGCAGGAACTTGTTCCTGAGTTTATGCCGTATTTCTCCTCCATCGCGCCTGTTGTCGCAGCCTGTGAGAAACTTTTAAACGCCCCGGACAAACTAACCACCCTTAGTCTTAGGCTTGCAGAGCTGATAAAACCATTATCCTCAAACAATGCCAGCCAAAACACTACTAAGCTTGTTCTTGAGCAACTAAACCGGTCCGCCGAGTAGATATTGGTGCCCCGGTAGCGATTCTTAAAAGGCCCGGGGGCGTGTGAACCTCTTTCAAGAAACGATAAAAGAGTTGCTTTTTTGCCTTGTGTTTGTGTGTATAACCTGTGATTTCTTTTGTTTGTCCTGTTGGCCCGCCTCCTGTTTTTTCTGTTTTCGGGTTTTTTTGTGATTTGATTCTAATTTAAGAAAGAGTCTTTCTGTCTTTCTCACAGGTTTTCCACGTCGCCCCCTGTTGTTTTTATGCTGTAACTCCTTGTCTTTTATTTGTTTACCCCCCAAGCCCCTTTTGCTTTTCACAATTTTCGTCGGTTACTACTACTATTACTTTTTTTATTATTCTCTTCTTTCTTATTAGGATGCGCTGTGACAAAACTAACGGGCGAACCCCCTCTTAATTTGCCTCATTTCTCTTTGCTAAATTGGCGTTACTGTTGTAAAATATGATGTTGAAAAAAAGGAAAAAGACAAATATTTTAAGGATTGATGAGGGAAAAAATGAAGGTTAAATTCAACCGCGCGGCATTGGCTGAAGCCCTGTCGCTCGTAACGACCGTAGTTCCGTCCAGGACAACCAAGCCGATCCTGCAGGGGCTGAAATTGGACGCGAAAAAAGACAGTGTCGCGATAAGCGCTACTGATTTCGAGATTAGCATAACCTGCCTTGTTGCCCAGGCCCAGGTAGAAGAAAAAGGCGAAGCCGTTGTTCCTGCAGAGCGGCTTGCTGCCATTGTGCGCGAAAGCGTTGACGAGGTCCTTGAGATTCAATCAGCCGAAGGGACCTGCCACGTAAGAGGCGCAGACAGCCATTTTACAATTTACGGGTACCAGCCGGATCAATACCCCGCAGTTCCCGGCCTGGAAGGCAAGGCCCAGATAAAAGTTAATCTTATTCGCCTGCAGGAGGCAATAGAGCATTGTCTTTTTGCAACAGCAAAGGAAAATACACGGTATGCATTAAGCGGGGTTTTATGGGAAGCCTCAGGAAAAAAACTAACAATGGTTGGAACAGACGGCCGAAGACTCGCCCGATATAAACTTTCTTTAAGTGCTGAAGCAGAGAAGAAACTTGAGTCAGAAAAGATAATTGTGCCCGCCAAAGCAATGTCACTTTTAGATAAGATAAGTGCCGGCGAAAAAGACGAAGCGGAGATTCGTTTTGCGGACAATAAAATTATAATAGCCTGCGGCAGCACTGTGGTAAGCTCGACGCTGGTCGAAGGTAATTTTCCTAAATACGAAGAGATTGTTCCAACAGACCACAAGAATAAACTACAGCTTAACACGGCAGCGACATTAAGCGCTGTCAAAAGAGCAGCCCTTTTAACTAACGAGGACTCCAAGGGAGTTAAATTGTCGCTAAGCGAAAAATCTTTGATTTTTACCTGCCGGGCACCGGAAATGGGCGACGCAGAAATAGCCATGGAAGTAGGCTATCAGGGCGAAGCGATGGAGATCGGATTTAACCCACAATTTCTTGTTGATGTGCTTAGGGTTATCAAAGAAGATTCTTTTGAGATGCAGTTGGGCCAACCGGACCGGCCGGGCCTTATTAAAAGCGGGCAGAACTATCTGTATATTATTATGCCGGTGAGCTTATCATAAGGAGTTGTCAGTGTTATGGGCGACGAACAGCTGCTTCAAAAAGCGAACAGGGCGGTGAATTTCAGAAGGGCAAAGGTTAGAAAAACGGAAAACCTTGCGGCGGAACTGAGAGTTTTTATAAGGAAAACAGCAGGTCCCGCCAGGCGAGGCGCAACAGTTTCCGATGCGTTTAAACTGGCCGCAGGGGCTAGGCTTGAGAAGAACTGCAGGGTAGAGTCTTTTAAGGCGGGTGTTTTAAAAGTTAGCGTTAAACCCGGCTCGTATATGTTTGAGCTTCGTAGCCGCACAAAGGAAATTACAGAAGAAATCGCAATGCGATGTCCATCATCACATATTAAGGCGATAAAAATAAATTGTTTGGAGCAATGAAAGTTATATGAAAGACCATAGTTATGATGCCAGCAGTATAAAAATCCTCGCGGGACTGGAAGCGGTCCGCAAAAGGCCTGAGATGTACATAGGCTCTCGCCAACTAAGCGGCCTTCATCATCTGGTTTACGAGGTCCTGGACAATTCTATTGACGAGGCATTAGCCGGCAGGTGCGACACAATAATTGTTTGTGTTCATGTTGACGGCAGCTGTTCTGTTGAGGATAACGGCAGCGGCATACCAGTTGACATACACAAAGAGGCAGGCAAAAGCGCTCTTGAGGTTGTTTTAACAACACTTCACGCCGGCGGCAAGTTTGACCATAAAGCATACCGGGTTGCCGGCGGCCTGCACGGCGTCGGAGTAAGTGTGGTTAATGCTTTGAGCGAATGGCTCGAAGCGGATGTTTACCGTGATAATAAACACTATCATTTCGAGTGCCGCCGCGGAGAAGCGAAAGGCAAGGTTGAAGAAGTGGGGCCCTCAAGCAAACAAGGCACAGTTATAAAATTTTTGCCGGACGAAGAAATTTTCGGGGACATAGAGTTTGATTATGAAACACTTTGCAAGAGAATTCGCGAAGTAGCATATCTTAATGCCGGGGTTAAAATAACATTCCGGGACGATCGGAACAACAAAGAAGAGGTGTTCCATTTCGAAGACGGTCTGAGGTCTTTTGTCCAACACCTTAATGAAGGCAAAGAATCACTGCACTCCAAAGTAATTTATTTTGTGAAAGATGATCCTGCGGCAAATATGACCTGCGAGATTGCAATGCAGTACAACTCAAGTTATATGGAAAATATTCTCGCATTTGCAAATAACATAAGGAATATCGACGGCGGAACACATTTAAGCGGATTCAGGACGGCATTGACTCGTACAATGAATGCTTATGCAAGAAAAGCTAATCTGCTCAAGGCCGGCCAGTCTCCAAGCGGCGAAGATGTCCGCGAGGGTTTAACGGCGGTTGTTTCAGTCAAACTTGCAGATCCTCACTTTGAGGCGCAAACTAAAGTAAGGCTAAGCAACCCCGAGGTGGGCAGTTTTGTTGAAACAACTGTAAATGAACAGCTTGCAAACTTTCTCGAAGAAAATCCTGCTCAGGCAAAAAGAATACTGACAAAAGCCATTCAGGCCGCAGCGGCCAGAGAAGCTGCCCGAAAAGCCAGGGAGCTTACCCGTAGAAAAGGAGCGCTGGGCGGCGGCAGTTTGCCGGGAAAATTGTGGGATTGTTCAAGTAAGGAAGTTGCCAGCACCGAGCTTTTCCTTGTTGAGGGTGATTCTGCAGGCGGCAGTGCAAAGAGCGGAAGAGATAGAAATACCCAGGCGATATTGCCGTTGCGGGGAAAAATATTGAATGTGGAGAAAGCAAGACTTGAAAAAATGCTCGCCCACGAAGAGATACGTACGATTATAAGTGCACTTGGCACGGGCGTCGGAAATGATGATTTTGATTTTACGAAGTGCCGATATGGAAAACTTATTCTCATGACAGATGCCGATGTTGACGGCGCACATATAAGAACACTGCTTCTTACTTTCCTTTTCAGGCAGATGCCGCAGCTCTTCGAACACGATGCGGTGTATATAGCACAGCCGCCCTTGTATGAACTTGCTGTAAAAGGAAAGAAAAAAACGGAATACGTTTTGACGGAACAGGAAATGCGCAAGCGAATGGTTTCTCGCGGCATAGAAGGCACAGAGCTGGTAGTTGATGATAACGGAGGGAGCAAAAAAATAGGCGGCGCCGAACTTAAAGAGCTTGTTAAGCTGCTTTCGAGTCTTGAGCGTAATATAACAGTGCTTGAGAGAAGGGGTGTTTCTTTTAGAAAGTTTATACAGGAGCAATATGTAAACGACAAACTGCCGGAATATTGTATCCATTTTGAAGGTTCTAATGAATTTTATACAGATAAGCGCGAGTTTGAAAAAAGAAGAAAGCAGATCGAGTCCGCAACTGATGCCGAACAAGAGCAGTATGAAAAAGCGGTTGCCGAGGAGCTGCATGAGGTTGGCAGAATTAACGAGGCAGGTGCCAAGTTAAAAGCGAAATTTGGGCTGGACTTAAAAGATTTCATATTAAAAACCCGGCGCAGAGTTTCGGGTGAGGCGGTACCGACTAAATTTAAACTGATTAACAATGAGGAAAAGTATGAAATTCCCTCCCTTGACGAAGTCTCTTCGGGGATAAGACAGATAGGTGCAAAAGGTATTGATATAAAACGGTTTAAAGGGCTCGGTGAAATGAACGCTGAGCAGCTTTGGGAAACAACGATGAATCCTGCTAAGCGGACACTTTTGAAGGTTACCATCGAAGATGCCGGTGAGGCCGACCGGTTATTCAGTATTTTGATGGGGGATGATGTGGAAAAAAGGCGTACGTATATCCAGGAACATGCCCTGGAAGTACAAAATCTCGATATATAACTCTTTTGGGCAGAAAATAACTTGCAAAAAAGACTTTAGTGCCTCATACTAATGGCAGATTAGGATGCTCGAAATTGGAAAGGATTGAGAAATGGCAAAACTCTTTAAAATCCTGTTTATAATTCTGGGGACAATCTTCATTATCACAGCCGGGTGCAGCAGGACACAAAAGACCGCTACAGGCGAAAAGATATCTGACGAAGAGCTCGTGAGCGCGACCGACCGGCAAAAAATGGCGCTGATGAAAGATATCGACCGCAAGTACGAAAACCCCAAAGCCCATTATGAACTGGGCAAACTTTACCATCGCCAGGGCCTGTGGGACAAAGCTGAATGGGAATATAATAAAACATTAGCTTTTGATCCGGTTCACCATGAAGCCCAGGCCTCTATTGTGAAATTGCTGATCGACAAAGAAGACTTCACCCGCAGCGCGGTAATCGCGGATATGTATATGAGCCAGGCAAGTGTCAGTGCTAAACACTCACTGCTTCTCGGCAGGGCTTTTCAGGACAGGATGCTGGATGATTATGCTTTGTCTTGCTACAAACAGGCCCATCGTCTGGCCCCGCAGTCGGTGGCGATAAATAAACAGATCGGTTATTATTATCTCTTGCAGAAGGATTATACGAACGCAGAGATTTATTTGCGCAAAACTTTTGACCTTGACCCTTCACAGGCGGAAGTTGCCGGCGAACTCGGCAGGCTTGGTGTAAAGGTTCAGACTTATCGCAAAAAAGCCGGGAATGTAAAAAAGCTCGATAAGATGATTGAAAAACAGGATACGCAGGAAAAATAAGTTGACCTGAGAAAGGGAGTTCTAAAAACCCCGGTATTCTTATCGGGGTTTTTTTATTCGGCCTCGGCCAGAGGAATGTCAAGTTTTTGCATCAGACGATTAAGCTTTCGGCGCTCAAGACCGAGAATTTTGGCAGCAGCCATTCTTTTGCCGCCGGTCGTATCGAGTGCCTGAATAATCACTTTTCGCTGTGCTTCGTCAAGAGTCGGCAGGCGAGCGGCCCCGTTCTCTGCAGGAACCGCAACGAGTATTTCTGTTGGAAGAGCGGCAGGTGTTATCACATTTGTTTCTGTCAGCACATAAGCTCTTTCTATTACATTTGCAAGTTCACGGACATTACCAGGCCAATGATAGTCGACAAGAAGCTTTTTAGTCTGGTCTGAAAGTGTTTTATAAGGCTCGCTATAAAGGTCTGCCTGGCGGGCAAGGAAATATTCAGCAAGCATGATGATATCCTGCGGCCTTTTACGAAGAGGAGGTACTTCAACAGCAACGACATTTAAACGGTAATATAGATCTGCACGGAACTTGGCCTCTTCAACTAACTGCTTTAAATTTCTGTTTGTCGCACAAAGTACCCGCACATCAATAGGATGAGGTTTTACTGAACCGACGGGTGTAACAGTTGATTCCTGCAGAACCCTCAGCAGTTTTGCCTGAAGGTCGAGAGGAATCTCGCTGATTTCGTCGAGGAAGATAGTTCCGCTGTCTGCAGCCCTGAAGAAACCGAGCGTATCGCTTACAGCACCGGTAAACGCACCGCGGACATGACCGAATAACTGGCTTTCAAATAACTGCCCTGTCAGTGTTGTACAATCAACAGGAATAAAAACCTTATCAGCCCGGTTACTGCATAAATGTATCTGGCGGGCAACCATTTCCTTGCCTGCGCCGGTTTCACCGCTGATTATCATTGGACACTGTCTGGCAGCAACAGCATTAATAGTCTCGAGAATTGAGCCAAAAGCAGGAGATTCGCCTATGACAAAGTCATTGCGTACAAGGCGGCCTCTTGGATTGTCAACATCACCCTGAGTGGAATAACTTCTTCTTCTAAATTTTTCTTCCGTCTTCTTCTCCATAGTACGCGCAGAGTTTTACAGTTAACATTTCACAGCGTACTCGGATTATCACTGTTCGGTACGCCATGCTCTACTTAGTGAAAAATTTGGGAGGATTGTCTTGTCTTCTCCGTCCTCCAAACTCACTACCAATACATATTTAATTTTACATATTTTACCACGTCCCATAATGTAAATCAAGGCAAAAATGGTGTTTTGGGAAAAATGGACTATACGTAGCTTTTGTATGAGAAATAGTTTTATTATAGGACTAAAACAAGATATACTATATAACTCTTTATATAAAAAGGTGTTATCGTAACATGCCCGGGGATAAAAGATAAATTGAAAGGCTTTTCAAGCCGTTATATTTTAACTTTTTTGCTTAAAATTAATGTGAAAAAATTATCATACAGGCCTCATAAAACAAAGGAGATGGCATGAAAATGAGATTAGGCAAGTGGATTCATTTCTAAAGCAGCTTGCTATTATCAGCTGAGACAACTTAAGCGATTTGGCTTGAAAATCTTGCGGATTTGTTATATAAGGTTCCTTTTCTTAATAGGTGCAGATAATGGACCAGCAATGTGACAGCTGCGGACAAAAAGACAGTTGTCAGGAAGTTTACCAAAGGCTCGGCAATTCAAAATCGCCGCCTGTTACACTGAAGGTTATACAGGCTTTTTTGTTGCCGCTGGTTCTTTTTATTATTACCCTTGCCGTTGCGGAAAGACTGCTTGCTGAAAGGCAGGTCGGTCCGCTTGGCAAAAACCTGCTCGCACTTGCAGCGGCAGCGGCTGTTATAAGTTTGTATCTTTTAATTTTGAAATTATGGAGGGTTGGACATTAAGTGTACCGGCAAACTAACGTTTAAGGGCGGCGTCCATCCGCCTGGCTACAAAGAGTTAAGCGAACATTCACGGATAAAATCTGTGCCGGCGCCAAAACAGCTTTCTATTATGCTGAGCCAGCATATCGGCGCAATTTGCAAACCGCTGGTTATGAAAAAGAATTATGTAACCCTGGGCCAGGTTATAGGTAGTGCTGACGCTTTTGTGTCGGCCCCGATCCATTCGCCGGTGAACGGGACAGTGAAGAATATAGCGCTCAGCTCTCATCCGGTACTCGGCAGAGCTGAATCGATTATCATTGAAACTGGTGAAGATAACCAGGTAAAAGAGCCCTCTGCAGATAAATTCAATGAAAATTTCGACCCCGGCAAATATACACCTGAACAGATATTTGAGGCTGTTCGCAACGCAGGTATTGTCGGAATGGGAGGGGCAGGTTTCCCTACGAGTGTTAAGCTAAAGGCAAACCCTGATTCGCCTATACGCGCGGTGATAATCAACGGTTGTGAATGTGAACCTTTTATCACCTGTGATTACCGGATAATGCTTGAGTGGACTAATCAGATTATTGCAGGCGCTCTGCTTGCAGCGAAAGCACTGAACTGTGAGAACATATATATAGGCATAGAAGACAATAAACAAAAAGCTGTTACTGCTTTCAGACAGGCAGTGGAAAAAATGCCGGCTGCATCAGAGATAGAAGTTGTTGCGGTAAAGACAAAATATCCACAGGGCGGTGAAAGACAGCTTATCAAATCAATCCTTGGCAAGGATGTGCCGGCAGGCGGAATCCCGCCGATGATAGGTGTTCTCGTAAACAATGTAGCCACCGCCGCGGCAATAGCCGATGCGGTTGTATTTGGCAGCCCGTTAACACATAGACCTGTAACTGTTTCCGGAAGCGGAGTTAAAAACCCCGGCAATTTCTATGCTCCTATCGGAATGACGGCAGGAGACCTTATCGAACTTGCAGGCGGGCTGACCGATGACGCGGTGAAAGTTATACTCGGCGGGCCGATGATGGGTTTTGCGGTGGCGGATCTGTCAACACCAATGACTAAAACCGGCGGGGCAATTACCGTCCTTACGGCAAAGGAAATCGGCAGTATAAGAATGAGATCGAAAGAGACACCCTGTATCCGCTGCGGAAGATGTATCGAAGCCTGCTCGATGAATATAAATCCGACAAAAATAGCCCACGCGGTAAAACATAATCTGCTTGATATAGCAGAACAGTATCATATGTCGGTTTGTATAGAATGCGGCTGCTGCAGTTATGTCTGCCCGGCCGATATAGATGTTGCAGGACTTATAAAGACCGGGAAAATTCTCGCCGCAAGAGCGAAAAAACTTATGCCGAAATAAAACTATCGTGACAGGATAAATAAATGCTGGAAAATATAAAAGTATCACATTCGCCGCATATCAAAAAGCATCACTCTACGCAGAGTGTTATGCTTGATGTGATAATTGGTCTTGTCCCTGCGATGGTTGCAGCGGTAATATTCTTCCGGCTAAAAGCAGTTGCGGTTCTCGGCTCCTGTATCGTTTCGTGCATTGTTTTTGAAGCAATGTGTAATATCATCCTCCGAAAACCTAATTCTCTTGGAGACCTAAGTGCAGTAGTAACCGCTATCATACTTGCCTTTTCACTTCCGCCGACGATGCCTGTCTGGGCCTGTGTCATAGGTTCCGGCTTTGCAATTATCATAGGTAAAATGGTATTTGGCGGACTGGGCTCGAATATCTTCAATCCGGCGATGGCAGGAAGATGTTTTTTGACAGCTTGTTTTGGAACAATGATGACCACCTGGACCGTGCCGGCAACGATACATCCGCAAATGCCGCAGGTTGGCCAGGTTCAAACCTCAGATCCCGTGGCAACGACCCAGGCGACTCCTCTTGCGCTCAGCAAAGAGGCTATAAAAAGCAGGGCGGCGGGAAACGGAACCAAAGCAGAAACAGTAAACAGTGTGTTTAATTATATGTTCGTTGGCCAGACAGGAGGCTGTCTTGGAGAGACAAGTGCATTGGCGCTGATTATCGGCGGGTTTTATATGCTGATAAGGGGAACGATAAATTATATTATACCGATAGCGGTACTACTCTCGGCGTTTATATTTGCCTCTATCGGCTGGCTTATTGATCCGCAGTATTATATTGCGCCGTGGGTCCATCTGGTTGGCGGCGGGCTTTTGATAGGCGCGTTTTTCATAGCTACCGACCCCGTAACCGCACCGCTGACGAAGAGAGGAATGTGGATTTTCGGTATAGGCCTGGGCGGACTGACGATGCTTATCAGAATAGTAGGTGAATATCCCGAAGGCGTTATGTTTGCCGTGCTGCTGATGAATGCGGTTACGCCTTTGATAGACCGTTTCACGAAACTTACACCGACAGGAGGCAGAGTAAATGCTTAAAGCGATAAAACATTATATCGAACAAAGCTGGCTGCTGATAGTCTCGTCATTTGCCTTTGGTCTTTTAATTGCCATAACCAATGCTGCCTGGCAGCCGAGGATCGAGCAGAACAAAATAAACAAACTTAACAACTTGATGAATGAATTGATACCAAATGCCAAGTATGAATGTATTATGACAGATGTACAGGTTGACCTGGGCAAGGGCAAAATTGCGAAGAGTAATGTTTATAAAGCAACTGCTCCTGATGGAAACAGCGCAGGTTTTTGCTTCGGGGCACAGGGTGCGGGGTTTGCTGACAAGATCGAACTTGTTATCGCAGTTGATGCAGCTCTTGAAAAAATCAAAGGCTATAGTGTCCTTTCAAGCAATGAGACACCGGGCTTCGGCGACAGAATAGTCGGAGATTATTTCAGACATCAGTTTATTAATGCCCCGATGACAAATTTAAGTCTTACAAAAAAAGGCGATGACAAGATAATTGACAACAATATCGTTGCTATCAGTGGTGCTACTGTGAGCAGTACTGCTGTTGTGAATATTTTTAATAACTATCTTGACCAGATGAAAAAAAAGATTAACGAAAAGAAAGCGGAATAGATGGAAAATAAAGCACCTTCAATTTCAAAGGTTTTTGCGGCAGGTCTTTGGCAGGAAAATCCTGTCCTGCGTCTTCTTTTAGGTATGTGCCCGACGCTTGCTGTGACAACGGCAGTAAAGCCTGCCCTTACAATGGGCCTTAGCGTAATTTTTGTTTTGTTCTGCAGTAATATTGTTGTGAGTCTTATGAGGAATCTTTTAAAGCCTCATCTGCGTATTTTAATGTTTACCCTTGCGATCGCGACGTTTGTAACAATTGCCGATTTGTTTCTCAGGGCTTTCCAGCCGGAAATGAGCGCGGTGCTCGGTCCTTATGTGCCTCTTATTATCGTAAACTGCATAATCATCTGCAGAGCCGAAGCCTGTGCGAGCAAGAATGGTTTGTTTATAAGTATTATCGATGCTATCGGCATGGGTATCGGTTTTACAGTAGTGCTTTGTATTCTCGGCGGAATAAGAGAATTACTGGCTACGGGTATGATATTCGAGATTAAGGTTATGCCCAGCTTTTTTGTGCCCTGGGCCGCTATGAGAATGCCGGTCGGAGCATTTATTACGCTTGGCCTTATACTTGGTCTTGTTAATTTTGTTACAGGTAAAAAAACCTGAAAGGTTTAAGTGATGGATAAAGTTTATGTCCTGTTAATGGGTTTTATTTCGATTGTTATTGTAAACAATCTTGTGTTTACAAAGTTTCTCGGAATTTGTCCATACCTGGGCGTCTCAGGAAGACTTGATATGGCCTTTGGAATGGGCATGGCTGTGACATTTGTGATTACGCTGGCAGGCACACTTACCTGGCTGATAGATAATTTGATTTTGATGCCTTACGGTTTGGAAGTTACCCGCTATGTCTGTTATATTCTTGTAATAGCAGGGGCGGTACAGCTTGTTGAGATGTATTTGCGGAAGTTTTTCCCGCCTTTATACGAAAGCTTTGGCATATTTCTGCCGTTGATTACAACAAATTGTGCGATACTCGGCCTTTGTCTTTTTGTTAATTTATGGGGAATTGATAATTTTCCTGAAGCAGCGGTCCTCAGTTTTGGTGCCGGCATCGGCTTTACTCTTGCGATCTGCATAATGGCTGGTATTCGCGAAAATCTTAATATAGCAGATGTGCCGGACAGTCTCAAAGGTGCGCCGATAACTTTGATTACAGCAGGACTGCTGACACTTGCATTTATGGGGTTTGCGGGGATGATCAAGTAGCTAAAGTTTCAGGCTACGACAGTTTCAGTTTCACGAAAGCCTTCCAACTCATTTGAAACAGCAGTAATCCGTGTTCCCATCGATGGATTTTAATATCACCATAGCTGCGGTTGCGGTAATGTATCGGCATATCTACGATTTTATGATTTAATTTAGTTGCTCCGAACAGCAGGTCGAAATCTCCAAAGGGATCGAAATCCCCGAAATATGCTCTATTTGCTACGATTTTATCGTAATCTTTGCGCCATAACACCTTAGTCCCGCACAGGGTGTCTTTAACCGGCTGGTCCAGCAACCAGGAAAACAGTGTAGCAAAAAGATGATTCGCGATCAGGTTTAGAAATCGCATCGCTTGTTTTTCTATAGGGTAGATCAGCCGACAGCCGTTGATAAAATCACCTTTGCCTTCGACTATAGCTTCATAATATTTCCCCAGTTCCTCCGGCGGCATAGTCAGGTCCGAATCCAGGATCATCAGGATATCACCCTGGCAGGCATCGAACCCTAACCGCATCGCATCGGCTTTGCCTTTACCTGTTTGATGCAGTATTTCAACTCTGTGCCACTGGTTGCCGTATTCTGCTTTACATCTTTCTATTTCTTCGACTGTGCCATCGGTAGAATGCCCGTCAACAAAGATCAGTTCTGTCCAGTTGCCCAGCTTTGGCGTCCGTTTAAATGCCATTTCTATATTTCCCCGTTCGTCACGAGTTGGTATTACAACGGAAACGGTCGGTGCCGGACCTTCTGTTTTGGCCGGCATCGGCCTTGCCACTATCCGCCAGGTTAAACAGCAATGGTTAAAAAACGGCATCTTAGCCAGGAACCTGTTCATAAACCATCCGAGCACGGGTATTTTCAAAGGCAATAATGTTCGGCCGGTTTTGGTAATCGTGTCATAATCCGCAAGATGCAGAAGATTTATAATATCTTTACTTGAAAGCCAGTTATAACGCAGGCTTTTTTGCCGTCGCCCAATCAAAGAGGCGATTGCCAACATAGGCCGCCACACATTCGAATAATATGTAATAACCAATCTTGTACTCGGTTTGCAGAGCCGTCGTATATTTATCAGAAGGTTCTGTACATCTCCCACCAGCGGCAGAATATCTGACAGGATTATGTAGTCAAACGGTTCGGTATCAGCAAAATCAAAGTTTTCCGCATCATCGCAAACAAAGGTCAGATTTTCCTTATCGGCGTGAATATGCTTTGCGGCTTCTATCAGCTTTTCATTATTGTCGATTCCCAGGCCGTAAGCAGGCTTGGTATCAGCCAGCAATCTCCCGGTCGAGCAGCCGATTTCCAACACCCGCATCTGCGGCGGCACGACAAATTTTACTGCCCTGTCCACCTCTTCGTAATAGCCGGGGTTTTTTTGCCTGCCGGCTTCAATATTTTTAAGTTCTTGCTCGACCATATTTTCCTTATAACCCGAAAAATGCCAATTACCTTTTGATAATAATTTACTCATTTTGGCCCTATTGTTCAACAATTTTGTTGTTTACGACAAATCTCTTGCCCAAAAGGGGTGTTATAGCTATACTGGCCTGCTTAAATAAGCACTGTTCCTGATAAAGGTATAGAAAATGATATTGACTGGTTTGATTGATTTATGGAGTTCTTCCTGGCAGGCGGGCGTGACAATGCTTGTTTTGGCGGCGGGTTTTGCACTGGTATTATTAATCGCGAGCATAAAACTCAAGGTTCAGGTTGATCCAAAAGTAGAACAAATCTTAACAGCTCTTCCCGGCGTGGATTGTGGAGCCTGTGGTTTTGCCGGCTGTTCAGCTTATGCCAAGGCCGTTGCAGCTAATCCTGAACTTATCGGCAAATGTGCCCCCGGCGGAGACAATGTATCCGGAAAGATAGCCGAGATACTCAGTCTTGCGGTTAGCGGGTCAGGTGTACCAGTAAGACCTATCGTTCATTGTAAAGCTCATACAGGAGACAAAACATTTTTTGGGCAATATGACGGTATTCCGACTTGCACAAGTGCAAACGCCCTGGCTAATGTACAAGCCTGCAAATTTGGCTGTCTCGGCTTTGGCGATTGTGTGGCATCCTGTAAATTTGATGCGATTCATATTATTGACGGTCTTGCAGTGATCGACTATGAAAAATGCACAGGTTGTACCGCATGTTCAAAGGCCTGCCCCAGGGGGTTGATAGAAATGGTGCCTTTTACCAGCAATGTTATGATGACAGTAGCCTGCAAGAGTCAGGAAAGCGGGAAAGATACCAAGGACTTTTGCAAAGTAGGGTGCATCGGCTGCAAAATGTGTACGAAAAAAAATGACGCTTTCGAAATGGCGACAAATTATGCCAGGCTTAATTATGAAAAATACCAGCCGGGTGAATCCTTTACAGAGGCAATGGAAAAATGTCCTACGAAAGTCATTGTATATAGGGGCAAAAAAACATAGGAAAGCTGAACTGCAGATTGTTTTTACGCACCGATAGAAGTTTGGAATTGTGACGGCTTTTCTTTCATTCGACAAAGCTTACAGTCGCATATCCCAGCGGTTTTTAAATGCGTTGAACCTGCATATGTCCGTGATTCAGTAAGAATTGCTCCTTTTGCTTTCATCTTACGAAAAGCCATATCAGCTTTATGCCTGTCATGTGTGCCGATGGCATCAACTAAAATAGTTACATGTTTACCTCTCTGCAGAAGACCTAAAACCGTAGCTGAAACAGCTCCCTCAGCGAGACCCCCTATGATGATAAATTCATCAGCCTTGATTTCTGTAAGAAGACGCTCGGCACGTGGTTCGTCGAAAGGATCCTCACACCGTTTATTAAGAATTACCTGGTCATAATGTATAAATATATCTCGTTGCAGGTCGGTGCATCCATCAGCCTGGAATTCCACTCTTCTTTTACGAAGAGTATAAGAGATTTTTTCCTGACCTTTTGTACCTGCAATGCAGTATTTATCGCCGTTTTTCCCAGGCTTGTATAATTCAGTGGAAACCATTCTGACGTGTTTCGTTCGTGCCCATGCAAGAACTCTCCTTATGTTCATCAGTACCCTGCGATGATTTCTAACACAGGCCACGCCGCTGGCCAGGAACAGATCCTTCTGTGTGTCGATATCAATAAGAACTCGTTTTCGTCTTAGTCTTATGGGCCGTATCATTTTTCATTCCTGTTGCAAGCACGTTGTTCATAATTTATACGTTATTATCGGCTGAACAGTTCCGTATAATATGTATCGAATTTTGTCGGGCTTGACTTAAGAGGGTTTTCAGTCCAAAATAAGCCCTCGGCAAAGGCAAAAACAGCAGAGTGTTAATATAGGTATCGCGGAAGACTTTATTATGACGAAAAAGCAGTTGAAAGACTATCCGAATATAGCGTTAAAGCCGGAAAATATTAACGATAAAATCGACTTTTCCGATATTTTCGGACGTAATGCTGCCGTACACATCGAGATCGGTTCCGGCAAAGGTACTTTTCTGGTTAGCCAGGCACAGGCTTTTGAGGAGATAAATTTCCTCGGTATTGAATGGGCAAGCAAGTATTACAAATATTCCGTAGATAGAATCGGCAGGCACGAACTGACTAATGTCCGTATAATACGCACAGATGCCATATCATTCATTGCTGATTTTCTCGCTGATGCAAGTGTGGAATGTTTTCATATCTATTATCCTGATCCCTGGCCCAAGAAGCGCCATCACAAAAGAAGATTCATCTGTGAAAAAAATATCACGCAGTTAATTCGCTGTCTGCAAATGGATGGGTTAATAAATTTTGCCACAGACCATATCGAGTATTTTCAGTGGGCACAGCAGGCTTTCGAAGGTTTTTCAAAAGAACTTATCCCTGCCGAGTTCGTCATCCCTGTCGGTGCAGTTGATGGTGAGCTTGTAGGAACAAATTATGAAAGAAAGTATGTCAAAGAGGACAGGGAAGTTCATACGCTGGCGTTCCGGAAGAAATAGCTGTTTATAATTTCAAAGCTTTCTTTGGGCAGACAGCAGCGCAGAGACCGCATTTTAGGCAATCGCCGTCCATGACTTTTTCCACTTCTTTGTTTTTGAATTTGTAAGCAGAGACTCCAATTGGACAGATTTTATGACATCGCCGGCATTCGATACAAAGGTTCGAATCTATTTTTAACGGTTTCTTTCCTTTGCCGACCCAGTTGGAGATTGAACCAATAGGACAAAAGCAGCACCATACTCGCGGATGATAAATTATGGCTAAGATAACGGCCAAAGTAGTAGTAACTGTCAGCATAATAACGAAGACGGCACCGATTTTTTGCCAGTTTGGCCAGACTCGAATTATTTGAGTTGTCATAGCCGTCATCAGGATTATCAACATTACGACCCTGGTTGAAGTTTTCTTAAAAAATGCAGGGATTTCTTTGTTTGGGCTTATAGTTTTTGCCGCAGTATCAAAAAAGCCGCCTCGCGGACAATACCAGTCGCACCATTTCCGTCCCTTCCAAAAAGCTATAGATATACCAGCCAGCATACAGATAGGGATAAAATAGCCCAGGACAGGATAGAACCAGCCGCCGATAACGACTACCGGAAAGATAACAGCCGTTATCACTTGTTTTATGAACCGCTTCTTTTTTGCTGTTTCGAATTCATTCATGGCTTTTGATACGCAATTGACTATAATATGTTCTCTAATTTAAGGAAGAAATAGAAATATGTCTATGACAAATAAAAGTAATAAAAAGGCTCTGGCCGTGGGTTTTGTTGCCTTGGGCTGCCCGAAAAACGTGGTTGATTCGGAAAAAATGCTTGCACTCATTGCCGAGAAGGGCTTTATAGTAGGCGCCGATATCGATAATGCCGATATTGTTGTGATTAACACATGCGGATTTATACAACCTGCTGTCGATGAAGCCGAGGAAGTGATAAGCAGGGCACTTGGTAAAAAACGCAAAGGAAAGATTAAAAAGATTGTTGTTGCAGGATGTCTGCCGCAGCGTCAAAAGCAACAACTTCTGCAAAAGTTTGGCCAGATAGATGCAGTTGTTGAACTCGGACAAAGAGATAATATCGCAGAGATAATTGAAAATCTTTTCGGCGATAGTCAAATGAGATTTTACCAAAGCCCTGTCGGCTGGACCGACAACACACAGGATGATACAGACAGGCTTTTAATAAACTCTGCACACTGGGCATATTTGAGAATAAGCGAAGGTTGTGATAAGTTCTGTTCCTTTTGCACAATACCTGCGATCAAAGGTAAGTTCAGGAGCAAGCCGTTAGATAATATTATTGTTGAGGCAAATCAGCTTGCCAGTGCCGGCATAGTAGAATTATCCGTAATCGCTCAGGACAGCGCAAACTACGGCAAAGACTCAAATCAAAAAGACGGCCTTGTAAAAGTCATCAACGAACTTGAAAAAATCGATTCTCTTGGATGGATAAGACTTATGTATCTTAATCCATCCGGAATAGATGAAATTCTTATCGAAACAATAGCAAAAAGCAAAAAGGTCGTTCATTATATTGATATGCCGATACAGCATATTAACAGCGACATATTAAAAAGGATGTATCGTTCCGACACAAAAGAAAAAATAACCGGTCTTATTGAAAAGCTGCGGAAAAGCATTCCGGATTGTATACTGCGGACAACAGTGATTGTAGGTTTTCCCGGCGAGACAGAAAAACAGTTTGCAGAGTTGCTTGATTTTATAAAAGAGGTTCGCTTTGATGCGTTAGGATGTTTCGCATATTGGCCCGAGCAGGGCACCAAGGCTGCCCAGTTGCCGGACCAGATACCGCAGGATGTTAAAGAAAATAGAAGAGAAGAGCTTATGCTTGCTCAGCAGAAGATCGCTTTCGCAAAAAATAAAGCTCATCAGGGTCAGGTGCTTGAGTTTTTAATTGACCAAATTCAGCCTGATGGACTTGCAATTGGTCGGTTCTATGGGCAGGCTCCTCATATCGATAGTATATGTGCTGTAAACAACTGTAAAGCCGAGCCGGGCAGCTTTATAAAGGCAAAAGTGACGGGTTATCAGGATTATGACTTACTTGCCGATGCAGAAATGTGAAAAAATCCTTTCGAGAATTGCCTCATCAATATGTTCGGCTTCGAAGCTTTCAAGATTTTGTAAAGCCGACCGTAAAAACATAGCAGCAGTTTCCTGGCTGTTTTTTATAAATTCTTCACCGGCAAGCTGAACATTTTCAATTGTCCCTGCAATTACTGTTCGGTGTCTTTCGGTAAGAGCTGTTTTATCGGCAGCTTCTGTTGTATCGGAGGTTTGATTTATTATATTTTGTTGTATAAGCGCTTTAAGTTCTTCGACCCCGAGCAGGCTTTTGGAACTGGAAACAATAAAATCACACCCGAAGGTGCCCTTCAGGGTGTTAAGTTTTTGAGCAGACTCTTCGGCATTTAACAGGTCGCATTTTGTAGCAGTATAAATACTCGGTTTTTTATCTAAACCTTTAAGAACCTCTAAATCGGAAGAATAATCCTGCTTTGCAGCATCCGCACAAAAGATTATCACAGCAGCATCTTTGATTGCTTTTGCAGTTGCTGCATTTGCTAAGACTGAAATTATATCAGCAGGGGCGGCAGTAAGGCCGGCACAATCGAATAAAACGCAATCACATTTGTCCAGTTTCAGCCAGTGCTCAAGTACATCTCTGGTTGTGCCGTTGTGTTCAGATGTGATACTTCTTTGTGTGCCTATAAGTGCATTTGCAAGACTGCTTTTTCCTGCGTTGGCAGAACCGATTATTATTGCAGAAGGCGCATCAACGATTTGTTCGAAAGTAATGGAACCGGTCAAAAGTTCATTGAGACTGTCACAGATTTTTTTTGCAGTCTCAGCACCTTTTTCTTCTTCTGTATCTATTTCTTCTGTGCTGAAGTCGAGAGCTGCTTCAGTGAGAGATAAAAGACCAAGTATTTCCTGGTGGATTTGACAGACTTTTTTCTCAAGCGAACCTCCGAGAAGTTTTTGAGCGGCACAGAGCTGATATTGATTGGAACTTTGTATTAACTGTGCTACCGCTTCAGCCTGGGAAAGGTCCATTTTCCCGTTCACATAAGCTCTATATGTAAATTCACCCGGCTCAGCAAGCCGGCAGCCGAAAGAAAAAAGTTTTGCAAGTATGTCTTTAACAACATCCTCGCAGGCAGAAAGATGAACTTCGACAAGATCATCACCTGTATATGACTCCGGTGAACAGAACAGGTAGATATACATCCGAACAGCAAAGTCTTCAGTGATATTTACCCGGGCAGGAACTATTTGCCTTTTTTTTGTTTTAACACATGGAGCGACAGTCTTTAAAACCTCAAAAACTTTTGGACCGCTGATTCGTATAATTTTACTTAATGAAGGAGATGCTCCGCTGGAGAGGGCAACTATTGTGTCGTTTATATTATACATAGTCGCATCTGCAATCTCTTGTTTTATAGAATTGTCAGGAAAACCTGATTGGAGGTTTTGGTTTTTTCTTTTTAAGTTTTCCGCCGGCCTTGCTTGTTGTCGGCACAAGGAACGCCTCCTCAGCGGATTCCTTTTCACGAATATGTTTTCTAATAACATATTGTTCAAAAACGGCTGCGGTTGTGCTTGACATAATATAAAGATTCAATCCTGAAGGTGCTCTGTATAGAAAGATAAATAACATCACAGGCATCATCCACATCATCATTTTCTGCTGTTGAGCGACCTGGGGATTTGATGAGGAAGTCGTTGACGTCGGCATCATTTTTTGCTGTGCGAACATTGCTGCCGCCAGCAGAATTGGCAGCAGATTGAAACTTGTGCCGATGAATGTACCAATTATAGGAAGGTTTTCAGTTGCACCCGGCAATGCAAACAGCGCATCAGGGCTTGAAAGGTCGGTAATCCAGAAAGGCAACAACGCCGCTCCCCGGAATTCAATGCCCGCATAAATGGCGCTGTAAAGAGCGATCCAGATAGGCATCTGAAACAGCATCGGCAGGCAGCCCAAAATGGGCGAGGCGCCATGCTCTCTGTAGAGAGCCATCATTTGCTTGTTCATTTCTGTTTTGTTATTGGCGTATTTTTCTTTTATCTCTTCTGCTTTTGGGCCCAGTTTTGACATCTTCATCATTGATATCTGGCTTTTTTTAGTTATTGGATGCAGAAGGATTCGTACAACAACGACAAAGATTATAATTATTACTCCATAATTTGGTATGAAATCATACAGCCGACTCATTACACCAAGTATAAAAAGACTCAGTGAGCTGAAAACATTTCCGCAACAGGCCCGGAAATCTATTACCTTTATGAAACCAAGAGATTTGTAAAGAGCAACACCTTCGAAGCGAGTTCTGTCTTTGGGGCCAAGATAAACCTGGAACTTGTAAGCAAATTCCTGTTTCGGCAGAACTGAGACAGCTTGTGTTTGAATCGAAACACCGATATTTTCATCGTTTTTTACAAGTATATCAGGATCGAAATATAAAGCAGACTTATTGCTTATCCACTCTGCCGGCAGATTATTGGTATCTGTTGGAACAGGCCGTATAATTGAAGCAAAATATTTGTTTGAAGTAGCTGCCCAGAGAAATTTACAGTCGATGTTTTTATGAGATAACAGAATTTTTCCACCAGGTGCCTCGGCAAGATTTTTGACACTTTTCTTTATTGTTTCTACTTTTCCCTGAGCATCAAGAAAGCCTGCGGTAATGGTGCGGGAGTCCATTCTTGTGTCTTCTTTGGAAATTCCCACTCCTCCGAGCATCTCAAAAGAAATCCTGGCGCCGGTATCGCTCAGATTGGCTATGGCTATATCACAGTTCATCAGATATGTCTCAGGCTCGAGCGTATAAGTTTTTGTAAGCTTAATAAAATCATTGCTGTTGTTCAAAATAGTGGCGCAAAAACTTATAGACTCAGAACCATCTGCGTTTTTAATTGTACCGGTACTTTGCCAGTTAAGCCTGTCAAGCGGAAACGCCTTTTCTAAGTCGTATAAAAATAATTTTTTGCTCGCCAGTGTATTGGTATTCTCAACAGGTGAGAGAAATTCCAGGGGTTGTGGATTTTTGGGATTTCTGTCGTCGTAGTCTCGAAATCTCGCCGACATGACAGCAGCCCCTTTTGTTGTCAGTTTAAGCTCAATTACATATGGGTTGCCGTCTTTGGCATTCAGAACAGAGCCCAGCGTAAAAACTTCTTGCTCGGCACTTGTTGCGGTGATTTGTGAAACATCGACAGGCATGTCCGCTGCTGCCGACATTTGAGGCACATTATTCGTCTGAGGCAGGTTAACCTCGGCGGCAAGACTTAAAATTCCCTTTTCGGTATCCGGCTGATTTGAAAAAAGGCCTGAATTAAAAATTAAAAAGGCGCATATAATCAAATATACGGAAACAAAAAAGGTGGATAGTTTTTTTATGCCCATTACCTTTTATCGCCCTTCACTTAACCGGTCAGCTTCGAAGTTGTCAAGCTCCTCGATATCATGTATCTTTTTTGCAGTAGTTTCGTAGTCGTATTCAAGCCTGACAAAATGAACGTTATTTTGCTCAACATAAACATAGCTTGTCCTGTTGTCCTTATCTCTTGGCTGGCCGACAGAGCCGACATTTATTATAGCTCTTTCCTCTGGTATTATAGGATAGACATTGTCAAGCTCATCCGGCGCATAGAAATCAGGGTCGTCGAGAAAAACCCCCGGCAGATGAGTATGACCGATAAAACAAATATGCTTAACACGATCGAATTGCGCAGTTATTTTTGCCGGCGTAGTATACACGTCATCAGGAAAGATATATTCATTTATAGGCCTTCTGGGAGAAGCGTGTACAAATTCCAGAATGGCTTTCGTGCCGCTGCCGTTAAGCTCTGTCTCAAGAGTGTATCTCATCTGCTGAGTTCCAAGATAATTCCAGCGGCTCAGGCGTTTTTTGGTGTCCTGTTCGGTTTCAAGCTGGCTTCTTGTCCAGAAGCTTGCCCGTTCTGCGCCGAGATTAAAATTTGTCGGCTCGTACAATATGGCATAGTCATGATTGCCCATGACGCAAGCCTGGGTCTTTTCGATTACTAAATCAAGGCAATCCTTGGGATTAGGGCCATAACCAACTATGTCACCCAGACAGTAAATGGTTTTTATGCCTCTGTTCTCGATATCTGCCAGTACCGTTGTCAGAGCTTCAATATTCGAATGTATATCACTTATTATTGCAAACATGCACCGATTCCTGCTGAAATAAAGTATTATTTATGCTTCGACAGAGGCGATACTTATACCAGAAATAAGGAAATTGTTCCAGTATCAAATGAAGCATCGCTGAAAAATGGACATAGCCTTAGAAATACCTGCCGGAGGTTTTTCGCAATATTTTGGAGCACCGAAGGAACATTTCTACCGAAAAAATTTGCGATTTTTTCTGATAAAAAAGGATTTTTATAGGAGTTTAGCACATTTTTTGCAAAAAATGAAAAAAAAGACGCAAAAAGTACGCAACAGCCTTAAAGTGATATACGAAGGGTATTATAGGACTTTCGAATAAGCCGAAATCCTGCGGAAAGATTGTTTCGTAAGTCATTTGAAAATAAGAAGATACAAAACGGCCATAAAAAGGAAGAGTTGATGGTTATCTCCAGATTTTTGCTATTTATCTGGAAATATGGCCCCTGCATACCAAAGCGGGGTTATTGCCTTGACAAAAGTCCTTGATTTTGATAAACTGTAGGTTACGTATAAGTTAGGAAAGATAGACAAAGACAGGGAGTGTAATTAATTTAAGACCGTATCTGGGGATACTATCTCAAAATATGGTTTTGGTAACCAAACAGTACTGAAGAAGGAGGTACTAATTATGAAACGTTTATTCATTTTTTTGACAGTTTTGTTAATCGCGAACGTAGCCACAGCCGGCCCATCCGACCCGGTTGTATTTAACGACGCAAATTTAAAAGCCGCCGTGGAAGCTGAGCTTAGTCTGACGGATCCAACCGAAGCGGAAATGCTGAATTTGACAGGCCTTGATGCTGATGCGCTTGGAATTGCCGATTTGACAGGTTTGGATTATGCAACAAATCTGGGATATTTAAGCCTTCGTGATAACAATATTGTGGACATAAGCCAACTTGCGGTTTTGGTCGATCTTCGCAAACTTTATCTGTCCCGCAACGATGACATCTCTGATATTAATGCTATATCAAATCTGACTAATCTTTCGGAATTAGGTCTTACCGATGTTGGCTTAAGCACTATTACTCCACTTGCCGATGTCAACCAGATTAGATATTTGTGGATTTCATACAATTTTATAGAAGACATTAGTCCCCTGACAAATTATCAGAATTTGGATGGATGTAATTTTTATTATAACCCTCTGAGCTTTGATTCATGGTGTACTCATCTTAAAACTATACTTGATAACAATCCTGTTGCTGGCATAGGCAGCAGTGTGCTTCTTGATGATTATCAGATCAACACAGACGACTTAGATATTTTTGCCAGCAAATGGTTAAGGCAGGATTGCAGTTGGGACAATGGTGATTGCGGTGGTCCAGATATGGACGAATCCGGCGCAGTAGACTTTATGGATTTTGCTATCATAGCTAATTGGTGGCTATATGAAGATTAAAGTCTAAAAAGCTTTTTGTGATTTTCAAAGGCCGCTGTAATAAGCGGCCTTTTTTTATGCGCTAAAGAAAAAAAGATATTATGCCGAAAAAAAAGGAGAGCCCGAAAGGCTCTCCTTATAAACAGGTTCGCTTTTGAACAAGCAGGCAGAACTTCGTCAAAAAACCGCCATGCTTATGCGAACCGCAGGGTTCTAAATTCCGAAAATAAGTCTCAATTGCCTTGTCAAACATGTTGGTAAAATTGTGGCAACTGAGCGAATTATTACATTTCTCAAAAATTGTATTTTAGTTACAAAACCAATTTTCAAAAGTTCTCTTTGCAATTTTATCTGCTGGACGGCCCTTTTTATACCACTCCGCCGCTTCAAAAGATTTTTTTCCCAGCGGTGGTAGTACAATACCTGTCCAATAGTTGCCATTTTAGTGCCGTTCAAAATCATTCTCGCCCAAAGGTGATAGTCTTCAAGACCGGCGAAAGGCAAATAGTTTCCAGTGGAAAGAATAGCCTTTTTCCGGTAGGTTGTGGCAGCGTGATTCATACAGAATCTAAACCGGAGCAGTTTTTCTATCTGTTTATGAAGTAAAGGACCTCGCCTTGTAAACAAAACCTTTTCAGGGCTTTGTTCAAAAGCCGCCAGATAGCTGCTTACCACACTAATGTCTGGATTATTTTTTAGAAATTTCAACTGCTTTTCAAATCTGTCAGGACTGCTTATATCATCAGCATCCATTCGTGCAATAATATCAAAACTGCATTGTTTTACACCTTCGGCCAAAGCCGTACCCAGCCCTTTATTTTCTTCCAGACTTATAACTTTTAGAATTCCACCGGGTCTTTCTTGGTAATTATCTATCATTCCATTAAGTTCTTCCCCGACAGGACCATCCTTTACCAGCACAATCTCGTCAGGTTTTGCGGTTTGGTTGATAATACTGTCCATTGCTTCTTTGAAATAATCAGCTCTATCTCCGGCATATACACTCATAAGGACAGAGAATTTCGGCAAACCTTTATCTTCTACAAAGATTGTGCTGCAGAAAGTTTCAAATCTTTTCTGCCAATCTGCCTCTGCACCGGCGGCTTGCCTGTTTTTTATTTTTTCAGGTGTTTCGGTTTGCGAAAGATTCTTTATGATTTCAACGGCAGCTGATTCTGTGCCGTCAAAATGATAGACATGCGGGCTATAAACAGGATCTTTTTGGATGCCGCTTACGAGCACAGGCTTACCTGTTGCCAGGCTCTCAAACATTTTTGCCGGCATAGTACCTTTTGCATGGAGACCCTGCTTATAAAACAAGCCGAGTATGTCTGCTTCTTTAAGTTGTTGGGCCAGTGTATTCTGATCTGCCGGAGGCCTTAATTCTATATTTTTAGATATGAGTTTTTTTATGTTTTTCCGGACTCTGCCAATAAGTACAACTTTAAATTGTTTTGAAAGCTTATTGAACAGTTCGATGTCAACTACATCCTGAATCATCCCGTAAAAATATATTTTTTCCGCTCTTTGAGCCTCATCGCCCCTGAAGGCTTTTGCAAAAAGTTCGTAGTTAACTCCCGGCATTGATCGTAGTACTTTTCTGCCACCGCTTAGCCTGACAGTTCTTTCTGTAATATACTCCGAAACGGCAAACAGAGAATCAGACTGTTGTATATATATTTCTTCTGAATCAAGCATCGCTGTGATAACCCCGCGACTGATACGGTAGTTGTGAGAATTAATATAGACAACTTTTTTAGGTCGAATCTGTTCAATTAAGTCAAGGCTGTTGTAAGAAGGTGTGTCAGTTATAACGATAGCATCTTTGATTTTAAGGCCCGTTAATGTTTTCTGAATAAGCCGACGGTTTACACCCCTTAGGCCTTTGGTTGGGGTAAGCCAGAAAGGCGTAATGATCCAAAGATTTTCCGGTAAATTAGCATGGCGTATAGTTTTTATCTTCTTAATGGACCAATTTATTAATTTGTTTGGGCTAGGCCATTTGGAAGGCGTCCGGTTGAAGTAAAATACTCGATGTCCCGCCTTTGCAAAATGAACTGCCAACGCTTGTCTTTGATACCACAATGTACCAAAATCGTTCGATGATATTATTACTATGTCATTAAGCTGACCCATATTTGCTACAGAACTCCAAGTGTTTTATAGATTTCAACAAGTTTATCAACCATTATATCGGAAGTAAAATTTTGCTGCCAATTTTTAAAAGCAGCTGTTCTTATACATTCCCAACGACCGGCAGGTGTATTAAAGATATTTTCAAGACAGTCGGCAAATTCGAAGCAATCTTTAGGCTGGTGCAAAAAACCAGTTTCGCCATGTTTTATGATTTCACCAACCCCGCCTGTTTTACTTGCAACAACTAATTTTCTAAGACTCATTGCCTCAAGTATGCAATTTGGTACACCTTCACTTTCAGAGGGCAAAACGACTACCGGTATTCCTGAAAGCGCACCAAATACATCTTTAGTATAACCATAAAATTCGATCTGGTTGGAAACATCGAGTGAATCAGCGAGTTTTTTTATGCTCGACATGAAACCTTGCTTTTTTCTATTACATTTTTTTGTGTCAAGTTCACCGCCTATAAACCTGGCGTTAATAATTAAGTTCTTCTTTTTCAATATGGCCAGTGCGTTTATGAGACAATCGTGTCCTTTGCCAGGAGTAAGATTTGCCACCATTGCTATTTTAGCCGGAAGAGGCTCGTCAGGCTTGTCATAAACTTCGTCCGGTAGACCTATTGCATCTATGCCGTTTAAAAGAGTGATGACTTTGTTAGGAGTAATTCTGGAAAGAGTAATAATTTCATCGGCTACATATTGCCCGTTAGCGATATAACAATCTACCCAACGACTGGTAACTCTGTCAAGCAGATGACAAAACTTTTTTTTCCATAGCGAATTTGAGGCGCCGCTGATAGATACTTCCGCGCGCAATATATGCTGAAAGTCAGACCTTTCTTTTCTGACAATTCTCGCAATGAAACTTTCGATTATAGGCGTTTGTATAATTGCGATGTCCCTGTTTTTTAATATTTTTGACACTTCTTTTGCGGCAGAAAATAAGGTTGTTTTGCTGATAGGGGCAATAAAAACTTCAAAACCGTTTGCAGCAAAAGTTTTTGCAAAAGGCGACTGTCTGTCCGAAGTTATTAACACGGGCTTAAAGTGTTGTAGCGAAAATAGTTTTTCTGCGAGCTTTACAATCTGCCATTGGATACCACCCATGCTGGCTGAACTTTGTCTTATAAAAACAATTTCTTTCATAAATCTTAAAAGCCCCGCATATAAAGATAAACAACAAGCATTGCGAATAATGAATATACAGATAAAATGGTCAACTTCTTCCATGGTTTACTTTTGATCATAAAACTTTCTATTCCCAGTCCGATGATGATAAATGCTATAGGGGCAAGCGAGTCTCTGTATCTTAGAAGATTCGGCTCCAATCCACCGATTAAAATCGCAGCGGTACATATTGTGATTAAATAGGGTAATGATAAAGCCAGTAGTTCTGTTCGTTTAGAAATTATCCTAATTGCCCCTATGATCAAAAATGGCAGAGGTATCCACCACTGATAAATGTTAACTTGCCGTTCGATTTCATAAAGTTTATTTTCCTTTGTGTAAACATGATGCAGGTTCTTAGGCGGTGGATTCAGCATGGACATCGGTACATTAAACAACCTGAGGGGGCCGCGTGATAAGTATATTTTATTCAGCACTTCAACGGTTTCAAGGTTACCTCTTTGTCCTCGTTCCATGCGGGCGTATTTACCGGCCATATTTTCAGCTTTTTGTGTCAGCTGATTAAACTGGTACGAAGAGATTATTATAGTAATAAGAGCCATTAATATCACAGAAATTAATTTTTCTGCAAAACCGCATTTGTATCTGAAGCAAAGGGTTATAGGTACGGCCGCAAGAAACATCAAGGCGTATTCGAAGCGGACCCAGAAAAGGAGAGTAACTGCTGCAGCAATGGAGAAAATTGCAGGCAACAGTCTTTTATTTTGGATTATGATTGTAAAACTCCAGACCATTAGACTCGCGGCGAAAATTATCCATATTTCCTTGAGGAATTTGACTGAATAAAAGGCCGTCTGTGGGGCTAATATAGTAATTAGAGATACAATAGACACAGTACTCCTGCAGAAAAGTTTTTCAGCGGCCAGAGTTACAATTGCGGCCGTAAAAGCACCTAAAAATGCTCCGAAAATTCTGGGCCATAGAAAATCGCCTCCAAAAAATCTTAATAAACGGGAGGTCAAAAAACTTGCTCTGTATGCATGACTTGATATTTCCGGCGAATTTATGAACTCAGAGAGAGTTACATCGCGATATCTTTGTCCTTGATAGGTATATAAATATTCGTCCGCTTGAAACAATATGGTGTCATAATGTTTTATGCACGGAGAAACCCTTTTTCTTATATATTCCGGCATGACCGGAGTTGAATTTTCGAGAACAAGAATAAGACATAGTCTCAAAAACAAAGCCGCTGCAAACGTAAAAGAAGCCGTCTTCGAGCCTTTTGTTTTTAATAAGACAAACCCTCCAGCTGCAACAGCACACAAAACAATTATATTAAATATTATATTGGAAGTGTTATCTAATTTATTGCTGAATAAAGGCAGAGTCACCAATAAGGCAATTGCTGCTAATATCATGAAAGTCTGATATTTTGCAGCGCTACTCCAGAAGAGTCCTGTTGCTTTTAAAAAACGGGTTGTAGTATTGTTTTTATAGTTTTTGGACATAGCCATCTATATGATAAAATTAGTTCGTTTTCATAATTTCTTTTAAGATTTCTGTAATTATACCGCCCGTTTTTTGCGGAAGCATTTTGGGTAATTTAAGAAGTTTAATAGTCTTGTTGTGACAAGCGGAATCTATGATAGTGCTCATTTGTGAAAAGTACTCAGATAGATCGATAATGCCTGTCCCACTCATCGCCGTAAGCATCTCTTGACTATATGGGCCTATCTCATACAGCCAGTTACCTATTAAACGGCTTCTGACCCATTTACTGGAGATGTTTTCTACAACGGCATTGTTGCCTGAATATCTTTCCAGTAGCAGCAGAGTATCTATTTTTGCATTATCAGAGAAAGCAACATCTCCTAAAGCTTCTCGCGCAGGTACATACATTCGATCGGGGGCTATTTTTTTTGCAAAACGTTCAATTTCGGAAAACCCTACGATAATTGGCCGGACAAAAGCTCTTATTTTTTCAAATAGATTAGATAAGCAGCCAGGTATTAAGAATTTATGTTTTCGGTTAAATAAATGTGGGAATATTGATTTATGATAAGGATATATGGCAAAATGTTTGGGATTGGAGTAAACCAAATCCGGTGAAATAATACAAAAGTCGTCACTGAGAAAACTAGCGCCTTTGATTTCTTTTAAGATGTGCATAATCGCGCTTGTTTTTCCAGTACCTCCGCAGGCAGGTAGTAATACACCAAGACCATTAATAGCAACTGATGCACTATGAAGCATGCAGCATCCCTTTTTCAAAAGTAACATCTGTAATATTGGATGGACAAAAGTCAAAAGATCCCTTTGACTCGCCAGTATCCAGAAATTATTTTTTTTGAATAAATGTATATTATATTTTGTAAGGCAGAGATAATTATTATTGAAACGATATAAACTAGAGGCATTGCTGTATTCCGTAATCTCAGGGACATCTGTCTGAATTGAAAGACTGATTTCGTCTTCACTTAGGAAACGAGTCTCAAATGAACCGAAAAATAAGTTAAAGGATTTTTTGCTGGGATGGTCATTTTGCAGACGAATTCCGATTAAATCGTGAATGTTGTAATATAACCATTTTTTTCCTGTTTCCATTTCCTGTCCTATTCGGAAATAATTAAAAATTATCTGCTAAAACTACACTCCGCCGCAGAAATATCTTTTACAAAGAATAACGACATAAGTAACGAATAACCAACGAAAAGTATAACCTGAGCTATGCCGGCACCAATGAGACCAACAGTGACAAGCAGTAAATATAACGATGCCAGGTAAACGATTCGGACAATTACCTGAACAAGGAGGATTTTTTCTGCTCTTCCTATTGCCAATAGTCCTGCAGGCAGAGGAAAACTAAAGCCCCATATGGCAAAAGCAAACACAAAAATAACCATCGTGCCGTATGCCTGTATATATTCTTTTCCTGCTGCGACAGCTAAAATCCATTTGCCCGCAAAGATAAAAACAAGCCATACCAACATAGACAGACTGCCGATTATTATCGCTGTTTTGGCGGCAACATGTCTTAGATCCAAAAATCTTTTTTCTGCTGCCAAATGAGCAAGTTCTGGATAAATTGCCTGATATGCCGGCTCGATTAATTCTGCTAGAATGGAAGCAAACTGTTTGGCGATCTTATATATACCGGTAGCCTGCAAACCTAAAACAGTTCCAACGATCAGGACATCTGCTTCTTTCGAGGCCAGCCTGACAGACTGATTTAAATTTGTGGACAATACAAACTTCCAGATATTTTTGTCTTTTGCGGTCAGATTTAACTTTGCCTTTAGAAAATCACCACCGCTTTTTTTGTTAACTTGGTGCCATCCGGCCCACAATAGAAAAACAGACTCGATAATGCCCGCTATTAACCAGATAATTACAAAAGACATAATATCGCCGCTGAGCATATATGCACAAATTGCCAAAAAAAGTTTTAGTGATGCAGCCGTTACATTTGCCGCAGCAATGAGCCTGAATTTATCGTATAACCTCAAAAGCCCTATAGCAGTACCCTTTAGATTAAAAAGTATCCAAAAGCTGAAAACAGTCGCCACAACAACAGTTTCCTGTTGCCAGCCTTTCCAGTTCCCGACAATAATCACAATAATAATTGCAACAATTGTTCCGATAACCGCAGTTGCTGCATCAAGAATAAAACAGAATTTGACAAGAGATTTAAACTCTTCCTTTTTATCCTGTTTAAGAAAATCAGCACCGAATTTTATAAGTGCCTGCCAACTCTGGAAGTTCGTAAGCCTGTCGACTATAATTATAAAAGCCTGTATCATTGCAAAGATACCGAGTTTTTCAGCGCCTAATGCCCTGGCAGCAAGAGACAGACTAACTAATCCCATCAGCCCGGCAATAGTCTTGCCGCTGAAAAGTATCGAGGCGTTCTTAAACATCCTTTTTAGAATACTGTCGTTAAATATCGTTTTTAACATAGGAACATTTAATCGTACTTTCTTCGCAATGCATCCATGATCTGTTTAACGCCAATCGCACCAATAACATGGAATATCAAAATGATCAGCACAAGGATCGAAACAAATATCATAATGCTTTTAACACTCCTGGCAGCCAGAATAAAAACCCCTGCGCCGGTCGCAAGAAGCGTAACCGCGTAAGCCAATACTGCCACATGCCTTTGTTTCAGTCCTAACCTCAACAATCTGTGATGAAAATGCTCTGTATCAGGCACATACACAGGCTTATTTTGTCCTAATCTGTTCACCATAATAAACAAAGTGTCAAAGATAGGAATTCCCAGCGATAGCAGCGGCAGTGCAAAAGCCACCAGCGTTTGCGACTTCGCTGTACACATAACTGCAGCAGAGGCGATAATGAACCCGAGAAATAAACTGCCGCAGTCGCCCATGAATATTTTTGCAGGATTGAAATTGAAAAATAAAAACCCGGTAAGCCCGCCCGCAAGTGCAAGCATTATGACGCAGAGTACCGCCTGGCCGAAGTATATCGCCAATGCAGCAATTGTTCCGCACGCAATCGCACAAATACCGGCGGCAAGCCCGTCAAGCCCGTCAATGAAATTTACCGCATTAGTAACACCGACAATCCATAAAATCGTGAATGGCCAGGAAAAAATACCAAAATTCAGGCTGAATAAATCGGGTACGTTTATTATTTCTATCCTTATACCGAATAAACAAACAAAAACAGCAGCTGAAATTTGTGACAAAAATTTTATCCATGTCTTAACAGGTCTAATATCATCGATAAGACCTATCACAAATAACAACGTTGCCCCGAAAAGCATCGCGATGATTTTGATTCCCAATTGGCGAAAATCGTCCCCGATTTTGTTGGGCAGTAAATATACCGCAGCGATCAGAATCATCATAGAAATATAAATAGCTGCTCCGCCTATCCTTGCAATTCTTCCGGAATGCACCTTTCTTGGACTCGTGCGATCGAACAACTCGTACCGCAGCGCCAAAGCAATTACCGCCGGGGTAAGTACCAGGGAAAGAAGAAGTGAACCAAAATATGCAGATAAATAGGTCTTCATTTTTACTGGGCTTCACTAATGTTATGCTTAATTACTTCCGGCCGGACAGAAAGCTCTGCCAGTAAGTTCTCAGCACTTCGATATTTCGGCTTGAGCTTCAGACAAACTCTAAGTTGTTTCATAGCTTCAATTGCCTGTCCGTTATCGGTTAATGCTCTTGCGAGCTTAAATCTTAAATAGGGATTGCCGTAATCGGCATCTATAGCTTTGCTAAAGTATCTGATTGCGCTCGAGCCATTATGATTGTTATAGTAATAATCGCCTATAAAAACCAGGTCGTCAGCACTGACGGTATTTTTTAAAATCTTTTGCTCTGTTAATTCGACAAGTTTTAAATATGCTATTTGTTTTTCGTCTGAAAAATTGTCGTCTTTGGACAGAGTCCTTATGACGTATCTTAGTCTTTTTGTATCGTTCGAAGCGATTTCAACAGCCATATCTGCTCTTTTTTCCTGTTCAATATAAATCCGAATGATGTCTTCGAAAAAAGTCCCTCTCAGACCAACAGATTTGCTGAATTTTTCGAAAGAGTCAATGAGCTTACCTTCACTTATATCTAAGCATCCAGCTGTAAAAAGTGATACTTCATCATTAGGCTCAAGCATAAATCCTTTTCTTATATTATCTGCTCCCGCAGGCTCGAAAAGTACGAATTTTTGCAATTGCCCCAGCAGGCAGTATGTCGGTCCGAATGTAGGGCATATCTTTCGTATTTCTTTAAGCTCGTCAGCTATACTATAGACCATACCAATACTTTCATTAGGCAGTTCGCCGGTTTCAGGATTGATATTTCTTGATATATCCCACCATTTCCAGACATTTACCCAATAACTGTATTCGATATTGTCCGGCTGTATTTGCCCGGCTTGTGTTGCATAGGCGATAAGTTTTTCAAAATCATTATCACTGTCTTCCAGACCGAACGCTCTTAATTTAGCCTCTAACCGCCAGGCCTTTAACCACTGGTTTTCTGCTTTTCTTGCCTTATCGGAACCAGCTAAGGCCCAGCCGTATATACAAACCAGTATAACGGACAAGACTAATATTACAGGTTTACTTAGCCGGGCTGAACGGGCATATTGTATATCTGTCGAGCGTTTGCCGAGTGTGATTATTAATGCACAGAATATAGCGGTAAGAGTCAGATTGGCCGGCAGATGCTGACCAAAATCAGCGACGCTGTGTGTTAATATAGCAACCAGCCCGAAACCAAGACCGTACGCTGAAACATTGATCTCAGATTTTTTGTTCCGGATAGCTTTTATGAAATTTACAATTACAACTGCGCCGAAAGTAAGCATTAGTATAAAACCTGTCAGTCCTGTCTCCAGAAGCAGTTGTGCGTATTCGTTTTCAGCATGACTGAACCTCAATGCCGTATATATGCTTTGAAACATCGGATAAACGACAGCATAACTTCCCAATCCTGTTCCGAACAGGGCAAATCGTCTTGTCGGCTCAACCATATCTTTAAGAATCGCCAGCCTCGTGCCGTATCTGTCAAGCGCGCCGAGCGTAGCAAACCTTTCATATACTGTATCAAATCCGGTATACAAAAGACAGATAAGCGCTGCCAGCGCGATGATCACAACGATCCAACCATGCTGCCTGAAGGCTCTTCTGGCTGAAAGCAGCAGCACGGTAATACACATCGCGATGATCATCGAGATTACCCCGCCTCTTGTCAGCGATACGAATATAGCCGCCGCGGACATACTTATCATTGTAGCCAGCAGCCACAACTCTTTTGCTCTTGACGAATCAAAGTATTCGAAAACAGCCGCAGCAGTAGCCTGCCTTTCTTTAAACTCCCGATGCAGTATCAGCAATATTAGCGACAAAGCCGCGCCGATGGACAGATTCATAAATTGGCCGAAATGACTGTGGTTAACAAAAGGCCCGCTGATAGCTTTTCGAGGCGAAGAGATAAATCCGTAAATTTTTCCGTTTCCTATGATATTTTGTACAATTGCCAAAAACGCAACAACTGCTCCGATGATGACAATTGCTTTTAACAGTCTTTTTATCTGTACACTGGATTTAAAGACATTGAGCACCACGAAAAATATTGCAAAAGCAGAAAGCATAACTCTCAGGTCGCTTTTTGTACCGTAAGGATAAAAGCTCAACGTAGTATTTTCACTCTGTTTGATTGTATCTGTAAGAAGTTCGGTTTTAAGCTCAACGGTCTGGCTTGAAAGCGCCGATACCGTATTTTGCGGCATTGGTATGATTGTGAATATCGCCAGGAAAATAAATGCTGCCAGAGGCACATAGGCCCACGTCGAAACGAAACCCTGGCTGCAGATGAGCTGTCTCAGCAGGAACACAAAGAGTATACAGCAGGAGACAATTACAACAACCTCCTGGCTCCAGCTTTGAACCGCACCGAAAGCTAATGGCATAAAGGCTAAAAGAGATACTAAAAGTATCTCTATAACCTGCTCACTTAATCGCAGAAAATTAGCCTGTAAGCCCGAAAGGCGTTGGCTTTTATCATTATTTATTCTTTTTTGCCTGACCATAGCCATATCCGTAGTAACCATAATGAGAATAGTAACCGTATCGGCTATGTTTGGGCGAAACGTCATTGACAACCACTCCGAGAACATGTGCTCCAACGCTTACAAGCGCTTCTTTCGCATGTTCCGATGCTTTTCTTGTCGATATCTCTGCACGAAGCACTAAGATAGTAACATCGCAAATAGCAGCTAATATCTGACTGTCTGCCACTGAGGTAACCGGAGGAGAGTCAACCACGATTCTGTCATAATGGTGCGTCAACTCCTTGAGCAGGTTCTCGAAGGCTTCGCTGTTAAGCAGCTCGCTTGGATTTGGAACATCCGGCCCGCTTGTTAGCAGATACAGTCCGTCTGTTGGACATTCTCTTATAGCCTGCTCAAGAGAAACCTGCCCCGTCAGTACACTTGACAAACCATTTTCAGTTTCATTTGTAAAGCCGAATACATTATGCTGCATTGGTTTCCTGAAGTCCGCATCGATTATCAGCGTTTTCTGACCTGCCTGAGCCATTGATATAGCAAGATTACTTACCATAGTGGTCTTGCCGTCGCTTGGTGCCGGCGAAGTAACAAGAATAGTTCTCGCCTGCCCTTTAGGCACGCCGAAAAATACAGCGGTTCGTATAGTCCTGTATGCTTCAGCCACAGAAGATTTCGGCTCAAGCTGAACTTTTTGACCGTTATTCGCAACGGCTTGTTTACCTTTTCCTTTCTTGCCTGTCATAGAAGGTACCGTTCCGAGTACAGGCATAGCCAAAAGTGCTGATATTTCTTCGGTGCCTCTCAGACGCCAGTCCATCCATTCTCTTGTCACAGCAAATCCTATTCCGAACAAAATGCCGAGTATAAGATTTACTGCCATAATACGAGCTTTCTTTGGACTCGTGGCAAGATCAGCAGGCCTGGCTCCTTCAAGTATGCTGACATTAAGAGCACCAGCATCTTCCGATACGTTTAATTCTTTTATTCTGTCATCAAGAATTTCACAGAATCTTTTGCTCTGTTCAAGTTTGGATTCCAGAATACTATATTCTGTCGCTTTGACATTGAGATTTTGTGCGGCTTTGCGCTCCTGCTCATAAGAAACAGCCAGTTCCGATTCTTTCTGTTGTGCCGACTCGTACCCGATTTTTAAAATATCCAAATAGGCTCTGGCAAATTCTTCAACCATTGCAGAAAGTTCCTGCTCAGTTTGCCCTATTTTAGCCTTCAAGGCCTTGACAGTTGGATGGTCTTCGCTGCATTGCAGCAAAGCATCTGCCAGTTCTGCCTTGAGCTCTTTCAGTTCCAGATACAGTTCATTTTCTCTGTCGCTTGCAAAAATAGTTACACCTGTTCGTGGCTGAGCAAGAGCATACTGCTTGATCCTGATTGGCTCGGCGCCGAGTTTTTGAACTGCTTCAAGCTCAGCTTTTGCATTAATAGTTTCAAGCTGAGCCTCGGCAAATGAATTACTGAGATCACTGAGCCTTGCAAACAGAAGATTGCCGTGACTTTTTTCAAGTGAAACAACACCGTGTTCTCGCGTAAAACTTAGAAGCTCTTCGAAATTTCTGTCAAGCTCTTTGTCTCTCTCTATTTTTTCTTTCTGTAATATACGAAGTACTTCTGAGACAGTACTCTTCTTTTGATTTGTCTGATAATCTACATAGGCATCAACAACGGCATTGACAATCTTTGCCGCCTCTTCTCTGTAAGGAGAAACACAGCTTACAGCGATAATATCGTCTTTAATGCCTATCTTTACATCGATAATTTTTTTCAGATAGATAACCTGATTATCTATTTCCCCGGTCTCTATCAAAAGGTCTGACAGCCCTATTTTCCCCTTTAGATTGTCGATAAAACTTACAGGCTGCTCCTTAAGAGTTTTCAGCTTTCTTATCTCCGCATCACTAACGACTTTGGCGATTATCGGAGTGGATTTGATAAGCTCACCCTGGGTGTAGAGATAATTCTTTGACTGTGTCATTACACCTTCATAGTCGGTGATAATTCTTGGACCGGTCTGTTCAATATAAAGCCTTGCGGTACTTGTATAAGTCGGCACAGCCTTTGCAATGTATATGATCGCTGCGACTATGAACACAATCGTTATAACAAGGATGCTCCACTTCCTTCTTTGCATCGCCATTGCGAAAGTTCTGCCTTTATGCTGTGAGCCCTGCTCAGCAGTTGGATTCAGTTCATTTTCCGATATTTTTTGTTTCTCTGTCATTTTAGAATCTTTCCTGATTAAAGACAATTTTAATCATTATTGAACGGATCGATATACAAACCAAAATTGAGGCGAAGTACCTGGTGCAAAATAGTATTCATCTTGGTTCTTGGAGTTACATTAACCGAGATAACATCGCCGGGTTTTATTTTCACATTATAGCTTTTAGCCTGAAATTGTTTATCGATTCGGAAAGTTGCTGATACCACCTTATTGTTGGCATCCTGCCTGTAAACAGTTACAAATCTCGGGTCGGCAATCAGGTCCACGCCGCCGGCAAAACCGAGCGCCTGCATAAGATTATACTCCGCATCAGGCGGATATGGGAAAGCGCCAGGCGCTTTTGCAAGACCTACAACAGTAAATACCGAAGGATTCAGCCTCTTAACTTCAACAAGGTCGCCCTCTATCAGCGGTATGTCGGCAAACGGGATATTCAAACCTTTTACCGGCAATACAACAGGCTCTACGATCGGCTTGGTAGTTATCAAAGGCTCAGCAGGTTCATAGTTGCCTTTTATAGCTTCAGTTACATATTCTACAGGCTCGAATTCATCCGCAGGCTCATCAATGACTTCCGACTCAATGAATTCAACTTCATCTATCTCGGCAACAGGCTCGATCTCTATTATTTCAACATCACTTATCGCTTCGAATTGAACAGGCTCCTGTCCCGGAGTTTCAATATATTCCTGATTATAGCCTGGATAGTCACCGTCGGTAGAAACAGCCGGCTCTTTGATATCGGCATAACCGAATTCATCTGCTGCATCAATGAGCTCGACATCTTCAGCGCTTAGGGTTCCAGTCTGACTTGCCGTAATTGATGTTGATACCAGCTGAACAGCAAGCTGCTCGAGTGCCTGGCCGACAAGATTTCCCTGCTCATTGCCGATAACTGCCTTTAGCTCATTTGTGTATTCAGCTCTCTGTGCTGAATTTTCGAGATTTATCTTTTTAGAATAAAACTCTCTCTTGCCTTCGCGAACAATAAGAGTTCCTTTTGTTGAATCAAAATCTTCAGGCTGGAATACAAGGTCGAATTGAAGTTTGGAAAAATTCGTCTTCTGGGCTGAACTGCCCCGGATGCCCTGAGCATTTTCGGATGTCTCGATAGATTCAATATATTTTTCATTAATTTCATCACCGAATTCGACCCATTGTTTAACCTCATTGCCGTCTTGATCTACTTTAGCATAACGTACGTATCTTCTGTTTGGATTCTTGATTGTAATAACACTTGCCCCGTCTTCGACAATACCGCCGGCCTTCATCAGTGCGTTTACCAGCGACATCTCATTGCTTTTAAGTTTATAAACGCCCGGAGCAACAACTGCACCGACAACAGTAATGTTCGTAAAGTGATATTCTCTCACGCTGCAGACAGCACTGGGACGAGTGAGAATATATCTTGGATAATAAGCGCTAACGATTTCGTCTTCTATCTGGGCTAATGTCTTGCCGTCTACATTCATCTGCCCGACTATCGGCAGGGTAATTGTGCCGACATCAGTTACTCTGCAAAGATAAGGCTCAACCTGACGTTCCTGGTCTCTGTATCGCCGCGGCGAAACAGCAGTCAGTATAGTAGGCATCTGAATTTCCAGAACATCCCCTGCGCCGACAGTATAAATACGGCTGTTGGTCTTTGCGCTGAGTAATTGATCCAGGTCAACCTCAGGTGAAAGAGGACCTGCAAGATTGAAAGCGGCTACCTCTTGGCTGTCGGAAAGTGTTGGGCTCTCACAGCCGATGATAAACAGCACCGCACAGAAACAAACACTTGCAAAGAGATAAATTCTGGATTTAGAGTTTATCAGATTAGAAAATTTCACTTTAAAAACCCTCCCAAATAGAGATAGTATCAGCCCTGTATAGGCTCGATAGAATATTCAGCCCCAAAAAGTTTGCATCTGCCGATGACGCCCCAATAGAGCAGCTAAAGCCGCCCGCTTTCTTGACGAAGTTCACTTTAAAACCCTCTCAAATAAGAACCTTACACCCTGTATATAAGGCCCTAAAAAGATCCCCCTTAGCTATACTAATTACTAAGGCTGTCCATAGCTGGTCTTTCCCAGCTTTTGAATCTTGCCTATATTAACATACAAAAGAGAGAAAGTAAAGTAACTTCTTTTATTATAAGACCTTACAGCAAAAAATCCCCGTTTTCAGCACCTCAAATTCGCAGATTATAGGACCGCCGCACCCATCTTTTTTACCCTTTTTAACCATTTTTAACCCCCCTTTAGCCCCCAACTTTATGTTGGGGGTTTAAAAAAATCGGTTAGCCCCGCCATCACTGATGGCGGGGTCTGTTCTTGCTTTTTCGCGATAATTGTGGTATCCTATTATATGTCATTGCGAGTCCCTTAGGGACGAAGCAATCTCGGTTAGCCCTGCCAATACTTTGGCAGGGTTATTTAGCCCCCGGTTTTACCGGGGGTTGTTTAGAAAAATTGAGGAATCTGGTAATACTTAGGAGAATTTAAACAAACGGAGGAAGTTGGTGATGGGTTATACATATTACAGGTTACTGATTGTTACCGCCCTTATCTTTTGCCTGGCTCAGGTTGGCTATTCCATTGAAGGAACAGGTATGGCCTGGGGATATAACAATCAGGGTCAGTGTAATGTGCCCGAACCAAATGAAAATTTTACAGCTTTTGCTGCCGGTTACCTGCATTCGCTTGGCTTGAAAACAGACAGCTCGATAGTTGCTTTCGGCGACAATACCTGGGGCCAGTGCGATGTTCCCTCGCCGAATACTAATTTTATAGCCCTTGCTGCCGGCTGCAATCACTCTTTAGGCTTGAAAGCAGATGGTTCAATTGTAGGATGGGGACAGAACCATTTCGGTCAGACCTCTGTCCCGTCACCTAATACAGATTTTGTAGCCATCGCAGCCGATGGACATCACTCGCTTGGTCTTAAATCCGACGGCTCTGTTGTAGCCTGGGGTAATAATCTTTACGGCCAATGCACTGTCCCGTCGCCCAATACCGATTTTTATGCTGTTGCCGCCGGTGGATTCCACTCGATGGGTCTTAAATATAACGGCTCCATCGTAGCCTGGGGAAACAATCTTTACGGCCAGTGCAGCATCCCGTCACCCAATACCGACTTTTTAGCGATTGCCGCCGGCGAATATCATTCGCTCGGCCTTAAATCCGACGGCTCGATCGTTGCCTGGGGATTCAACGGGCACAATGAATGTAACATCCCTTCGCCGAATACCGATTTTACAGCCATCGCCGCAGGCCAGAGCCATTCGCTGGGTATCAAACTCGAAGGTTCGCTTGTCGCCTGGGGATACAATCTTTTTGGCCAGTGTAATGCCCCGCAGTCTCCAACTGATTTTCTCTTTGTTACAGCAGGCTGGTATCACTCTATAGGCATCAAGTCTCTATATGGCTACTCCGGCGGAACTGGTGAACCGAACGACCCGTATCAGATAAAGACAATGTACGATTGGCAGGAATTTGTGGACGATACGGAAAACTGCTGCAAACATTTTCGCCTGATGACCGATTTGGATTTCAATGACATCATCTTTGAGCCGGTACCTTATTTTTGTGGCGTCTTTGACGGCAATGACCATGTTATCAGTAATATAGAAATTTGTGCAAGTGTTTCACAGGTAGGGCTGTTTTGCCGGGTGAGTTCTTATGATGGTTATGCCCACATCTTTGATTTGAGGGTAGAGGATGTTAATATATGTGGCAACTATGGTCTTGGCGCATTAGCAGGTTCAGTTTCTGGAGGTAATATAACGAATTGTTATGTTACAGGAAAAGTTACCGGGGGATATTGGCACTATAATGATGGAAATAATATTGGGGGTTTAATAGGAGTTATTATTGATTCGAACATCACAGATTGTTATTTTGAGGGAACGGTTTTAGGCAAAAATTATGTTGGCGGACTCATAGGAGGAGGCCAACATAACCCCTATGAATGGTGGCCCAACGACAGTATTGTCAGCGGTTGTTATTCTACAGGCAAAGTTGCCGGGAGCTCGTGTGTCGGCGGTCTTGTAGGATACAATGAATTTTATATGACCAACTCTTACAGTACGGCTGAAGTAATTGGTGGTGGATGGTGGGATTACGATTCTGCAGCAGGCGGACTTATAGGTTATAACTATGGTGGTGATATAAGCAATTGTTACGGCACAGGACCGGTCAGAGGGGAGTCGAGTGTTGGTGGACTGGTAGGGTATAATTATCACGGAAATATAACCGGTTCTTACAGTACTTCATCAGTACGTGGCGAGACATCAGTAGGCGGTTTGATCGGATGGGGTAATCCGGATGGTTATAATGTTACTAACTGTTATGCCGCAGGCCCGGTTAGTGGGAGTGATTATGTCGGCGGACTGGTAGGAAGAAACGTTAACAATATAATTAACTGTCATAGTTTTGGACAGCCGATAAGGGGCGATAAAAATATTGGCGGTTTATGCGGTTCGAATTATGGTGATATAACGGATAGTTCCTATGCTGGAACTGTGGATGGCAATGATAATATTGGTGGGCTGATAGGATGTAATGAACAGAGAAGGATAATAGATTGTTACGCCCAGTCGACAGTTAGCGGTGATTGTAATGTCGGCGGCCTGGTAGGCAGCAATAGAGCATATTCTATAAACTGCTTTAGTACGGGAACTGTCAACGGCAATAAAAATGTCGGCGGACTGATAGGAGAACATAAATCTTTAATAAGATGGAGTTATAGTACAGCAGATGTCAATGGCAGCAATGCCGTTGGAGGATTAGTGGGCCTTAGTCGTTCCGCGTATATATCACGCAGTTATAGCCAGGGGGCAGTAGTTGGAGATGTAAATGTCGGCGGAATATTAGGAGAAAACAAATACGGTAATATATATTATTGTTACAGCACAGGAAAGGTAACAGGCAATAACAAAGGCGGCATAATAGGATATTCGACCGCACCGCCTGCGAGTTCGTTTGGAGGTAATTTCTGGGACGTCAATAGCTCCGGCTTAACTGATGGAGTTAGTAATTTAGACCCCGACCCGAATGGAATAACAGGCTTACCTATCGCACAGATGCAGCAAATGAGTACATACACAGATGCCGGGTGGGATTTTTCATATACAGACGGCGACGAAGCCGAATGGTTTATACAATATGACGAATACCCGATTCTCGTCTGGCAGATATCACCTGTGGATATCTACACCGATGGCAGAAATGATTTCAGGGACTTTGCAATCCTTGCCCAGTTCTGGCAATGGGACGATTGTTCGATATACAATTATTACTGTGACGGAGCCGACATAGACTTCAACGGCACTGTAGATTTCGACGACCTTGCGATGTTAATAGATTATTGGCTCGAAATCGGAATATATAATTAGCAAAACAGAGCCGCGACCGTAAGGAAGCGGTTTTCCATCACAAAGGATAGGGAAAAAGACTGGTTACTGCTCTGTTGATTGCGAAGGCTCTTCTTTTTGTTCTTCTTTTCCGGCACCTGCCGTTGCCACAGAAGCCGGCTCAGATTCTGCCTCTGGTTTATCTTCCTTTACGCCCTCGAAGCGCAGATTATCTTCATCCTTAACGTTGATCTTGATGACGTTTTTACCCTTAAACTCGCCGCGCAGTATATTCTCGCTCAACGGGTCTTCGATATACCTCTCGATTGCCCGCCGCAGCGGTCTTGCACCGAACTCAGTACTGTATCCTTTTTCGATAAGAAATTCTTTCGCCGACGCCTCAGTCTCAAGATGGTAACCCTGCTTGGTCAGACGCTTGAAGACCTTATTAAGTTCGTATTCGACGATAGTGGTCAAATCTTCTTTCGTAAGCGAATGAAAGACGATAACGTCATCGAGACGATTCAAAAATTCCGGCCGGAAGTGTCTTTCGACTTCCTTCTGCAGCATCTCTTTCATCTTTTCGTAATTAGCTTCTGCCGTACGCTTGCCGAACCCAAATCCTGCCTGGTTCTTGATAAGGTCGGCGCCGATATTACTTGTCATAATAAGAATAACATTCTTGAAATCGATATGCCTGCCGAAGCTGTCGGTCAGTCGGCCTTCTTCCATTATCTGCAGAAGCATATTATAAACATCCGGATGTGCCTTTTCGATCTCATCCAGCAGCAGCACCGCATAAGGTCTGCGTCTGATTCTCTCAGTTAACTGTCCGCCTTCCTCATAACCGACATATCCCGGAGGCGCTCCGACCAGCCGAGAGACGTTATGCTTTTCCATATACTCACTCATATCTATCTGAATAAGTGCATCTTCGTCACCGAACATAAACTCTGCCAGTGCCCTGGCCAGCAGAGTCTTACCGACACCGCTTGGACCGATGAAGATAAACGAACCCATCGGACGGTTCGGATCTTTCAAACCGCTTCGGCTTCGACGGACAGATTTGGAAATAGCCGCTACAGCCTCATTCTGACTGACGACACGCTTGTGCAGTTCACCTTCCAGCTCCAAAAGCCTTTCAGCCTCGTGTTTTTCCAACCTTGTCAAAGGCACACCTGTCATCTTGCTGACAACCTCAGCGATTGTCTCAGAATCCACTGTGCCTGTAGTATTCTTATTTTCCTCATACCATTTCTGCTGCACCTCCGCTTTTTTATCCAGCAGCTTCTGACTCTCATCCCGCAAAGCCGCAGCACGTTCATAGTCGGCATTCTTAACCGCCTCATCTTTTTCTGCCTGCTTCTCTTCTATTTCTTCTTCTATCTTCGCAATGTCCGGCGAAGTTGTAGTATTCTTCAAACGAACGCACGCCCCGGCCTCATCAATGACATCGATTGCTTTATCAGGCAGACATCTGCCCGTGATATATCGGCTCGACAATTCAACTGCCTGGAACAGCGCCTCATTGCTGAAAGAAACTTTATGATGGTCCTCATAACGGTCGCGAAGCCCTTTGAGAATATCCAGGGTCTCTTCCCTGCTTGGCGGATCAACGATGATCGTCTGAAACCTTCTTTCAAGCGCAGCGTCTTTTTCAACATACTTTCGATATTCGTCGAAAGTCGTCGCTCCGATACACTGCACCTCACCTCTCGAAAGGGCAGGCTTCAAAACGTTGGAAGCATCTATCGCTCCCTCAGCGCCGCCCGCACCGACAAGCGTATGAAGCTCATCGACGAATAATACCACGTTCTTAGCGCGTTTGACTTCATTGATAACCGCTTTTATTCTTTCCTCGAACTGGCCTCGATATTTCGTACCTGCCACCATCAATGCAAGGTCGAGTGATACGATTCTTTTGTTACGCAATATCTCCGGCGCGTTCTTGTCAGAGATTTTTTGAGCAAGCCCTTCGACGATAGCGGTTTTTCCTACACCCGCTTCACCGATAAGAACAGGATTGTTCTTAGTTCGTCTGCACAATATCTGGATAAGACGTTCTATCTCGATTTTTCTGCCTATCACCGGGTCAAGCTCACCCTCGCTGGCAAGCTGTGTCAAATCCCTGCCGAAACTGTCAAGCGCAGGTGTTCGGCTCTTCTGTTTCGACCCGGCCGGGCTCATCTTTATCCCCAGCGACGGTGCCGTATTATCAACACCTGCCCCCAGAAGATTCAAAACCTCCTGCCGAACATCTTCAAGCTTCAACCCGAGATTCATCAACACCTGGGCAGCAATTCCTTCGCTTTCACGAAGCAGCCCCAAAAGCAGATGCTCGGTACCGATATAATTATGATTCAGCGAACGAGCCTCTTCTATCGCATATTCGATAACCTTCTTGGCACGGGGCGTATGCGGCAGCTTGCCCATCGTCACCATATCAGGCCCCGACTTGACAAGCTTTTCAACTTCCAGCCGAAGCTTCTTGATATCAACATCAAGATTCTTGAGAACATTAGCGCCAACCCCGGAACCTTCCTTCACCAGTCCCAGCAGGATATGTTCCGTGCCGATATACTCATGGTTAAAGCGCTGTGCCTCCTGGTTGGCCAGTGCCATTACCTTTCTTGCTCTGTCTGTAAAACGCTCAAACATAATTACCTCTGTTGCAAAAAGTCAATTTTTCGTTGCTTCTATTTTAGCCGCCGCTCATAAAACTGTAAAGCACATAGCGGCTTCTTAATCATTTATAGTGCCTTCTGCCGTAAGATGTTCGCATTATCGGTCGTAATTTATGGCCGCAGGGCATCTACACAGTTTTTATCGACAAAAAACATACGTAACTTTCGATGTTTAGGCCTAAAAAAACCGCTAAAAAGAGAGTTTTTTCTCCCTTTTTGTCCTGATGAATTGTCACGTTTAGCCCCCACTTTTAACGGGGGTTATGTTTATCCCGCACCATACTCGGTGCGGCGGTTCCGTTTTTATTCGGTGCGGGGTTATTTAGCCCCACGACGTGTCGTGGGGTTGCTTTTATATATTTAGCCCCGCCATCACTATGCCGGGGTTTGTCATTCTGAACCATCGCCGAAGAATCTCACCTTGTCATTCCCAACTCGATTGGGAATCCACGTCATTGCGAGGCGATTAAAAATCGCCGCGGCAATCTTCATCCCGCACCAATGTAATATTCAATTATTCCTACATCCCTACGGTAACACAAAATTGGTGCAGGGTCGTTTAGCCCCGCCATCCCCGCATGGCGGGGTCAATAAATTCCTCGCCGTCAGGTGATTCCTCAATTTTTCACTTTTAGTTTTTAATTTTAATTTTATTTCTCACCGCCTCTGCATAAGCCCTTGCCGCCTCTTTTTCACAATCATAATAACCTATATGTATCTTTATACTATTTGTGCATATTCTTACCCTCCATTTCTTATGATATCCGCACCATTGAACACCTCGATATTTACTCCTGCCGCTTCTTTCTGGTTCCCTTCTGTTTTGATTATTTTCCTTCTGCGTCACACATCTAAGATTCACCCTGCGATTGTCCAGCCCGTTATGATTTATATGATCAACCACTAATTTTCCCCCTGGCCCCATTATCTGCCGATGCATTTTTACAGTGGTCCTTTTTTTCCGTCCGTTTCCCCCGGCCCTATAAATTGACCGCACAGCATAAAAAGTCCTCCCTGCCTTTACCGCGTACCACCTGGTTTTATTTAGTTGGGCGTAATCGCCTGCATCAACGATTGCGTATTTTCCTTTTGTAAGTTTTATCCTGCGAAATTCATACCCATACCATATTTTTCGATAACGCAATAGAAACCATACGATAGTCTGTTCGATAACCCCCGGGACTTTAATTCGAAAATTTAAATACATTGTTTTTCCCAAAAAATCCTAAACTCTAATTTCTAAATCCGAAACAATATCAAATATCTAAATTCAAATTACCGAAACTGTTTTGAACATTTGAAAATTCATATTTTGAATTTGTTTAGTGCTTCGATATTCGGTTTTCGGGTTTCCATTGTTTTTTGCTTCTGCAAAAAAAGTAGCGCCTCTATATATAAGGAAAAACTTGCGCGCTTTTTTAAAAAAAGTGCAAAAGAAAATTTTATCCGGAATTCTAAGTCTTTGTGTAGAAGGGAGAAAAATTTTTTGAGATTTTCAAAGCGCGCAGGTTTTTTCCTGCGCATTTTCGACCCAATCAGGATAAAAAAGGTTTGTAAATTTGGTTAGCCCCCACCCCTGCGGTGGGGGGAATATCAAAATCCAAAAGCCCCCAACTTTATGTTGCCGGTTTATTCCAAAAATATTTAGCCCTGCCAATAATTTGGCAGGGTTGTTTAGCCCCGTTGCTTGCGACGGGGGTTTATTATTTGCCGCTTGCGGCAGGGGATTTTTATGCCGGTGTCATTCTG
>JAFGGI010000011.1 GCA_016930635.1 Sedimentisphaerales bacterium | reverse complement strand
TTGCCGGAATTGCAAACACTGCTGACCGAAAATTTTCACGTTCAAGCCGCTTGAAAACGGAAAAATTCAAGTGTGAAGAGTATAATTTAATAGCCACAAAGGCATCAAGAACGTCATTCCCGCGAAAGCGGGAATCCAGGGGTTGTTGAAAAACCTATAGATTGCTTCGTCCACTTAAGGCGTCCTCGCAATGACATAATGTGCGTTTTTGTGTCATTGCGAGGCCTGTGAAACAGGCCGCGGCAATCTCAATCATCCGATTTTGGCTTTTTCAGCAGGCCCATCCATTCAAATTAATTTAATTTTTTTCGTGACTTTGTGTCTTAGCGGCTACATTTCAAAGTTTTTTAAATCGTTCCATCGCTTTTGCAACATTTGCGGGATCGCCGAACGCGCTTAATCTGAAAAATCCTTCACCTGCTGCGCCGAAACCGCTGCCGGGTGTACCAACAACGTTTGCTTTCTCGAGCAGGTAATCGAAAAATTCCCACGAACTCATTTTGCCAGGCGTTTTTAGCCATACATACGGGGCGTTGACGCCGCCGTAAACTGTGTAGCCAAGTTTTCCGAGTTCTTCTCTGATAAGAGCGGCGTTGGACATATAAAGTTCGATGATTTTTCGAACTTCCTTTTTTCCCCGGTCGGTGTAAGCTGCGGCCGCTGCTGCCTGGGAGATGTAACTTGTGCCGTTAAATTTTGTGCCGTGCCTTCTGTGCCAAATCGGATTTACATCTACAGCTTTGCCGGCTGAAGTCCAGGCTTTCAGCTCTTTAGGTACGACAACAAAGGCGCATCTTAGTCCGGTAAAACCGGCAGTTTTACTGAAACTTCGAAACTCCACCGCAACTTCTTTTGCACCGTCAATCTCATAGATGGAGTGCGGAATAGTATTATCGGAGATAAAGGCTTCGTAAGCGGCATCAAATAAAATTATTGCCTTATTTGTTTTTGCATAATCAACCCATCTTTTCAGTTGTTCTTTCGTCGCGACTGCACCGGTTGGATTATTGGGAAAACAAAGGTATATCAGGTCAACTTTCTCTTTGGGAAGCTGCGGCACGAAATTATTATCGGGCGTACAAGGCATATAAACTATGCCCGCATACTCCCCGGCTTTGCCGGCCTGGCCGGTTCTGCCGGCCATTACGTTTGTGTCGACATAGACCGGATAGACCGGATCTGTCACCGCTATGACGTTATCTATGCCGAAAATTTCCTGAAAATTTCCAGTATCGCATTTCGAGCCGTCACTGACGAAAACCTCGGTATTTTCGAGATTTACACCTCGGCTTTTGTAGTCATTTGCTATTATTGCCTCGATGAGAAAATCATAGCCCTGTTCAGGGCCGTAACCTTTGACCGAGGCTTTGCTGCCCATCTCGTCGGCGGCCTTGTGCATAGCCTGGACAATTGTGGGAGGTAGCGGCTCTGTAACATCGCCAATCCCCAACTTTATGACCTTGGCGGCAGGATTTTTTTCAGAAAAGGCCCTTACCCGGCGAGAAATTTCCGGAAAAAGATAGCCTGACTGCAATTTTAAGTAATTTTCATTGATCTTGATCATAGCAGGTCCATTAAAGTCATTACAACGAACAGGTTATATAACACCAAAATAAGGCCGATATAGCCTACGAAACTATCAAAAATAACGGTTAAATTACAGGCAGATTGTCTGACTGTCAATGTTTAACGGAAGTTCTTTGCTAAAAAAGGCTTGTCAAAATGAGTAGAATAAAGCTTTTAGCTTGCATTTTATCGGCAACTATGTTAGAATTAAGTTGCTTTTGGGGCTTATGGAGGAAGGGTATTCTGCTTGCCCCGGCCATCGGTTTTTTACCGATTTTGGAGCTTGCAGGATATAGCACAAGGTTTAAGGACAAACCTAAAACGACTCAGCCTGAATGAATTAATAGATGCGCGTAAAGTGTATAAATTTTATGGGATTTAAAAATGACCGAACAAAAAAAACTCAGGGGTTATATAACTTTATCAGGATGGAGCGGACTTATTATGAATAATAAAATTACATATTGTTTAATCGTATTGCTTCTATTGACCAGTATTGCGACAGCAGGAACGACATACGTACCAGCTGACTATCTCACCATAGAAGCAGCCATTGCCGCAGCGTCACCAGCAGGTGAGACAATAATTGTCTCTGACGGTACTTATATACCGCCTGCGCCGGACGGCTACGACTTCGATGATAAAATTATCACACTCGAAAGTGCAAGCGATAATCCAGCGAACTGTATCATCGACTGCGGAGGAAACGGCCGAGCTTTTTACTTCCACAATTCTAATGACAATTTCTCGTCTGTAAGAGGCTTTACTATTACAAACGGTGATGCATACTACGGCGGAGCTATAGAATGTGACGGCTATTCTCCTACTATTACAAAGTGTATTATAACAGAGAACTCGGCAGCATACGGCGGCGCTGTAGATTGCTATGTTGCGAGTCCTAAAATCAGAAATTGCGTTATAACCAACAATGAATCCTATTACGACGGCGGAGCTATTGAGTGCAGCAGCAGTTCTTCACCAGAAATATTTAATTGCCTTATAAAAGATAATAACTCACTCAACGGCTACGGCGGCGCTATAGACTGTTACGACAGTTCTTCACCTTTGATAAAGAACTGTACAATTCTCGATAATACCGGAAGCAGCGACAACGGCGGTGTTTATGCCAGCTATGCAAGCAGCCCAACGATAGTAAACTCGATACTCTGGAATAACGGCGATGATATCAACGGAGCAACAGTCACATATTCATGTATTGAGGACGGAGACAGCGGCACAGGAAATATATACAGCGATCCGATGTTCAGAACAGGACCCAATGGTGATTATTATCTAAGTCAGATATCCGCAGGGCAGCTCGCAGACAGTAATTGCTTTGATGCAGGCAGCGACACCTACGCTGCAGTATATACAGGTTCATTCTCAACAAGAACAGATAATGCAGAAGATTCAGGTGCCGTCGATATGGGTTATCATTATCCCGGCGGAGCTGCTGCTAACAGCCATATACTTACTACCTCTGTTGACCCTACTGGAAAACCCGGCACATTAGTTCCGGCTACAGGTCCGCATACAGAATTTGCGGAAGTACTGATGACGGCAACTCCGGGCGACCTGAATGACAAAATTGAAAAATGGACCATCGACAGCGTAGATGTTTCTGACAGTAACTCAAATAGAGTTATCACGATGGATGCAGCTCATACTGTATCTGTGAAATTTGTCTCGCAAACAACATATGAGCTTACAACCCTTGACCTGTTCCCAAATGGTACGTTAGATACATATACTGCTCAGCCTTTCCCGAAGGACACCACGGTTAATATCAATGCATCTCCGGAGCCGGGTTATGTCGTAAGGCAGTGGTTCTGGGGGCCTGCCAGCACATTCAATATCAATGATGCCGGTACTTATACTATCACTGAACCAAATGATCCTAATATTTCGGGCGATCCGACAGTCCTGCCTTTAATACTTGATGTAAATGACACTACCGTATCGGTAGAATTTAAGATAAATCCTGTAACATATATGCTTGACACAGATGTTATTGGAGGTAACGGATTAATCGATCCAAGACGAGGTCCTCAGCCCGGAGGTATGGTAGTTCAGCTTATTGCAACACCTGATCCGGGATATAGAGTCAAACAATGGACAGGAACTGATGATGACGGCTCAACGGCTCTTACAAACACTGTTACAATGACAACAGATAAAGATGTATCTGTCGAATTCGAGCCCATACCGCAATATAATCTTACCTTCAATGTTATCAATTCGACTCTTGGTTCAGTATCGATCTGGCCGACGGACGGTCCTCCATTCGATGAAGGCACCGAGGTAACGTTACTGGCCAGTCCTGATTTAGGTTCACATGTAGAAGAATGGACAGGAGATGCGGATATTACAGGCCCATCGTCAAAGGAACTCAATACAAACACAGTAACAATGGATTCTGACAAAACCGTTACTGTAGAATTTCAGACTGATGCACCGCCGCCTGGCAGAATAATAGACGTCTTCGGCGACGTAGAACTTCAGGAAGCAATTAACGATTTAGCAGATAATGATACAATAAAAATCCATCCGGGAACTTATACCGGAATAGGTTTTAACATAAACAAAAATAACGTTACTATCATCGGTGACCCTGAGCATCCCGAAAATGTCGTTATCGATTGCGATGGTCAGTTTGTGGCATACTTTTATGCTTTCTGGCTTAACGGCAGTTCCTGTACACTTAACGGTATTACTATAACAAAGGGCCGCACCTTTCCGGGAACACCGCAGCCGCCGACCATACCCATACCTGGTACCAATGGAGCAAGTGTAGCTTCCACCTGGGGCTGTGCTCTTAAAGTCTCAGGAAATCATAGTATTAAGAATTGTATTATCAAAGACTGTATAATTGACTTAAGTAATGTAAAAGCACTCGACGGCATTCCAGGCGGTGACGCAAATGTCGGAGAAAGCCAGAATGGCGGACACGGCGGAAACGGCGGAAGCGCCGGCGGTGCCGGTATATATGTTGCTTCCGGAAATCCTACTATCGAGAATGTACTCGTAGAGAACTGCCGGATAAATGCCGGAGATGCCGGCAATGGCGCCAGCAACTCCTATGATTTTGATCTTGCAATATGGGGATCTCAGGTCGGTAAAGGAGGCGAGGGTGGAAGCTGTTTCGGTGCAGGTATATATGTAGCATCAGGAAACACTACATTTACCAATGTTACCGTAAAAGACTGTGATGCATTCGCAGGATTCGGCGGCCACGGTGCAAATGGTGCAACAAATTCCAATGGCGGAAACGGTGGACGGCCGGGAAAAGTACAGGGAGCAGGTATATCAATCGCAAACAGTGCATCTGCGACACTTACAAATTGCACTGTTACAAACTGTAGAGGCATCGGCGGCCTTGGCGGCAACGGCGGAGATGCCGGAGGTACAGATGAAAACGCCACATCTAATCCAGTAGGCGGTTACGGCGGACTAACCACGGTACCTGCCGCCGGCCAGAATCCTCTTAAAGATTACAGTCCCAACGGCGGCGGTGTCTTTTGCGGAGATTCCTCCAGTGTTTCATTTGCCGGCTGTACAATTACAGGCAACCAAACTTACGGCAGTATAAGCGGTATCGGCGGCATCAGCGGCGGCAGTGTAAGAGCAGAACCACGGAAAAACTATCGTGTGCCAAGCGCCGGGTCAGGTGTATTTTCCTCAGACAATTCATCTGTCGCATTCGACTTGTGTGATTTTAAGTTTAATCAAATCGTATATAATGAGACGCTTAATGACCCCTGTTATCTGGATTCGCTGGATATAAACGATATAAACAGTATCAGCTCTTATGCAGGCGACTATGTCGGCGGCGGAGGCCTGGCTTTAGTGTCTGCAACAGCTGCTCTTGATGACTGTAACTTCATAGATAATATGGCGCCTATCGGCGGCGGATTATACGGTGATGATTCTGCAGTGCAAATTACCGACAGCCAGATATACGGCAACACGGCTTATTCCGGCGGAGGTATTTTACTGCTGGATGGGTTTGGAACAACGATAATCAATAATGTAGATATAAAAGGAAATTCTGCCGGAAGCTTATCCGATGATGCAGGTGCAGACACAAGTTATGCTCTGCACGGTACCGGCGGCGGTATTTATATAATCGGCACAGAGACAGATATGGTTGACGTCCTTGTGACCGAAAACTACGCAAGGTATACGGGAGCCGGCATCTGCTTCGACGGCGAGGCTGCCGGGCCTTCAGTAATGAAAAACTGTCTGGTAACCAAAAACGTCTCCGGTGAATTCGGCGGCGGTGTTGCCTCAATATACTTTGCCGAACTGGAAATTCAAGATTGTACAATTACAGAGAACCTTGCAACCGATGTAAACAGCAGCGGCGGCGGTATATTCGGCACTTACGAAAGTGCCACATCCGTCAAAGATACTATCCTGTGGAAAAACTACAGCGTTAATGGTTCTCAGATTGCGCTGCAGGACGGCGGACCTTTCACAGATATGCCGGCAGATCTTATTATCACCTACAGCGATATTTATTTGAGCACTATTAGCGCTACTGATATTCTTACATCCGGTCAAGGCTCAAATACAACTTCTTCCAGCAGTCCGCTTATTGTTGATTCGTCAACAATTTACAATCAGATAAGCTCAACGGGTTCTGCAAATGTCATAGTAACCATTGATGAACCGGACACAACTGTTAACTGGTCCTCACCAGCTTCGGTAAACACAATGCGGTCCGGGATAGCAACACTTCAAACGCAGGTGCTTTCAACCTTCAGCACAGGTGAGTTTACACTAAGACATCAGCTTGAAAATGCTGCCGTTTTTAGCGGTGAGGTTACACAGGCCGGCTTGAATAAACTGCTGGCGAATCCAAATGTAGCACATATTGAGCCGGTAAGAACCGTTTATACCGCACTTGCACAGGGTATTCCATTAATGAATGCCAGCAATCCAACAAGGGTTGAAGGATACGATGGCACGGGAATATCCATAGCTATAGTTGATTCAGGTGTTGATTACAATCACCCAATGCTGGGCGGCGGAAGTTTCCCGAATAGTAAGGTGATCGGCGGTTATGATACCGGAGATAATGACGACAATCCTATTCCTCCGCCTAGTGAACTTGATGCTCATGCCGCTCACGGCACAGCTTGTGCAGGTATCGCTGCAGGCCCAGAAGGTACAGTCGGAGATTATATCGGCGGTGTTGCTTACGGTGCTACAATATATGCACTCAAAGCAGTAGCCGACGACGGTACGTTTACAACTGATGCTACTGATGCCGCATGGGACTGGTGTCTTAGTCATTATAACGATGACCCTGCTAATCCAATCCGCATAATAAGTAACAGTTGGGCATCGTCAAATTTTGCTACAGATGACAGCAGTGCAGCCGATGACTTCTCACCTGCGGCTACAGAACTCGTTCAAAAACTTGTTAACGCAGGTATAACCATCCTGGCTTCTTCCGGCAACGATGGTTACACTGATAGAATCTGCTGGCCGGCAGCAATGTCAAACATAATCAGTGTAGGTGCTGTTTATGACGCTGATCTTGGCATAATAGGCTTTGAGATTTGCACAGACAGTGAAACTGCTCCGGATAAAGTAACCTGTTATTCCAATACCGCCGGCATACTCGATATATTAGCTCCTTCAAATAACGCATATACTTTAGATATTGTCGGCACTGGCGGATACAGCTCAGGCAATTATGAGCCGTATTTCGGCGGAACATCGGCGGCCTGTCCTTATGCTGCCGGTGCTGTAGCAGCGCTGCAAGACGCTTCAAAACAGTTATTAGGAGCTTATCTGAGTCCTTCTGAGATTAGAAATATTCTCGTCACCAGCGGCAAACTTATATCTGATCCGAGGGTTTCAATTACAAAACCAAGAATAAATCTTGACGCTGCAATTTCCATGCTTGGTCAGTCTACACCTATTTATATAGATTCAGGCTGTATTCTGACGGGTGTAGAGCTTGACGGAGATACCTGGATAGTTTCGCCAGGACGCTATAATATTTCGGATAATCCGCATTTTGTTTCCGAGGATTCAGACTTTGCTCCGGGCTATTATTATTTAAGCCATCCACAGGCTGGTCAAGACTATAACAGTCCATGCTTCGATATAGGATCCGACACTGCAGCCAATCTTGGTCTCGATACTTATACAACAAGAACAGATAGTTTAAATGATTCAGGCAAGGTTGATCTTGGCTACCACTACGCTCAAGGCCTGCCAAGCCACCAGTTAGTGGTAAGCATAGATACCATTGGCACAGCCACAGGTACTCTTGCATCACCATGGACGCCGGGAACTTACACTGTATACGAAGGTAAAACAGTGCATCTTGAAGCAATACCTGGTCCTAACAGCATAGTGTCCAAGTGGACTATTGACGGAGATGATATTATAACAAACGATCCTTGTCGATCTGTAACCATGGATTCAGACCATGATGTGAAAGTTACTTTTGATTTTGTTGTTCCTAATGTTCCGAAAAACATAATCGTTCCGGATGAATATTCAACTATTAAGGAAGCAATCGAAGCTGCCGGGGACGGCGATACTATTTATGTTTACAGAAAACCAAGCGGTCTGCCTTACACTATAAATTATGGATCCAGCCCGGATGGCCTGGATTTCAACGGCAAGGCTATAAGAATACGATCAGAAAATCCAGATGACCCCGGCATCGTAGCAACAACTGTTATTGACTGCCAGGGAGGCGGACGAGCCTTTATCTTAGATAACGGGGAGGATGCGAACAGTATTATAGAAGGTTTCACAATAATTAATGCTTCTGTTGCAGGCGCTATTGCTACCAGCATATATGAAGACCCGTGCGATCCTAATGTTTTCCATGGCACCGATGCGACAGGCAATGGTTACGGCGGCGCGATATATTGCGGTGCAAACACAAGCCCTGTTATAAGAAACTGTATCTTTTACAATTGTGAAGTTACCGGCGGCCGCGGCCGCAACGGCATAGATGGTTATGACCTTGAAGACGAGTCAGACTCAAGACCTCGCGGCGGAAACGGCGGCGACGGCGGAAATGGATATGGTAACGGCTACGGCGGCGCTATTTACTGCGGACCAAACAGCGGGCTCACAATATCCGGCTGTAAAATAGAAGGCTGTTCTGCTTCAGGCGGTATCGGAGGCGACGGCGGAAATGGCGGCGACGGCACATCTTCTAAGCTTGGAGGCGATGGCGGAAATGGCGGAATCGGTCATGGTCAGGGATTTGGAGCGGCATACTACTGTGCTGCAGGTGCAAAACCGGAAATTACTGATTGTGAATTCTCCGATAATAGCGCTACTTCCGGAATCGGCGGCGACGGCGGTTTGCAGGGCCTGGGTAATATACCGACTACTCCACCATTTGCTCAAGATGGATATGATGGCCCTTCAATTGGTACAGGTATTGGCGGTGCAGGCTACTATAATGAGAATACAGATGCTAATATCAGCAACTGTTCTTTCAACAATAATACCGCAGCATCAGACGGCTCAAGGCAATACGAATCCGGCGGAGGCGGCATCTACTTTGAACCTGACTGCAACAGTGTAAAGATATCTAACTCCACCCTGTTCGCCAATAGAGTTACCGGCGGTGCCGGAGGCGCTGTCAATCTTGGTGCAGGTAGTGATGCCAACTTCATAAATTGTACTTTTGGCGGCAATACAGCATATGATTATGACAGCGATGAAGAAGACGGCGGCGGCGACGGCGGCGCTTTGATAATAGGCACGCAAGGCAATGCGGATAAATGTAATATTCAAATCAGGAACTGTACTTTTATTAATAATACAGCCCGTGAAAAAGGCGGTGCGATTATAGCCAGGAATTTTGACGCTGATTTTGTTGACTGCTATATAAACAAAAATACAGCAGCCTCCGGCGGAGGATTGTACCTTATCGCCTCATCAAGTGTAACAATCCACGGCGGCACAATCATAGAAAACAGCGCTACCGGTATAAATGCTGAAGGCGGCGGTGCTTTCATATCGAATCTGCCGATTGAAATCATCAATTGCCAGATAATGAAAAACAGCTCAATGTACAACGGTGCCGGTCTTATGCTGAAAGGCCAGAGCACCACAAGCTCGTTAATACATAACTGCCTGTTTGTCGGAAATTCTGCGGTTATGAGAGGCGGTGCATTGTTTATCTCTCTTAATTCTTCACCGACGGTATCAAGTTGTACTTTCAGTGATAATGAGACTGAAGCAGGCGGTATGGGCGGCGGAATATTCTGCACCTATAACTGTTCTCCGGCAATAAAGGACTGCATCTTTGATACAACAAAACGAATCGCAGTATACACAAACGATAATACCAGCAATCCGAATATATCGTACTGTATGTTCTACGCTAATTATGATGGTGATTTCTACGATTACTTAAATGATAGATTGTATAAGACTTATCAGCCTTATGATCAGCCACTTGCAGTAAGTGAGCTTAAAGAACTTAATAAAGTTCATGATCCTAATAATAACGTCAGAGGTCGTCATTTTTACGACTTTGAAGAAAGATATATGTTCAGAGACGGTCCTCTTGGTTCATATTATCTCAGCCAGACGCTTGCCGCTTATCCTAATGATACTGATTGCGAGGCTATTAATGCCGGCAGTGCGTTAGCGGCAAGTGTCAATGTTCTGTCTAGTCAGACTATGGCTGATTATACAACCAGAAGAGACAGCAATGATACGAATCCTAATGCAGGTGATGCAGGACAGCTTGATATAGGTTACCATTATATTGATCCTTACAACAGTTCGCTGCAAAAATTCACTCTTACATTAGATGTTCCCGGCGGACATGGAACTATAGTTCCTAACCCGGACACAGATGCCGATCCGAATACAGCTGGTAATCAATATTATGCCGGGACTATTGTCTATCTTACCGCAGAAGCTGATGTGGGCTGGCGAATCGGTGAATGGGAAGGTACCGATGATGACAGTTCGATCGGCACTACAAATTATGTAGTTATGACAAGTGACAGAGCTGTTACGGCAACGTTCGAACAGCCGAGAAATCTGCATGTACCTGCTGCATACAGCTCTCTGCAGGAAGCAATTAACGATGCCAAAGAAAAGGATACGATTATTCTTGCTCCGGGAACATATTACGGATCAGAAACCAATCATGATGCCACCAAAATTATAATCGCTGGAAGGAATTTCACAATCACCAGTACGAATCCGGATGATCCAGCCATAGTTGCACAAACTGTTATAAATAGAAATGGCTTCCTCATTAGTAATGTAAACAATAATATGGTTATTGACGGTATCACTATCCAAAATGCCCATTATTGGCCAGGTATGGATATCGACTGCGGTAGGCCGGAATCTCACAGTTTTTCAGGCGATGGACGTAACGGTGAAGGTCTTTTCGGCGGTGCTATAAGACTAACTAGTGCTTCGCCGATAATCCGTAATTGCCGATTTGTTGATTGCTCATCAGCCGGCCAGGAAGGCTGTGAAGGTAGCGGCGACATCGGTGATGGCGGCTGGGCAGGCTTTGCACGTGGTGGAGCCGTAGGTATCGGCTTAAGCAGTAATCCAATATTCAAAAACTGTCAATTTATAGACTGTTATGTTCTGCCAAGTAATGGTATGGATGGTGGCGGGACAGATGGTCATGGTGGAAACTGGGGAGACCCGAATAAGACCACCGGCGGCAATGGCGGATGGGATTTCGCTCCTACGGAAGGATATCAATTGCCTGGATATTACAGCGGCCACGGCGGTGCTGTTTATTGTGAGGGAAGTAGTAATTCTACATTCTATAACTGCCTCTTCCAGGGCAATCGCGCTTACGGCGGTGTTTGCGGTTTAAGCGGCACTGACAATCCTGGCGGTTATCCGTCGGAACATTATGCCATAGACTCATTCGGCGGCGCAGTATATATGGCCCCCGGAAGCCTGGCAGAATTTACAAACTGTGATTTCATAGATAATCAGGCTGATACCAGAAACCAGCTCGTTGATGTCAACGTTGTTTATACCGATATAGGCGGTCATGGAAATGATAATGTAACTGACGAATTTGTTCTCTATGACGAAGTAGTAAGTTACGGTGGTGCGGTATGCGTTGAAGGTTCTGCAATACCTGTATTTAAGAACTGTACATTCACAAATAACATAGCCTGTGCAGGCGGTGCTATGTACTGGGATGATTCTACAGGTCATATACGTGAAAGCAGCTTCATCGACAATCTGGCTATGCTCGGTGGAGGTATCTTGGCAACTGACAGTAATTCGATATTCTTTAAATGTGACTTCAGCTACAATATAGCTACCGACCCGGTAGGCCAGGGCGGTGCTATTTACTCGGCATCAAGTAATTCGAAATTCTATGGTTGCCACATAAGCGATAATCTGGCTTCAAATTCCGGCGGCGGAGCCTACTTTACAGGTGAGTTAGATCCAAATATGCATAACTGCCTTATAACTGACAATATCGCTTTACGCGATGGAGGCGGAATATCAGCTAACTGGTACACTTACCTTACTGTTTCAAACTGTACCGTTGTAAAGAATGAAACAATCGGCATAGGCTCTACGGAAGACTTCGGCGGCGGATTAAGTTGTGCATATGAGGCCTATACCAACATTATCGACAGCATATTCTGGAACAATCTGTCAACCGAATATGGTTCGCAGATATCGATAGGAAGTTCTTTTGACGCTTCAGACAAACGAAGAGCCGAAGTAAAAGTCTCCTACAGTGACATAAAAGATGGAGCATCAGACATATATGTTGACTATGCAAACGATTGTGTACTTGACTGGAATGACATGTCAAATCTGACAGGTACAAGCCTTGAAAGTCCGCTGTTCGTTGAAGGTCAATGGGGAGGTTATTACCTCAGCCAGACAGCTGCCGGCGATCCCTGTCAAACTGTTGACAGTCCGTGTGTCGATTCAGGTTCTGCTACAGCGCTCGAAAAGCATATGTACAGGCATACTACAAGAACAGACCATACTATTGATGGTACCGATCCTCTTGCCGGTCCTAATGACATCAGGGTAGATATGGGATACCATTACATATTGACACAGGAAATTCTCGGCGATTTCAACTTTGACGGGCGTGTAGATATTAATGACGTTCCTCTGTTCAATGAATGGTGGATGCAAACCGACTGTGTATTCCCGTATTTCTGTAATGACCGAGATCTAAACCAGGACGGCCAGGTTAATAATGAAGATTTCAGTATTTTCGCTAATAACTGGAGAGAAACTGAACAAAATCCGCCTGAACCGGATCCGATGACATGGAAAACAACGCCGCGTTCGTCAGGAGATACCTCCGTTACAATGACAGCCACGAAAGCAATAGATACGGCAGGCTCAGAGGTCAAATACTTCTTCGAATGTATGAGTCCGGGATGTCATGACAGCGGCTGGCAGACAAGCTCAACCTATGAAGATACAGGTCTTACTATTGGTGAACAATATGGTTATCATGTAAGAGCCACGGACGTCCGTCCGGGAGGTTCGTATAATCCTAATAATCCTGATGATCCTAATATCGGGAATAAAACCGGATGGAGTATAATTGCTTATGCAGTTGCGGGTGAAGATACTAATCCGCCTATGCCGAATCCAATGGAATGGGCAGTAGACGGAGAACCTTGCGGTGTTTCATCAACCTCTGTCGATATGACAGCAGCAGATGCTAATGATACCTCTGGTGTCGAATATTACTTCGACTGCATCAGCGATGGTTGTCATGACTCCGGATGGCAGGACAGTAGCTATTACGAAGATACCGGCTTAACTCCTGCAACAACATATACTTATCAGGTCAGAGCCCGTGATAAATCAGCAAATCAGAATGAAACAGAACTATCCTCTCCGGCCTCTGCTACTACCCCGACAGAAGGTGGACCAACACCTACTCCGACACCGGCACCAGATACGACTCCACCAACATATACTCCGACTGTTACGGGTATGTGGGTCTCACCACCTCAAACTACCCAAATCGGGAGTTACTGGTATCATGTAATGGAGTCTGTTGTAGGGACAGATGCAGAAAGTCCGCCGGTGTCATATTACTTCGAATGTACCGACGGCGGCGGCACCAGCTTCACAAGCTCAAGCCCGGTCTATCAGGCTGGACCGTACCTCGGACATAATTATTCTGCTTACAGAGTTCATATCAGAGATGCTCTTGGAAACGAGGTGATCTCAGCTAAATATGACACGTACGGCAGTTTTATAGAGAATTAGCTAAATTGAAAAATTCCAAAGCCCCTTGGCCTAAAAGAGCTGAGGGGCTTTTTTTATGCCCTTTCTTATTTGTCGCTATATTATGTCCTGATTTTTAGAATAAAACACTATTAGCTATTGACGGCCAGGAGGCCAAAAGATATGCTGATTTGCTTCTGATTCAGGGATAAAAGGTGAAAAACGCTGTTTTGCCTTAAGTTATATCTTTCGCCTCAAGTGTTGAGTGAAATTGGGAGACAGAAAAGTATCTTGAGGAGTTTTTTACAAGGTATGGAGACGAAAAAAAGGGAAAATCCGCCGCTGATAAGCAAGGCAACAATAGAATTTATAATTGCAGTCTCTATCTCTGTGCTTTCGTTTACATTAGTAAATTATCTGGGGTTTTTTGAAAGATTTCACCAGACCCGCGGCAGGTTACACAGGTTCATCGATGAGTTTATGCTTGGGGCCACATTTTTTGCTATCGGGCTAATGATTTTTACTCTTAGAAGATGGCTGGAGCTTCGCAAGACACATAAGGAGCTGGCAGAGTCTGAAGAACAGCTTCGCTTTCAGGCTAACATACTTGATGAGATAGGCGACAATGTTACAGGTACAGACCTTGAGGGAAAAATTACCTATGTCAATAAAGCAAAATGCGACATGATGCAAAAAGAAAGAGAAGACTTCGTCGGGCAATCCGTCAGGGTCTACGGCGACAGCGAAGTCGCAGGAGGAACCCAGAGTGAAATAGTAGATACCACACTTAAAGAAGGTAAATGGTCAGGCGAGGTTATCAATACAACCTCTGACGGTAATAAATTCACTGTTGAGCTGCATACCTGGCTGCTGAAAGACGAAAAAGGCAGGCCGACAGGAATGTGCGGTGTATCAAGGAACATAACCGAAAGGAAAGAACGCGACAAGGAACTTCAGCAACATAAAAACTATCTTGAAGCTCTCGATGCTACGGCCGGGGCACTTTTAAAATCAACCTCAGAAATAGATTATGAAGAATTTCTTTCAATTTTAGGTCCTGCCTCAGGTGCCGACAGAGCGATTGTATTCTTCAAGCAAGTTGATAAAGACGGCAATGCTATTATTCGTCCCAAATCTCAGTGGTGTAAAAGGGCCATAGAGCCGTTAAAACAATTAGGCCGGTTTACGACTGATTTATGGCCCAAATGGGAACCGCATCTTGTTAAAGGTAATCCTATATACTGGCTGCTAAGTGAACTGCCGGAGGATGAACGAGCATTCTGGGGGCCTACCAACATAAAAGCCATGCTTGTTTTGCCGATAATTATCAACGGCAATCTGGAAGGGTTTGTCAGTTTTGATAACCGTTTAAAACAGCAGCAATGGACAGAATCAGAAATAGGGTTCCTGCACACGGCTGTAAATAACCTGGCAAATGCGATGAGGGTTCTCGGCACCCAGGAGGAATTAAAAAAAGAGAGGGATTTTGCAGAGGGGCTGATTGAAACGGCTCAGACTATTGTCCTTGTTCTGGACAAAGATGCAAATATCATAACTTTCAATAAGTATTTTGAAAACCTGTCAGGATATAAACTCAATGAAGTAAAGGGTAAGAACTGGTTTGAAACTTTCCTACCGGCACAAGACAAAGAAAAAATCCATCACATATTCGACAAAGCAATAGAAGATATACCTACAAAAGGCAATATAAATCCAATTATAACAAAAGACGGCCGATACCGATATATTGAATGGTTTGATAAGACATTAAAAGATATAACCGGACAGACGACAGTTTTACTTGCTACCGGTCAGGACATTACGGAAAGATTAGAAGCAGAACAGGCTATAAAGGATTCTGAGGCAAGGCTGAAGACTATCTTCGAAAACTCTCTCGATGGAATACTCATTGCGGACATAGAGACCAAAAAATTTCAGATGTGCAATCAAGCAATATGTCAGATGTTAGGATACAGCGAAGAAGAATTAAAACAGCATAAAGTAGAGGACGTTCACCCTGCCGAGGATTTGCCGATGGTAATAAAGACTTTTGAAAGCCAGGTCAGAGGAGAATTCAAGCTTGCTGAGGCTCTGCCGATAAAAAGAAAAGACGGCAGCGTTTTCTATGCGGATGTTAATACCTCAGTTATTACTCTGGACGGAAGAAAATGCATTATGGGCAGTTTTCGTGATATTACCCAGCGCAAGAAAGCACAGGAAGAGCTGAAAAAAGCTCATCTTGAACTTGAGCAAAGGGTCATCCAGAGAACCTCGGCACTGCAGGAAACAAATGCTCAGTTACTGAAGACAATGGAAGAAAGAGACCGTATCCAGAAAGTTCTGCAGGAAACAGAAAAGCTGGCAGGAGCGGGAAAGCTGGCGGCACAAATCGCGCACGAAATCAATAATCCGCTGGCAGGTATTAAAAATTCGCTTTTGCTGATAAAAGAGGCGGTGCCATCGGACCATCAATATTTCGAATATGTCAGCAGAGTACAAAGAGAGATTGACAGAGTCTCGCATACTGTAAAGCAGATGTTCAATCTTTATCAGCCTGACGCTACCCCGGCTCAGCGATTCAGGCTTTCTGAAACAATAAATGACATCGTGGAACTGCTCGAAGTTACTCTGCATGAAAAACAGATAAAAATGGAGGTTGACTGCCCGACCAATATTGTTGTTTCATTCTCTGAGGCGTTGCTCAGGCAGATTGTCTATAACCTCGTGCAAAATGCGATACAGGCCTCTGGGCCCGATACAACGATAAAGATAACTGCTTGGGCCGGGGATGGTAAAGTAAATATGTCTGTCAGCGACCAGGGCAGCGGCATAGAGGAAAGTATTCGCGATAAAATATTCGAGCCTTTCTTTACGACCGGCAAAGGCGGACCGAAAAGCGGGCTGGGACTGGGACTTGCTATAACAAAAGATATTATCACCGCGGTAAACGGAACTATTGATTTTACGAGTGAGACAAATAAGGGGACTGTATTTAATATTTCTATTCCGGTGCAAAAAAATGAAGAGGAAAAATAAACAAATTCAAGGGAGAATTTTAATCGCAGACGATGAGCAGACTTTTTTAGAGGCAACGGCTCAGTTGCTGCGTAATGAAGGTTTCGAATGTGATTGTGCCCAGGACGCCCAGCAAGCCCTGGGTAAAATATCCAAAAATACTTATAACCTGCTCATCGCAGATATAAAGATGCCGGGCAATGCGAATCTGGAGCTTGTTAAAGAACTGGCCGAGAAGTGTGCAGGATTAAGTATTATTCTTGTTACAGGATATCCTTCACAGCAGACAGCTATAGAGGCGATCAATCTGCCTATTACAGCATATCTTGTAAAGCCTGTTGATTTTAAAGAGCTGTTAGATAAAACAAGACCTGCTGTAAGAATGAGCAGATTTCACAGAACTGTAATTGAGACGAAAGAAAGTCTTGGACAATGGATAGGAGAACTTGAAACAATAGAACGCACTTTAAGAGAGAGCAAGGCTCAGACTTTTGAGCCTGCGGTAAAAAGTTTTATCGATATTACCACTATGAAAATAGACAGTGCTTTCGATGCTATCCGCCAGATAACCAATCTACTCGACGATGATGCAAAGAGGCTGATATGTGATGTGATCCAATGCCCGGCGCTGGCGGAACTTACGAAAGGTCTTGAGCAAACAATAACATCTCTCAAAGAAAGCAGGAAGATGTACAAGTCAAAACAGCTTGGAGAAATCAGAGGAAAGCTGGAAAAACTTCTAAAAAAGCTCCAAGGAAACTAACGTTTCTGTACTAATATTACCGATAATTATATTATAGTAAGCAGTAGAAAATTTGGTTTCGGGCGCATCGCTCGTTGCTGATATCGTACCTTATCGAGGAAGTTATCTTCGTAAAGTCGAGCGTGTCCCTTTTTGCAGAATATCAATCCTGACGAGATGAGCTATTATGAATGATTTGCCCAAAAAGGATTACAAACGAGTTTCTGTAAGAGATAAGCCGGAAACATTCACCTCCTCTTACGATCTTTTCCCTTTGTATCTGTGTGTTTGGGATTGTGAAATCAAGTTATATATTGTATAATAGATTGGCGAAATTACAGCTCCTGTAACTGCTGAGATGGTTTTGGATATTTGACGCAAATGTCACGTCATTGACAGAAAGGAGATAGCGATGCCTGGTTCCGGACGAATTTTGCTGGCCGACGACGAACAAACCTTTCGCGAGTCAACTGGTGAGCTGCTTCGCAAAGAGGGGTACACATGCGACTGTGTTTGTGACGCAGATGAGGCTGTAGCAAAACTCAAAGAAAATTCCTACGACCTGCTCATCGCGGATATCAAAATGCCGGGCAATCCGGGACTGGAGCTGGTTAAAGAACTGCCTGAACTGGCTAAGGGGATGCCGACTATTCTTGTTACCGGCTATCCATCGCAGAAGACTGCTATCGAATCTATTCATCTTCCTGTAGCAGCCTATATGGTCAAGCCTGTGGATTTTAATGAACTGGAGAAAAATGTCGCTGATGCTATTCAACAGAGAAAACTTTTTGATTCTGTTTTCAATACAAAAGAAAGGCTAAGAGCCTGGCAGAGGGAAATGCAGGATATTGAAAAAGCACTTCAAAAGAGACATCGCAGTGCATTTTCGGCTTCTATAAAGAATTTTTTGGACCTTACACTCGGCAACATAAGTGCCGCACTGGTTGACGTTAAAAATCTTGCTTATATACTGACGGATGAACCTGATGAATCGGCTGTCTGCAATCTTTTGAACTGTCCCCGACTGATCGAACTGACCGAAGGGCTGACAGAGACGGTGAGAATTCTTGAAAGGACAAAGAGTTCTTTTAAATCAAAGGAATTGGGGGATTTGAGAGTCAAGCTCGAAAAGTTATTAAAAAAGGCAAAGAAGCTAAAAGTATCACCTGCTATGCCTAAGGGGCCTAAGCAGGAAGAATAGATGCCGTATCACATATAGTCCTGCCGGTCGGGAATTTCTATCCTGCATTTTTCAACTGCTGCCAGGAATTTTTTGCCATAGTTTTTTCTTAAAATCCTGCTGTCCAGCACAACTATAATTCCCGTATCTGTTTTATTTCTTATCAGTCTTCCAAATCCCTGTTTGAATTTTATAATAGCAGCGGGAAGCTGATAACTGACAAACGGGTCCAATCCTTCAGATTTCATATGCTCTATTCTTCCCTGAATCAGCGGGTGCGTCGGCACGGCAAATGGGAGCCTGACAATAATAACATTGCTCAGGGCCCGGCCCGGAACATCTACGCCCTGCCAGAAGCTGTCCGTCCCGAAAAGCACACAGGGCCTATTTCTTTTGAACTGTTTTAAAAGCTGGGTTCTGTCTGTGCCGCTGCCGTGTACGAGCAGTTCGATATTATTCTCACTGAACCAGTCGGTCAGCAAATCTGCAAATTCATTAAGCATCTGGTAACTTGTAAACAGCACAAAAGCCCTGCCGCTGGTCATTTCTATATATTTTTTCAGTTTTTCCGATGCTGCATCTGCAAAATCTTTATTGTTCGGCTCAGGCAAATCGGGCTCAAGATACATTGTTACCTGTCTTTGATAATCAAAAGGAGAGCCGAGCTTTACAGACTCGAATTTTTCAAGTCCTATACGCTCGGCAAAAAAATTAAACTCTTCAGATTTGTCGGCACAAAGAGTTGCGCTGGTAAGTATTACAGATTGGAATTTGTCAAACAGACATTTTTTTATATTTTCCGCAGGGCTTATGGGGGCACTTTTGAGAGTTACTTTCTTTCTTTTACTTGTTTCTGACTCAACCCAATAGATACTATTGTCGTCATCGTGTGAGAGAAACTTTTTCAAATCAACTTCAAGGGCCGTTAATAAATCAGCGTGACGCAAGAGCTCGAACTGTTCATCTGCGTCATCGGTTTTGCCGGCAAAGGCTGAAAGTGACAACCTTAATTTTTTAATCGGCTCAGTTATGCTGTCTTTTACGAAGCCGGGGTTCGTCCTGCCATTGCCTTTATCTGCTGTGAACCATTTTTCTACTTCCCTGAAAAATTTATCAGAAGCTTTCTGGCAGAATTTGACTTTATCTATTGCCTCGTTGTACTGTGTATTTGCGAGAAAACCTTTTTTGGTTTTCTGATTATACAATCTGCCAAGAATAAAGGCTGCCCGTCTATTGCTTATATCCAGGCCGAAATGGTCTTCTGCAACACGTTCAATATTGTGCGCCTCGTCAATAATTACAAATTTATAATCAGGAAGTATTGAAACGCCTTGTGTTCTTAAGACAAGGTCGCTGAAAAGCAGTGCGTGATTTGCTACAATAATATCTGCATTTTCCAGCCTTCTTCGGCTTCTCCAATAAAAGCATTTATTAAAATGCGGGCATTTTCTGCTGCGGCAGTTGCCATGTTCGCTCATAACTGTATTCCATATCTGAGGAGAAGGAGAAAAATCAATATCGCTAAGGGATCCATCCTTAGTTTGTCCTGCCCAGTTAGCCAGACGCACAAGCTGAGCTGTGTCACTGTCGAAAAGGCCCTGCTGCCTTCGCGAGGCAAATTCCAGTCTTCTTAAACAGACAAAATTATTTCTTCCTTTTGCAAGAGATGCTGTAAAATAATCATCAAGCAGATGAGCAAGAAACGGGATATCCTTATTTATTAATTGTTCCTGCAGTGTAATTGTATATGTACTGATGAGGACTCTGCATTTTTGCTGTTTTGCCGCTTCTATTGCACCTGCCAGATATGCGAAACTCTTACCAACTCCCGTACCCGCTTCGAGGGCAAGATGAAAATGCTCTTTTAAGGCATTTTGCACGGCATCGGCCATTTGCTGCTGTTGCGGCCTATCTTCATATTCAGGGTATGCCCGGGCGAGAAGTCCTGCAGAACCAAAAATTATTTTTGAATTGAAATTCTCCTGCTGTTCAATGCTAATCAAGGACACCTCGCTATAGTTTTTTCTCTATCGCCTGTTTCAATGCTTTTACAGCAGTGCTGTCGGGCATTTGGTCCTGTGCAAACTGTATTGCCTCAATTGCTAAATCAATTCTGCCGAGCTGATAGTGTATATACGCAAGCAGAAAGCTAAGCTGCGGCGAGTTTGTTTTGTCAATCCACTGCTGCACATCTTCAATTCTGCTGTCCAGCCGTTCCTCATCCGGTATCATCGCTCTGAGATCGATTTTGAAATTAACATACTGCGGAAATATGTCAATTGCCCTGGCAAGAAAATATGCGCTGCTCATATACTCACCCGAAGCAAACAGTGCATGCGACCTGCCGGCAAATGCAAGCGGATCATCAGGTTTGTAAATACCCGCAAGTGTATAAGCATCCGTAGCACGATAATATCTTCCTTTATCCAAAAGTTCTTCCGCTTTTCGCATATAGTAATTAAATTTGTCCTGTGCCTCAGTTGCAAAACTCTTATGTATCCCGGTAACCGCTTTAATGGTATCCTCATCTATATAGGAAAGTTGACTTCTCAACTCGTCAGGTTTGCTTTCTGCGGACTCCTCATTTTCAGAAATTTCCTCTTGTGGTTCAGGCTGTGCCTGAGCCTGCTGAGTCTCCAATACCTGCTGAAGCATCTGTTCGTAAACACTTCCAGCCGTAGTTGCTTTAGTTTTATCCGTCAGTGTCTGACCAGGCTGAAGAGGCTTAAAAGGTTCAGAACGCCTGGTTTGCTTGACCGGTTCAAGGCTTAAATTTGTGTTCTGATTTAATTGTTCTTTCTGATAATCATCAAGAAGTGAATGAGAGCTTTCCTCAGTATCGGCTTTATAAATACCTCTGGCTGCTCTCTGCAGAGCATCGCTTAAATCCTTTTTATTCTTTTGACGTATGCTGTCATAAGTTATAATCCTTTCCAGATCTGCAGGGTCATAACTTAAAGGCCTGGTTCTGGAATAATCATACAACGGAGAAGATTCCAGCATTTTTACACTATTTCTAACACTCGGCCGATCCATCTCCATCGGTTTTTCTGCTGAATATCCACTAACCGGCTTATTACTCCGAATATTTGAATATGACAACATCGAACCTTCACCCGCCATTGTAGTCGAGCTTTTCGTGCCTAAGGGTACATAATAAGGTTGCGCAGAGGGCTGTAACTTTGTTGAAGTCGCAGCTGCAGAGCGTCCTAAATATAAGCCGCTGCCTGGCGATGCAGGATCTGCAAATCGGGATGTTGACCTATAGGGAACAAAACCCTGAAAGCCTGTTTTACTGCTGCGAGGAGTTTCGAATAATCCGCTCCTGGTACTGCTCGGCGGAACAGTTGGGTCGCCTATTTCGTCAGTAAGCGCAAAACATCTTGTATGCAAACTCGTTAAAACCAACAATAAAAAGATAAAAACTATCTTTTTGTTTATTTTCCATTCCATCACAAATTCTCTACTGCCTACTTTTATATTTCGGCTTTTGTGCCCAATTCAGTTTACCTGCAAGTGTGTCCCATTGGGTTCTAATCGGATTATTAACCACAAGAAATGACCCGGAATGCTTTTCCACAGTAATAATGTCGCCTTTTTTGAGCTGACTTAATATTTGACCATCAAGTATTATTGTCGTTCCTTCGTTTATTCTCTGCGGATGTATCTCGATTTTGCTTTCCGCACTTATCACTATAGGTCTGAAACTGAAAGTATGCGGACATAAAGGAGTAATAACAATCGCAGACAGATTTGCTGAAATTATCGGACCTCCTGCTGAAAGGTTATATGCCGTCGAGCCGGTGGGAGTTGATATTATAAGGCCATCACTGACACAATCAGCAAGGCTTTGCCCTCGCACGGTTATCTTTAAGTCCACCATATTAAAGTCAGGGCCGGCATTTATTACCACATCATTAATCGCTGTTGAACTCAGCTTCTCTTTGCCCTGACCTGTAACGGTACATTTAAGCATCATCCGCTCTTCTACAAGCCCGGTTTCTGTTGTAACTCTGTCAAAAAGTTTTTTTAATTCATCAAGACTGAATTCTGCGAGAAAACCGAGTCTGCCGACATTGACACCAATAACAGGTACAGAGGTCTGGCTCAAGTCTCTCGCTGCTGAAAGTATTGTCCCGTCACCTCCGAACACTACAGCGAAATTCGCCTCTTTTACTGCATTGGTTATACTATCCCCGCGAAAACAGTTAGCGAGTATCCGGGCACGTTCCCTGACAAATTCTACAAAGTCATCTATCGCCTCAGCTACAAAGTCACGACGGGTATCTCCAAAAATTATGAGTTTCGGTTTGTTTTCTGTCTTAGCCATAATCGCTCAGGAAATAATATTTAAGATTTTATAATCTCTTTTACTGTCTCAGCAATTTTTTGTGCACTTATGCCGCATTTTTCGAACTGACCGGCTCTTGTATCGGGCGGCACAAATTCATCATTAACTCCAAGTATTGTAATCTTTGCCGTATCAAGGCCGGCTTTCGCTGCCGCTTCAAGAACTGCTGAACCAAAACCGCCTGCCACGGCATGGTCTTCAACAGTTATTATACTAAAACCATCAGCCAATAATGAAATTATTTTTTCATCTATCGGTTTGGCAAACCTCGAATTTATGACAGTTATATCGATATTATCGGATGTAAGGATTTGAGCCGCTTTTAACGCTTCAATTGATATGCTTCCGTATGCTGCCAGAACGACTTTTCCGCGTTTTCTGGCAAAAGTACCTGTGCTGCCCTGTTTTAATACAACACTTTTGCCTAATTCAAATGGCCGTGAAAATGCCTCATTTTCAATATCATTTTCAACATAATCTTTCGGATACCGTATAGCAACCGGCATATTACTTTCAATTGCAAAGGCCAGCGCATTTTTCATTTCAATATTATTAGCTGGTGATATCAGTACCATATTCGGCATCATTCTAAGAAAACCGATATCCATAAGGCCGTGATGAGTCGGACCGTCGGC